>CAZTAO010000017.1:26275-86175 GCA_964611645.1 uncultured bacterium | reverse complement strand
AGACGCCCTTATCCGCAAACACCAACTGTACCACATCAATGGTAAACCCAGAGCCAAATGGCTACCGGCGTTTGACATCCCATCCCCACTAGCATAGAATTCTTGCACACCAGCCGCAAAGAGGTGACCCGCCATGAGACTCCCAAATCCGTTGTCCTTGTTCCTTGTGCTGTTGGCATTGTGCTGCATGTGCGGTAGCCTCCTGGCTGCCGATGACTTGCCGTCCCTGCTTCCGCGTCACAACACTGAGCCTCGCTGGAGCAAGGCAGAAGCCAAGAACGGATATGTGGTCTACTCGAAGACATATATGACCCCGCTTCTCACATACCAGAAGCCCGAGCGCTCCCAGGTTCGGGGCGGGTATTCTGTCAGGTTGGCGCGGGATGAATACGAGCCTTTGCAGATAGGGGTATATGCGCTGGAGGGATCGCAGGTTCTGGCTAACGTCAAGATTGAGTGCAGTCTCGATCTGCCGGTTACCGTTCGCACAATGGAACTGCGCGACTTCTGGAATGAGTTTCCCGGCTATCCCAAGCTCCAGGTTCCGGACAAGGGCATGCCGGAGGGCAGCAAGTTCGAGAAGATCGACCCGGGTACAACTCGAGTATTCTGGCTCACATTCTACGCCGCCAAGGATGCCAAGCCGGGTGTGCACAAAGGCAAGATCAAAGTATGTGCTGATGGGCGCGAGGCGACCGAGTTGGACCTGTCGGTTGAGGTACTGCCGTTTGTGCTCCCCAGGGCTGACATTGCCTTTGGGATGTACTACTACGCCGTCACCAATCTCCTGAGTGACCGAACCTACCAGAAAGCCGTGTTTCGGGATATGGCCGCGCATGGGATGACCAGCATCGCGCACCACGCGTTCGAGTCAGTGTGGGAGCAGGAGCCGGGGGCAATTGCCGGCAAGCTCACCCTCGACCCGACCCTCGCCCAGGACCTGCTGGATATGAACGAGGCCGGGCTGACCCGCCAGAGCATTCCTCTGGTTGCCATAGACTACAAGTGCGTCGGCACGCAAGCTCCCCCTCCGAGAGTCGGCCCCCAGGGTGATGCCGCCAAAGCCTCTGCAGCTAGACAATTTGCCGATTGGAGTAAACGAAATGTGGTCCCGGAACTCATAGTCTACCTCAAGGATGAGCCGTCGGTTGACCAGGGGCCGGAATACTTCGACTGGGCCGCAGGCTGGAAGAAATCGCCGGTAAGAACTTCAACCGCCATGAGCACCGAGGCTGCGTGCCAGTTGGGTTACCTGCACGACGTCCAGATAGTCCACATGGGCGGGATATCGCCTGAGCTTATAGCCGAAGCCAAGCGCGCGGGGAATGAGGTCTGGACCTACAACTATGCCCTCGGCCATTCCAGCCCTCTTGCGAACCGCTACTACGCCGGAATGTACACCTGGGGCCTCGACCTCAAAGGAAACCAGGTCTGGGTTTACTTCCACGGCGCGGATGAGTATATTGCGCCCGAGGCTGAGGGGCCGCGCCCTAAACCCGCCTGGGAGGGCAGAAGAGAGGGAGTGGATGACTACCGCTACATTCGGCTGGTTGAGAACTGCGTTGCGGCAAGCCCCAACCACCCCAAGGCGAAAGAAGCAGCTAAGTGGCTGGACAGTATCAAGGCATCAACCGACTGGTCGCTCTTCCACGAGGGCGACGAACCCGGCACTCGCGACTACTTCATGCGAATGGCTCCGAAGCTGGACCCTGACGCCTATGATAGAATCCGCTCCAAGGCTGTGAACTTCATTATGGCGCTCACAATTCCCAACTTTGCCTACAATGTACCTCAGAGGGCATCCGGCAAGGCGGCCAAGTATGAAGCCGCGACGTTCGTCGGCGAGAGCCTGGAGAACTGCATTGCCGGTCTGAGAAGCAAGGACATCTACCAGCGCCGGTCCGCAGCTTCAGCGCTTGCGCTTATGGGCAAGGACGCTGCTCCCGCCGCGAAAGCGCTGGCTGACTGCCTTGGCAACCCGGACGCCCGCCTGCCTGCCCTCCGCGCCTTGGGCGCTATCGGGCCGGGTTCTGCGGTCGCTCTGCGACAGATGACCGGGCTGATCCGAAACAGAGACTACTTCGTGCGGATGTCGGTAGCGTTTGCCCTTGGCAATATGGGTCCGGACGCTATCGAGCCGCTCCGGCTTGCGCTGCACGACACCCATCCCAGCGTGGTTCAGGCTGCGGGCAACGGTCTGGCTCAAATGGGGCCAGCCGCGAAGCCCGCCGTGCCCGACCTGATCTCGCTGCTTCTCAAACCCAGTGGAGAAGTGAGGAGCGGTGGAGAGATGACCTGGCAGCACAGCCGCGCCGCAACCAAGGCCATCACGGCGATTGGCCCGGGCGCGGTGGATGCCGTGCCTGCGTTGGTTGCCTACTACAAGAGCAAGAATGGGGCCGAACCTTACGCCGCCGAGGCCCTCGCATCGATTGGGCCCGCAGCGAAAGACGCCGTGCCGACTCTGCTGGAATACGAACCCAAGCTGGATACCTATTGCAGGCCGTTCACGCTATATGCACTGTTCAAGATTACCGGCAAGGAGCTATACCTGGATCAACTTGCCGACAGTCTTTGGGCTGACGAGCATTACGTCAACTATGTGGCGGAACTCTTCGCCAAGCTGGGGGCTGAAGGCAAGCCGGCAAAGGCCAAGGTCCGGAAGCGTTACGACGAGGCGATGGAGAAGAAGCATCAGCCGGTCTACGAACCTTTGGCGAAAGCGCTGAAGGCTATGGGAGAGTGATTCGGCAGCGCCGGCAACGAAGAACGAGGAACGGAGAACAAAATGCCAGTTGAAGTAGATGCCAAGAGATGCCCGGCGAACCATCCTTGCCCGGCGGTGAAAGTGTGCCCGGTCGGGGCGCTCACTCAGGAGGGGAATACAGGTTTGCCTAAGGTTGACCGGGAAACCTGTACATCGTGCGGATTGTGCTGCGATGTCTGCCCTATGGGCGCACTGAAACTGAAGGAGTAACCGAAGTCACTTGCAGGAAGAGTTCATCGCGGAGATAAAACCTATTCGGCACTGGCCGTTCCTGAAAGTCTTGGGATATGTGTTCCTGGGGTTGGTGCTAGCTGACGGCCTGTTCGTGCGGGTTATCCCGATGAACGTGTTCGTGCGCCTGATGATGGTGGGCACGCTAATCTTCGGCTGCGTGATTGCGCTTCTGAACCTGCTCAAATGGACGTGGGGCAGGAAGAAGGCCCTTTACCCGGCGATTGTGGTTGCTTTCCTTGCATTCACTTGGTATAACCTGGCGAGCAAGCCGCCGGACAAACCCGCCCTCCGGTCGCTCTACATCAGCCGTGTGATGGCTCATGTTGGGCAGGGCTACAGAGAGGGTGGGGAGGTCAAGGGAGCGCTGGACGACTCGGGACTGGCGCGGTCGACATTCTGGCAGTCGATGCTGATCGAGGGCTCGCGAGAGGTGAATCCATACCTTATTGGGGCCAACTTCTGGAGGTTCTGGTGGCGAGACCTGGACACCATGGACATCCTGGTAGGTAAGTACGGCTACACAGAAGTGGTGGAAGCCGCGCCCAGGATTGCCCGACATGCATTCAAATACCTCCAGGCAGGTGACATGGCGGTTATCAACGGCCGGATGGAGGTAATGATATATTGTGGTAACGGGCAATGGGCATCCGCCAGCAAGGCCGACGGCAAAGTAGTCCTGATCTCCGACAGAATGAGCACAGACCGCCCGGAGTTCAATACGCCCGTGATAATAGTAAGATGGTGGCTGCTGGGCGGCAAGTAGCTGACTCGCGAAGGACGCGAATACGGCGAATGACGCGAGATCCCGGCGTATGTGGCGTATTTGTCCTGTGGGTTTTATGTGCCCTGTCGAACTATGCCCGAGCGCCCCGTCGCAGCCGCGCGGTCGCTATCAGCGCGACGAGCATAAAGATGCCGGCGATTATGAATACCGACTGGTAGCTCGCCACCTGTGCAATCAGCCCACCAATCACCGGGAACAGCGCGGTGGGGGCTATGGCGGTGTTCAATATGCCGACGTAGCTCTTCTGGTCTTTGGGCTGCACCATCTCCAGGAGGTGGTTGGTAACCCCGACGTAGCAGCTTCCCATAACCCCACCGATGCAGAAGAACACCACCCAGAACGGCCAGGTCACCCCCGGCCCCGCCAGCAGGGCGAAACCAGGAGCGCACATGCCCGCTATCCCGGTCACCACGATGGCGCTCTTGGGACCGTAGCGGTCATTCACCCAACCCGCCAACGCGCTGATGACGATGGTCCCGACAATCTGCGCATTGAGCAGCGGACCGACCATCGTTACCGGCAACCCCGCCTTCTGGTGCGCGAATAGCACATAGAAAGGCGAAGCAATGCCGTACGACCACACCAGCATCTGGATCAGAAGCAGCAGGCGCAGTTGGCCGTCTGACCTGACCACGGTCCAAACGTGCACCAGGAAGTCTCTGAAGTTCCCTCGGCTTTCCTCATCTACCCCACGGGGCTCGCGGACAAATCCCAGGGATATGAGGCTGGCCCAGAACATCACTGCCGCAACAGCCATCATGATGGCGTAGTTGCGGGGATAGGCCGGGGCGGAGTCTGATAGCATGTAGGCAATCCAGACAGCGGCGATGCTTGCCAGTATGCCGCCGCCAACCTGGGTCCCCCCGAAAAGCGCCCCGCGCCTGCGCTCCGGGATGGTCTTGGCAACAATGTCCAGCCACGACACCCCCACCAGACCCTCGCTCAGCCAGAACGCCGAGCTCATCACTATCAGGCCGACCAGCATAATAACCTTGTCATCCGGTCCGCAGAAGAAGAGCATCGCCGCAAACAGGAGCATTCCTATCCGGGAAATAGACGCCCCCCACATAAGAAACCGCATGTGCTTGGGCCTTTGCTGCAGGTAATGCGCCGCCCACAACTGCGGGACCACCAGACCGAGGTTCCGGATCGCGGTAATCACACCCAGCAGGATGCTGGAGGAGGTGAGAGTGGATATGAAAGTCGGGAGTACGGTGGAGGTGTCCAGGAATGCAAACCCTCCCAGGAAGAACGTGATATCCATAAAGAAGAGCCGGAAGTTGCGTTTCACTTCCCGCGGCTCATAGTCCATCTGGGTCTTGTTGGTTGGGTCTTGCATTGCTTTCCAATCTACTGCGGGCTTACTGGAGGTCGCTGGGGACTAGTCCACAAAGTATCCATACAATCTCGTCTATCTGCTTCAACACGCGAGTGCGGTTCTCCTTGTTCCGAGGCTGGTCCAGCCCGATCGCCTGCCTTGCCAGGTGGGTCAGAACATCGTGAACCACGTCAGTCTTCTCCGGCAGCAAGGCGCCGGCAAACCCGGCGATATCGCATTCGCCGTCACACAGGGCAATTCCCTGCGCAACCAGTTTACCCCGTTCGGCTTCCGGTGTGGTGAACTCTATCCGGCGGATAGGCAGAGACTTCACAGTAGTCTGGTTGAACTGCGGAAACAGGCGTTTGTAGTCGGTGAAAGTCCGGCGGGCTACCCAGTCCAGCACGCTGCTCGAGAGTATCGCCGCCAGATACTCCAGACTCACCGACTCCCACATTCCGGCTTTGACACAAATCAGGTAGACCGACTGCAACGCGGCGCTGTCCGAGTAGTCTACCGTCACCACTACCCCCTGCCCGGTCTTCACAAACACCAGCCTTGGCCCGGCGTAGTTCTCGGCGGGCTTGGTGACTCGTTCGGCCTCGACAAACGCAGATGGCGCGGCGGTTCCGAGCCTCGAAATATCCCGACCGGCCAGTATGGGAACCTTGCCCTGCCCTGCGTCCCGTGAAAGAGCCGACGTCCCAAGTTCCTCGCCGCGACAGATCGAGACCAGTTCCCCCAACGGCACGGACACCGACTCTATTTGCTTAAGGGCCTTTCGACCCACTGAACCCAAGTGAACCAGCCATCGGCAGCCCGGCTCCGATGCAAGCTCCTGCTGATCGATGGGGTCCAGCCTGGTGAGGTCTCCATCGCGGACTGAGAACACCCTGACCGGCCCCGTTGGTTCGCCGCCCTTCTGCCACACCAACACCGCCGCGCTGACTCCCGTGCCCGGGAACACCTGCCCAAGGTGGGCGATGGTCACGAGCTTGTGCTTGCGGGTCAACTCCTGCCTCAGCGGCGAAGCGTCATCCCTCGCCAGCACAGCATCCGGCACGATCATTCCGTAGGTCCCGCAATCCGCCAGCATTCCAGCCAACGCAGCCTCAAAGAACAGCCAGTACACATCGAACTGGCCCCTGGCCAGCCCGAAGCTCGCCTGCCGCGCGCGAACATCCCTGGAGACATTCTCGCCAAACAGATAGGGCGGGTTGCCGATGATTGCGTCGTAATGCTGACCGTTCATCCGTGCCTCCGCCAGCGCATCGCCGAGTCGCACGTTCGCTGCAATCTGATCAAGGGCGGTCTGGTTGTTGCCGACTCGCAAGCCCAGGCTCAGCCTTGCCAGGAACACAGCGACCGGGTCGAGATCGCAGCCGTGGATGCACGATCCGACGGCATCCACGGTCCGCCAGCCGCGCCGGGTCAGAAACCCCAGCGCGGAGGTCAGGAAGAAACCCGCCCCGCACGCCGGGTCAAGGACCCGGATCGGGTGAGCCGCCCCAGCGTCGCCAAGCACAGGCCCCAGCGTTTCCCCAACGATGAAGTTAACCACCCACTTCGGCGTATAGTAGCTGCCCAAGGATTTCCGCGCCTGGCCGAAGCCGGTTGAGAGGAGGGCCTGATAGAGGTGGGCCATACCTTCAGCAATGGGGAGGCTTGTGTCGAGAAGCTCAGCGGCAACGCTCACGCACTCGGCGGAGACATATTCCATCGGCAGATCGCGAGAAAGTGTTTCTGCAACTGTACGCTTATCTCCTGAGCAAAGCCGCGAGAACAGCCCGATCAGCCTGCCGACGGGGATGTCAGCGCCGCTCATGTCCCGCGATTCACCAAGCGAAAGCGCGAGGGAGTTGAGCAATGCGGGGTTAGTCCGAGTTGTCTTCATCAGTTGAGGTAACCCCGATGGTATTGAGGTGGCAGGTGTCGTTAAGTACTTCGATTGCGGGTCTGTCTGTGACTTCCACTATCGAGAGGCTGGTGTTCCCGAACCTGACCATACCTCCAAGCGGCGGCAGGTCGCAGAGGATCGACAGGATAGCGGTGATCGAGCCTCCGTGGCCGACAACGGCGATCTTCTCATCCGGCCCGTGCTCTGCGCGGACACCATCCACAAACTCTCGGCACCTCCGGTACACATCCGACTTGGACTCACCCTCCGGCGGCGCACAGTCCGGGTCCGCCCGCAGCATCCCCACAACTTTCGGATAGGCCTCGTGGATCTGCTCGCGGGTCAACCCTTCCAGCACCCCAAAGCAGCGTTCCCGTAGCAGGGAGTCGGGCTGGTTGTCTATGCCACACCGGCTGCAGATTGCATCTGCGGTCTGGGAGGCTCGGAGAAGGTCGCTGGAGTACAGCGCGTCAAACTTCTCTCCAGCCAGCCGCTCGGCAAGCGCGTCGGCCTGTCTGAGGCCAAGCGGGCTTAACGGGATATCAGTGTGTCCCTGAACCCGCCCGCCGCTATTGTAGTCGGTCTCACCGTGCCGGATAAGGTAGAAAAGCATAGAGTTGGTTTCCTTGAGGGAAGAATGGATCTGGATGCAGGCTCGTATGATTGAGAATAGAGCGCCTAAGGCGCAGCCAGAGGCAGCGTAATCACTGATAATCCGTCTATTCCCTTTATGTCTCGGTCCGCAGTCACCAGAGAGGCGCTTCGCGAAATTGCTGAAGCCGCAATGATAGCATCCGGCAGTTTGAGTTGGCGTGTCTTCCGCACACGCACACCGCAGTCTATCAGGGCTTTGTCGTCGTAGCCGAGGCCAACCACTTCCACCCGTGCCAGAAACTCGTTAAACAGAAGCCGGTCCTGCTCCTCTAGATCGGGAAAGCACAGGAACTCAAGGACAGAGATCACAGATACCCCCACCCAAGAGGCGTTCTCAACCAAGACTTCCAGAGCAGCGTCCCCCCGTAGTAGGGCGACAACCGCATTTGTGTCCAGCAGCAGTGCGCTACCACTCATCTCTTAGCCTGCGCTGCTCTTCCAGAGCGTCACCAGCCCAGCGCAGCCTACCCACGAGGTCAGCGAAGCGCTTCGGGGTCTTTCGGGTCTGGCTCTTGCTGATGCGGTTGATGACCAACACCAACTCCACGCTCTCATCGGGCATGGCCGTAGATACGCGTACGTGAGCTATTCCACTACTGTCCGTTCTGGCTTTGGTTCGTACTACCCTCAATTGGATGCCCCTTTCGCAAAATCCTCTTTCAGCGCAATGATGTCAACAAATCAAGTATGACAGTTACTTCAGCGTATTTCAACTTGCGGTCTGCCAGTTGAGCTTCCTCCGGTCAGTCTGGCCAACAGGTGATTAGTTCGCGTTTCTGGGTAAACATGACTCGACCGATGTTTGGCAATCGGATGCGAGTGGAATAATACACTTGACAACAATGCACTCAAGTAATATACTTGTATTGTTGATTGGTAAGCGCAATTGAGAGCACTTTACCCAACCGATGCTAGTTTACACGGAGGTGGATTGAGTTGGCTAAGACGGTAGGGATTGATTTGGGAACCACAAACAGCGTTGTCGCCGCCATGGAAGGCGGGGAAGCGGTGGTTATCCCCAACGCGGAAGGCAGCCGCACGACCCCGTCGGTCGTGGGGTTTTCCAAGACTGGTGAGAGGCTCGTGGGCGTCACCGCAAAGAGGCAGGCGATTCTGAACCCGGACAGGACGGTCGTCTCCATCAAGCGGATGATGGGAGCGGACCACCCGACCACCATAGACGGTAAGAAGTACACGCCGGAAGAGATCTCGGCGATGATACTGCAGAAGCTCAAGGCCGATGCCGAGGCGTATCTGGGCGAGGAAGTTACGCAGGCTGTTATCACAGTGCCCGCATACTTCAACGACCCCCAGCGAACCGCCACCAAGCACGCGGGTGAGATTGCCGGGCTCAAGGTCCTGAGGATCATCAACGAACCCACAGCCGCGTCTCTTGCGTACGGTTTGGACAAGAAACAGAGCGAGACCATTCTGGTGTGGGACCTGGGTGGAGGGACTTTCGACGTTTCTCTGCTGGATGTAGGCGAGGGCGTGTTTGAGGTCAAGTCCACATCGGGTGATACCCACCTGGGTGGGGATGACTGGGATGAACGCCTGACCAACTGGATCTGCGATGAGTTCAAGGCGCAGCAGGGAATCGACCTGAGAAATGATAAGCAGGCCTTGCAGAGAGTTCGGGAAGCAGCCGAGAAGGCCAAGATCGAGCTTTCCTCGATGGTGCAGACCAACATACAGTTGGCCTACATTACAGCAGACGCATCCGGCCCTAAGCACCTCGATATGATGCTCACCAGGGCGAAGTTCGAGGACCTGACCCAGGATCTGCTCAAGCGATGCGAGGAGCCGTTCAAGAAGGCCATCTCGGATGCCAAGCTCAACCCGAGCGATATCGACGAGGTAATCCTCGTCGGTGGTTCCACCAGAATGCCGATGGTGCAGGAACTGGTCAAGAAGCTCGCGGGTGGCAAAGAACCTAACAAGAGCGTGAACCCGGACGAGGTCGTGGCCGTTGGGGCCGCGATCCAGGCTGGAGTTCTTGGTGGCGAAGTGAAGGACGTTGTGCTGCTGGATGTGACTCCGCTGACACTGGGAGTCGAGACCCTTGGCGGGATCACCGACAAGATCATCGAGCGCAACACCACCATCCCGACCAGGAAGAGCAAGACATACACGACAGCAGCCGACGGCCAGCAGGAAGTGGAGATCCACATCCTCCAGGGCGAGCGGGAGATGGCGCAGTATAACCACAGTCTGGGCAAGTTCCACCTCACCGGCATACCGCCGGCGATGAGAGGCACCCCGCAGATCGAGGTCACATTCGACATCGACGCAAACGGCATCGTGAATGTATCCGCGAAGGACCTTGGCACAGGCAAGCAGCAGAGCATCACAATCTCCGGCTCGACCCGATTGCCTAAGGAAGAGATAGACCGGATGATGCGGGATGCCGATGGCCACGCCGAAGAGGACAGGAAGCTCAAGGAAGCTGCCGAGGCCAAGAACCAGGCCGAGCAGATGATCTATGGAACCGAGAAGATGATCAAGGACCTTGGCGACAAGGTCCCGTCCGCCGACAAGTTGGCAATCGAGGAAGCGATCTCGGAACTCAAGAAAGCTGTCGAGGCCAACGATACCGAGAAGATCAAGGCGGCTTCGGAGACCCTTCAGCAGGCCAGTTACAAGCTCTCGGAGCTTCTGTATCAGCAGGCAGCCCCGCAGGGACAGCCTGGAGCCGAGGGTGGAGAGCAGCCCCAGCAGGGACCGCCGCCGGATGATAACGTAGTCGACGCCGAGTTCAAGGCCGAGTAAGTCGGCTGAGGCACTAGTTGAGTCAAGTGAGGGCGCTTCCGCCCGGTGCGAAGCGCCCGCTTGAGTAAGAGAGCTGTGAGACGTTATGCCGGCTGAATACAAAGACTATTACAAGACGTTGGGTGTGAGCAAGACCGCGACCGAGAAAGAGATCAAATCGGCGTATCGGAAGCTTGCGAGGAAGTATCACCCCGATGTGAACCCGGACGACAAGTCGTCGGAGGAGCGGTTCAAAGAGATCAGCGAGGCTTACGAAGTCCTCTCCGACGCCGATAAGCGCAAGAAGTACGACCAGTTCGGCTCCCAGTGGGAGCAGTACGAACACATGGGCGGTCAGCGGCCGGGGCCGGGCCAAGGCGGCGACTTCAGCGGGTTCAACTTCGACTTCGGAGGCTTCGGCGGCCAACAGCAGCAACAGAGATACAATGTTGGCGGCGGGGAGTCGGGGTTTAGTGATTTCTTCGATATGCTCTTCGGCGGAATGGGTGGGGCGAAACAGCACCCCGGCCACAGGCACGCGGCCAAGCCGGAAGACTCCGAGGCGGAGATAGAGATCAGCCTGGATGACGCATTCCACGGCTCCAAAAAAGCTATCAGCGTGAACGGCAAGCGGATGCAGGTGACCGTGCCCAAGGGCGTGAAAGACGGCCAGAAGATACGGCTTACCAAGCAGGGGACCGGAGGCGGGGATCTGCTACTGAAGGTGAAGATGAGGGACCATCCGGTCTTCGAGCGCAAGGACAACGACCTCTATGAGGACGTGCCCGTTGACTATCTGACCTGCGCGTTGGGGGGTGAGGCCAGTGTGCCGACCCTTTCCGGCAGGCTGACGGTCAAGATTCCGGCGGGAACCACCGCGGGCAAGACGTTCAGGTTGGCGGGGCAGGGGATGCCTATACTGAAAGATACGAAGCGAGGCGATCTGTACGCCAGGGCAAGGGTTCAGATGCCTGATAAGCTCTCGGAGAAAGAGACCGAGTTGCTGAACCAGATTAGAGAACTGCGTCAGAAGGAAGCCGAGTGACCTATTGGGGCCGCTTGGCCGTTAGTGTTCCGGAGGCGAGGTAGTTATGAGAGTTGGAAGTGAGAGAGAAGAACCGCTCTTTATGATAGGAGTTGCGGCGAGGCTGTGCGAAATGCATCCGCAGACGCTGAGACTCTATGAGAGGCTTGGCCTTGTCGCGCCCAGCAGGATCGGCGCGAAGAACCGCGTATATTCCCAGGCCGACATTGAGCGGCTGCGGCAGATCCAGAGGCTGACCCAGGACATGGGAGTGAACCTGGCCGGGGTCGAGATTATCCTTGATCTGTTGGACAAGATGCAGAAGATGAGAGAAGACGCTGACATCGAGATGGAGCGGATGCGCCGCATCCTGATAGAGCAGTCCCGGCGGCTGGACGAGATGGGCGCGTAGTACCGCAACAATAGCCCTATTTCCCGAAGGTGACTGTCGTCCTGTATGTCGTGTCTACCATCTGTCTCGAGTTCCGCGTAGTTTCCTTTTGAAGGTGAAAGCAGCAATATGGATTTCAATGCAGTACCCGAGTTCCCCCAGTATCGCGAGATAGCGCTTTCGGACAAGCCTTTGTTCGACGAGGCGCTGGCTCGAATGAGGCCGGAGATATCGGCTTATAACTTCACCAACATATTCGCCTGGCGAGAGGTCCACAAGGCCCGCGTGTCCAGGCTGATGGATGCTTTGGTGGTCACTTACCACGAGAAGGCCCCGACCCTGTGCCTTGAGCCAATCGGCGCGGCGGACCCCGTGGCTGTGATCGGCGAGATCGTGAGCAGGGACCCGGGCATCAGGTTCGGCTACCTGAGTCGGGGCACAGCCGAGCAGTTCTTCGGCAGCCCGGCATTCAAGGTAGAGCTTGACCGCGACAACTCCGACTATGTCTACCTCGCGTCCGACCTCATCGACCTTCCGGGCCGCAAGTTCGATGCCAAGCGCAACTTTGTGAACGGCCTCAGAGCACAGACCAGCTATGACTATCAGGAACTGTGCGCGGAGAACGTGATGGGTTGCCATGGCTTCGCGGAAGAGTGGTGCGAGGAGCGGACTTGCGATGAGGACGAGGGCCTGTCCCGCGAGCGCTGCGCTGTATACCAGATGCTATCGCATTTTGAAGAGCTGGGCATTGTTGGCGGGGCGATCGTGATAGAGGGCAAGATAGTCGCATTCTCCATCGGCGAAGCCCTGAACCCCGACACGCTGGTTGTCCATGTGGAAAAAGCCGACTCCAAGGTGCGCGGCATCTACCAGCTTATCAACAACGAGTTCTGCATCCACGAAGCCGCCAACTACACATACGTCAACCGCGAACAAGACCTGGGAATCCCCGGAATGCGCAAAGCCAAACTCTCCTACCAACCGGAGAGGATTGTGGAGACCTATCGGTTGGAGAGGGTGTAGGCTACGGTGTCGTTCTGGGCGGTGCCATCCTTACCACATCGCCGTAAGCACAAAACTCAGCTCTTGACTCCGATGTCCAGACTGCCCAGCCGAGTTGGCTACGGGTGAACCACTTGCTCCTGGGCGGGACTCCGAGCTTCAGGTAGGAGCGTCCGCCAGCTCTTGTGACGAGCGTCACAGGCATACTCTCACTACGGCCTGAGACAAGATTCACTAGCACATACGCGGTTCTGACTCGCTCTTGCGGTGTGGTTGAAGTGGGCGGCCCGGGCACCGTAGAAGCAGGATCCTGCGTTGTTCTTAGCAGCGCGAGTTGCTTGTCCGGAGAGAGCCACACTGCTCCAATCACCTGCCCCTTGGGAACGTCGATTGGTATCATGCGCTCTCGAATGTTCACACGTTCATCCACCGTAGCGATACAGATCTGGTTCTTCAGAGGGAGCATGAGTGTATTTCCGGACAGCCATCGGCTCATATTGGAGCCATGCGAGTCGCGCTTCCACAGGCCAGCCTCTGTTCCGGACGCTTTCCCCGTGGTCAGGTTGATGATCACCATCCCGTTTTCCATCGACGATTGCCGATATACAGCGTAGCTCCCGTCCGGGCTGACGCGGCAGTCGTAGAAGTACTGTTCGTATATCGGCTCTACCTGGTCGGACGGGAACACGCGGTCTGCGAATTGCCGCTGGATATCCTCCCACATCTGGGAACTGAACCACATGCTGTCGCCGTAGCTGTCCTTCTGCTCATGGGGCCAGCTTATGAGGAAGCCCAGGGGAGCGATGACCGCCGCTACAATCAGGCACGCGAGTCCATACCTACGCAGCCGCTCCATCGGCTGCAGGGTCACCCCGAACCTCGCGATGACCAGAGTTGCCGCGAGCGGAGCGATCAGCCACGCAAGCCCCGGCCAGAAAAGGGTCTTCGCCTTGTGGATGTCGAACGACATGACTGTCGATATACCGCAGAAGTAGACCAGGGCCAGAACAAGAGCGCTGCCGAACACGCCTGGCAGGACGTTTGAGAATACCATCCCCGCAAGGTAGCCTATGGAGCAGTAGACAGTCAGGAAGACCACGCCCGCACCTATGCGGGTCAGTGGAACAGCGGCCCTGAATTCCGGCGGCAGGGACAGCCAGTAAGCCAACCCAGCGAGCGCAGCGGCTGCGGCAACCCCTATAACCCCGGCAATGACTTTGGCGGCAAGCAGCTTCTTCCACGAGACCGGCCTGGACATAAGAAAGTCGGCGCGGCCGCGTGACAGCTCCGAGGAATACGCCGCAAGCCCGGCGATCAGGCCGATGAAGATGAATGGCATCATCGCTTGCTCTTGCCACATCCGCCAGCCTACCCACCCGGCGAATAGCAGGGCATACATGCCGAGGAATGTGCCCGCGCAAAGCACCACCAGGAGAAGAGCTATCCACGTGCGCTTCTCTTTCAGTTCCTTGGTCAGCAGTCTTCTCATCATCGCTTGTTTACCTCCTGGCGCGGCAATTCGATCTTGGACATCCGACCTGTGCGTCGGTCAACCGCTCGAACTCCGCTGCTGCTTCCCAAGGTCGCATGCTTCGGGGTCCACCCCACGGACATTACATCGAAGGCTGAGCTTGCCGCGCACAGCCGCGCTTTGCCGGAATCGATGTCGACCAGCCATATCGCGGTAAGTTCCGGGTACGAGCCAATCCCCCTTACGCCTGCTCCCAGCAGAGTGGGCAGGTGAAGCAGCATCTGGGTTCCGTCGCTGCTGATGTAGGCTCCGCTGCCATAGCCGAAACTGTAGCCGCCTGTGGGGATGGAACATATCTCCCGCACGGAGTCGTCTGCCATATCCCAGGCCAACAGGTGCGCGCGTCTGGTCATCACCTCCGGGGGTGCGAGAACGTACAGCGCCTTCTGCCGCGATGATACGACCGTGGACCCTGCAGGGAACTCGCGCACTCTCGTCACTGGCGCGCCCGGAGCCGGGAAGCCAGGCGGGCCGCCGTAATGGGCAGTGAACTTTGATTGGCCCCCCGGCTGTGCATGTTCCTCGATCTGCACGAGAAAGCTGTTGTTGACCCTGAAGTAGCGGCTGTATGGAGAGTGATCCGGACGGCTGCCGAGTGGTTGCCAGTTGACCGCCACCACAAAACCCGCAACCAGCACCAGCCAAGCCCCCGACCATACCGCCCGCACCTTTGGGGTCTTCTTCCGGGCGAGCACGCTGATCAGGCTAAGCACAAGCGCAGTCGCGATGACTCCCAGGCAGAGTTTCGTTGACAAGTCCCCATCGTTCGAGCCGGCCCCGAGGAACCCAAGGGTCAGAAGCGCCGCGCCCAGGCCTACCCAGATAGAGGTCAGTCTGGCTGCCACCAGCGCCGCAGTGAACATGGCAGTGAAGAGCAGGCCGCCGTTGAGCACTTGCGTTTGGTCGGGGGATACCGATGTCAGCGAAAACCACCATGCCGCCCACATCCCCAGCGGGAAGACAACTGCAAGCGGCAGCACAGTTGTGGTGAACCATTCGAGCATCGGGTTCACAGGCAGCCCGCCAGAGAATGCCTTTGCCCCACCGTTCTTCACATCGCTCTTGCCCACCGCCCAAGCCACCATCAGCACCGGCAGCAGGAACGAGGTGAACATCACCAACCCGTCCACAAACTCCGACCTCCGCCCGGTCCGGTCCATCGAAATCGCCACCGCCGGCAGCACAAACAAGGTGAATACGATAAGCCAACTCTCCCGAAACTCCTTGTAGAGAAGGCGCTTGATGGTTTCAGAATTGGTCATCATTGTCCTCCCTTGAGCCGTTTCCTGGGCGGGTAGTATGTCCTTGTCGGGGTCCAGGCTCCTCCTCGTCCTTTTCGGGCCCACTCCAGATCTTTGGCTGAGACCCAGGATGCCGCGCTCTCGATAGGCGACAATCTGCCGGTGGATGGTTCGATGATCCACCTAACCAACTTCTTGGTCTTCTCATAGGGCACAGTCAGATACGACGCCACAAATCTGGTCCCGCTGGGCAATCGGGTTATTCCGTAAATGGTCTGGCCGGACGGCAGACTTACCGGCAGCCGCTTTCGCTCAAGCTTGTCCGGGCCGATTAGCCTGACCGATTCCAGGCCACTGTCCGTGGGGTGGAGCAATGTGTCCGGTCCGAGCCAATCGCTTGATCCAAGGAACTCCAAGGCAGCGGGGGACAATTCAGCCGAGACGCCATCGCGAAGCCGCACCAGTCTGACCGCAACCTTTGTCTTCTGTGGACCTCGTTCCATGCTTCCCAGACGATACATCGGGCTGTTCACATCCCCTGGGGGCGCAAGCCTGTGCTGGATAAGGACGTGGCTGCCATCCGGACTGACCAGATACTCGTCAGGCCCCTCTGAATAGCCGAAACTTATGCTCGGATGGCTGCTCCAGGTTGCCATCGGCTTCGAGTCATCCAGCGCTCTGGCCGGTGCTGGCTTGGCCGGCGCCATAATTGCCGACACCACCGCCGCAGCCACCATCACCGGACCCATAAACAAGGCAAACCTCTTAGCGCGCTCCTTGGCGGGGAGAGTCACCCCGAACCTCAGCAGGACCGCAGTGGCAAGTGGAGCGGCGAAGACAAAGGTTGAGGAGATGGAGTCGGCATTGGACGATGAGCCGATTGTCATCCATATCCAGTCCAGAAAGAAGCTGGTGAACACCACTACCAGAGCTACGACCCCGCTGCCGAAGACTCCAGGCAGCACGCAGGAGAATCCCGCCGCGCATATCCACACCAGTGCAGTCCCCGCAAATATCGACATCGTTCCCGTCGCAAGCCGTCCCAGCCCGACAGCCTGGGTGTAGTCGTGCGGCAGGAACAGGGCGCAGGCTGCCGCGCCGACCAGTGACACGCCGAAGACTACAACCAACGCACAGATCGCCTTGGCCGCCAACAGCCTCTTCCACGAAATCGGCCTGGAAAACAGGAAGTCCGCGCGCCCAGCAGCGAGTTCACTGGACATCCCGCTCAGCCCGGCGAGGACCGCGACCAGACTGAGGAGCGCATAGGAGAACCCGGGAGTAAACGACTCCGGGCCGAGGTACATCCCGCTCAGGTCATCAAAAGCCACACCCACGACCGCAACCGCCATCAGCAAACAGGCCCACGCTTGCTTCTCCCTAAGCTCTTTCTTGACCAGCCGCAGCATCATGTCTTCCACCCTTCGGCCCTGGGATCAGCCTTTTCACCAGCCCCGTCCTCTTGTCGATTCCGTACACCCCGGTGTCGCCATAGATAATCACGGTATCGGCAGTCCAAACGACTTCGCTCAAACGCAGAGAAGAGCCCATTAGGCATAGTTTGTGGTTTCCGGTCTTCAAGTCCACAAGCCAGGCGTCGGAGTCTAGTCCGATTTCCGACGGCAGATACACCAGCATAGTATCTGAGTCGGGACTTATGGAGGCTTCAGCTTCGAGTCTCCCCAGGGCAGTGGGAAAGCTCGCGCCGATGAAGTACGAGAGTGTTCGAAATGCCATCGGCAGCTTGCACACCTCCCGGACTAAGTCTCGTCTGATGTCCCACGCCAGGAGCCTTCCGCTGCGCCCCATGAGACGCGGCGGTTCCAACAGGATAAGCTCAGTGTCCAGAGCAGCAAGTGGAGTGGTGTAGACACAAAACAGCCGGTCGCGCGTGTTCGGCCCCGGTTGGTCGATGCTGTGTGGGTCACTTCCCAGGGCCGCTCTATACCTGACCATTCCACTCGGTGCGTCGTTCCACGACTGCCGGAGCACGCAGATGTCGTTGATGACCTCTGTTCGCGTCGTTGGCATTCTCGGCTTCTCGGGGATCAGCGATATGGCAACGAGCACCAGCGGCACAGCCACAACCCAGCCAATCGCCACCGAGTTCTGCACCTGCCTGCTCTTCTTCCGCAACAGGATCGCGACAACCGACAGAGCCAATGCCGCGCCGGCTATGATCAGAGCGTTGTTGGGGCTGCTAAGCCATCTTGGACCGGGATCCCGGGTGAAGCTCCCAAAGTCCAGGTAGGAAGGTTGAGTTGACCATATATAGACGGCCGCAAGCATCCCAACCACCGGCCCTACCCATCGAGAGAGCAGCCTGCCGGACACCAGCGCCACCACAAAGGTTGCCGCCAGCCACAACCCGCACGGGAATGGGCTGATATGCATCCAGGGCCAAGCCGCATGCAGCCATCCGTACACCCATGAACCCAGGAGCAGCACGACGACCGAGGGCAGAACGGTGAACACCGCCCAGCTTACCCACGGACGGATAGGCAGTGGGCTGATGGGGTCGCTCTGCCGAGAAGCCGCGTCCCTCCCCTTGGTAGCCGCCCAAACCAGCACAAACCCGCACCCCCCAATCAGAGCCGCGGTAACCGCACTAGCAGGCTGAAAGTGCATCGCAGGCAGCTTCATCAGATACTTGGCCAACGGCACGATCCAAGCCGGAGCAGTGAGAAACACCACCGCCACCACCCAACTCTCCCTAAACTCCTTATACAAAAGCCTCTTAAGGACTTCCATTGCTAACTCTCCGCCGGGCCGACCAGGGCTACCATTATGTCTTCCAGGGGCATGTCGTCTACCCGGATGTCGGTGGGCTTGAGGGACTTGGCGGCTTCGAGGGTTTGGTCGGAGTAGGTGTTTACTATGGCGGCTATCTGCCTGCCACTGCGCTCTGTGTTTACTACTCCGTCCACGCCGGTCAGGGCTGCCGGAAGCTCGTCGAAGCTCAGAACTATCCGCTTTACCTTGGCCTTGAGCTCATCCAGCGGGGAACACCACACCAGCGAACCTTTGTCGATGATGGCGACCCAGTCCGCCACCCGCTCGACCTCATGCACCAGGTGGGACGAGAAGAACACCGTCCGACCCTCCTCCTGGATGAGCTCGATCACCCCCTCCAGGAAGTCGCGCCGCACTACCACGTCAAGGCCGGCTGTGGGTTCATCCAAGATAAGGAGGTCGGGCCGGAAAGCCATCGCCAAGAGCAGAGCCAGTTTCCCCTGCATCCCACGGCTGAGCGCGCCGACCTTCTGCTTGGGGTCAAGCTCCAGCTTCTCCCGCAGGTGCTCGGCGAGCGCGTCGTCCCAGGTGGAGTAGAAGCCCTTGCAGAACCAGATGATCTCATCCACTTTCATCCAGTCATACATCCTCTGCCCCTCGGCCACATACCCCGTCCGCCGCTTGATCGCCAGGGAGTCCCGAACGCAGTCCATCCCCAGTATCTTCGCCTCGCCGCGGGTCCGGTCCAAGAGGTCCAGCAGGATTCGGATGGTGGTAGTCTTGCCCGCCCCATTTCTGCCAAGGAACGCAAACACACTCCCCACTGGCACCTGCATGTCCAGCTCATTCACTGCAAGCTTCTTGCCATACTTCTTGGTCAGTCCCCGGGTCTCGATTGCCAACACTTTCTCACCGCTCATTCCCATCGCCTCCAAGTCTGTGATACACCTATGCGTCGGGCTGCACTTTCCCCCGACGCCGTCCTACCGTCTATTCACCGTCGCTTCGGCGCAAAAAGCTTGCCGAAGCATCAAGCATTTTGATGCGATCGTTCAACAACTGTCTCAACTCATCCATGCCCACGCCCAACTGCCGGGCATCGTCTATCAACAAATCGGCCTCATCCTCCAACGCCCCGCGCCGGAAGTCGGAGGTCAGACTGACAGCCCCCTCAGTCACGAAACTCCCCAGCCCATGCCGTGTCTCGATCAATCCCTCATTCTCCAATTGCTTGTACGCTTTGCCGACGGTGAGGGGGTTGATCTTGAGCTTGACGGCGGTCTCCCGCAAAGAGGGCAGGGGATCGGAGGGCCGAATAACGCCGGTAGCAATAGCGCGCTTGATCTGCTCAACCACCTGAGCATAAACCGGCATGGAACTGGATGTATTCACTCGAAGTATCATGGCCCGAACCTAGTGTTATAGTGATCTACAACAGTATACGCCGAAATTCGCGGATGTCAAGGGGTATTTGTGAAATAGTTTGTGGGATTTTGAAACGCGGATTACGCGGAGAAGCACGGATTACGCGGAAGGCCCCTCACCCTGCCCTCTCCCCTTGCGAGGGGCGAGGGTTCTTATCCTGCCCATCCCATAATCCTCTGAATCTTGTTCAAGACAGTTCCGCGCTTCTCCGCGTAATCCGCGATTCAGACCACCAGCAAACCCCTCGGCACCTTCGTCAGTGGCTCGCACCCGCTCTCGGTTACCAGCGCCGTCTCGCTCACCGCCACCCCGAATTCGCCGACCCTGCGCAGCGAGGTGTTGACGTGGAAGATCATGCCTGCCTTGAGGATGAGGTCCGTCCCCAGAACTACGTCACCCTTCACCTCGCAGTCATTGCACATCGGGGGAAACCCGCAGCCGACGCTGTAGGCGAAGTAGCCGTGCCAGAACATATCCGGTTCGATCGATCTCAGGGCCTTGTTGGCCCTTTCGGCGACTTCGCTCGCGGAGGCTCCATCCTTCATGCTTTCCAGCAGCGACTCCACGCTTGCCCGGCAGCCGTCGTAAGCTCTGCGGACATCCGCGGGCGGCTCGCCGACGCAGGCCGCGCGCATGCATGGCGCGCTGTACCTCTCATAGCTGGCGGAGAGTTCGGCAAAGATAACGTCCCTGGGGGAGAGGGTCTGTCGGCGGAATGTGGTGTGAGGAATGCCGGACCTGCGCCCGACCGTCACAATCGGCTGCAGGCTGAAATACTCCGCCCCGGCGCTGACGGTGGACCCATACATAGCCGCCGCGATGTCGTTGTCCGATGCGCCTTCCCGCGCCACAGCCAGCCCGGCGTTCATACCTATGGTAGTAAGCTCCGAAGACCGCCTGAGAACGGCGATTTCCTCATCGGACTTCACGATCTTCACCGGGTCCAGGATACCGTCAGATGGGGTAAGCGTTGCGTGCGGCAGCAATGAAGCGAGCTTGCCGAACTGGGCAATTGTCATAGCGTAATGCCCGGTCTCATACCCGATCCTGCTCTTCGCGTGGCCTCTGTCCTGAAGCAGGCTCGCGAGCGACGCCACCGGGTTGCGGTCCAGAACTGCGTATGTGACCACATCCTTCACCAGGCAGTAAACCTTCGCATTGAACGACTCGAAATCGCTGGCAAAGAGAGTCGGTTCACCGCTCGCGGGCACGAGAAGCGCGTAGTGTCCGTAGCCATACGATCCCAGAGTCTGGAACCCGCACAGGTAGCAGATGTTTGCCAGGTTATGGAATATGCCGGCATCCAACCCCTTCTCGCGAATCTGTTCCTGGGCCAGCCGTATTCGGCGATCATATTCGGGCTTGCTGAAAGACGGTCGGCTGATATCGGACAATGGGTTCACCTTGCTCCAATTGCTCACCCGCAATTGTAGGTTGCTCAACAGTAGTAGTCAAGCGCGACCCGTCCCTGTCCCGACCACCAAACGATCAAACGATCAAACGAAAGCTTGACCGAACCCCCTCCGAAATGCTACAATAAACAGTCAGAAAGATGCACATACAGCGGCCAGGTCCCGCCAGTTGGTGTGGAGCCGTGGCCGTTTTTGGCGTACAGGTGAGAATGAGCGTTATCGAGCAGGATATGGACCAGATAGTAGATCAGAACTTGAACTCGGATTTGCAGCCCATCGGTTTGCGTATGGACATGCGAAACATCGCTATCATAGCGCACGTCGACCACGGCAAGACCACTTTGGTGGATGTAATCCTTCGCCAGAGCGGCGCTTTCCGCAGCAATCAGGTGGTCAACGTGCGGGTGATGGACTCCGGCGACCTCGAGCGGGAGAAGGGTATTACCATTCTCTCTAAGGTCACGGCGGTCCACTACGACGGAGTCAAGATCAACATCGTGGACACCCCCGGCCACTCCGACTTCGGCGGAGAAGTCGAACGAGTATTGAGGTCGGTGGACGGAGTGCTGCTGCTGGTGGACGCCTGCGAAGGCCCCATGCCGCAGACCCGGTTCGTGCTCAAGAAGGCCCTGGAACTCCGGCTCAAGCCAATTGTGGTCATCAACAAGATCGACCGCCCGGGCGCGCGGCCCTGGGAAGTCATCGATGAGACCCTCGATCTCTTTATGGAACTCGGCTGCGATGAGAGTCAGCTCGATTTCCCGTACATATTCACCTCGGCAACCGAAGCCTATGCGGTGCTCGACCCGGACCACGAGTCAGACAATATCGACGCGCTGTTCCGGATGATCCTGAACGAAGTCCCGCCCCCCGAGGCCGAACTCAATAAGCCGTTGCAGCTTCAGGTAACAAGCCTGGACTACGACGACCACCTCGGGCGTCTCTTCGGCGGCAAGATCCTGCGTGGCACGATCCGCAAAGGCGACACCGTTGCCATCATCAAGCGCGACGGCAGCCAGGATAAGTTTGCTATCACAAGAGTGTTCATATACGAGGGCCTCAAGCGAGTCGAGGTGGAGGATGCCTCCGCCGGAGAGATCACGCTCCTGGCAGGCTACCCGGAAGTCCAGATTGGCGAGACCATCGCGGACGCGGATTCACCGGTCGCCCTCGAACTCATCAGCGTGGAAGAACCCACGGTTGCTATGGACTTCATAGTCAATGACAGCCCGTGGGCGGGGCGGAGCGGCAAGTATGTTACTATGCGCAACCTGTCCACCCGCTTGTATCGCGAGGTCAAGACCAACATCAGCCTTAGGGTCGACCCGACCGAGAGCCACAACTCGCTGAGCGTTGCCGGCAGAGGCGAGCTTCAGCTTGCCATCCTGCTCGAACAGATGCGCCGAGAGGGATATGAGGTATCGGTCAGCAAGCCGAGAGTTATTACCAAGAAGGTCAACGGCGTGCTGTGCGAGCCGATCGAAGAGGCGACCATCGACGTGAACGACGACTCAGTCGGGGCGGTCATACAGGAACTGTCAACCCGCAAGGGCGAGATGCTCAGTATGTCCAAGGACGCCGCGGGCATCAACCGGCTCGTCTTTGAGATTCCAACTCGTGGGCTTATAGGCTTCAGAACAGAGTTCCTGACCCTCACCGGCGGGCTTGGGCTGATGTCGAGGATGTTCAAGGAATATGGCCCGTATCGCGGTGACATTATCACCCGAATACGCGGCAGCCTTATCTCAAAAGAAACCGGCCGCGCCACCGCCTACGCCATCTCGCCGATCCAGGATCGTTCCACGCTGTTCATCTCGCCTGGCGACGAGGTTTACCAGGGGCAGATAGTCGGGGAGAACGCGCGAGCGGACGATATGGTGGTCAACATCACCAAGACCAAGAAGCAGACCAACATGCGCTCATCCACGGAAGACGCCACGGTTATGATCACCCCGCCAAGGTTCTTCACCCTGGAGCAGGCACTTTCATTCATAGGCGACGACGAGCTTCTGGAAGTAACTCCCGAAGCCCTGAGATTCCGCAAGCGTACGCTGTCCTCCCTGGACAGGCGCATAGAAGGCAGAAGAACCACCAGGACCTGAATCGCGAAAAGCGCGAAACCGGCGAATGACGCGAAAAAACCTCTCCTGGGGGGAGAGGGCAGGGTGAGGGCGCTTTGTAACAGTCACCACAGTGGTCCCGTGTGGCAAGCAAGCGCCAATACCATCCATCATATCTGCGCCATCTGCGTCATCTGCGGATAATCTCGTGAACGCGACTCGCAACCCGTAACCCCTACGTGTATAATACGCATGTCCAATCCGACCCGAAGCGAGGCATGCGTATGCTCAGACTCTCCGTTCTCATAGCCCTCTGGCTTATTGCGGCGACTTCCGCCTTCTCCCAGGCAATCATCTCCACCGACTTTGCCCGCGACCCGCTCACGCCTGCCGTTCCCACCGGAGTAACCAATGAGCGGGTGACTGGGGCGCTGTGCGGGGGGTGGGTGGATGACTCTGCGTGGGGGATGAGTTGGGCCAAGTATGAGCGGCGCGATGAGATCGGGGACGAGTTTGTTCGGGTGACTGTGAGCCGCGTGGAGAAAGACAGCGCCTGCCAGATTCTACACAACACGCCTTCGCTTTCCTCGGCAAACCTCTACAGCCTCAAGTTCACCGCTCGCAGCGCGTCCAGGGTGGACATCAGCTTCGGAATCCGCAGGCATGGCGCGCCGTGGGACTACCAGTGGTCCTCGGCGATGACTGTTGGACGCGATTGGAAACAGTATGAGTATCTGTTCCAGATTCCCAATGATATGGAAGCGGGAATCACTGGCTTCTATATCAGGATAGGCCAGCCGGGTGTGCTGGACCTCAAGAGCTTTGCTCTTGAGAGTATCTCGCGAGAAAAGATAGCTGCGGATATCCGAGCGAAGTATCCCAAGGGCACGCCGAAGAATTTGATGCGGGTTACCCGATTCCCGCTCGGACTGCAAAGTGGGTGGACTGTCGATCGCTACGTTTCCGAAGCAGGCATCAGCCCGGATAAGTCCGTTACCGGCATCAGCGGCTACCCTGCGCTGAAAGTGGTCACCAAACGCTACACCCGCCTGTTCTCGGAGCCAGTTCGGGTGATACAGCCTTTCGAGAAGCACGTCGCCAGCTTGTACGTGCGCGGAAACGGCAAGCTGAGCG
The DNA here is from genome assembly GCA_964611645.1 of uncultured bacterium. Taxonomy (GTDB): domain Bacteria; phylum Armatimonadota; class UBA5829; order UBA5829; family UBA5829; genus CAZTAO01. The sequence continues at coordinate 61,820 of CAZTAO010000017.1, read as the reverse complement.
TTGCGGTTCTGGCCGATAGCCGCTACCTCGCTGAAACCCAGCGGGACTTCTCCTCCAACGCCCAAATGGACTGGCAGCGGGTCGAACTTGCCTTCGACTCCAACCCGACCATCAAGCACTACTCAATGGTTATCAATGCCCTCGGCACTTTCTGGATCGATGCCCTGCAAATGGAGCAAGGCTCGACGGCCACTCCATACGCCTCCCATCTCCCCTGCGAGGTTTCTCTATCGGTAGATTCCCCCATCCGTGTCCTCTTCGACGACCACAAGCCATCATTCCGCTGGGCAGTAACCGGCAACCCGACACCCAACTCCAAACTCAAGCTCACAGTCTTCAACCTATACGGTGAGAAGAAGGATTTGCCGAAACTCCCTCTCCTCCGCAGAGGAGAGGGTTGGGGTGAGGTTCTTACCACGTACGGCACTTCCACCTTCTCCCTCTTCCCCAATAGACCCCTCGGCATGTTCCGCGTCGAGGCCCAAGTTGTCGATTCCAACAACCAACCCATCAGCGCCCCCAACGAGATACTGATCTCAAGGCTCAAACGCCCGTGTTACTGGGGCAAGGACGCGCCCGATTCCCAGTTCGGCACGCACATATTGCCCACCACTCGCCAGATTCTGCTCGCCAAAGCCTCCGGGATCAACTGGTGCAGGCTGTGGGACCCGGGGGTGGAGATTCTGGGATGGTACTATCTGGAGAGGCAAAAGGGTCAGTGGACGTTCTACGATGAAGACTTGATGAGGCTGCGCAAAGGCGGAATGAGCGTGCTGGGAGAGTTGGTCACCACCCCCGAATGGGCCGGTTACTACAAGTCTCCGCACCACTACTTCTACGACCGCCTGTTCATGCCACGCAACCTCGCCGACTGGGAGAACTACGTCCGCACGGTTGTCAGCCGCTACAAAGGTGTGGTGAATGCTTACGAAGTCTGGAATGAGCCGTGGTCATCCAACAATCTCTCCGTCGACTACGGCAAGGACAAGAACGGCTTCGAGGGCTTCCTCACCAGCGAGGACCTCGGCAGGGACTACTCCAACCTGCTCAAGTCTGCGTATAAGGCTGCGAAATCGGTCGACCCGAAAGTTACCATCATCGGCAGTGCCTACGCGGGCCAGGGATGGTCCGCCAGCGTAAACAAGCACGATGGCTTTGACAATTGCGACGCAGTCTCCTACCACAACTACGCTCCGCCGCCCATCGGTTTTCCGGGCGACTCGGTGTCCAAGATGTTCGACTGGAACTTCAACAGCCCGGACGGCGTGAAGACCTCCAAGCCCGCATGGATGACCGAGGGTACGGGCGTCTTTATGCAGCCAAATGCTCAGGGATTCTACCATTACACGTTCGAGGGCGACGCGCAGGACGACTACGTGCGCGAGAGCGAAAAGCTGTGCCGGTATGTGATCTCGCAGCTTGCCCAGGGTAACAAGCGGGTCTTTACTTATTCGATGTCCAGCTATATGAGCTTCTGCTGGCAGGACGGCGTCAGCCTAGCGCTTACCGCCCCCGACGGCTTCCCGCACCCCCTCACCGCCGCCCACTCCGCAATGGCCTGGCGGCTGGAGGACACCAAGTTCAACCGCGTAATCCAAATCCGCCCCAACCTCCACGCCTACATCTTCACAGGCAAAGGCCGCACGGTAGCTGCCCTATCAGACGGACCAGACAAAGCAGACTACACACTACCTGCGCTCATTTCGACTCCGCTCAATGAACGGCGGACGCTGGTTGAGCGGAGTCGAAACCAGGATGGGGCAGTCAAAAGCGGAAAGCGGAAAGTGGAAAGCAAGAACGGCGTGGAATGGGCAGACCTCTACGGCAACCCGCTCATACCTGGCTCCAAGTACTCGGGAACCCTGGTCTACGCCACAGGCAATTGCACCGCTGACGAGATGGAGAGGATTTTGGAGAGATGAAAATCCTTGAGTATGCGACGGACCCCGCGGAGAATCGGCGAAAGAACAAGAGAACCTGGCGGATCATAGCCGGGGCAGTGTTTGTCTTCCTTCTTGTGCGCCAGACTCAAGCTCTCTTGAACCGTCCGTTTCTGGTGAATCCACGTGACGTGACCGCCAGCGTGGTTGTGTTCAATTCGCACCAGCCTAACCGGGTTCTGCGGGACGGTGTGGTAAGGGATGCGGGGTACCTGCCGGACCAGCTAGAGTACCGTATCAGGCCGATAGGATCGGATCAGGCGGGGGTTATCGCGATTAGGGAGTCTGGCAGTGTCGTAGGCGCAAAACGCTATGTAGTGAGAGTTGTCGGCACAAAAATACAGCGGCTGTTTGAGTTTCCTGGGGACAACCGCCCTGTGTTCCGGTACGGAACTGTGTACCTGCCACAAGTGACAGCGACCGAGGCCAAGCTGCTCCGGTACGACCTCACCGGCAAGAAGTTGGCTACAGTTCCACTTCCAATCCTACAGGACGGCCCCGTAACCTACGTGACCGGTCCGGACGTGTTGAGCAATGGCACGTGTGCCCTCTCTGTGTCCCGTGGCGAGGGCAGATCCTGGCGCCAAACCCTCTACATTGTGGACAAGACCGGACATCTGCTGCGAACCATCAAAGATGCCGGAAGACCTGCGTTCAGCCACGATGGCAAATGGTTGGCATATCGCGCCGACCTCACATACGATGTCACGGTTGAGCGGCTGGATGGAAGCGAACGGCGTTCCGTCCCGGTCTGGCGTCCGGTTAAGATCACTGATTTCCTGGTCCCATTCCTGTTCCCACATCCGGTTGGCGTTTCGGGAGTGAGGTGGAGCGAGGACGACAAATGGCTGCTGTGCCCAACAATGTATCCGACCTTCGGAGAGATGCTGCACGCGACTCGTGTGGACCCCGAGCATCCGGGGAGATGCGCATGGCGTCTCCAGACGTGGGATTCCTGGGTGTCGGTCAGCACAACCCTGGCAGACCGCTTTATCGCGTCCGCCGGCGCACAGCAGGAACAACGATAGGCAATTCCATCTACGGGAGGTCTGCGAAGATGATCAACAACAGAAGAGGAATCTTGGCCGTCACGTGCGCCATACTTCTACTGGCAGCAGGCGCGCTGAACGCCGAAGTCACACAGGACGACCTGGACAGAATCCACACCGAACGCGCCGCCGCCGAGAAGACTCGCGCCGAGGTCGGCAGGAGTGTGACCGGTGGCGATGTCGTGGTCGATCTCCGATCCGCCAAGCCCGGCAAGAAGCTCACACCCATCGGCACAAACTGCCAATCCTGGGGATATGGGTCGGACTACTCTTATTGGCTGGGCGAAGGCAGGGAGGTCTTCAAGCGGGCGCTGCGGGACAGCGGCGTGAAAGTGCTTCGCTTCCCAATACACACGCTCAAGGACTTTGACTACTACAACCAGAACCCTACCGGCAGAGCTTTCCGGCCCGAGCAGTTCTACGACCTCTGCCGCGAACTCGACATCAAAGTCATCGCTATGGCCAACATATACAAACGGCCTGACGAGTCCGGGAAGATGGTGGACATCCCGATGTTCGACGACCCGAAGGCTGCCGCGAAGAACGCAGCGCGCTGGGTCAAATGGGTCAAAGACCACGGTTACAGCGATATCGTGATGGCCTGGGAGATCGGCAACGAGATTTGGTTCGACTACACCCGCGACACCCCGATCTGGGAATTCGAGAAAGCCAAAGCCAAACTGGACGAATGGAAAGGCCCTTACGATCCCGAGGGCTGCAGGAGATGGGCTGCTCTTCACGCCTCCTGTGCAAAGGCGATGAAACAGGCCGATCCGAGTATCAAGGTGGCGGTGTCCAGCCTGACGGGGAGTTGGTGGTTGCCGGATAAGCTGCAGGGCAAGAAGCTGAGCGCGTGCCTCGGGGCCTTGGGCAAGGGCGCGAAGTACATCGACTACCTCGATGTCCACCAGTACGGCTGGACTCCCGCAGCAATGTCCAGAGTCTGGCATGAAGAACTCATCAAGCCCAATCCCAACTGCCGCCACCTGCGCTACATCAACACCGAATGGGGCCCGGGCGTGGACATGCACACGATGGGCAACTGCTTCGCCTACTCCGGCCTGCTATTGGCCAAGTGTACCGCCGACCTGACCGCCGTCCCCAAGCTCGATTGGATATCAGGCTTCCACGAACTGCACGACTGGGGTGGTCCGATCATCTTATGCAAGGACACGTGGAGCTCTCTTTGGCCCAAGTATACCGCTGGCCCGGAGAGCGAGGGCAGGGGACCACGCTACATCATAGGCGCGTACGGTCCGGTGCTGCGGTTCTTCAACGATGCCATCGCCAGATGCCCGAGTCTCCTCGCCAGCGGTTGTACCGTGCCGGACAGCACCAACCAGTTCTTCAACGGTGCGACTTCGTTAAGTCCCCTTGCTGAGAAGCCGGTGAACCCCGCCATGGACCCCGCCGGCATAAAGCCAAGCGTGCAGTGGTGGGTGACCACCAATCCGCATCTCACCAGTGTGTCCGTGGTCCTGATCAACACACACGAAACCACCAAGTCGCTGAGGATTATGCTGCCCGTATCGTGGCAACGCGCAATTGTGATGCGCGGTGAGTCATTCACCTCCACCAACCTCTGGGAGAGCCTGAAGCTGCAGGGCGGCAAACAGCCGTGGGGGGTTCAGTCAGTTTCGGTGGTAACCGATGGGCAACCCACGCACAAACGCCTCGCGATTGACCTGCCCGCATTCTCGGTTGTGAGGGTGGAATTGCTGGGGGAGCAGGCCCACCCTGGAGCGCTGCAGCCGCCGGAACCGATTGGTTATAGCGGGGCAAAATGAATCCTCGGATGGTGCACAAGTATCCCCACCAGCGCGGCAACGGGCATGGCGAAGACGAACGGCAGAACCACCGCCAACACATAGTGCCACGCGCGGGGCTTGGTGCCGGGTTGGCGCTCGGGGGCTGTGGCGTAGGCTGGTATGTAGACCATCAGCCCGTAGATGAATGTCCAGAATCCCACCGCCAGCAGGGCCTGCGGGCCGCCGAATGACATTTCGGCGAAGGTTCCCGTGAAACCGAAAAGCAGGAAGACCGTTGGCGGGCTGAAGTCGTATCTGCCAAGCAGCCATGCCCATCCCACGAACATGCCCACAAACGCCACCACGCTGTGGCAGCAGACAACATCCAGGTAGTTGGTCGATGCGGTTATGTAGGCTTCACCGATCTTCACTCCAAAGAGCGGGGCAAGGTTGGTCATGGTGGTGGTGATTGCCTCCTCGATCAGGGCGAGGACTATCGCCAGGACAACAAACTTCATTCTCCACGGCAGTCGGATTCTCACGATCAGATCGCGCAGCGGGTCCTTGTAACGCGCCATCAACCCACCAGACAAAAAGACCCACAGAATAATCAGACCCCACGCCATACCGATAACGGCGCGGGGTCTGGGGTTTCCGAGGTTCATAAGTGTGACTACCAGAGTGGTGGCCAGGCCGTAGTAGCCGAGGATCCGTATGGCTTTCTTGTCCATTACCCGGCCAGCACAACCAGCGCCAGCACCGCCGCATCGTCCTGCAGCTTCCCGCCCGCGTGCGCTACTGCGGCTTCCAGCAGGCCGGATGCGATTTCATCGGGGTCTCCTCTGCCGTTTGTCGCGAGGTAGGCCTCAACACCCTTCTTCCCGAACAGAACAGTGCCCGGCGCCCGAGCTTCCGTGATTCCGTCTGTCATCATCACGACCTCGTACCCCGCGCGCAGGATGTGGCTGCCCTCGGTGTACTGCGCATCCTCGCTGATGCCCAGTGGTATTCCGGTTGCCTCGAGCTCGTGGATGATGCCAAGCGTATCACGGATAACCGGCGGTTCGTGGCCTCCGCTGGCGTAGGTGATTGTGTTCGCCGCGACATCGATGATGCCGAAGAAAGCAGTCAGCATTCCCCCGGTCTGCACGTCGTCCTTGCACAGCGCGGCATTCGCCAGGGTCAGGACGCGTCCGGGGCGGCGGTCGATGAATGCATAGCTTCGGATGGCGTATCGAGCCGCGGCAACGCGGATCGCGGCAGCCAGCCCCTTACCGGCCACATCTCCTATCAGGATTGCGTAGCGAGTCTCGTCGAGCTGGAAAACATCGTAGAAATCGCCGCCGACCTCAGCTTCCTTGAGCGCCGGTTGGTATCTCACGGCAATCCGACAACACGGGATCATATAATCGGTTTGAGGTGGGATCAGGGCCTGTTGGAGCACATCGGCGATGTGGTGCTCCCGCCTATACACTTCCTCTCGCTGCTTCTCGAACTCGACTCTCTCCCTCACGTCTCTGAATACCGCAGTCGCGCCGATGATGGCGCCGCGCGGGCCAAACACGGGGGACGCGCTCACGCTGACAACGATCTCTTCTCCGCCCGGCCCAACCATCCGCTCATACACATCCCGCACTGTCTTGCCCTGCAGACCCTGGCGGGTGGGGAATCGCTCGGGCGCCGTGGGATTCCCGCTCTCATCGAACCTCTCGAACTGCGCGAAACGCTCTGTGAATGACTCACCCGGATGGGCGCCAAACATACGCAGGCAGGCGTCGTTGACGTATGTTATCTCGCCTTCGGCGCTGAAAAGCAGCACACCGTCCGCTATGCTGGATATGAACGACCCCAACTCAGCGGCGTGCCTCTCGGCATCTGCTCGCGCTCGGGTAATCTCCTGCTCGGCCTGTTTGCGGTATGTTATCTCACGATGCAGTTCATCGTTTGAGACGTGGAGTTCCTCATTCGCCGCAGCCATTTCCTCATTCACCTGCGACAACTCGTGGGAGCTCTCTTCCAGCCTCTCGTTGGCTTCACGCAGCGACTCTTCGGCTTTCTTGCGCTCCGTGGTCTCCCAGACCGTGTGCAATATCCCCCAGCTCTGGTCATCCGGCAGGAGCACGCGGAATATCGACCACGTGAAGTAAGCCTCCTCAAGAGGCCCACTTGGTGACCGCCGGATGGCCAGCATCTCGTCCACGGCCCGGTATGCCTCTCCGGTTTCGAGAACAACCCGGCACAAGTCCGAGAAGCGCGCTTTCAGTTCCGGCCAGACTTCCTCGATGGATTTGCCCGCGATCTCTTTGCCTGGAAGCAAGGCCTGATAGGCCGGGTTCACCAACTGCACTTTCAGGCCGTCACACCTGATGATCGCGGCCCCGGTGGGCAAGTTGTGGACTACCGTCTCCAGAAGACTCCGATAGGCCTGCAACTCTCGCTCGGATGCCAGTTGCTGTTGAAGCCACTGGTTCTCACGGCGGCGGTCGATGAAGCCCGATCCGATCACGGCGAGAATGAGCAGAACGAGGACGATTACTCCGGTGAGTTCCGCCCGTTCGCGCAGCGACGCATAGATCTCTTCGCGGTCCACCTTTGCTACCATGAACCAGGGAGTGCCGCGAACCGGGAGTATTGCCGCGAGTACAGGAATACCCCGGTAATCCACGCCGTCTACAATCCCCCGCTTCCCGGCTATCGCCATTGCCGCAGGTAGCTCTCGGTTTCCGCTCAAAGGAAAACGCAGGTTGAGCGCGGTATTCCTGCGGTGTCGCAGTTCGTTGAGATACACGACCTCATTGCCTTCTCGACGGATCAGCAGCGTCTCGGCGCTTGGGCTGGGGCTGGGCCACTTCTGTATGAGCGGATAGAGGTAATTGCCGGGGTCTATGTCGAGGATCCAGAACCCCAGAGCCTGCCCGCTGCCGTACCTTATTGGGACCCACATCGTGAGGTGGATCTGACGCTTCCTTTCGGGGTTTCCGTCGGGATAGCGGTGCAAGTCGGATATGATCACGTCCCTGGCGGTCAGCGCTGCGCGATAGTCGGGATAGCCGGAAATATCTTCCATCTTCGAGTTAGCTGGCGCCCCGATTACCGGATGGCCTTTGGCATCGTAGAGAATGACCCGCCGGTAGGGGCTGAGCTTGCGCAGGGCATCCATCCACCTGGCCACCTCCGCGCGATCCGCAGCGTCTGCCTGCCCGGACAGCAGCCTTGACAAATGCGACTGTACGAATGGGGTGTTGAACACTACCCGGGCGTCGGTCTGGCGTTCCCAATACCAACGCGCGATCTGGTCTGCCTTCAGGTCGGCAGTGGCCGAGAGTTCCTTCTGGGCCGAGGCGCGGGATATGTTCATCTGGAAGCGGAGGTAGGTAATCCCGGCGATGGCAATACCCCCCGTGACCAACAGAAGCAGCGCTGCGGCGCTTCGCCGATACAGGAGCGAACCCGACTGCTCGGACCCCTGGCGGGTGGTCGGGAGGATCGAGAAAAGCCACGTGCCCGGGCCGATCTCGGCTAGCAGCGCAAGGCTCAGCAGGAGGATAGCCGAAGCTGTCAGCAAAGCCATCGGAGTCAGCCGCGCGGAATACAGCGAGACGACCCCGCCGGCGTAGCTCATCAGCACGGCAATCGATATCATCAGGGGCACGAGAGCCAGCGCTGGGGATGCCTGCCGCAACTGTCGATTCAGACTCAGGGGTGGGGTGGAGAAGATGAATGCGAGGGCGAATGAGACAAAAGCTAGCGCCGTCAGTGGGGACACTCTTCCGACCGGGGTGTCGCCGACGGTCGCCTTGGTCTGTGCCAGCCATTGCTCCAGCCCCAGCTCAAAGCCGAAAGCGCTCCTGGCCAGTATCAGCACGCTCACAAGGCCTGCACAGATGGCCATCCCCAGCGATAGCCCACGAGACGCGGCCTTTGAGCGCTCTCCGTGGGGCAAGAGAGTGGCAGCTCCAAGGGCTATGAATATCCACGCGGTCAAGGGGGCCATGGGCACGTAGTCGGCGCCAAGAGTGCCGATTCGCCAATCACCCAACGCCCACACGACCAGCGCAAACACCGCCATACAGCACGCTCCCACGGTGCACATGGTGATGAACGCGTCTCTGTTCCTGTCGGGATCCTGGTTAAGGCTCATGGTTGCCTGTATTCACTCGGCCCATATAACGAAGAACTCCCAAAGCACGAAGCTTGGACAATTTGATGCCCGTAATCTAGTAATGCTGCACGTCTGACGAAGACTCCTCCCAAGGGTTACTGACTTACGTGGCTGGGACTGCAGTCTTGCGCTTGAGGTACTTTGTAAGCGTGACTTTGCATCCCCCTGCCGACTCGAACCGAACATCGTCCATGACAGCCTTCATCAGGGGTATGCCTCGCCCGCGGGTGGAGCTTGGAGGAGGCATCTGGGCAGAAACTGGGCAAGTCAGCCCGGTCCCGGAGTCTTCTATGGTGGCTTCAAAGCGGTCAGCGTGCTGCTTTACGCATAGGGTTACCTCCCCGACCCCATCCTTGCTTCCGTGGTGGATGGCGTTAGCACACGCCTCAAACACCGCCAGCGCGATATCCTTGGCGTCCTGCTCGGAGAAACCCATTCCTTCTGCCGTGCTGATTACTCGTTGCCGCCAGACCGGCAGTTCCTTGTTGCACTCGTCTATTCGAATCTTCTGGTGAATCTGTGTCATTCGCTTCCTGGCTCCTGCTCTGGGGCGGGCTCGGTACCGATTCTGAGCAGTGTGTCCACATTGGATACGCGCAGCACCATCAGGGGATGGCTGTTCTCCAGGCACAGAACATCCAGGTCCTTGCCTCGTCGCCGCATCGTGTTCCCGCCGCGAGCCAGGTATTCCAGAACGGCAGTGTCGATGAAATCCGCTGCCCTCAGGTCGACTACCACCTTCTGAGCGGAGTTGCACGACTCCTTCAGAGTGTCGCGTAGTTCGTTACAATTGGTGAAATCCAGAGCGCCGGTCCCAACTATAGTCACATCATTGTCGGATCGGCTCACGGTAGTAGCATTCATTTGCTTACTCGCCACCATTTATTCTTCCCTTACTTTTCATACCCGTTTTGCGGTTCGACTACGCCTTGTTGATGGTTGGCTGCGTCATCTCGTAGCACGATGGCCACAATTGCCGCATCATCCTGCAGTTTTCCGCCGGCGTGCGCCATGGCTGCTTCGAGCAGGCCGGAGGCTATTTCGTGAGGGTCTACGCTGATATTGGACTCCAGGAACTCCACCACTCCCTGTTTTCCGAAAAGCCCGACACCAAACGACCGAGCTTCCGTTATCCCGTCGGTCATCATTAACAGCGTGTCTCCGGGTTTCAGCTTGTGGCTGCCCTCGGTGTATTGGGCGTCATCCAGAACACCCAAGGGTATCCCCGTGGCCTCGAGTTCGTGGATGATGCCGCGCATGTCTACTATGACCGGCGGCTCGTGGCCGGCACTGGCGTATGTGAGCGTGTAGGCAGTAGTATCCAGAACCGCGAAGAAGACAGTGAGCATTGCGCCGGATTCGGAGTCGTCCCGGGTAAGGGCGGCATTTGCCAGGGTCAGCACTTGCGCGGGATCGGGGTCCAGGAATGCGTAGCTGCGCACTGCGTGTCTTGCCGCCGCCACGCGCATTGCGGCTCTCAGGCCTTTGCCCGCCACGTCGCCGATCAGCAGTCCCCAGAGGTTCTCCTCAAGCTGGAATATGTCGTAGAAATCACCGCCTACCTCGGCCTCTTTCAGCGCAGGCTGGTACCTCACAGCCACCTTGCTTCCCGGAACGCTGTAACTGGATCGAGATGGAATAAGCGCCTGCTGGAGCACATCAGCGATGTGGTGTTCGCGTTGGTAAAGCTCCTCTCGGTGCTTCTCAAGCTCGACTCGCTCTCCGACATCGCGGAACGCAGCGGTAGCCCCGATAACCGTCCCGCGCGGACCGTATACGGGGGATGCGCTCACGCTCACGGCTATTTCCTTGCCTTCCGGGCTAACCATCCGCTGGTAAACATCCCTCAGCGTCACGCCATTCAGGCCCTGCAATGCGGCCCATCGTTCCTTGGGCAGCAGGTTTCCATTCTCATCGTATCTCTCGAACTGGTCGAAGCGCTCCGAGAAGGATTCACCTGGATGGATGCCGAACAGTCGCAGGCAAGCGTCATTCGCGTATGTTATCTCGCCATCGGCATTGAGTAGAACGACTCCATCGGCTATGCTGTAGATGAATGACCCCAGTTCCGCGGCGTGCCTCTCAGCGTCCGCCCGTGCAAGCAGGACTTCCGCCTCGGCCAGCTTGCGGTCCGTGATGTCCTGCCCCTGAGCGATGGTCGCTACAGGTTCCGGGCCGTCGGGCCTATGGATGTTTGCAGAGTTCCACAGCGCGACTCTCACGCTATTGTCTTTGCGAAGGATCGGTATCTCCACAGACTCAAGATACTCTCCCTGCAGCGCTGCCTGGATCCTGTCGAATGAATCCTCCCTGGACTCTTCCGGGAACAGCATCCTGAGCTGCTGCCCAAGCGCTTCATCCGCCTTGTATCCACTCAGTATCTCGGCTGCCCGGTTGAACCGTGTGATCCTGAAATACTGGTCCCACACGATGATTGGCGCATTGGCGTAGTCGATCAGGCTTTCGAGGTAGTCACTGGTCTCCTGAAGGTCGCTTTGTATAGCCTTGCGCCACCGCACTTCCTGGCGCAGTTCCTCATTTGCGGAGAGGAGTTCCTCGTTGGCCCTCGCCAGATCCACTTCAGACTGTTTGCGCTCGGTGATGTTGTTCAGAGCGAGAACGACGTGCGGTTCGCCGTCAACAAGCAGCGGGTCGGCGCTGATGTCCAGCCACACCTGGACCTTACTCTCGCCAACCACCAGCGATGCGTTGGCCTCCACCCCGTGCACTGCGCGTCCGGTTCTGAGCGTCGTCTCGAATGTGTTTCGGATGGGGCAGGAGGCGCAGTGGGCGGTATGGCCGCACCCTGCGGGGTCGCCTACAGCATAAACGCAGCCGAGAGCGTCGCCTGGTTGATGCTCAACCACGCAGGCGGCATCCTTTCCAACCCATTCGGACACCGTATCGTTCACCCGTACTATCCCGCCCTGCCCATCAACAACCAGCAGGCCGACGTTCGCCGCGGCGAATACCCGTTGGAGGTTAGCCCGCTCGATGGAGAGGGCTTCGTATGCGCTCTCAAGCTCCAGATTGCACACCTGAAGCGTATCCTTGGATGCCTCCAACTGACGCTGCGTGGCGCGGAGGTCCTTGGTTCTGGTCTCAACCAGTTCCTCCAGATGATCTCTGTGTTGCCTCAACTGTTCCGCGTGGGCTTTCCGCTCAGTCAGATCTGTAACAACTACACCGATGGCCGGGATGTCGCCGAAGGCAAGAGGGCTAAATGAGATGCCGACCGGGATCGGTGGCTTCGGGGAGGGTCTGGTGAGTGTGAGTTCTCCGTTGCAGGAGCCATCCGCGCAGCGAGCGATGAGCTCTTCGAGGGCCATCCGCATATCGCTTGGCGCGAGATCAAGAATGCTGGAACCCAGGAGGTCGCTCGATTGCCGGTCTATCATTCCCCCGACGGCGCGGTTCGCGTATAGTATGGCGCCGCCAGCGGAGATAACCAGCACACCTTCACTAATCGACTCTACCAGCGTACGATAGGTCTGCCCTATCCACTCCAGCGAGAGTGCTTCATTGTCGATGACGACCGGCGTGCAGCCAATTGCCGGAGCCTGATCCGCCGGTTCCGCTGTCTGTTTGCGCATAACTCATTTCCTCGTACATCCAGGAGTTTGGGCAGCCGCCCAGGAAGCCAAAGCTTCGCTCCGGTTGCGGGCTTCCGCCGAGAGGTCGGGCCCGATTGCTCACTCAGTTGGAGTATTGCGTAAGTTGGTGTGCACACCCGACCGTGAGTATACCAAACATGGCCCAACAACACAACAGGAATTCCCGGGCGTATTGTGCGCGCGGCAGATGCAGCAACCCACGATCGAACGATCAGCCGATCAGTCGCTTCCTACTCTGCCGGCGGGGGAGGGGGACCCGCAATACCCGGCACCTTGAAAGAGACCGGCCCACCGCTGCCGTGGTTGTCGGCCTTGTCATAGGCTGTAACTACCACCTGGTAGGTGTCATCCGTCTCGTCGAGGTTCAGAGGCGCGGCAAACACGCACGAATAGGTGGTGCCTGAGGAGAGGGTCATGGTCAAGGAGGTAGATGACCCACTGGGCAGAGTGATGATCGCGTATACTGTTGTCACGCCCACGTCATCCGTGATCACTGCGGATATGGTTGTGTTTCCGCCATCGGCGGTCGGAAGGCTGGGGGCGCTGATTGCTGTTACTGAGGGAGGGGTAGTATCAATGACCGGAGGAGTTGAACTCCCTCCACCGCCGCCACACCCAACCGCGCATAACGCGACAACCGCCGCCGCAATCATCATTGTTGCTCTGGTAAATACACCGCGTCTCATTCAATCACCTCTGCCCTATCTTCAATAGCCGGAACCTGGAATACAAGAACACAGGTCATTCCGAGCTTGCGAGGAATCTGCTTTTTCACACTCCAATACTACCACACCACAACGCCCACAGTCGAGACTCACCCATGACTGCTCAGGATGGGTGAGATACCCCCTCTCCCCGGCCTCCGGGGAGAGGGTTGGGGTGAGGGGAAGAGATGAAGCTTCCGATATGCCGCCCACCAAGACTGAACTACTACACACCCATCGCGGCTTTGGACGGCCCAATGATGTGTGGTAGAATATCAAGACCACACTTCAGGAGAAATGGCATGCCCTCAATCAGTGGAATGATAATCCCCATCGTCACCCCGCTCACCCCCGACCAGCAGGTCGATGTCACATCCCTTAAGCGACTCTGCGAGGCCCAGATCGAGGCCGGGATCGACGCGATCTTCATCCTCGGCACGACCGGCGAGTTCTATGGGCTCACACTGCCGCAGCGCCGGCTTGTGGTAGAGACGTCCGTCGAAGCCGTCGGTGGCCGGGTCCCTCTCCTTGTCGGTATCAGTGGCGACAGCACGGCCACGTCCCTGGAGTCTCTGGAAACCTGCCGGCATGCGAAAGTGGACGGCTATGTGGCCAGCACACCATATTTCCTCAGCTACTCTCAGGACGAACTCTTCGACCACTTCAGCTTGCTGTCTGAAGCCGCCGGACAGCCTTTGGTCCTATACAACTACCCGGGCCGATACCGCCACCTCATTGAGATCGGTACAATTGCCCGGCTTCTGGAAAAGAAGCTGGTTTTCGCAATCAAAGATACCCAGGGAGACCTCAACTACCTGCGCCAACTCCTTGAGCTCAAGAAGTCATTCCCCGATTTCCTGGTGTTCGAGGGCGCTCTGCCGAACCTGGGCCTGTCCGCTCCTTTGGGCATCGATGGTACCGTTCAGGCCTCCGGCAGTCTTCTCCCGCGCGAGAATGCCCGTCTGTGGCAATTGGCGAAAGACAAGAAATGGTCTGAGTTGGAGGAGGGAGTTGCGCGGCTCTGGGAATTCCATCAGGCAACTGAGCAGGTAATGATCTACATCGCGGGGCTGAAAGGCTGCATGGCGCTTCGCGGGTGGACTGGTTGCAGCCCAGCAAAGCCAACCAGAGAAGCCACCCCGGAACAACTCGCCAAGCTCAAAGCCCTGCTGGACAAGTACTATCCGGAGTAGCGCCGTAGGGGCGACCCTCCGTGGTCGCCCGCTCTCGCATCCGCACCACGTTCGGGCAGGCACGGAGACCTGCCCCTACGGGTTGCCGCCTCTGCTCCCAAACAGCTTCATCTCAAACCGCTTCACGAAATCTGGCATCGGCGGTACCCCGGCAAACCACACCGCGCCCTCGTCCACAAACATCTCCAGTCCCGCCGAGTTGTCCCCGTCGGCGATCAAACCGTCGACATACTCCTTGTACCTGGCAGTCAGGTGGACAATGCGTTGGTTGGACGACCCTCGCCAGAGCAGGTTTGCGTGGAGGGACCGCAAGTACGGGCCGTCGACAAGCATATCTACCCAGTGCAGGAGAGCAAGCCTTGCGGGGTTCGCCTCGCTGAGAAGAGCCTCCAGGGTGTAGCCTGTAAAGCACATGACCCCAAGGTCGCGCTTCTCCCGAATGACGTCAATAGCCGCCGCGAGTGGCGCTGCCTGCTGAAACGGCTCTCCGCCGGAGATTGTGAGCCCCTCGATGCCTGCGCACCCCAGAACCCACTCCGCCAGTTCGCCGGAGGTCATGGCTTTGCCGCCTTCGGGATCAGAAGCATAATCCGCGATACATCCTTCGCATCCCAGATTACACCCCTGCACCCAGACCACTGCTCGGTTATACGGCCCCAGCACAGCCACAGGGCACTTCACCCGATCAACGCGCACAATATCAGTCAATCACATCTCCAACTTCACACTCGCTATGCTTCGGTACGCTTTTTTCGCCGAAGCAGACAGTGTGCTTGCGTCGGGGCAAAAAGCAGCCCGACGCATACAAGAATTCCCTCTCCTGGGGGAGAGGGTAGGGTGAGGGCGCTCTCTTGCGGTCTGCACAGTGGCCTCGTGTAGCAAGAGAATCCAACCAGCCCGGAACTAGTTCCTGAGAACAGCCTGTGCCAGCGACATTGCATCCACGAACACCTTGACGGCTTGGGCCCCGGAGGTGGTGTATCCCCGTCCGGATGTGGGCTGGCGCACCACCACCACGTCCATCCCGCCTTCGTTGTGTGGCTCGATGACCATATCGTCCCATCGAGCGAACACAGCTTCTTTCTTGGCGTTGTCATCGGCAATCCAGCCAACAGGAAACCCGCCCGGTGGTGGGTTTTTGATCACAGCTTTGGCCTTGTCCTTCAAGCGGAACTCGGGCTTGGCGATGATAACGCAGTAGGTATAGGGGTAGCTGGTGCCCTGAACGGAGTTGATAGTCACTTGTATCTGCACACCCAGAAAGTCAGCCGGGGCGTCCTTGATCTTGGCGGTGAGGCGGCAGTCGAGAGGCACCTGCCCATTCTCTGCTTTCGCAACCAGCAGCGACGGCTGAATCTGGATGGATGGGTCCTTCTGGGCGGTTCTGGCAATCTCCTCGAGCTGCTCCATCTTCATCCGGAAAGTCGGTGGTTCCCACAGGCTGATCGAGCCTACCGCCCACAGCGGGAACATAAACGTGAGCGCGTCCAGCACGAAGATGAATGAGAACGATCCTCCCTGGCTTACCGGAGCCAGCGAGAGGTCCTTTGATCCCTCGAATGCCCCCAGAGTCACCACGAACACCACGGCCACGACCACAACTGTCAGGAAGCACGACCCGCAGCCGACGCACGATTTCAGGCTGAATGCTCCACCCTGCCGCTTTGTCTTTGCGGTCTGTTCCAGCTTGGACTTGGCAAGGGTGAGTTCGTCCATTGTCACGCTTTGCCACTCGGCCTTGCCAGTGATATCCGGCTCTACTCTGCGCCCTCGCACCAGGGTAAAGAGCATCGCGACGAAGATCAGCGCCCAACCGACCCCCACATGCGCGAACATCTGCGCTGCCGCGCCGGCCATTGTGAAGCCGGCTACCATGCCCAGTCTTTCCTTGATGCCCCAGCTTCCGGCTACCAGAAATTGTGTGGATGCCTTCTTCATGCCGCCTTCGCTCCTTTGGCCGCGTGAATCAGTTCGGAGTAACCGATGGCGTTCCAGTAGATCGGGCACCCACCGCTGCATATCTGCGAGTGGTCGCAGGAATGGCAGAGCTTGTGCATAAACCGCTTGTCCCGCCAATACATTGCCTTCCGCGAGTTCCACACTTTCGCAAACGGTGTCCTGAGCAGATTTCCAACGCTCTTGGTCACGCTGGAACAGGGAAAGACGTCCCCGGTCGGCGACACGCTCAAGAGGCCGTCGCAAGCCGCGCACGATTTCCCGCCCAGCCCCGAAGCCACCGGGTTGTAGATGCAATATGGGGTGGGGGAATACCACATGAACTGCACTCCCACCTGCCGCGCTTCCTTGCGCAGGCTCTCCACCACCGCCCCAATGTCCGCGTAGGCCACCGACACCCCCGCATCGGTCGCGCTGCCGCACGGTATCACCAGGTTCATCGAAAGCCGCTGCAGGCCAAGTTCCGCTGCCAACTTCGGCATATCGATAACCCGATCTGCGTTCAACTGGTTGATGGTCGTGTTGGTGTGGACATGCAGACCGGCGTCTTTCAGCAGGCGGATTCCATTCAGAGTCCGGTCATACGACCCGCTGACTTGCGTGATGGCATCGTGGGTTGCCGCGTCCGGCGCTTCCAGGCTCACCTGCGCGCTCTTCAGCCCGGCGTTTTTGAGCTGCCCCACTATAGTCTCGTTCAGCAACGTGCCGTTGGTGATCAGGTTCACGCGCAGTCCAGTTGAGCAGGCGTATCTGGTCAACTCCACCAGGTCATCGCGCATCGTTGGTTCCCCGCCTGTCCAGCTCACGCTGGGAACCTGCGCGTCTCGCCTAATGACATCGAGAATGCGCTTGACCTCATCGGTTGTCATCTCTTTTGAAGCCCTGCGAGTGCACCTGCACCCCGCATAGCAGAACTTGCAGGAGAGGTTGCATCGATAGGTCAGCGCAACCTCCGAAAGCACGGGCAAGGTATTGAAAGGAGCTTCGTAGGCGATGGTCTCCACCGCCCGCCTGTCCTGCCCTTCCCCCATACATCCCATCACCAACGCCCGCAGGTCGCAGAAGAAGTGGTGCACGTCTTGAACCACCGCAGGCTCATCCGCCATCCCGAGCTTCTTGCTTTCAAGCACACTTCGTATCGGTTCGCCCGCTAGAGTCCGCGAGAGCAGGGCTACGCCTGTCTTGTTCAGCTTGTAAGCCTGGTTCGGCAGCAATATGACCAGACTGTCGGCTTCGCGGGCATACACGTGCTCCCGAATGCTCTCCACAAACCCGTCTATCCAGCCGATATCCGGGGTGGACGCCTCGAGCGAACACCCTGCTCCCGGGGAGACCTCTGTAGCCATTAGTGCGCTCCTCCGCTCACACAGGCCGAGTGGCACGCTGAGTGACAGGCGGAATGACAGGCCGAATGGCAGGCCGAGTGGCAAGCCGAGTGGCACGCGTCGTGGCAGGCTGTATGCACATAGCAGGCCGAATGACAGGCGTCTGAGTGCACAAATGTGGAGTAGCTCATCCCGGCCGTGGAAGCGGACTGCAGCGACCTGCTTATCTCCGAGGCTCTGCCTGTTTCTGTGCCCGTGGACGACTGATAGAAGTAGTAAGCGTAGTATCTTGGGTAGCTGGAGCCCCAGGCATCATAGGTTCCTTGCTCGCCTTCCTGGAACTGCTGCTGGATCTGCCTTCTGTAGTACTCCTTGGTCGCCTCCAGGTCGCAGTCCCACGCCTTGGCTTGAACCTTGTCCGTCATTTCGGCGAACAGCGCCTTCATCTCCTCGTCTCGCATGGTGCCGTCACGCCCGATGGCATTCAGCACCATATTCTCGTACATGCTTTTCGCCGCTAATCCCGCCGGGTAGAGCCTTTCCAGCTTAAGCGGGCTCAGGCTGTCGACCCTCACCAGCCCCTGGCTTTCCAGATAGCTGATTATCACTCCAACTATCTTCGGCAGTGGTATTTCCAGCAGCAGAGCCGCCTCGATCGGCTCAAGCTCCGCGATCTTGCCCTTCTGCCGATAGCTGGAGACCTTTATCTTCGGCGGCACCCATTCGCCCTTCTCCCAACTGACCTCATCCAGCCTGCTTTCGATGGCGCTGTTGTTACTGACTTTCTTCATCACCATCAGTATAACCACGCACACCAGCACAGCCATCACTATCAGCCCAAAGGCCGACTCGGCCATGTTGTTGGGCGCTGGTTTCGAGGGTGGGGAGAATGGCGACTCGCCGGTCTCGACGCCTCCCTGGGGTATGAGCGGCTGGTCGGACACATCGGGCTGGGCGGGCAAAGTGCTCTTCTTGAACGCGAAGTATTTGGCGTTGATATAGCACTTTATGGGCATCGAGTAGTTCGCCGGCGCGTCGTTCTTATGGAACAAGACAGTCAGCCAGTGCTTGCCGTTATCTTCTTGCCCCCGGTAGTCGATGAGGTAGTTCTTGTTGACGAACTTCTCGGTGCGGAAACCCGCGCGCTCCAGCAGGCCTTTATCGACCGCCTTGCCGGGAATCTTGATGGGGTAGTGGAGATAGACTGTGTAGTGCCCGGCCGCTTCATCAAACTCAGACGGCGCCCAGTCGAAGTAGGCCAGGTTGCCGAACTCGCTCTGGGTGTAGCCCATATAGCCCGCGCCGTACAGGTCCGCGCCGTAGATCACTATGTATGTGACGTACCCGCTCGAGACAGCGTCCCCATTGGCGAGCACCACGTCATACTGGTTCGATCCGTATGGCTTGATGGAAAGACCATACTTTCTGCCGGATGAGTCGATGGCGACGGAGCGGTTGTAGTCGAAGTAGGGGGTGGCTTTGTCGAAGCCGCCAAGGTAGAACCCGTGAAGCTCGCCGCTCTGCACGCTGTAGCGAACCTTGTAGACAATGGTCGCCTTGCCGTCGACGTGCGGCGATACATCGACTTCCACCCAGTCCAACTTTACCGTAGTCGCAAAGGCGCACCCGCACGCAAAAACCGTGAGGGCTACCGCAATCAGGAATCGAGCAAGTCGAGAGTTCAACAGGCTACCTCAGACATAGTGAGTCATTCCGAGGAACGCGTCGGTCGGAAGCAACGCCAGCGGAGCGCGTTGCGAAAGACAGGAATCTGCTTTTCGTTACTCTTTGGAGCTCTCGGTTCTCGCCCGCAGCAAGTCGGCCTGGGCAAGAATAAACTGCCCGAAGTCGCTCTTTGCCTGCGACCAATCGGACTCACTCGGGAACGTGTCCACTATACCTCGCCATATCACCTGGTAGGTCCGCTCGAGGCAGTTCTTGCAGGAGCCTTCCCCGCAATATTCGAACTTGGCCTCGATATTGGTGGGGCGGAACACGGGGGTGGGGCCGCTGGGAGTTTCGCTGGCGATCCCGACAAACTTCACTCCAAGCTCTTCCATCACATCCAAATGAGCGCGGATCGCATCGATAACAACAGCAACCGAGAAATCCGCCGAGTTGAACTTCATTGTAAGGACATTGCCGTCCATCTGGCCGAATGGCATCTGCATCTGGAAACCTCCAACAGGTAGTTCGCAAACAGCAGCCTTATTATTGCCCATAAATGCGGGATAGTCAATGTCATGTTGCCGTGTGGTTGAAACCACCCTCGCCCGCCGCAGTGAGAGAGGGCAGGGTGAGGGGCCTTCTACCTCTCAAGTCTGCACTGCGGGAACGTCTACTCGCACAACTCACAGCCCAAGGAGGTAAACCGCGCGCCGAAGTCTAAGCAGTAATCTGGCGCATCTCTCGCGCCCAGAATCCTGGAGGAAGATACTAGATGAAGTTGTTCACAAACCCCGAACTCAAGGGCAAGCTGGGCCTGGTGCTTGGCGTTCTCTTGATCGGTCTCATACTTATGGCTCTCAGCGGCAAGTTCGAGCAGTGGTTTGGCATCGCCTGGTTTTCCGGCGCGCCTGTTACAGACAGGGTTGCGTTCCTGTCGGATGTGGACGACAGCGCCGAACTGTGCATAATGGGCACCGATGGGTCGGATCGCAAGCAGTTGACCCAGGGGGCAAAGGCCAGCAGTTCCCCGGCTGTCTCTCCCACCGGGACCAAGATCGCGTTCGTGGCCACGTTCGGCAAGTCGGAACAGGTCTACTCAATAGGGGGCGAGCCTGGAGAGGCTACTCAGATCACCGTTGCCACCGGCCCCAAGAAGCGCCCCGGCTACCTGAGCCAGTCCAAGAGGCTCACATACATCTCCAGTGGCCGGCTATACACATCTGAACTCGACGGCGGAGCGGTGGAGACGATACTCCCGACCCATCAGCAGATTCAGATGGCGATGATGGCAAGCAACCCCATCCCAGGCTTTACGGACTACGCGTGGGATTCCACTGAGACATCCCTCATAGCCATAAGTCGCACGGACACGGGCGACGAGAACCTGGTGTTCCAGCCGAAGTCCGATGCCGAGGTCACTTCCCTCATCCCGCCCGGGACGCCGCAGCCGCTTGTGCAGGCTATAGCAGGCGCGAAGGACAAGAGCGTTTTCGCGGCGGTAATAGCGATGGGCAAAGAGCGTCTTCTGCTCCTGATCGATCCAGCTTCCACGGAACCGAGCCAGCAGGTCAAGGTTCTGGCGAAGATGGCCGGCGACAACGTCACGGGCTTGTGCTTCTCCGATGACGGCACGAAACTGGCTCTGGCGGTCAATCTAGTCAAGGCCGGACCAGTGCTCAGTATCATCGACCTCGCTGCGGGTGGTCCACCTGCCGGCCTCGCGCAGGGCAGTTTCGAGAGTCTTTCATTCAATCCCGATGGCGACCAGATCCTGGCTACCCAGATAAAGGGCGACAAAAGGGACATAGTGGTGGTCGACCTAACGTCTAGGGAGATTAAGCAGCTCACTACAGACGGCGCCAGCTACAACGCTATCTGGACCCCGCAAGGCGGAAAGTGAACTGGGACTGTCTGAACAGGGTTTTCTAGTGAATCGTGTTCAAGACAATAATGTTGAGAGGTACTAACTTGCGACAACTACTCATACTATCCTGTGTCCTGGTCACACTGGTCTGCTCTTCGGCCGGCAACGCCGACCGCAGCATACTTCTGCCCACCGGCACAACCCTCACCACCGGGCAGGTGCGCGCCGAGGCATTGTTCTCCTACGCCAACGACCACGGAAACTACCAGATGCTGGCCACTGGCTTTCAGCAGTTCGAGTTCAATGCGACCAGAGTGGAATTCGAGGGAGGCAGGAGAGAGACTCTGCTGGGAGCGCAGTGGAGTTTCCTGCCGGAAACATTCTTCACACCTGCAGTGGGCTTTGGCGTGAGGGACGCCACCTCGCAGTCCAAAGAGGGCATAGGAGTCTACGGGGCGATCACCAAGCACTTCCCCACCGGTCCCGCGCAGGACTGGTTCAGTGACTTCTCCGTGACAGTCGGGCTAGGTGCCAAGTCTCTCAAAGGCCCGTTCGCGTCGACTGAGTTCCACCTGCCCCACAACATCTTTGTCCAGGCCGAGTATTCGCAGGAAGGCTGGAACGCCGCCTTGGGCTGGCAGCCACTCCCGCTGGTCAGGCTAAAGACCTACTCCCTGAGCAACCTGAACTACGTGGGCGCGGAACTGATACCTATAGAGTTCTGAGGGGTCGTAGGTCGTCGGTCATCTGTCGACGGGCGAAGACGCGTGAATTCCCTCTCCTGGGGGAGAGGGTTAGGGTGAGGGCGCTCTGCAAGGATTGGCACTGTGCTCTCGTGTCACAGCATCTACCCCGCGCGCTTCGCCTTCCCCGAAACCAGCAGCCACACGAAGAACGGCCCGCCGATGAATGCCGTCACTGTCCCCACAGGCAATTCCGCGGGCACCACGACCATTCGGGCCAGCGTGTCGCAGCCGGTCAGGAACGCCCCGCCCATCAAGAGCGTCGCAGGTATCAGGTAGCGATGGTCCGGCCCGATTATCAGCCTGCAGATGTGCGGCACGATCATCCCGACAAACCCAATAGGCCCGCACACCGCCGCAATCCCGCCAACCATCAGCGAGACCGCGAAGAACAGGGCCATCTTGACCCGGTTCACATTCACCCCACGGGTAATCGCCACATCGTCGCCGATGGTAATCAGGTTCAGCTCGTTGCTCAGGTAGAGCACAATCAGCGTGCCGATGGCCACAAACGGAAGCATGCTCTTGCAGCTATCGTAGCCCACAGTTCCCAGCCCGCCCATAAGCCAACTCAGCAGCCGGTAGGAGTTCTGGAAGTCCACCGTGCTCTGCACCAGCAGTATGAGGCTGGAGAAGAAGAACCCGATTGCTACCCCCGCCAGCAGCATTTCCGTTGTTGAGAAGCCCCGCCGGATGCGGGTCAGCCCCCAAACTAGAAGGATCGCCAGCAGAGCGCCCGCAAATGCAAACACCGACAGCCCCGAAACCCCCAGCACCAGGAAAGACAAGCCCAGCCGCACGTAGACCGCCGCGCCCACCGATGCCCCGCTCGCCACACCCAGAGTAGACTCAGTCGCCAGCGGGTTCCGGAACATGGCTTGGAAAGTCATTCCGCTCACCGCCAGCCCCATCCCCGCCAGGAATGCAGCCAGCACCCTCGGCAGCCGGATCATCCAGAACACCTGGCTGTCGATGTTATTCATGTCAGGGTGCAGGATCGCGCTCAGTGGGGTTAGCTTGGAACCGACCATCGGAGCGGCTACAACAATCCCACACGCCACTAGAAGAAACGCCGCCAGCATCCAAATTCTTCTCATTCGGCGTGCTCGTTGGGTATGAAGATAGGCACTCCGCCGTCGCCGTATCTCAGGAACTGGAACTGGGTATCGAAGATGTCGCCCAGGGTGGGGCTTTTGGTAAGCTCCTGTGGCGACCCGTTGAACGCCACCCCTCCATCTTTCAGCGCCACAATCCGATCGCTAAGTCTGATTGCCAGCCCCAGGTCGTGGGTTACGGCGATCACGGTCCTGCCCTGTGTTTTGTTAAGGGTATGCAGCAGTTCGGCGACCTCCTCCTGATGCTTGTAGTCCAGGAATGTTGTCGGCTCATCCAATACAAGTATCGGCGATCCCTGGGCCAGAGCCGCGGCGATATACACCTTCTGCCTTTCACCGCCGCTCAGACTCGCCATGGACCGGTCAGCCAGTTCCAGTGAGTCGGTCACCCGCAACGCATCCTCCACAATGGCCTTGTCCTGCGGCCCGATTGTGGAGAACGGTGTCTGGTGAGGGTATCTGCCCATGAGCGTAAACTCCCACACGGTGAACGGAAAGCTGTGCGTCCCGGATTGCGGCACATAGCTTATGAGCTTGGCCAGGTTCTTGTAGGAGTACCGGCGAAGAGGAGAGCCGAACACCCCGATGTCGCCCTTCCAGTCGGTGATGATCCCGCAGAGGCACTTGATGAGGGTGGTCTTTCCAACGCCGTTCGGCCCGATCACAGTCAGGAACTCGCCCTCATCCACACAGAAAGACACGCCCGAAAGCACCATCTTTTCCCCGTACCCCACCCGCAGGTCTACAAACACGACGGCGTGGCCCCCTCTCCCGGGGGAGAGGGCTGGGGTGAGGGCGCTCTCTATCGCTGAAGAATCAGTTTTCAAATTACGCATTCCTGACCGTCTTTTCTTACCCTCTCCTGCCGCAGCGGGAGAGGGCGGGGGTGAGGGACCTTCCACCCTACAAGTCTGAACTCTCTGTCCACCAGGACACCCTACCGGACCTCCCGAGGATGCAGAATCTTCGCCACATCCTCGAGCGCATCAATGAACCTCGGGCCGGGTATGACCACGTAGTCCGAGGTCAGCACGTGCACCCGGTTGTTCTTTACCGCGTCCACCAGCTTCAGCCTCCGCCACTGCTTCAAGACACTCTCCGCCGACGCCGCCATTGATCCCGTGCTGGGCACCATATCTATAATCACATCCGGGTTCAGGCTGATGACCCCCTCGGTGCTCAGAGCCGGCATGTCCCCAATCCCGCCCTTGTATACATTCACCCCGCCCGCCATCTCCACGATATCGCTGTACAGGCTGTGCTCCCCGGCCACAAACACCTTGTCAAATGGCTGCCCACCCATACCAACAGACATCAGCACCCTGGGCCTGTCCAGGTCCTTGACTCTCTCTTTGACTGCAGTCATCCGTCCGGTGATATTGGAGAGCAGAAACTGGGTCTTCTCGGGTACACCGCAGATCGAGCCGATCTTGGAGATTGTATCGAGTATGTCCCGGATATTCCTCTGGCTCACTGGCAGCACCTTGATCTTCATGTCTTCCAGGCGCTTGATGACGTCCTTGCGCTCGGCAGAGGCGATCACCAGATCGGGCCTCAGTCTCACTATCTCCTCGAAGTTCGGGTCGATATATCCGCCTATCTTGGTGATCTTTCTGGCTTCCGGCGGATAGGTGCAGAATCTGGTGACGCCCACCACTCGATCCCCCAGACCAAGCGCAAACAAGGTCTCGGTGATGCTGGGGGCAGTAGACACAATCCGCATGGGGATACCGGCCGGAGTCGATGCGGTCTGATCGGTGCTGATCGGTTCACTCTGCCGGGTAACCTGTCCCCCAAAGTACACAACTCCCACTACCACAAGCAGAAGCGCCACCAGAACGATTCCCAGATTCCTCATACGTCTATCTCCATACCGCTATGCTGCGTGAACCGTCAGTCCGCACCTGTCTATCAAGTCCAGACGCTCGTAAGTTCCCGCAGCCAAGAGTGTACAAGCGCCAAAAAAGACCGCCCCGGCGAGCCGGGACGGTCTGCTTATTCCAAAGACTGGGAATGTGCGTCGCCGGCCCCATGCTCGAAGGCCTTTGCCCCAAAGGGCAATCACACACCGTGGTCGGGCGCTCGGACTTGTCCCCTCTGCCAGGGCATCTCCGCTGCGGCACAGCTCCGGAGTCTAACCGGAATTCCCCCATCAACTCACACGGCACGCCGATATGCGCTTGTCAATGTAACCGACACCAGTGTATCACCGCCCAAATCGGAATGCAAGCGGCGTGGGTGGTCTTCGGCAATCCGGGCGGACGAAACATGCGCGGAATGTGTCACAAAAAAAGTCTCGGAAAGGCATTGACATCACCTTGGGGAGGTGATATAGTTAGGCTCGTGCAAGCGCATGCTGTGATGCGCTTGGCGTGGGGCGCGTGCATTTCGCCGTTGTGGAGAGTTGGTCCGTGGCAGTAACCATGAAAGATATAGCCCGGCAGTTGCGGGTTTCCGAGTCAACGGTATCCCGTGTGCTCAATCGCGGCGGATCCGATCTAATCTCAGAGGCTACGCGGGACCGAGTTCTGACGGCGGCCAGGGAACTCGGATACACCCCCAATCGCTCAGCCAGGGCGCTCGCCACGGGCCGAACACACGTGATTGCGCTGGCCATACCGGATATGCACAGTCGGTTCTTCACTTGGATTGCCGAAAGCGTGGTCAACCAACTGCGAACCAGTGGTTACGATCTCATACTTGCTGCCGATCCATATCCCGAGCCAACCGACAAGGTCGCCGAAGCATCGACTTGTCCGGTGGACGGGGTAATTGCTTGGGGCGCAACGTGGTCCTCGGGGCGGTTCGCCGATTTGCTTCACAAGTACCGTGTGCCATTGGTCGGGCTTGGTCTGGTCCCGATCCCTGGATGCGATTGCGTGTACATCGCTCTGGCACCCGCGGTCAGAGACGCTATTCGCTCACTCATTAGTTCGGGGCGCAAGCACATTGGCTATCTTGCATACTCGATACTTGGCCTCGAACGAGACTTGAGGGCGAGCATATACCATGAGATCATTGCTGAGGCAGGGTTGGAACGGCACAGGATCTCGCCCGCGCGGTACGACAAGGCCCTGGCGTTCAGTACAGTGCAGGAGTATATTGCCGGGCATCCTGAGATTGACGCGATATTCTGCAGCAATGACAACACCGCTCTGGTGGCTATTGCCGCAGTCCACGGCATGGGGAAGAGAGTGCCGGAAGACATTGCCATTATTGGTTGCGACGGGATTGAGGACGGTGAGTATTCATTCCCGAGCCTTAGCACTGTAGTCCAGCCCGTTGACGAAATGGTCAGATTGGCATGTGAGTGCCTGTTGAACAGACTTGAGAATCCTGAGTCTATGCCTCGACAGATTGAGCTTACTGCGAAATTCGTCCGTAAAGGGTCCTCGTAGCAGGCTGAGGCGGGCCAGACATTCAGGCGATTGGAGGGGAGTTGCGTATGCGGGTTGTAGTAACTGCGTGTCTATGTCGAGCGTTCTTATGCCGTGGCGCTCAATGTCTATCCAGCACGGCGGTCGAAACACCACATAACAATTTGGAGGATACTATGCGCAGAAAAGGTTTCACCCTAATCGAACTGCTGGTCGTGATAGCAATCATTGCTATCCTCGCCGCAATCCTGTTCCCGGTCTTCGCGAAAGCACGCGAGAAGGCCCGACAGGCCACTTGTATAAATGGTATGAAGCAGATAGGCCTTGGCGTTATGCAGTACTGCCAGGACTATGATGAGACCTACCCCCAGATCTACGACGACACCATTCCGCTCAAAGCCACTGCTACGCAGCCGGCAACAACCGCGACATTCCTCGCCGACTTCCTTGATCCCTACATCAAATCCATGAAGGTCTGGGATTGCCCCAGCAACGCAGTTAAGCCGGGCATCTTCACCACCCAGCCCGCTCGCTTCCGCTCTATGCAGTGGAATATGAGCCCGAACATGGAAGTCATCGCTTGCGGTTGCCAGGGAACTGGCGGTCGCCCGATGGCCGAGATGAAGGTCCCCGCCGGCACAGTGATGATCGCTGAGTACGACTACACCGGCACCGGCTGGAACTCAGTCGCCTACGGTTTCTGCGGTTGGGCATGCTGGACCGGTATGGGCCCCGGCTGCAACATCCACAGCGACGGCATCAACGTTGCGTGGGCTGACGGACACGTGAAGTGGGGTCGGTGGAATTCCTTCACGGCTTCGATGTTCACAAGAGCTGACGACTAGCCCGAAACGCTCAGGCGCGGCTTGAGCTTAGTAACACAGAGTGTACTCGCTGCGGGGATTGGATAACGATCCCCGCAGCGTAGCGTACGGATGCAGTAGCCGAAACAGTTACTGCGCCTACTTCTCCCTCACCAGGAACATCCGATCAATAAACACCGGCCCCACTTCGCCGTAGGACCCTGCTCCGCGAGGCTGCACCCATATCTGCGCGCCTGGCTGCAGGTCCCTCACTCCGAGGTCGATTGTGCTGTATTTGTTGGAATCCAGCTTGGTCCAGTCAACGTACACCCGCGCGATCTCCACGGCCGCGGGCTTGGCGTAAACTCCCATCACTGATGTCCCGTCCTGACCGGCCTTCATTTCGCAGCGGGCCGACACGTAGACATGCCATCGGCCATCCATCCCCGCAGGCAGGTCGAAGCGCGCTTCCTCGTCTCGTGAAGCGGCAGACAGCTTCACGGCTTTCCCATCGGAAGCCTTCGGATCATCGACCACAGTAACACTGCCCGAGCCGGGCGAGGGCGTCATCATATTGTCCTGGACATCCACCCAATCAGAAGGTCTGAGACCGCGAACCTCAACGGGAGCCTTTCCCGCTCGCGGGAATAGTGGTCGCAGTTTTCCCGCAAGCTCGCCCAGATCGGCCCACTCCCTGTATGCGCTGAGCTTGAAGTCGCGGCACGCCTGGATGAAATCCTCCACGGCCTTGGTCGGGTCCTTAGGCCCGAGAAACGCAACTCGCCTCTGCTGAGCCTGCTGCATGTAGATTCTGTAGTTCTGCAGCCAGACCATATCAATTCCCATCCTGGCATTGCGCACCCTCGACTCCAGAACCGGGTCTCCAGCAACAGCCTTCCCGGCCTTATCGAACAGCCTGGTTGCCGCATTCATATCATCCAGCTTCAGCCAGTATTCGGTGGCCTCGCCGTAGACGCCCAGCCAGGTGTCCGGCCTGCGGTTGATTGCCTTCCACAGGAGGTCGATGTACTGTTGCATCTCCGGCGCGGCCTTGCCGTAGTAGCCATTCACGAACTCCGATATCAAAGCCCGGTCATCCAAATCCGGGTTCCAGGCCATGTGCGCGTTCACCCAGTTCCGCAGGTCTGAGAAGTCGCCGACCGCGCAGAAGTCGCTCTGGATGAACACCCCGGTCACGCCAAGCTTTTCATAGAACATCAGACTCGGCCCCATTACGTAGTGGTTAGGGTGGGGGGTGATGAAGTTGCCGAAGTGGGCGGTATAATCCCATACCCACACGTGCTTGGTCATCTTACACCAGTCGGTGAGGAACTTGTTCATGTCGGGCGACTGATCCAGCGACTTCGCGTGGTTGCGGTCCAGCGGTGCGAATATCACCATCACATTGTCCCTCGGCCTGATGGTCTTGGGAGGAGCCTGGGTCCGCCAGAACGCCAGCGTAGACACCAGCACATCCGGGTATTCCTTCGCCACACCGTCGGCGATATAGTTCACCAGTTCCATCAGCGGCCCGGACTCCCCGCCTTCACGCTCTCGCAGCGCTGCGCACTTGTCGCACTCGCACACGGCGTCGTTGTCTTCCTCGCTGACCTGCACCACCTTCGGCCCATACTTCCAGCCCGGGTAGCTCTGCTTCAGCCCCTCCAGCACACTCTTCAGCGCCTCGGCTTTCATTGCCTCATCGGTCATACATATCTGGGTGGCCTGTCGCTTGTTCTCGGACTTCCTGAAAGCGTACCACTCCGGATGC
Source organism: uncultured bacterium (assembly GCA_964611645.1). Classification (GTDB taxonomy): domain Bacteria; phylum Armatimonadota; class UBA5829; order UBA5829; family UBA5829; genus CAZTAO01. The sequence goes on along the minus strand of CAZTAO010000017.1, from coordinate 32,788 downwards.
TGCGCGAAGTACTTGTCCGGTGGAAGTATCACTCTCAGCAGCGAATGCCCGCCTCCCATCCCGATCTGCCCGCCCCATTCCTCGCCCAGCGAGGGCATGAAATCCCCTCCATTGAGTCTGAGCTTCGGAGTAAACAGCGGGTGGCCCTGGGTTCCGAGTGCAAATACCTCACGATATCCGAACTTCGGTCGATATACAGTATCCAAAACGCCGACTTCCAGCGTTGGCTTGTTGGGTATGAACGAGTCATCCGCGGTCCACCACCGGCACCCAACCACGTCCTCCAAAAACGTATAGGCCGCGTAGAGAGTCCCGCGAGGCCTGCCGCCTGACAGAACAATGTCATCCCCCACAGTCTTGATCACAATCCCGTCAGTCCCAAGCCCGGCCCAGTCGACAGACGGAAGCAGGCTCTTCACCTTATCCGATTGGCCGACATATATGTTGTGCGCGTCAGCCACGCTGGTATCCACAATCTGGAAACTCGCTCCTGTTACCTTTTTCAGGTAAGTTTTCAGTTCCTTGGCAGCCGTGACTTCGGCAGGTACTGCGTCGGGCGCGACGATTATTCTGTAGGCCGTCTTCCCGCCCTTCGCCAATTCAGCGCACGGCGCGGAAGATGCCAGCACTAACGCCGCAAGCAGCAGGAATGCCAGGCGCAAAAGCAGTTGTCTCAATAGATGACTCCTTGGTGTTCAATAGAGCGCATTACGGGAAACTAGATCTGGTAGAGCAAACCTTCTTCGGTCGAATAGAACAATGGCGCGACGGTGAGGTCGGGGTATCTCACTTGCAGCCTTTCGGCCTCGGCGACAACAAACTCAATTGACTCCGGGACCTCGCACAGCAGCGCGTTGGTATCGAAATGCGTCTCAGCTTCCTCGCGGGGCCAGCCCTCGAGAATCAGTCCCTGCACGAAATCATCCCGGCGGGCGCTCAGGCCGACCATGCCGCAGTCGTCGTGAGCGATCAATGCCAGCGCCCGAACACCTCCGAGCGCAACTCCGAAAGATATCTCAAAGAGGACCCTGTTGGGGTTTCCGCCCCCAGTTCGCAGGATGTAGGCGAACCTGTCGGGGATTTGCAGCGCCTTGCGGTGGTCCATGCACATTGCTACCATTAGCGCCGGCTGATCATAGGTTCGGTAAGGGCGGCGCAGGTTGTGGTAGGCCAGCAGATCGCCGATTGGCGTTCCCTGCCACTTCGGGAGTATGTCATCTTTGGCTTTGACAGGCGTCAGGACTCTATCCATACACTGGGCCTCCAAACTGGCTGACGGGCGGTTGTTTCAATCTGTTACTCCTTCGGCGATTCAGCGACTTCAACTTCAATCTGCGCAGCCCCGCGCAGGTAGTCCCTGGTGATGGCGTGAATGGTGATCACATTCGGGCCGGGCGAAAGTTCGGAGACGGTGAACTCAGGCGACGCCTGCTCGGCCACCGTCTTATCTCCAACAAACAGCTTCCACTTCGCAACTCTCTTGTCCGCTTTGGCGACCACTTTCAGCGGCGTGTTCACGATCGCGCCGTCCTCGGGAACCCTGATCGTCACTTTCGGCGCTGGATCGATATAGTACTTCCGCACCAACCGGTCGCAGCTTCGGATCAGCCGCCTGTGGTCTGCGGAATTGGTGCGGACGCTCTTCTCCGAGCAGTAGAAACCGATGCCCGCCGCCTGCGGGTAGTTCTTCCGGTAGAACTTGATCTCGTTTTCGATCATCTCGAGAGTGGTGCGCTTGCCTGTGGCTTTGTCGACGCCTTCGACGACGGCCAGCGCCGGTATGGTCTTCTCCAGCAGCCCTGCTTTGGCGGCCAGGCTCATCCGCCAGTGGGCAAGTTCGGGAGTCCAGTCCGGCTCATTCGGCCAGAATTCGTATGCCTCGATAATCGCCAGGTCTACCCAACCGCGCTTCATCGCCTCATAGAGCGACTGGCTCTGCATGTGGGTGTAGGCGATTATGAAGAGGTCCGGGTACTTGCGCTTGAGTATCTGGCAGGCTTTGGCAAGGAGGATGTTGTGCTTGTTGCCCTCGATCCCCTTCCAATACCTGTCTGCGTGTTCCCGAACAGGTGGCGGCATGTCGTTGGAATCAAAGAAAGCCTGGATGTCCTGCACAGTGTCGGTCCCGATCCACTCATCAAAGACAATGCAGGTCGCGCCTTTGGCAATGGCATACTTCTCAAAGTAATCCACATAAGCCTGCACCGACCCCAGCCACTCCTCGCCCTGGCTTCCATAATACCAATTGGACGGCCAGACCCCGCGCCCTATCCAGTAGGAGTCCGCGCCCTGGGACAGCGTCTCAACGGTCTGGGTTGTAAATATGGCCTGCGAGGAAAATCCTGCAGTCTCAGGCGAAGGCGCGCCATACCAGGACACGAAGTAAGGCTTGGCAATAGGAGCCATATTCCACCGAGGCACGGGAACCCGCTTAACCTCAACCGGAACCTGAGCTCCAACAGAAAGCGGCAAGAGCACCGCAGCAGCAATCACAAAAGAAAGAACCCAACGCAAGAGGCACACTCCTTATACATCGAGGGTACAGAACACTCATAGCGTACCAAGCAATGGGTGGACTGTCAAACGGGCCAGTCTGGCGGCAATATCAGTCCCTCCTCGTCCAGTCCCATAAGTCCCATCTGTCCTATGAGTCCCATTCCGCAATCTAGACCCCGCAGGTTACAACCGCCACCACTCGCCGCGCTTGACTTAAGCCTTTGTGACGGCTACAATATTAGTGGCCTCCAATGGTGAGGCGGCTCGGTTGCCTGCGGTTGTAACCTGCGGGGCATTCCGATTGATGCATTCGGTGCCGAATAGCTATACTCCCATTTGAGAGCAGAGTTGTTCGGCATTATTGGCATCTATATGCGCTGGAAGGCGGAAAGGTGTGGGTTTGATGATCAGACACAAAGAAGCTCTGAAGTGGATCGATGAAATGACGAAGCTCTGCAAGCCGGACAATGTCGTGTTTTGCGACGGTTCCGACAAGGAGAAACAGCGGCTTGAGAGCGAATGTTTCGAGACCGGGGAGCTCCTGCAACTGGATCAGGAGAAGCTTCCGGGTTGCTCTCTTCACCGCACCGCCCAGAACGACGTGGCGCGCACCGAGCACCTCACCTTCATCTGCACCAGCAAGAAAGAGGATGCCGGGCCAAACAACAACTGGATGGAACCTTCCGAGGCGTACGCCAAGGTAGGAGCGATGTTTGACGGCTCGATGAAAGGCCGGACGATGTATGTCGTGCCTTTCCTGATGGGTGTGGCAGGCTCTCCGTTCACCAAGATCGGTATAGAACTCACGGACAGCAAGTATGTTGTCCTAAATATGCGCATTATGACCCGAATGGGCCAGATTGCCGCCGATGAACTCGGCGAGGACCGGCAGTTCACCAGGTGCCTGCATTCCAAGGGCGAACTGGATATCAACCGCCGCTTCATCCTCCACTTCCCGGAGGACAACGCCATCTGGAGCTTTGGCTCCGGCTACGGCGGCAACGTGCTGCTGGGCAAGAAATGCCTCAGCCTGCGCATAGCCAGCTATCTGGGCAAGCAGGAAGGCTGGATGGCCGAGCATATGCTGATCCTCGGGGTAGAGAACCCGCAGGGCGAAGTCAGCTACATCTGCGCCGCCTTCCCCAGCGCCTGCGGCAAGACCAACCTCGCAATGCTGATCCCGCCGGACTCCATGCCTGGCTACAAGGTCTGGACGGTGGGCGACGATATAGCCTGGCTGCGGCCCGGCCCCGACGGCAGGCTTTGGGCCGTGAACCCGGAAGCCGGGTTCTTTGGAGTCGCGCCCGGCACAAGCTACAAGACCAACCCCAACGCAATGGAGACGTTCAAGCGCAACAGCATCTTCACCAACGTGGTCCATACTCCCGACAACACCGTCTGGTGGGAGGGGATGGGCGTTGACCCGCCCGCGGAAGGGATTGATTGGAAGGGCGAGCCCTGGACTCCCAAATCGGAGACAGCCGGCGCCAACCCCAATGCCCGGTTCACAGCCCCTGCATCGCAGTGCCCTGTGATCTCGCCGAACTGGGAAGACCCCAAGGGTGTGCCGATCTCGGCGTTCCTCTTCGGAGGCCGCCGCGCCAAGCTTGCGCCGCTGGTGTACGAGTCATTTGGCTGGCAGCATGGGACTTTCGTCGGTGCAACCATGGCCAGCGAGACCACCGCTGCAGCGACCGGTGCGGTCGGGGTGGTCCGACGCGACCCGATGGCGATGCTTCCCTTCTGCGGCTACAACATGGCCAAGTACTTCCGTCACTGGCTCGATATGGGCAAGAAGATCAGCAATCCGCCGAGAGTTTTCAACGTCAACTGGTTCAAGAAAGATGACGACGGCAACTTCCTTTGGCCGGGCTACGGGGATAACCTTCGAGTTTTGGACTGGGTTGTGCGACGCTGCCAGGGCAAGGCCGAAGCTGTCGAGACCCCCATCGGCTACATTCCGACCAAGGACGCTCTCGACACGAGCGGGCTGGATCTGCCCGATTCAGCGTTCGACCAACTCTTTGAGATTCGCCACGATGCGTGGGTCGAGGAGATGGAAGGAATGCAGAAGTTCTTCGATCAGTTCGGCTACGACCTCCCGGAGGAGTTCGTCGAAGAACAGCAAGCTCTCAAGACCCGTCTGGGTCACTGGGAATAACTGTAGCCGCTGGTTGAGCGAAGTCGAAACTACAGTGAAGATCGAAACCTCGTGGAAGAGCGCGCGCATTTCGACTCCGCTCAATGAACGCGCTCGCTGGTTGAGCGAAGTCGAAACCGCAGTGGAAGTCGAAACTGGAATGCGGTCGCAGTCTGATTGCGTGTGAAAAGTGGCCCGGAGACGTTGCCATTGAGATGAAACTATACTGGTCCGATACCCGGCGGCGATTGCGAAGTCGCCGCCGGGTACTATTTGCGGGAGCCGTGCTGGCGGTGGTTGGCTTGCTGGTCGATGGAATCTTCATCGAGCCAAATCGCCTTGAGCTTACCACGTGGCACGTTTACCTGCCCAATCTTCCGTCTCAATTGGACGGCTACAGGGTGGTCCAGCTAAGCGACCTGCACCGCAAGACCTACATTCCCGACAGCCGCATCAGGCGAGCAGTTGATATGGCGAACAGCGCCAATCCCGACATCGCGCTCCTTACCGGGGACTTTGTCAGCCATGGTATGATCAATTCTCAGCCTTGCGCGGAAATGCTCGCGAGGATTCGCGCCCGCCACGGCCTCTACGCCATCCTCGGCAGTCTCCACGACCGTGTGCCCAGCGACCGACCTGTCAAGGAAAGCCTGCAGCGATGCGGAATCACTCTTCTGACCAACGATTCTGTCGAAGTTGCACCTGGTCTGCGTCTGATCGGCATAGATGACGCCCTGCACGGCAAGCCCAATCTGACTTCGGCCTTCTCCAAGGTCACGCCGGATTCCGCCAGAGTCATAATGACGCACAACCCGAAGCTGTTGCCGAGGATGAGCCGATACCAGGGCTTTATGGTCGCGGGTCATGTCCACGGTGGCCAGATAGCGCTGCCGTTCTCCCTCTTGAGAAAGCTAGGCAGGTTCCTCGGCAGGCCCTATGTGTCGGGGTGGTACAGAGAGGGTGGGGTGATGATGTATGTGAACCGGGGAGTCGGTGTCAGCCTCATTCCCGTGCGCCTCTTCAGCAGGCCGGAAGTGACCCTCTACATACTGCACCCTGGCAAGGAACTTGCCGAAAGTCCCGGATAGCGTCGGAGGTGGACCACCGTGCTGAGAATATCATACGTAGCCTGCCAACCGCATCTGGTAATCACCAACACCGAGATCCTTGGCTCATCCCTGGTCCTGAGAATGCCGGAGTTTGTGAAGCGTTCCGCTGACTCCAGACCTCATTCTCCCGGCAACATTGTCTGGCTGGAACAGGCCCACGAGACCCACCTGACATACACCTGGGCCGAAGATGAGTCTGCGAAGCGCGAGTTGGCCACCGACATCTCAGGCGAGGCGCAGGTCTTGGGCGACGAGGTCGAATTCTCAGTCACCAACCGTAACCTCGGCAGCGAACCCCACAACAACGGCGCGTATCTCTTCTGCCTGCAGGCGGGGGAGTTCTGGTCGCACTTCCACGACTGCGACGGCCTGCGCACTTTCGTCCGACTCCAGGATCGCTGGGCAAGCGTGAACGAGATGCAAAATGGCATCTTCAAGGACCACCGCATGTGCAGCTACCCGGTTGGAGAAGACGGGGTAGCCCACAACCTGATGGCAAAGGTCAGTGGGGACGGGGAGTGGGTGTTGGGAATGGCGTTGGACAAGCCCGGCTCAGTCTCCAGCAACCACCAACTCTGGCCCTCCTGCATCCACACCAACCCCACCTGGAACAAGCTTGCCCCAGGCGAACAACAAACCGCCCGAGGCAAAGTCTACTTCTTCCAAGGCTCAATCGACGACCTGTACCAGCGGTTCAGCCGGGACTTTGGGTAGGCTACTTCCCCACAATCACAGTCGCGGCCTCCGTGGGCCTCATTACTATGCTCA
>CAZTAO010000017.1:0-26265 GCA_964611645.1 uncultured bacterium | reverse complement strand
CGCGTGCTTCAGCAGGCTTACTTTGCAGCCCGAGGGGATCGACACCTTCACAACCGCGCCCTTCTTGTCGCTTGTGTTCGCCAGGAGCACGTATGTCTTTCCGGAGTCGTCTGCCATCAGCTTCTGCCGCACATCGCTGCCGGCTCGGACGGTGAGCTTCATAGGCTGCTTCAAAGACAGCGCTGCGGGGATGAGTTGCTCCATCTCACGACCCATTACCATCACATCTTTCCAGCGATTGTCGAAGCCCAGAACGTCTCTCTGGAGATCGAAATAGCTGTAGTAGATCATCCCCTTCGCGCCTTCTATCAGGCATAGATAGCTCATCACAATCATCTCGTCCAGGGTGGGGGCGCCGCCGGTGGTCTCGGGGCCGTAGCAGTTCCAGTCGAATATCTGCGGCACCATCCACACGCCCCTTTGCCCGCCGGACACTCCCACGGTTGCCGCGGCCCAGTTGGCCGTAGTCTCAACCGAAGTCCGATGCATCGGGTAAGGGTCGGTTCCCAGAACGTCCGCAGTCTCCAGATAGGGGGACAGAGTGCCGGGGTCGCACAGCACCGACCACGTCGGGTGGTTGGGGTCCAGCTTCTTGACCATGTGGTAGCGCTCCACCAGCCGGTCCTGGAACTTCGGCGGGGCCTCATCATTCAGGTACCAGCCCAAAAGCGCGGGGTGATTCTTGAACCTCGACACCAGCCCGTTGATCTGGCCTTTCTCATCTCCCAGGCCAAGCAGGTTCTCCTGGTAGTAGGCGATGTCTTTGAGGATGTCCTTCAGGGAGTAGAGCAGGCATACGTTCTTTGACTGCAGATAGTCCATGTAGGTGTTGATGGTTTCCAGACTGTCCGAGTTGATGCCGTATGGCATTATGCAGTTGAATGGGCTGTTGGATATCCGGTCGATGTCCACTTTGTAATCGCCCTTCGGGTCAGGAGGCGCGCCGAAGTAGAGCCCAAGCGGGAAGAACGGCTTGCCGTTGCGGATAGTGCGGCCGAACTCGTCGATATACACGGTTGGCTTAGCAGTCCCGGTTGCGATCTTTCGCAGTTGAAGGGTATTGGTGTCTACAGCGCGCATGGAGGGGTCCAACAGGTCGGTGACGATTGTGTAGTCGCCGATCTTCAGATTTCGCGCCGTGAGCTTCAGTGCATTGACACCGGCCTTGGGCGCGAATGTGGTTTCCATCAGCATACGCTCGCCAGAGAGCACCCTGGTCCTCAGCTTCATACTGCCTATCCTGTGACCCCCGGCAAACCGCTGGGCCACTTTGGCGTATATCAATATCTGCTGGTCGCGGGAGTTGGCGTCCAGCATTCCCCTATAGGCGGGTTTGATCAGGGCACAGTCCAGAGCCGGGCCATAGTATGGCATTATCTCGACATCGTCGAACCACGCCGTGCCGGTCATCCCCTTGCGCAGGTAAAGGTTCAGAGTCACTTTGGCTGTCTTCGGAGGCATTGGGTTTATCTCGGACTCCACGAGAGTCCAGTCGGAATCACCCTGTGGGCCGTGTGGGTATGACCCGCCCAGGTAACCGCCCTTGGCGTCGTAATACTCGACACAGATGGTTGCGCCGGCCTCAGGCCCGGCCACTCCTTTGGTCTTCACCCACACGCTGAAGCGGTACATCGCGTCCGGCTCGAACTTCAGGACCTGTTCTGATAACTGGTATACCTTGGCGTCGGTGTTCACCACTTTCAAGCTGGCCTTGCCCGAGTGCGCCTCGTCGGTCACGACGGAGTAGTTGGGTGGCAAGACCCAACCTTTCGCCCCATCTTCAAACCCCGGGTTCTCCACCCTGGCAACATCCTGCGCCCAAGCGCAGCAATCCCCAACCAAAACCATCGCAGCAACCAGAGCCAAAACGACCCAACCGAAGTGTCTCATAGCCAGCATTCTCCCAACACCAAATGAACGTGCCTACATGATGCTATGAGCAAGCTTCCCGAGTCAACTCAGTTCCGCCGTCCCAGTCCCATAAGTCTCATCAGTCCCATTCGTCCATTCCCCCATTTCCCCTTTCCGAAAAATGGCGTATAATACTGTTGGAAATCCTCTACTTGCGGGCACGAAAGGAATCCAGCCGATGAGCACTACTAGCGCTCTCAAGTCCACCACTTACAAATTCCTGAGCAGGAAAGACCTCATAGCTCTTGCAGCCGAGAGCCTCAGTCCGGACAGCAAGATTCTGCTGGTCTGCGACCTCGACGCCGAAGGCGAAAAGTGCTACAAAACATACCTGAAATCCCTCCGGGACGCCGACCTCCTCACCGAGGAACAGGCGAACGCGGTTACACTGGCGAACCAGCATATTGTAATGGTCCCGTTCAACACGATGACGGTTGCAGAATCCGTATACAGGCAGATCCCCCACGCCTCACACTTCGTGAGCCTGTGGCTGGACGGCGAACCCTACAGTAACGGGTGCTGAGGGGGCGCAGTCGCTGACTCAAATATGAGCGCGAGGTCAGGCCTGTTCGCGCAACGGACAGACGGAGGTGGTGTGATGACCAGTCCGGCGCGTATGCGGGCGGGTATTCTTGCGGCGGCCGTATTCTTTGCCGCCCTCGTAGTCATGGGCGCACTGTTTCTCCTCTACTGGATTGCCTTCTGGCCTGTCAAGAAAGTAGCGCGCTCCTATGTGGCCTCCAGCCAGTCTGGCGTTCAGTCTGGCATTGTCTTCGTCGATCTCGATGGCCGCAAAGCGAAGCTGCCCCTCTATTCAAGCACGGGTGAACCCCTCGATCCGATATTCACTATCCGCGGCTCACAGGTGCTCTACTGGTCATGGCCCGACAAATCGTTCGCGGCAATGGATATCAAGTCCAGGAAAGTGAAATGGTACGGCATAGGGGAGGACTTGGGCTATGGCAGAATAACTTGTGACAGTCGTTTTGTGTCCATGGACTCAGGACCTCTGGCGGACGAGAGAATAGCAGTCCTGCTTGACACGAAGACGGAGGAATGGAAGAAGCTTGGCGGCGTTGCTGAAATCCGTGTTGACCCCTCGGGCACGGGGCGGATGGTTATGCTTCAGGAGGATGGGGTGTTTGTTTCCGCTAGTACCGGGAACACCGAAAACAGGCACGTCCTCTGCAAGTTCCGGGAAGTCCGGAATTGGGACTATGACTTCGAAAACAGCAGGCTCTTTGTCCTAAGGAAGTACGTTCAAAACGAGATCACTGTCTGGTCCGGCAATGGCTCGACAAAGCAGCTTCGACTTCCGATCAACGCCCAGGCGTTCAGGCCGATCTGGCAGAGCAGGGTTCACGAGCTTTGGGTCGTCGGCAGCGGACCCACAAGCGCAACGCCCAGAACGCTCATATTCTCATCCGACCTGCAGTATCTGGGAGCGCTCCCCTTCGTAATGCCCCGTTCCATAGTTGCCCTGGACCCCCAAGACGTCCGGGCATTCGCCAAGAGTCCGGGAGCGGTTCCTGAGAGGTAGGCTCACCCCACGCCGTACCCCCGCCCTCCAGGTAAGATACCCGGAGGGATGAGCCCTTCTAACCGGCAACCGTCAACTGTCAACCGATAACCCGCCGCGTTTGACTTTTGCTTGCAACAAGGGTAAGATATTCGCGGCGGTCAGCCATATTCCGAGGCTGGAACCGCCGGTTTTTTTGATTTGGCGGGTGTTCCAATGATTGGCAGTGGTTACGTGGACAGGCTACTTTCTGACGATGAAGTCAGGGAATTGGCGGCTCAGGCGGTCGGTTCTCTGGACGCACTGGGCAAGCGGCTGCTGCTGATAGTCCCGGACCACACCCGCACCGCGCCCATCCCCCTGATGTTCCGCACACTCTATGAGCTCCTGGCGGACAGAGTCGAGGCGCTGGATGTGCTGGTGGCGCTGGGCACCCATCCCCCGATGACTATGGACCAGATCTACCACCTGATTGGTATCAATGCGCTCCAGCACGAGGCCCGCTATCCCAAGACCCGCTTCTTCAACCACCTCTGGAAAGACCCCGATGCGCTCGAAGTGGTCGGCACCATCCCCGAAGAGAAGATAGAAGAAGTCTCCGGCGGGCTGTTCCGGATGCCGGTGCGGCTTACCGTGAACAAGCTGGTGAACCGGTACGACCGGCTGGTGATAGTCGGCCCGGTGTTCCCGCACGAGGTGGTCGGGTTCTCCGGCGGTAACAAGTATCTGTTCCCGGGAGTTGCAGGCGAGGAGATAATCAACTTCTTCCACTGGCTCGGGGCGGTTATCACCAACCCAATGATAATAGGGAACAAGTGTACCCCTGTCCGGCAGGTGGTGGACCTCGCGGCTGGCTACGTCAAGACCCCCAAGAGCTGCTTTGCGATGGTGGTAAAGGGTCACGACCTTGCGGGGATGTATTTTGGCGAGCCGGAGGAAGCGTGGTCGGCGGCTGCTGACCTCTCCGACAAGCTCCACATCCTCTACAAAGACCACCCGTTCCACACGGTCCTCTCCTGCGCGCCTGAAATGTATGATGACATCTGGACCGCGGGCAAGTGCATGTACAAGCTGGAGCCGGTAGTGGCGGATGGCGGCAAGCTCATAATCTACGCCCCGCACATCACCGAAATATCCTACACCCACGGCGAAGTCTTGGACCACATCGGCTACCACACCCGCGACTTCTTCGCCAAGCAGTGGGAGAAGTTCAAGCATTACCCGTGGGGGGTAGTAGCGCACTCCACCCACGTCCGAGGCATCGGCGACTTCGTGGATGGCACGGAGAACCCCAGGATAGAGGTAATCCTGGCCACCCGAATACCTGAGGCCCGCTGCCGAAAGCTCAACCTGGGCTACATGGACCCAGACACCATCAACCCCCAGGACTACGCCAACAAAGAAGACCAGGGAATACTATTTGTGCCGAAGGCTGGGGAGATACTGTATAGGCTGCGTTCCAGGGAGTAAGGGAGTAAGGAAGTAGGGAGTGAGCGGCGGCGTAATCCTCTCCCCCGGGGGGGAGAGTTAGAGAGAGGGCGCTACCTACCGATAGAGAGATCGGCTTCAGTTTATCGCTGATCCCGATAAAGGGGCGGCAACCAACACTCGAGCTGAGTCAACAAATTGAGGGGCGAGCAAGTCAAGCCAACGTCGCGCCCTCACCCCAACCCTCCCCCCCAGGGGAGGGAGTAGAAATCAAAGGAGACAAACAAATGAAAGCTGACATAGGACTTATCGGATTAGCAGTCATGGGCGAGAACCTCGTCCTTAATATGGAGAGCAAAGGCTTCACGGTCGCGGTGTTCAACCGCACTGTGTCCAAGGTGGACGACTTCATGGCGGGCCGAGGCAAGGGCAAGAACTTTGTCCCCTGCCACTCCATCGAGGAGCTTGTCGCCAACCTCAGCAGACCGCGCAAGGTAATGATGCTGGTCAAGGCCGGGCAGGCTGTGGATGATTTCATCGAACTGCTTATTCCGCACCTTGAAGTCGGCGACATCATCATAGACGGCGGCAACTCCCACTTCCCCGACACCATCCGCCGCTGCAAGTATGTCGAGAGCAAGGGCCTGCTCTACATAGGCACCGGAGTCTCCGGTGGCGAGGAGGGCGCTTTGCTTGGCCCGTCCATGATGCCCGGCGGAAGCAACGCCGCGTGGCCGCAGGTCAAGACTATCTTCCAGGCAGTCTGCGCCAAAACCCCGCAGGGTGAGCCTTGCTGCGACTGGATCGGCGAAAACGGCGCGGGCCACTTCGTGAAGATGGTCCACAACGGCATCGAATACGGCGATATGCAGATGATCTGCGAAACCTACCAGTTTATGAAAGACGTGCTGGGCCTCACCAACGCCGAAATGCACGAGACCTTCACCGAATGGAACAAGGGCGAACTGGACAGCTACCTCATCGAGATTACCCGCGACATCCTCGGCAAGAAGGACGAAGATGGCAATGACGTCGTCGACCTCATCCTCGACACAGCCGGCCAGAAGGGTACAGGCAAGTGGACCGCTATCGCCGCGCTGGACGAGGGCATGCCCCTAACTCTCATCGGCGAAGCCGTGTTTGCGCGCTGTCTGTCCGCCATCAAGGACGAGCGCGTTGCGGCCTCCAAGTCTATCAAGGGCGACGTGCTGAAGTTCGAGGGCGACAAGCAGCAGATGGTGGACGACCTCCGCGCGGCGCTCTACGTGAGCAAAATCGTCAGCTACGCCCAGGGCTACCAGCTTATGCGGGCGGCCGCCAAGACCTACGGCTGGAACCTCAACTACGGCGGAATAGCGCTGGTTTGGCGAGGCGGCTGCATCATACGGTCGGCGTTCCTCGGCAAGATCAAGGAAGCTTTCGACCGCAACCCCGACCTGGTCAACCTGCTCCTCGACCCGTTCTTCGACGAAGCTCTGGAGTGCAGGCAGGCCGCGTGGCGAAGAGTGGTGGTTGCGGCCGTACAGGCCGGAATCCCGATGCCGGCCATCAGCTCCGCTTTGGCTTACTTCGACGGCTACCGGTGCGAGCGTCTCCCGGCCAACCTGCTCCAGGCCCAGCGCGACTACTTCGGCGCGCACACCTACGAGCGGGTAGACAAGCCCAGAGGCGAGTGCTTCCACACCAACTGGACAGGCACCGGCGGCAACACCACCGCCAGCACGTATCTGGCGTAGACGGCAGATAGCCTATAGCCAATGGCGTATAGCAGATAGCGAACATTACGCAGCGCATAGCGTATGGCAGATACTCCCCCTCTCCCCCGCGCGGGAGAGGCGCTGCCCGAAAGCGGCCCCTAGCGGAGCGGGGCAGCGAAAGGGGTCGGGGTGAGGGGCTTCGGAGGCAAGTTATGTCCAACATAGTAAGAATCGGCCTTATAGGGCTTGGTAACATCGGATCGCATCATGCGAGTTACATAGATACTCTCACCCGCTGCAAGCTGGCGGCGGTGTCGGACTCAAATGAGCAGCGCCTCGCGGATTACCCCAAGATCGCCAAGTTCACCGATCCCGAGAAGATGATGTTGTCGGGTGAGATTGATGCCGTCATTATAGCCACGCCCCACTACGCCCACACGCCTATCGCCATCAGTGCGCTTAAGAATGGGCTTCACGTTCTCACTGAGAAGCCGTTGGGGGTCCACAAGGCTGACTGCGACAGAATGCTCGCCGCGCACGCTGGAACAGGCCTGGTGTTCGGGGTGATGTTCCAGCTTCGCGCACACCCGCTCTACACCAAGGTCAAGCAGCTCATCGCTAACGGCGACCTCGGAGACATCATCCGGGTCAACTGGACCGTCACCGACTGGTTCCGCTCGGAAGAATACTATGCCAGCGGCGACTGGCGCGCGACCTGGAAAGGCGAGGGGGGAGGAGTGCTGCTGAACCAGTGCCCGCACCAACTCGACCTGTTCCAGTGGTATTTCGGTATGCCCAGGCGAATCCGAGGTTTTTGCGGGTTCGGCACCAGGCACAACATCGAGGTGGAGGACCAGGTCACGGCATATATGGAGTATGACAACGGCTCCACGGCAGTATTCATAACGTCCACAGGTGAGGCCCCCGGAACCAACCGCCTGGAGATAGCTGCCGAGCGGGGCAGGTTGGTAGTAGAGAACAACTGCATCAGCTTCAGCCGCAACGAGATAACGGCCCGAGAGGCTCTGGAAACCGGCGGCGCCTTTGATGCCCCACCGGTCTGGGAGATCAAGATACCCACAGCCGCTCCGGCAGGCTCTCTGCACCCCGAGACTATTCAGAACTTCGTCGATGCCATCCTCGACGGCACGCCCGTAGCCGCGCCCGCGTCCGAAGCAGCTAACTCAGTCGAACTGGCCAATGCGATGGTCTACTCGACTCTCACCAACAGCGTCATAGACATCCCGATGGACGCTGCGGGCTACGAGTCCACCCTGAACGTCCTGATAGCCAACTCCAGCCACCAAAAGAAAGCCAAACCACCAACCCGGAAAGTAGACGTTACAAAGTCGTTCAAGTAGCCTAGACTCCCTCTCCTCGCTAGGAGAGGGTTGGGGTGAGGTTCTTTCGGCCTTACAGATTCAGTTGGTGTTTGGTCTTTCGGGATTTGAGCGAAGCGGAAATCCCGAAAGCCGCCGTCCTTCCCCATGATAAGGGGGCCAGGAGGTCTGCGTATCGCCGCAGTCACCGCTAGCGGCTACAACAACCAGCGAGCTTGTAGCCGCGTCCGGTGGGCGCGGTCCGGACACTGCCGCAGTCACCGCCGGCGGCTACAAAGACCAATCAAGGAGATGGATCATGCCCGAAACAGGAGCAATTGATGTCCATGCGCACTATGGCGCGTCCCAGGACCAGACTTTCGCTTTGGTGGACAAGTTCATGTCTGCCCCGGCGGAAGAGGTGGTCGAGCGCGCGGCGCGGTGCGGAGTGCGCTATACGATAGTTTCGTCTCTGGCCGCTATCTACGCACAGACCGCCCCCGGCATCCTCGCGGGCAACACCGACGCCAACAAGCAGGCCTCCAAGTCCCAGTGGCTGTATCACTGGGTAGTGCTGAACCCGCTGCTGCCGGAGTGCTTCGAGCAGGCGAATCAGATGCTTAGCCACCCCAAATGCCTGGGAATCAAGATCCACCCGGAGCAGCACGACTGGAAGATAACCGACCACGCGGAGGCGGTCTTCAAGTTCGCCGCAGAGAGGGGCGCCGTGGTGCAGTCTCACAGCGGCGACTCCAAGAGCTGCCCGCTGGACTACGTGCAGTTCGCCGACCGCTACCCGGAAGTCACGCTGGTCCTCTCCCACCTGGGCCACGGGGTGAACGGCGATGTGCCCCAGCAGGTAACCGCCATCAGCAAATGCGTCAACCACAATATCTACACCGACACCTCAAGCTCCAAGTCCATCTACCCGAACCTGCTTGAGTGGGCGGTAAAGGAAATCGGCACCGAGAGAATCCTCTTCGGCACAGACACCCCCCTATACCACGTAGCAATGCAAAAAGCCCGAGTAGAAGCCGCGCAACTAGACGACTCCCAGAAAGCCATGATCCTGCACGAAAACGCGTTGCGGGTGTTCGGCGGGAAGATCCGGGTAACCTAACAAACCATCGGCTGCTTGTTGAGTTGCGAGGCTGGGGCGTACCAGCTTCGGCCGTCTCTGGCTATCAGGGTTTCGGCGGTTTCCGGGCCCCAGGTTCCGGCGGGGTAGTTGGGGAAGTCTACCGGCAGCGCTTGCCAGGCTTCCAGAATAGGCATCACTATCGCCCACGCCCGCTCCACTCTGTCCGCCCGCATAAAGAGGGTCGCATCTCCCCGCATAATGTCCAGCAGCAGGGTCTCATAGGCCTCCGGCGGGCTGGAGTTGAAGGCCTGGCAGTATGTGAAGTCCATATCCACAGGCGCAAGCTGCATCTTCGGCCCGGGCCGCTTAGCCTCCAGCCTTAGCCTTATCCCCTCATCCGGCTGTATTCGTATCACCAGGCTGTTGGACTGAAGCTGCTCGGTGACTGCCGAGGTCGGGAACGGCTGGTGGGGCACCGGGTGAAACTGGATCACCACCTCAGACGCGGTCTCAGGGAGTCGCTTACCCGTGCGCAGGTAGAACGGCACATCCTGCCACCGCCAGTTATCTATAAATAGCTTCATCGCGGCGAAAGTCTCCACTGGGGAATCCGGCGCGACGTCAGCTTCCTGGCGATACCCTGCTACCTTCTGCCCCTCCATCCAACCGCCTCCGTACTGCCCGCGCGCGGCGTAAAGCTGGACCTCATTCAGATCCATAATCCTGACCGCCTTCAGCACATCCATGGTCTTGTTGCGGACTTCCTCGGCGTCGAACGAGGTCGGCGGCTCCATCGCGATGAAGCACAGGATCTGTGAGAGGTGGTTCTGCACCATATCCCTCAGCGCCCCCGCGTGCTCGTAATACCCGCCCCTGTGCTCGACCCCAAGCTCCTCGGCCACGGTTATCTGCACGTGGTCGATGTACTTTCTGTCCCACACAGGCTCAAAGATAGCGTTCGCGAACCGGAACGCCAGAACGTTCTGCACGGTCTCCTTGCCCAGGTAATGGTCGATCCTGTAGACCTGCGGCTCGTGGAAGATGGCTGTAAGCCTGGTATTCAGAGCGTGCGCGCTTTCCAGGTCGCTGCCGAACGGCTTCTCAACCACAATCCGGCTCCTTGCCCGGTCGTGCGCAAGCCCTGCCTTGCCAAGATGCTCCGTTATCGCGCCGATGACCATGGGGGGGACAGCCAGATAGAACACCCGATTGGCCTTGCAGTTCAGTGCTTTGTCGAACTCAGCCAGGTGATCAGCCAGAGACTTGTACAGGCTGGGGTCGCTGAAATCACCCGAGAAGTAACCCGTAATGTGCGAGGCAAAGGAATCCCAGACTGTGCTATCCGGCTTGCCCGACCGCGCGAACTGGCTCACCCCATCCAGAAGCCGCTCCCGGTATGCCTTCAGGGACATCTCCTTGCGATCCAGCCCAACCACCCCGAAGCTCTCGGGCAGCCAGCCATCGGTATGCAGTTGATAGATCGAAGGCACCAGCTTGCGCCAGGCAAGGTCGCCCGCCCCTCCGAATATGCAAACAACAGTAGGGTCCGGTTTGGTCGGCAGTTCCATGTAGTTGGTCTCCTTAGTCTCGCGACGAGGTCCGTAGATCACGAAAACACGAAAGGACGAAAACACGAAGACCCGAAAGAGCAGAAAACCCGAAAAGAACAGAAAACTGGAAAGGGAGACAGCTATGTTGTCATTCCGAGCTTGCGAGGAATCTGCTTTTCATCTCCATCAGTAGCAGCAGATTCCTCAAATGCAAGCTCTTTCGGAATGGCAATCCCTTTTCGTATTCTCCCGCTTTCGTGCTTTCGTGATGATCGCTACTCAATCCTTCTCCCACTGCGTGTGGAACACTCCCTTGGCGTCCACTCGCTCGTAGGTGTGGGAGCCGAAGTAGTCTCGCTGCGCTTGGGTCAGGTTGGCGGGTAGCCAAGCGCTGCGGTAGCTGTCGAAGTAGCTCAGCGACGCCATCAACGCCGGAACCGGTATCCCCATCTCCGCCGAAGCCGCAACCAGCTTCCGCTGATCCCCCTGCCTTCCGGATACTTTCTTTCCCAGATCCGACAGCAGCAGGTTCGGCAAGCTCGGCTGCTCTTTGAATGCCTGCCGGATGTTTGTCAGCATCTCCGACCGTATTATACACCCTCCGCGCCATATCGCGGCCACATCCTCGAGATTCAGGTCGTAGCCGTGCTCGGCCGAGGCCCTGTGAAGCTGAGCGAAGCCCTGGGCGTACGTTAGAATCATGCATACATAGAGCGAATTGCGCATCCAACCAAGGAATTCCTGCTCGTTGCCCTTCCACTTGCCGGTCTCCCCGCCAAGCCACTCCCTCGCAGCCTCGCGCTCGGCTTTGTAGGCAGACATATCCCTGGCGCAGAGCGCCTCGTAGATAGTGGGCGTCGGAACCTGCAGCTCGAGGGCGTCCTGCACTGTCCACTTGCCGGTGCCCTTCTGCTTGGACTCGTCGAGGATCACGTCTATGAGCCGCTTGTTGCTCCTATCGTCCGGTTGGCAGAAAATGGCGGATGTGATCTCCAGCAGGTAGCTGCCAAGCTCGCCTTTGTTCCACCCATCGTATACGTCGTGGATCTGGTCATCGCTAAAGTCCAGTCCGCGCTTCATCAGGTCGTAGGTCTCTGCAATCAGTTCCATCAGTCCGTATTCAATGCCGTTGTGGACCATCTTCACATAGTGCCCCGTACAGCCCGGCCCAAGGTACCTCGCGCACGGCTCTCCGTCCACCTTCGCCGCAATGTCCTCGAACACGGGCCGCACCCGTTCATACGCCTCGCGGGGCCCGCCCGGCATCAGGCTGGGGCCGTAGTGTGCCCCGTGAGCCCCGCCGGATATGCCCACTCCCAGGTAGCAGATTCCCAGATCGCCAAGCTCCCGCGCCCGGAGTTCCGTGTCGCGGAAGTTGGAGTTTCCGGCGTCGATGAGGATGTCGCATGGCTGAAAGAGAGGCAGGATCTCACGGATAACCGCATCCACCGGTGGCCCGGCGGGAACAAGCATCAGGGCAGCACGGGGGACGCGCAGCATACACGCGAACTCTTCCAGACTCTGAGTCCCGAGTATATTGGGGCATTCGGTCCCCTCCAGAAGTGCCTTTACCTTTGCTTGGTCACTGTCCAACCCCACCACCCAATGCCCGTGGTCTGCGATGTTGCGCACCAGGTTCCTGCCCATTACTCCCAGACCTATAACCCCGATCTCACACTTGCCCTTGTGAATTGTCACCTCTGCCTGCCTTTCTCCAAGGCTGCCACCTTATCCAACCGTCTACAAAACCGCTCCGCCCCCTTGAACTCTGCTTCCAGAAACGCCCGCGCCAGGTCCAGAGCCAGGGCGTACCCGGTCACTCGTCCCCCCATGCAAATGATGTTCATCTGGTCGTCTTCGACACCCTGGTGGGCGGAGAAGTAGTCGGTTATCAGAGCGGCTCGGACCCCTGGGATCTTGTTTGCCGCGACCGACGCCCCGACCCCGCTGCCGCACACCGCTATCCCCCGCTCAACTTCCTTTCGCGCAACTGCCTCTGCAAGCGGCGCCACGAAGTCCGGGTAGTCATCTTCCGGGTCCAGCACGTCCGCGCCGTAGTCTATTACCCCGTGCCCGGCCGCCCGGAGTTCCTTTACCAGAATGGCCTTAAGCTCAAACCCGCCGTGGTCGGCGGCGATACCAACTCTCATAGCTACTCATGCTTGCCTTTCACCAGTGCAACAGCCCGCGCGCAGACGTTCTCCACGCTGAACCCAAACTCCCGCATCAGAGTGCCACCGGGAGCGGAAGCGCCGAAGTGATCCAGACTGATCACATCCCCCAAGTCTCCCACATACTCCCGCCAACCCTGGCTAGCTCCGGCCTCAACGGCCAGCCTGCATCGTACCGAGCGAGGCAGCACCGACTCCCGATACTCCGCGCTCTGCTCCTCGAACAATTCCCAGCTCGGCATAGACACCACCCGCGCCCTGATCCCATCCTCCAACAGCTTCTCCCGCGCCGACAAGACCAACCCAACCTCCGACCCTGAAGCGATCAATATCAGATCTGGTTCACCCTCCGCCGAACTACCCCCTCTCCCCGCGCCGCCGGGGAGAGGGCTGGGGTGAGGGGCATCCACAAGCCCTGGCGATTCACACAACACATATGCCCCCCGTCTCAGCCCCTCAGCCCCCGCGAACTTAGCCCGATCCAGCACCGGCAGATTCTGGCGGGTCAGCACCAGCGCCACCGGCCTGTCCTGAGTTTCCACAGCCACCCGCCATGCCTCGATGGTTTCGGTGGCGTCGCCAGGCCGAATCACCACAAGCCGAGGCACGGCCCTCAGATTCGCCAACTGTTCCACCGGCTGATGGGTCGGCCCATCCTCGCCCACGCCGATGCTGTCGTGAGTGAGAACATAGACCACGTGCAGGTCGGAGAGCGCCGCCAGCCGCATTGGGGGGCGCATGTAGTCTGTGAATATGAAGAACGTCGCGCAGAAAGGCAGCAGCCCGCCGTGCGCCGCTATGCCGTTTGATATTGCGGCCATCGCATGCTCGCGGACCCCAAATGCCAGATTTCGCCCCGCATGGCTCCAAACCCCGCCAACAGCCCCTTGCGTCTTGCTCGACTCCGTAGCGGGGTTCTGGAAGTCGCCCAAGCCCGTAAGCGCAGTCATGGTGGATGGGTTCAAGTCCGCCGACCCACCCAGCAACTCCGGCAGATTGGGCGCGATGGCGTTCATTATCTTGCCCGAGGCTACCCGTGTGGAAACTCCCTTGGCGTCGGCCGGGAATGCTGGAACGTCCGAATCCCAGTCCCTTGGCAGCAATCCAAGTATCAGTCGCTGCAGGTCGCAGGCCAGATCGGAGTAGGCGCTCGCATACTCCGAAAACCGCTCGTTCCAGTCAGCCTCATCGGCCTTGCCCTGTTCCTCTGCTTCCCGGAACTTCTCAAGCGCAGGCTCCGGTTCATAGAACAAAGGCTCCAGAGGCCATCCGAGGTTCTGCTTGGTCAGCTTCACCTCCTCCTCGCCCAGCGGCGAACCGTGCGCCTCGAAAGTATCTTGCTTGTTGGGGGAGCCGTAGCCGATATGGGTTCGCACGAGAATCAAAGATGGCCTTGCCGTCTCACTCTTTGCCTCACGGATAGCCGAGTCGATTGCCGCCAGATTGTTGCCATCTTCCACCGTCACAGTGTGCCAGCCATACGCCTGGAACCGTTTCGCGCGATCCTCGGTGAACACAAGATCGGTCGACCCCGCGAGGCTGATGTGGTTATTGTCATAGAGATATATCAGCTTCCCAAGCCCCAACTCTCCAGCCAGCGAAGCCGCCTCCGACGCTACCCCCTCCATGAGGTCGCCGTCGCTGACCAGCGCGTAGGTGAAATGGTTGATGATCTCGTGACCGGGGCGGTTGTATCTCGCCGCAAGGTTGGCCTCCGCGATAGCGATTCCAACCCCATTCCCAAACCCCTGCCCGAGGGGCCCGGTAGTCACCTCAACCCCGGCAGTCACGCCTCGCTCCGGATGGCCGGGAGTCTTGCTTCCCCACTGCCTGAACTGCTGAATCTGCTCCATGGGCAGATCATATCCTGTGAGGTGAAGCATAGAATACAGCAGCATCGACCCGTGGCCGGCCGACAGCACAAATCTGTCGCGGTCAAACCAGTGCGGGTTGGCAGGGTTATGCTTCAAGAACCGAGTCCAAAGCACATAAGCCATCGGAGCCGCCCCCATAGGCAAGCCCGGGTGCCCGCTGTTGGCCTTCTGAACGGCGTCAATCGAGAGGAAACGGATGGTGTTGATGCAAAGAATATCGAGGTCGGATTGTGAGTGACTGTGTGCCATGTGGCCGATTCTCCGATTCCGAGTTGGTCGGGGATATGATATCCCCGACCGTCGCGAGTTCATCTGCCCTCATGATACCCGCCTTGCGCGTTCTCTCATTTGACTTGGGTTGGTTGGGGATGTATATTACTCGTGACTCTTCACTTGGAACGTGAATCTGGGCAGGAGACTATGACCGAGCAATCAGAATATCTCACCAAACGGAAGAAGGACTTCACATGGATTCTCGGCTGGGGTGTGGTCGGCTTTGTGCTGTTCCTAGCCGCTCTGATGGTGCTGAGTTCCATGTTCATTTTGTCACCGGACAGAGGCTACTGGTATTACGCGCCTGGCTATAGCGACGAAAAGTTTGCTGGTGTCAAGAAAGGGATGACGCAGGCGCAGGTAACGGCGATTCTCGGCAAGCCATTAGGCGAGATCAGGTGGGAAGACAGGCTCTATCGCGTTAAAACTGAGGGCGGCAAGATAGTTGCGGTGGTCTTGCCGTACTACAATGGAACAGTAAACTACTATAGCAAAGAGAGTCCTGTCGCGTCTGCTCGGAGAATACGGACGGGCATGACTCAAGCCGAGGCAGAGGCAGCGTTGCATACCAAGTCCAGCAAGCTTCTCGGGTATCGGCGTGAGTGGCAATATTCGCGAGGACAAGGCGCCACCTGGGACTATCACACACGCGATGTCGTGTTTGGCTACGATGGAACCGTCAAGGAAATAAACCGCTACGACGCGGAGAACTCGGACTAGCGCAGCGATGGCCGGAGACATCATATCCCCGGCCATCACATTCACAGACTTAAGCAGGCAAACTACGCTGCGCCGATCTCTTTCATCTTGTTGACTATGCTGTCGCAATAATTGCTGATTCCCAGCACGTCCGCGCCCATGGGCAGGAAGTGGTAGCCCATCGCGATCAGCTCTTCCACGTTGTTCACGTTAGCGGGGGTGCCTGCCATTTTGCCGTACTTCTTGCAGACCTCGGCGACCCGGATCTTGGTCTCGACAACCAGCGGGTGCTGCATGTTGCCGACATCGCCGATGGCGTGGCTGAAGTCGCCGGGGCCGAAGAAGATCATATCGATCCCCTCGACCGACGCAATCTCATCCAACTCATCCAGCGGCTCCGGGTCTTCTATCTGGATGGCAATGAACCTCTGCTCGTTGGCCTGCTTGATATACTCTTTGATTGGGATGCGGCAGTAGGAGCCGTCGGCATTGCCGGAATCGATGGGTCGGCGGCCAATGGGGTCGAACCGCGTCATCCAGGCAATCTTCCTTGCTTCTTCCGCGCTCATAATGTGCGGGACCATAATCCCCGCCGCGTCCAACTCCAGCGGCCTGATGTAGTCGCTGTAGCTGCCTTTGGAGATGCGGACCATGGTGTCGCAATTGTGCATCTTTGAGGCATTGATCTGAGCCTCGATAGCGGACCAGTCGTTGGCGGTGTGTTCCATGTCCAGCCACATGCAGTCGATGCCGGCCATCGCGGCAATGTCGGCGGCGCGCGGGTCCGCCAGGTTCAGTTTGAAGCAACTTACGGGCTTCCCTGCCCTGAATCTTTCCAACACTCTACTAGGTCTCATCATGCCTCTTCCTCAATTGGTTAGTCCAAAAATGGTGTTTCGGGATTTGAGCGGAGCGGAAATCCCGAAACGCGAATGTGTCCGCACCATTATACACCCGCAAGCCCGATTTGTCCTGCAAGCCCCGCTGTGGCATAATTGTGTGACTGGATTCGCTGCCTGAGCGGAGTCGAAGGCAGGAGCGTGACAACAGTTCCCTTCGACTCCGCTCAGGGAACGGGAGTGTAGTTTGGGATATATGCTGGCTGTAGATACCGGCGGGTCGAAGTGCGATGCCGTCCTGGTCACCGAAGACGGAGAAGTCCTCGCTTGGGGTTACTGCGATGTGAACTCCCCGGAAAGCGGCAGAAGCCCGTGGGGCGCGGGCAGGAGCCGGGAGTCGGTGGAGTCCGCAGTGAAGCAGGTGATGCACGGCAGGCAGATCGACAACCTCAGGGTGGTCGGCATATCCGGCCGCGACCTGGGGCTGGGCGATGTGATGACCGAGCTGGTCTCCGAGCCTGACTCGGCGTTCGCGCTGGCTGGAGTCGAGTATGGGGTGATTGCTCTGGCGGGTACAGGCGCGGCCGTGACCGTCTGCAATCGTTCGGGCGAGTATTCCAGATTCGATGGGCTTGGACCATTCATCGGCGACCACGGCAGCGGCTATGCGATAGGTCTTGCGGCTCTTCGGGCGGCGGCGCAATCCTCCCGGCACCCCAGACATCGCACGTCGTTGGCGCCGAGGGTTTTCAGGGCTTGCCTGGGCGATGACGAAGCCCAGGGAGCCAGTGGTTTGGTCATGTTTGCAGCCAACTCCAAGGACAGGGCAGAGTTTGCCGCGTTGGCGAGGATCGTCGACGAAGAGGCCTGCGCGGGCGACGCCATCGCAATCACGATTCTCCAGAGGCAGGCGGAGGAACTATCGGGGACAGTCTACGACGCCGTCCAGACAACGGACTTGCAGCGCGAAGAGTGCCCTCTGCTAGGCATCGGAGGGGTGATAGCCAGTTCCGACATATACTGGAACCACCTGGTATCACTGGTCTCAGACTTCGCCCCCAACCTGAAGCCAATACGCCTGCAACTACCGCCGGTGCTGGGAGTAGCCCTTGCAGCAATGAAGCGAACCAACCCGGACACCATAGCAGCATTCCGCGAGCAATTACTGGCCAATGCAAAGAAATACCTTGGGGAACACAAGCCAAGGCGCTCGACAGAGAAGTAGCCCCCACTTCCCTCCCCTCCCAGGGGAGGGCTAGGGAGAGGTTCTTTACGCCTTACTAGGAGAACAACCAATGACATCCAAGAACTACCTCAAAGAAGTAAGAAAGATCCTGGATCACCTCGAGCAGACCCAGTTGCCCGCTGTGGATAAGGCATCCGACCTTGTGGTGAACTCCCTTATGAACGGTGGCGCAGTGTTCGTCTCGGAAGTCGGCCACGGCGGGCAAGGCGATTTCCTCAACCGCGCGGGCGGGTTGGCGGCGCTGCATTCATTCAACTTTGGGCTTAGTGTGGCGAGCGACGTTGCCGAATGCCTGAAGTCCAGGCCAGGCGCGGCTGGAGCGGATGAGGAGCTTGAGTTGGTTCGGCTGGCCATCAAGAGGAGCAATATGCGCAGTGGGGACGTTCTTTTGCTCAGCTCAATCTCCGGCAAGACAGCTCGCCCCATCGACCTTTCGCTTGCCTGCCGGGAACTGGGCATCAAGACCATCGGCCTCACGTCTTTCGAGTATACGGCCAAAGTGGAATCGTTGCACCCGTCGGGCAAGAAGCTGATAGACGTGGTAGATGTGGCGATAGACATCGGCGCGCCATACGGAGATGCCGCTGTCGATGTCCCGGGCTACGACGTCAAGGTGATCCCGATGTCAGGCATTGCGATGGGCGCTGCGGGGTGGATGATCTGGGGTGAGGTTATGGAGAAAACCGCAAAGCTGGGCAAACCCGCCACGGTATTCATCAGCATAAACCGCGAAGGCGGGCGGGAGTTCTATGACAACGCCATCTCTGAGTACAACAGCAGGGGGTTCTAGAATGTCTGCGAATGCATACTTCGAAGCGGCGATAGATTCCCTGCGCAAGGCTCAGCAGTCGCAGGCTGACAGCATATCGGCTGCGGCTGACTTAATGGTAGGCGCGATCACAAGCGACGCCCGGATCTTCGCGTTCGGCGCAAGCCATTCGTTCATCCTGGCCGAGGAAATGGTCTACCGCACGGGCGGTCTGATGTTGGTCAACCCCATATACCCACACGGCATGAACCTTTCGGTCCGGCCAATGACAATGACCAGCCAGATCGAACGGGTGCCTGGGTTGGGCGCGACTCTTCTGACCGAGTCCCCAGCAAGAAAAGGCGATGTCCTGATAATTGCATCAACATCAGGCCGCAACGCGGTTGTGATTGACATGGCCATCGCGGCGAAAGATATGAGAATAAAGACAATCGCCATCACCTCGCTGGCCTACTCCAGCGGCGTCTCCAGCAGGCACCCGTCCGGCAAGAAGCTCTGCGACCTGTGCGATGTGGTGATAGACAACTGCGCCCCGTACGGCGATGCGGCGGTGGAGATAGCGGGCTTTGCGCAGAGGGTTGGTCCGCTGTCTTCGGTGACCGGCTGCGCGATAGTCAACGCACTGGCTGCGGAGTTGGTGGCGAAGCTGGTGGAGCATGGAGTCGAGCCGCCGGTATTCATGAGCGCCAACCTGGACGCCGGCGACAAATACAACGCCCGCCTCCTGGAAGCCAACAAGGACAGGATATTCTACCTGGACTAGAAACTGATAGCCCGAAAGGCAATGCTGAACCCGATGAAACGTAGCCAGGGGCCTCCGCAGAGGGGGGATGTGAACCTTGCGTGACGGGGTCAGACATCCGACGAAAGGCAAACCATTGAAACAACTAAACAGCAAATCCCTTCTCCTAGAAATGAACGACGATGCCACCAACGTCCGCGTGGTAGACAAGACCCGCGACCAGGAGTGGCTCCTGGACGAGTCGACACGCCTGGTATCGGACAAAGCTCCGCGTTTCTCCCATGACCCGTGGAAGGCAGCCTCGGTTGACTCCAACGTATACAAGCTTGATAAAGGAAAAGCTGAATTCTTAGGCAACAATGCCATCCGCTGCTCCTGGGACACTCCAGCGGGGCACTTGGTGATGGACTGGGTAATGGAGCCGGACCGCCTGCGGATCGTAGTCAGGGCCGATGCAAGCAGCGGAATTACCGGCTTCTCCCTGCCCGGAACATTCCGTCCGGGAGACTCCGACTTCAAGTGCGCCATTCCCAACTGCCAGGGCATCCTGCACACAGGCAAAGGCCCCGAGTTCTACAGCCCGAAGTGGGGGCAGGAATCCATGGGCTTCAGCCTTTCTATGTTCGGCCAGATCGCTGCGGGTGGCTCGCTGGTCTCCATCGCTGAGACCGATAAAGACGCTACCCTGCATTGGGAGAAGACGGCCCAAGGCGACGTTCGAGCGATGTGGCGACAGGAACCATCGATGGGCGGTATTTCCTACGACCGCGAAGTTGTGATCATGCCTACGGACGCCAACCTCACCGCCACATGCAAAGCCTATCGCCGATACGAAATCGAAAAAGGCCGCTTCGCTACCTGGGAACAGAAGCTGGCGAAGCGCCCTGGACTGGAGTATCTCTTCGGAGCCTGCCTTATATTCCTCGGCTACTGGGAGGACCCAGACCTGGACTACGAGGCCAGTTTCCGAAAGCTTCACGCCGCCGGGATCGACAAGGCATTGGTGTATCCGCTGTATATGGATTCCCCCGTGGACCTGACCGGCGCAGTCGAGGGTTCGCCGATAGACCAGCGCGGACTGATCCCCCTGATTCGCGAACTCGGCTACAAGCCGGGAGGGTTCATCTATGTAGTCGACGGTCCGGAGGGCAAGGGCGAGGATAAGTGGAAAGACTTGCGGCTGGACGAGGCAGGCCAGCCTCGCGTGTGCTGGCAGATGAATGGCCTGAACTGGTACAACCTGTCCAACGAGGAACGCCTCAGATGGGCAAGCAACTACATCGACAACCAACTCAAAGACATGGACTGGCTGCATTACGATGTCCTCACCGGCGGGCCGTTCCTTGAAGATCACAATCAGGCCCACCCGGGGGACGCCCGCACGGAGGCCGAGTGGCGCGCCAAGACGCTGGACTACGCGACAGGCAAGGGCATGATCGTGTCATCCGAGGGGTTCTGGGGCAGGGGAATGTCCCACTACGACCTCGGCAACACCAAGCGCCCCTTCGCCATAGGCCGCGATGAATATGCCATAGTCCCGATGACGATGCTGGTCTACCACGACTCCGCGTACCACACCTGGTGGGAGGTCGATAACTACAACAATCCGGAGCACCGATCCCAATACAACCGAGGCTACCCGGACCGCTATGCCTTCGGAGGCGGGTTCCCCAGAATCCAGTCCGCGATGGACGCCATAATGGGCACCCCGCCGGACATCTTCCCATTCGGCCGCCAATGGAGCCTCAACCCCCACAGCACCGACCTATACATGTACAACCGCCGATTCGAGGACGACCTGGTAGCCGAGTCAATAGCCGCCGCCAAGCGGGTAATGGACCTCAACTCCAAGACCGGCAAGCTGGAACTAATGGAACACACCCTCCATACCCCCGACGGCGCCATCCAGGAATCCATCTTCGCCGACGGCACAAGAGTAATAGCCAACTTCGCCAACGTCCCGCTGGACCTGCCGGGAATTGGCAGGCTGGAAGCGGAGAGTTGGGTGACGAGGTAGTACCCACACCATCCCTCCAGGTATCCTACCTGGAGGGAACCCAACCCGCCCCCCACGTCATGCCGGACTCGATCCGGCATCCATCCCTTCGCCAACACCTAACACCCAACACCCATCGCCCATCCTTGCATCCCGCGAACCCCGGTGCTATCATTTGCGTACAACTATTCCCGGTAGAACCTGGGCGGATGTGAAGCGGTGCAAGGACAGAAAAGGCGAACTGGACGAAGGCTTCATAGAGTCCCTCAAGAAAGCCTCCGGCAGAACGGGCGGGGACACGATATAGAGGAGCCCCGCCAGATGCCTGGTGCTGTGATGCTTCGGCGTGAAAAGCGTACCGAAGCATAGAAAGGCAGTGAGCACATATGTTGGCTGATTGGGGTGGATGTGGCTTGATGGTATGGCTGGTTCTGGTTGCGTTCCCGGCTGTGGCGGTTCTTGCGGTCATTGGCCTTTTCGTCAGACTTGTTGTCGAGGGCGTTGCTGACTGGCGGTTTATGAGAAAGGGATGCCCAAAATGCCGCGCCAGAAAACTCAAGGAAATATACGGGATTCCACAATATCGCACCGGGGGCGGGCAGCATAACGTTGAGGTCAACCATGAGCCGGAGTCATTCTTGTACCTTTGCGGAAACTGCGGGGCCAGACTGAAGCGGTGGGTGGAAAAGTATCAATGGGAAGATGCGTCTGGTCCCGAGTATGAGAAGCACTACCACCCAGAGACGTCCGTCGATGATCCGAAGAAGGTACGAAAGGGCTGAGCTATGAACCAATCTCAACTCAAACTCTACATCCGGCTGATGATTACCGGGTTTGTGATCGGGCTGTTGCTTTCGGGGTTGACGGCTTTTCCGCTGCGGTGGGAGATCAACGGGCTCGCGCGGTTTATGGGGGCGTCGCCGAGCGATACCGTGGAGACGACGCGCGGGCTGTTGCAGTGGGTGGTGCGGGTCCGCGAGGGGCTTAACGACGGCTACGGCAGGTATCCATTCCTCGCCTACGGCACCGACTGGCTCGCCTTCGGCCACATCGTGATCGCGCTCGCGTTCATAGGCCCCCTGCGAGACCCCGTCCGCAATATCTGGATCATAGAGTGGGGAATGCTCGCCTGCATAGGAGTAATCCCCCTGGCCCTGATCGCCGGCCCCATCCGCGACATCCCCTTCTACCACCAACTGATAGACTGCAGCTTCGGGGTAGTCGGAATAGTCCCCCTCTGGATATGCAGGAGTTGGATAGTGCTGCTGGGGAAGATGGAGAAGGGGACGGGGTGAGGGGGTGGTCTTTGTGGCGGGGGCGCGGTGGTCCGTCCTCAAATCCCGAAAGACCGCGAATGAGTAAAGGCGGAGCAAAATGCCGTGGTACTGGACTCTGATTGAAGTCGTCTTCATAGTGGTCTATGTCTTCCTCGCTCTGGTGGGTCTGGGGCTGCTCTCTGTAATGGTATTTGCTGTTGTGTGGGACATTGCGGAGCGGCGTTTCCTGCGAAAGGGTTGCCCGAAGTGCGGGGCAAGGAAATTGAGGAGAAGGTACCTGGTCGACGAGCTCATTAGGGCGAATGACATGATATCGCGAGGCATCAGGTCCCGTCGTCTGCCGAAGCCCTGGTTCTACCTATGCGGCAACTGCGGGGCCAGACTGAAGCGCTGGGCTGGCAAGTATGAGTGGGAGGACGCATCTAGTCCCGACTACGACGAGTATTACAACCCCGAGACATCCGTCGACAACTCAAGAAAGCTGCCGAAGCGGTGAATCGAGCCGCTTTGGGTGTTTCTAGACTTGAGCGGAGCGGAAGTCCCGGAACTGATATGATAGTGGGTAGGGTTTCGATTCGGGATTCCCGGACGGGTCTTTCGCGGGGCGCTGCGCCTTTCGCAGCGAAAAACCGCTGCTTTCGGCCAACGGCCTTTCGCAGGGCGCTCCGCTGTCCCTGCCTTTCGCAGCATTGCTCTGCAATGCTGCTTGCGGCCAGTGGCTTTCGAGCAGCGGTTGAGGGGCTGGTCTTTCTGGCGGGGGTGCGGTGGCGCGTGCTCAGATGTCGAAAGGGTGCAAACCTGAAGGAGAAACGGGTATGTGGAAGAAAGTATTGGCGTGGTTCTTCGTTCTTGTCTGTTCGACGAGCGTTCACGCTGTCGATCTCGGTTATAACCCTATGTGGGCTGCGGAACTGCGGAAGGCTCTGCCCGAGTTCCACGTTCTTGTGCAGGAGATCAAGGGCGGGGGTGGACGACCTTCTCCGGACGGGAGGTGGATGGTATATAACCGCGAGTACCCGTTCAACCCTGACGCGGCGGGTGGCATGGAGCCTTGGGGATTGACTTTGTACACTGGAGCGGGAAAGTTCGTTCGAGAGCTGACACATCCTCGGTTCTACTACGTTGCTTCATCAGAGTGGTCTCAGACCAGCAACGGCCTTTTCTACCTCGCCGACTTTAGCGGGTCTGGAGATGGTATGTGGAAGCTCGACCTGAGGACCAACTCCATATTTCGACCTCGGTTGGCAGTGTCATCCTATGCGGGGAAAGACTGGACAAATCTGCTGCCTATCTGGTCTCCTGTGAAAAACGAGTACCTCGTAGAGAACCACACCCGCGTTACAAAGGACAGCGGCAATTACAAAAATCAGATCTATCTCATCCGACCGGCCTCAAAACCTGTCGTTACGAAGCTCTCTGACGGCTATGACGCGAGATGGTCTCCTTGTGGTCGGATGATCACGTTCCGCAAACTCGATTCCGACAGTCCTGTTCAGTTCAGACCATGGTTCATGAATGAAGACGGCACGAACCAACGACCTCTGCTGTCCAAGGAGACTCTGGATAACGAGACACGGAGGCATGGGATGGTACGATGTGACCTGGATCCGGCAACTTGGGTATCGGGCGAGCGCTGCCTACTGATAGGCGTTCATTTCTATGACAAAGGCAACGCTCAAAGGTCCGAAGTGTGGTTGGTCGACCTTAATGGCGGAATTCTACAACGCATGCGCGGCTTCTGGATGCTCTCATCGTCGCGCGACGGACGGCACTTCTACATTGAAATGGGCGGTCCTACTTCCGGTACGTCTGACATAAGGGTAACCTATCGGCGATTCCGCGTTACCTTGAATCCCCGTAGCGGAATGCTCAGATGAGTAAACCCAAAGCGAAGAGCTGAACTTGTTGAACTTATTGCGTGCAGTGTTCCGTTTCGGGATTTCCGGAGGGGTCTTTCGCAGGGCGCTCCGCTGCCCCTGCTTTCGACCAGCGGTTGAGGGGCTGGTCTTTCTGTCGAGGGTGCGGTGGGCTGTCCTCAGATCGTGGAAGGTCGGGGGAATGGAGGGGAAGCGGTGGATGAAGAAACCGTAGAGATGGCTATGAGGGTGCTCAAGCCGAGTAGGAAGCGAATCCATGCAGGCGACATCTTCGTGCTGCAGGTGAAGGATGGGGAGTTCGTTTTTGGCAGAGTCGTCAGGACAGATATCGAATTCCTAGGCAATAACAGAATACTGATTTACATATATCGGGCGTTTTCGTCCGATAAGAACAGTATCCCAGCGCTGGAGAAAAGGAGACTGCTCCTTCCTCCGATGATCATAGACAGGCAGCCGTGGTCGCAGGGGTATTTCGAGACAGTGGGAAACCGGCCTCTTTGTGACAATGACCTGCTACCCATTCACTGCTTTCACAGGGCACTCTTCTTTGCGGAGTATTTCGACGCTGATGGGAGGGTCCTCCCATTCTGGAAGGCATGGTTCTACCGGCTGATTGGCGTGCCGTGCGGAACGTATGCCCTGACGATGCCCTATGGGATAGACTTGAAAGTGCGACATGTTCTCTTGGGTGAACCGTTGGGCAGACTGGTGGGCAGTTTCATAGGGCGTAAGTCAGCGCGCGGATAGGAGACTGCGGTGGTCCGTCCTCAAATCCCCGACAGACCGAAGTTTTGAAACTCCTGGAATCGTGAATTACTTAGTTGACTGACCGATCAACTAACTGGAGGGTGGTATGCCGAGACAGAAACCGGAGATCGACGATGAGCGGGGGGAGCAGACCACGGAAGGCAAGTCCGCTTCTGAGCTGATAGACGCGAGAATCAGCGAACTTAGCGACTGGCGGGGCGAGATGCTTGGCCGGCTCCGGGCCTTGGTCAAGGAAGCCGATCCCGAAGTGGTCGAGGAGTGGAAGTGGAGAGGGGTCCCGGTGTGGTCGCACGACGGGATGATCTGCACAGGCGAGACTTACAAGAACATCGTGAAGATGACCTTCGCCAAAGGGGCAGCCCTGGAGGATTCTTTGGGCCTCTTGAAGCGCCTTGCCGAGAGAGAAGTTTCGGGATTTCCGGACGGGTGGGGGGCTAGCAGCTCTATCGAAGCTGCAGTGGTCCGTCCTCAAATCCCGAAACACCGAATAAATGCGACAGAGCACAGGCTACCCGCCCATCCGCTTCCGATGCTTCTTGATGGCGGCGGTAAGCTCTCCCAGGCCGCGATAGACGTCGCCCCTGTGGCCTACTCGCAGAACGACCACAACTACCATGTCGTCGAGGATGGTGTAGATGATCCGGTAGTCGCCTTGCCGGATTCGGTAGCAGCCGGGTGCTCCTTCGAGCTTGCGGCTTTGCGGGGGGCGTGGGTTCTCGGCGAGAGCGCTGATGCGGTGGGCCAACGCCTGCTGCAGGTCCTCTGGCAGCCGACGGAAGCCTTTGTCAGCGGGTTTGTCGAAAACGATCCTGTAGCTCACTGCAGACCCAGATCGCTCTTGATATCTTCCCAGGGGACGGTGTTGGCCATGTCCAGATTCTTGATGGCTTCTCTGGCGTATTCAGCGTCCGCACGGTCTTCAATTTCTTCGAGCGCCGCCTCGAGAAACTCAAGGTCTTCAACGCTCACGATGGCCGCGACGCGCTTTCCGCGTCTTGTCACCACCGTTCGTTCCCGCCCGTAGGCTGCTCTGTTAATCAGGTCCGCAAACTGATTGCGGGCATCCTCCGCCGACATCGTGGTCATCGAAATCCTCCGTAACCTACGTGACGTAGGTTTCGTACAGTTCATTATACACCACAGCATCGGCGTGTTCAACTTGCACGGAGTTCGGAGGTCGTGTCAACTGAAGTGTGTAAATTGTGTTTGGTGCCCCTGCCTCTCGTAAA
>CAZTAO010000016.1:47078-92477 GCA_964611645.1 uncultured bacterium | reverse complement strand
GCGACCCACTAATACCTATTGCGCATGACAGACTTTTGCAACAGCCTGTTGAGGACGGGACTACTGAGCTAACGCCAGAAGCACCATCCCCTCAACCCGTCCGGAAATCCCGAAAGGATGCCCTCACACAAGAGATGAGTTTCGGGACTTCCGCTCCCTTCAAGTCCCGAAATCCCTGCCGGTAATGGGGTAATTAACAAATCAGGTTAGGACGAAAAGCAGATTCCTCGTTCCTCGGAATGACAAACGTCGCTCATCTGCGTCATCTGCGGATCGTTCTTTTGGCTGCGCAGGAACCGTCAACTGTCAACTGTCAACCGACAACCGTCAACCCCCCGCAACCCCGAGTTTTGTGAAACGGGCCTTGGGTGGTATCATATTGCTATGAGTGTATCACCCCAAAATGCAGGCGTTGACCTTACGGTCGGCAGTATTCCTCGGCACCTGATCAAGTTCTCAATCCCTATGCTGATGGGGAGCGCGCTGCAGACCCTCTACAGCATCATTAACGCCTACTGGGTCGGTAGCTGGTTGGGCACCGATGCAATGGCGGCAATCACAGCCAGTTTCCCCATCTTCTTCATCCTGATGGCGGTGGCCATCGGGCTTACCATGGGCGCGGCTATTCTGGTGTCACAGTCCTACGGCGCCAAGGATATGGCGCGCATGCGCCGGGTAATCGACAACTCCATCGTGCTTACTGTCGTAGTGGGGTTTGCATTTCTTATTATCGGACACTATAGCGCGGACTGGTTGCTTCGCTACATGGACACCGACAAAGATGTGCTGCCGATGGCCATAGACTACCTCAGGATATTCGTCTGGACCCTGCCGTTTATGTTTGGTTCGTTTCTCGCGGCATCGATCCTGAGAGGAGTGGGGGATTCCAAGACTCCGTTATACTTCCAGGCCGCCGCGCTGGTCGCAACCGCCATTCTGGACCCGCTTCTGATGTTTGGCTGGCTGGGAATGCCCAAGCTTGGCCTCAACGGAACCGCTTACGCCACAGTCTTCACACAGGCCGCGTCTCTGGTTGCAGTCCTCTACTATCTCCGCCTGAAGAAGCACATAGTGAACCCGAAATGGCGCAGCATCCGGATGGACGTGGATACCAGTCTACAGGTGCTCAAGATCGGCGTGCCTTCGATGATACAACAATCGCTCGTCTCCATAGCGATGTTCGCCATCATGGCCTTGATCAACGGCTACGGCAAGAACACCACAGCAGCAGGTGGAATCGCCATGCGGATCGACCAGGTAGCATTTCTACCGGCGCTGACAATGGGCATGGCTGTTTCGACCCTCGCAGGCCAGAACATCGGCGCAAAGCGCTTCGACAGGGTGGGGGAAGTCTTCAAGTGGGGCGTGATCATCGGCGGCGGGATCACTATTCTTGTTTCCGCAATTGTTGTCAGCTTCCCACATGCGCTTCTGGTCGGCTTCACAAAGGACCCGGACGTGCTGAAGATAGCCGTGGGCTACTTGCGGATTGTCGGATCGGGCTACGTTCTGTTTGCCGTGATGTTTGTCGCCAATGGCATCATCAACGGCGCGGGGCATACCCTGGCTACCACCATCTTTACGGTTGTGTCGCTATGGGCCGTGAGAGTTCCTCTGGCGTGGTATCTGTTCGGCAAGATGGGCAGCGTGAGGGGCGTGTGGTTTGCGATGGTAATAGGGTTTGCGGTCGGCATGGTGGTGAGCGTCGCGTATTACTTCTCGGGCAGATGGAAACGCCCGGTCCGAATGCGCGGCAAACCCGAATACACGCCTGACGGTCCCGCAATGGCGGGAGAGACCGAAGTCCCGATGTAGTCTGTTACGAAAGCACGAAGAAGCACCAATCACGAAAACCCGAAAGGGGAGAAATCCTGAAAAAGGAGTCCTTTCTGGTTTTCTCGGATTTCGGGATTTCGTGATAGAATCGTCTTCAGATACTCTCTCTATTACCGCCAATATGGAGCCGGGATATGTTTGCGCTTCGGATGCCTTGGCTTGCTGTTGCCCTTGCCGCCGGGATACTGGCAACGGACAACAGCCAGAGATGGTGGGTTCTTCTGTTCGTGGCTGTGGTCGCCCTCGGAGTGTTGCTGTGGCGACGACGGCTTCGGGGAGTCGAGGCCGGGCTGCTTCTCGTGGTCTTGCTCCTGGGCGGCGCTCGTTACACCGCAGGCAGGCAAATCAGCCCTATAGACATCAGCTACTGGGCAGGTGCAGTCCAGTCTTTCAGGGGCGTTGTCGCTACCGAGAGCGATGCCGCAATGGGCAGGCAGCAGTTTGTGGCGGCGGTGGATTCCGCATACTCCGGTGGAGTCTGGCGGAGGTGCGCAGGGAATGTAATGGTGACTGTCTACACCGGCGAAGACTCCCCTGTCCGCATTCCTGAGTTCGGTGATCGCGTGGAGGTACAGGCGCGCGTGTATATGCCTCAGCCGGCGGGGAATCCTGGCCAGGCGTCGTGGTCGGAGTATCTGGCCAGGCGTGGAATCTACTCATCTGCGAGCATCCGCGATCCGGACAAGCTGGACGTCATTGGCCACGGACGGCTGAATCCTCTCTCCAGATTTGGACAGAAGCTCAGGGACACCATCGCCGGCAGGATAATGAGCGCTCTCCCGTCCCCGGACGGCTCGGTGGTCACCGGGATGGCCCTGGGAACCTATGCTTACCTCACGCCCGAGGTCTACGATCAGTTCACCAACAGCGGCACACTACACTTGCTGGCTGCGTCCGGCTTCAACTGCTTCATTATGGCGGTGTTGGGGACCTGGTTGATAAAGCCGTTTCGGATAAGGCCGCAGAGGCGTGCGTTGTTCGTGATACCTCTGCTTTTAGTCTACATGCTGATGGTCGGCCCGAAACCATCGATCTTGCGGGCGACCGTGATGGCGGTGCTGGTGCTGCTGGCGATTCCCTTGAGACGACAGCCCAACTACACAAACCTTGTCTTCGTCGCCGCATTTGCGATTTTGCTCTGGCGGCCTTATGATCTCTACGATGCAGGTTTTCAACTGAGCTTTCTGGCAGTGCTTGCGCTTGCGCTTGTGGTCCCGGTAATTGACTCCTTAATCGCGTTCCGCATATCCCAGAGCAAGCGCAGTGGCCTCTTGAGGCGAGCCGCGCGAGGCATTGCACGAGTAGCGATAGACGCGGCTGCGGCTACGGTGGCAGTCACACTGGTCACATGGCCGATCCTGGCGTTGGATTTCAACTACTTCTCGATGGTCACCGTCCCGGCAAACATTGTGCTGGGGGCGCTGGCGCCGGTGGTATTAGTCTGTGGCATGGCGCTTGGGCTGCTTGGCTGGGTGCCTGTGCTTGGAGCGGTGCTGGGTTACCTAAGTGAGTCCAGCGCGAAGCTGACGCTGTCTGCTGTGAGTTACTTTGGCTCGTTGCCCTACGGGGTGGTATCTGTGGCTTCACCGCCGGTTGGAGTGATCCTGATATACTATGGGGCGCTAG
The DNA here is from genome assembly GCA_964611645.1 of uncultured bacterium. Lineage (GTDB taxonomy): Bacteria > Armatimonadota > UBA5829 > UBA5829 > UBA5829 > CAZTAO01. The sequence continues at coordinate 89,015 of CAZTAO010000016.1, read as the reverse complement.
CTCTGATTCTGGTTGTCCTGAGGCGTAAGTATGCTGCGAAATAGACGGCTGATCGTTGCCCTGCTGGCAGTTGTGGTTGTGTTCGCGACTGCAGCGGCATACCTCGCCAAGCCTGGCGATCTGTCGGTGACATTCCTGGACGTGGGAGAGGGGTTGTCTGTTGTTATGCGGACACCCTCGGGGAAGACCATTGTCTATGACTGTGGGACAGATAGCTGGAAAGATGCCAGTATGGTTGGTGACCGGGTAACAGCCAAGTACCTGCGCAGCCTCGGGGTGAACCGCATCGACCTTGCCATCTTGAGCCACCCACACGCCGACCACGTTAGCGGTTACGCATCACTGCTGCGCCGCATCCCGGCGATCAATGTGCTGGACATCGGCCATCCGGACGGATCGCTGTTCTACGATGCGTTTCTCCGCGAGGTGAAGCGAAGCAAGGCCAAGTACCGGATCGGTTCCGCAGGGGACAGAGTAACCCTCAAGGACGGGGTGCAGCTCATCATCCTGCATCCTGCGCGCGGGAAAGAATACGCCAATCTCAACGAAGCCTCGATGGTGGTGAAAGTCACCTACAAACACGCTTCGTTTCTCCTCACAGGCGACGCCACAATGGAATCGGAGAGTGAGATTCTGGGGCGGTCAGCCAGTGTTCGGGCGCAGGTGCTGCAGGTTGGCCACCAGGGTTCGGCGGCGGCCTCGTCCGAACAGTGGCTTGCCAGAGTCAAGCCAAAGGTGGCGGTTGTCTCCTGTGGCAGGGGCAATCGCTACGGCCACCCGTCACCCAAAACGCTTGCCCGGCTTGAAGAGGTCGATGCCAGGGTCTATCGCACTGACCTGGATGGCGCGGTAACAATCAGCACGGACGGTGAGAAGCTGCGCGTCCGAACCTACCGAAAGCGCACGCGGACGAATGCCACGGACTGAGATTCCCCGGAGGAATTCAGGCCCCCAATTGCTAACTCTGCATAGGCAGTGGGCGGCGGTTCGCAAACCATCCCACCCGGCAACGACTGCCTTTCCCATTTCTCTTGCAGGTGAAATCATGATTCGCGTTAATAAGACAAGAAGCAACTTCGAGCGTGAACCGCTGGTCGCGCCGTTCGGTTTCAAGGGGGCGTTCCTCACGGAAGCGTGGCAGGCTGTCGCATTCATGGAAAGCGAAACAGGCTGCACAGGCCTTGGAACAGCAACTCAGAGCCCGCTGTGGTCGGACGCCGCGGTATTCCTGCGCAACCCACAGGCGGCGGGCAATGCGCTGATGTATCTGATGACGGAATACGCACTCCAGTTGGCCAGGCAGACGCCATTCAACACCCCACTGGATCTTTTGGAGTCGATCCTGCCGGAGGTCTACGCTTACGGCAAGACCATTACCCGAAATCCCGATCTTCGTCTGACGTTTGCTCTGAACGCGCTGGTGGCAGTGGACAACGCCGCGTGGCAGTTGTATTGCGAGCAGTCGGGAATCACCAGCTTTGATGAGATGGTTCCCACCGACCTCAAGCCCGCGCTTACCACCAAGCACTCCCAGCTTGCCGTGATCCCGCTTATGAGCTACGGGGTATCGATGGACGCTATCAGGGCTGCTGTGGATGAGGGCTTCTTCTTTCTCAAAATCAAGATAGGCTCCGACCCGGACAAAGATGGCGACCTGGACAAGATGGTGGAGTGGGACAAGGAGAGGCTCTCGGCTATCCACGCGATGGTGAAGGACAAGCACTGTGCCCACACCGAGGACGGTCGCATTCCCTACTACCTGGACGCCAACGGCCGCTACGACTCCAAGGACCGCTTGATGAAGCTCCTGAACCACGCGGGCAAGATAGGGGCGCTGGAGCGCATTATGATTGTAGAAGAGCCGTTCCCTGAAGAATATGAAGTGGACGTGCGGGATATTCCCGCGAGCCTTGCCGCAGATGAAAGCGCCCATTCCGACAAAGACGCTCTTGCCAGAATCCAGATGGGATACGGGGCTATTGCTCTGAAACCCATCGCCAAGACAATGAGCATGAGTCTGAGGATCGCGAAACTGTGTCACGATCATAGCGTCCCCGCGTTCTGCGCGGACCTGACTGTAAGCCCGGTGCTGGTTGACTGGAACAAGAACGTAGCAGCCCGGCTTGCTCCGCTTCCTGGTATGAAGATAGGTGTGATTGAGACCAACGGCCACCAGAACTACTGCAACTGGGAAGCCATGCAGGGCTACCATCCGCTCGGCCGAGCGCCCTGGACCCAGATGCAAGACGGGTTGTTCACCCTGGGCGAGGACTTCTACGGGTCCAGCGGCGGAGTACTGGAGAAGAGCGAACACTACCTCGCGGTCTCTCGCGGGTAGGATACTGCGCGGCAATGAAAAGAGAGAGGTCAATCCAATGATGGAAATCGGTGTTATCCAAACCCTTACCACGGACAAGAACCCGTTTGAACCGGTGCGGGATTTCGGGCTGAAAACCTGCCAACTCAATTGCTGGGACCCAACGCTTGCGACCAGGGAGTCGGCTGAGAGGGTGAAGAAAGAATCCGCGGAGACCGGCGTGCGAGTCTGCGCAATGTGGGCCGGGTACACTGGGCCTGCTGAGTGGAACTTCATAAAGGGACCGGTCACGCTTGGTATCGTTCCCGAGGAGTTCAGGGCGATGAGAGTTGCGCAACTCAAGCAATGGGCCGACTTTGCAGCAATGATCGGCGCGCCCGCGATCATCACCCACTGCGGCTTCATCCCCGAGAACATGACCGACCCGGCGTACGACGGCGTGGTGGAAGCTATAGCAGACGTAGCCAAACACTGCAAGAGCCTTGGAATTGGATTCTGGTTCGAGACCGGGCAGGAGACACCTGTGGTCATTCTGCGAACAATCGAGCGGGTTGGCACAGGTAATCTGGGGATCAACCTCGACCCCGCCAACCTGATCATGTACGGCAAAGGCAACCCCATTGATGCCCTCGACACATTCGGCCAATATGTACGAAACGTTCACGCCAAAGACGGCGTACCGCCGACCGACGGTATGAACCTCGGTCACGAAGTGGCTGCCGGGCTGGGGAACGTGCGCTATCCGGAGTTCATCTCCAAGCTCAAGAAGATCGGCTTCACCGGCGAACTGGTGATCGAGCGGGAGATCAGCGGCGAGGAACAGGCCAAAGACATCAGAGCCACGGTAGTGAATCTGAACAAGTGGATCGCGGAGGGGTAACGAATCACGAAAACCCGAAAACCAGTATTTTACATGGATGAACAGGATAGACAGGATACGGAAAACGACAGTGGAAAACCGTGTTTATCCTGTATATCCTGTGTATCCATGTTAGTTCGTTTCGTGTTTTCGTGATCGTATTGTCTGGTAATGCCAAGAATCCTGGTTATTGGAAGTTCAGAATCGGAGGTTGTGCCGATGGCGGCGAGTGTCGCAGGGCTGAGTCATTTTGTGACTTGCGCCTGGGACTGGGATTCGCTCGCCTCCTCTGTGGCCAAAGGTAGCCCTGAGATCGTGATGGTCGACCTGCGGAACCCTCGGAAGACCTTCGCGCCAGCCAAGGAACTGATCGAGCATTACGACCAGGTGGCGAAGGCCGCGCGGCTGGCTGTGGTGGAGTCTGCTGAGGTCGATGAACTGAGCAGTTCCTACTTCCAGGACTTTATACTCTACCCGTTCGAGTCGGCTGAGCTGTCGACGAGGTTGTCGAGGCTGCTTGGTAAGGGCAAAGGCCGGGCCGCAGGACTGCTGGGGGCGGATGGGCTGGTTATCAACCCGGAGAGTTTCGAGGTCACGGTTGATGGCAGGCAGCTTCCTCTGACATTCAAGGAATTTGAGCTTCTGAGATACCTGGTTGCGCATCCAGGACGTGTGCATACGCGGGAGGCCCTGCTGAACCAGGTGTGGGGCTATGAGTACTTTGGAGGCCTGCGGACCGTGGACGTTCACGTGCGTCGGATCAGGGCGAAGCTTGGCTCCAAACACGAGGACAGCATCCAGACAGTCCACGGAGTAGGCTACAAGTACGTGGGTAAGCGATGAATGGAGGCGCCCAGATGACAGACGCGGGCAAAGAGTGGGTTCTGAAGGAATGCAGCGACCGGGGTGTGGAGTTCATACGCTTGTGGTTCACGGACATCCTCGGCCTGATGAAAAGCGTCGCCATAACCATCGAGCAGTTGGAGGAGGCTCTCAATGAGGGCATAGGCTTCGACGGCTCGTCTATTACAGGCTACCAGGACATCCAGGAGTCGGATACGGTCGCGATGCCTGACCCCACGACGTTCACGCTGCTGCCGTGGAGACCTTCGGACCATTCGGTTGCCAAGATGTTCTGCGATATACTCAACCCGGATGGCTCGCCGTATCAGGGAGACCCTCGCTACATCCTGAAGAGGCAGTTGAAGAAGGCTGCGGACAAGGGCTACACGTTCTACGTTGCTCCGGAACTGGAGTATTTCTACTTCCGCAACAGCACATCGACCGAGCCTCTGGATTCCGGCGGGTATTTCGACCTTACCCCGCTCGACGCCGCCACGACCCTTCGCCGCGATACTATTCTGATGCTCAAGCAGATGGACATCCAGGTGGAGTTCAGCCACCACGAGGTTGCCCCCAGCCAGCACGAGATCGACCTCAGATATGCCGACGCCCTCACGATGGCCGATTCCGCGATGACGTACAGACTGGTGGTGAAGGAAGTTGCCCACCAACACGGTCTCTACGCCACATTCATGCCCAAGCCCATTCAGGGGGAAGATGGCAGTGGAATGCACACGCACCAGTCGCTGTTTGTCGGGGCGAAGAATGCCTTCTACGATGCCAAAGACCCCAACTATATGTCCAGGGAAGCCAAGTGTTATGTAGCCGGGCTGCTTCGCCACGCGCCGGAGATATCATCGCTGCTGGCCCAATGGGTGAACTCCTACAAGCGATTGGTGCCTGGTTTTGAGGCGCCGGTTTATGTGGCGTGGTCTCAGCAGAACCGCTCGGCGCTGGTGCGGGTCCCGATGCACAGGCCGGGCAAAGAGCAGGCAACCCGCGCGGAGCTGAGATGCCCCGATCCTGCCTGCAACCCATATCTGGCGTTTGCGGTGATGCTGGCGGCGGGTCTCAAAGGGATTGAAGAAGACTACGAACTCGAACCGGAGATGACCGACAACCTCTTCGAGCTCACAGAAGAACAGCGCCTCGCAAGGGGTATCAAGACCCTGCCCGGCAGCCTCGGAGAGGCGATAGCTCTCACCAAACAGAGCGACCTGGTCCGCGAAACCCTGGGTGAGCACGCCTTCGAGCGCTTCATCTGGATCAAGAAGAAAGAATGGGACGAGTTTAGAAGCCAGGTGACTGATTGGGAGATCAAGAGATATCTGCCGATATTGTAGCCAATAGCCAATGGCCTATGGCGTATGGCAATATCACCGCTGCTTGCGGTGCTCCCTCTCCCCGGCCCCTCGCGGAGAGGGTAGGGGTGAGGGGCACGCACAATCTTGCACCAAGGACGACACACTATGCTCGAAACTATAACTACCCCCGGCGATACCTCGTGGTTCACCCAGGACAGGTTCGGAATGTTCATTCACTGGGGCATCTACTCGCTCCTCGCACGGCACGAGTGGGTGAAGCAATATGAGGAGATTCCCAACGAAACATACGACAATTACCTGAAGTATTTTGACCCAGACCTCTACGACCCCGAGTTCTGGGCGAAGACCGCCGCAAATGCCGGTATGAAGTACTTTGTGATCACCACCAAGCATCACGACGGTTTCTGCATGTGGGACTCCAAGCTCACGGACTACAAGGCCACAAATACCCCGGCCGGCAGAGACCTGATCAGGCCGATGGTGGACGCTTTCAGGGGCAATGGCATGAAAGTGGGACTGTACCATTCACTGATCGACTGGCACCACCCTGACTTCGTCATCGACGACCTGCATTCGATGCGCAATCATCCCGACCGCAAGAAGCTCAATGAGAACAGAGACCAGAAGAAGTACATTGAGTATCTCCATGGCCAGGTTCGCGAACTGCTCACAGACTACGGCAAGATCGACATTTTGTGGTTCGACTTCAGCTACCCCGCAGGCAAGTTCCCGTTTGACACATTCACGGAGGGCAAAGGGCGGGAAGCGTGGGACAGCGAGGGGCTGTACAAGATGGTGCGAGAGCTTCAGCCGCAGGTTATCCTGGACGACAGGCTCGACCTGGAATCTGGGTGGGACGTGAAAACGCCGGAGCAGTTCCAGCCAAGGGAATGGGTTAGGGTGGATGGCAAGCCGGTGGTTTGGGAAGCTTGCCAGACATTCTCCGGATCGTGGGGCTACCACCGGGATGAGGCCAGTTGGAAGAGTCTGGAGCAACTGGTGCAGATGCTGTGTGACACCGTCAGCAAAGGCGGAAACCTGCTGCTGAACGTCGGCCCGACGGCCTGCGGTGAAATCGACTATCGCGCCCTGGAGAGACTAGAGGGCATGGGCGAGTGGATGAAGCGCCACAGCCGCTCCATATATGGCTGCACGCAAGCGCCGGAGGAGTTCAAAGCCCCGCAGGACTGCCGCCTCACATACAATCCCAAGACCAATCGCATGTACGTTCACGTCTTCGCGTGGCCGTTCGTATACCTGCATCTCGATGGCTTCGGGGGACGCGTGGAGTATGCGCAGCTTCTCAACGACGGCTCCGAGGTCAAGATGATGACCAAGGGGGAGAACATGACCCCGACGGTGGACGGCGAGAAGAATTCCTTGATGCTTGCCTTGCCGGTCAAGAAGCCCAACGTGACCGTGCCTGTCATAGAACTATTCATGAAGTAAGGGGTGGGTATATGGTTTCGATCACGTGCTTCGACGGGGTCAACTGCATCGGCGGCAACAAGATACTGCTTGAGGATGGCTCTGCCAGGCTGCTCTTCGACTTCGGCAAGAACTTCGGCAAAGAGGGTGACTTCTACGAAGAACTCTTGCAGCCGAAGACCCTGTCGGGGATATATGAGCAGATCCTCCTGGGCATTTTGCCGCCGTTTTGTGACCTCTATCGGCAGGACCTGATTTGGGGCGACTGCGACCCGTGGGATCAGGTCGCGCCGAAGCAGATAGGCCACGTGGATGGCCTGCTCGTTTCCCACGCCCACGTCGATCATATCGGAGCCATCCACTACCTCAGGCCCGACATCCCGATCCACTGCTCGCCGATGACCGCCGCAGTCAGCAAGGCTCTTCAGGAGGCGGGACGGTCAGCTACCGGCGCGGAGTATTGCTACTATGTGGAGAGGACCTGCAACGAGACAGGTGTCTGTACGCCCAACTACAGGAGTTCGGTCTCTATCAATCGCGACTACTGCCTCACGCAGCAGCCTACTCCCGAGTTCGAAGCGTTCTGGGGGAGTTCGGCCGGTTCTCGCGAACTTGCCCCGACCGCCTGCCGGACTTCCGACCGCTGCGGCAGCCTCCCCATTCGCAGCTACCCTGTCGATCACTCCGTCTACGGCGCAACCGCCTGGGCTGTTGAGACCAGCGCGGGGTGGGTTGTATACAGCGGGGATATAAGGCTGCACGGCGGCAATGGCTATATGACCAGGCGGTTCGCCGAGGAGGTCGCAAAGCTGAACCCTGTAGCAATGCTTATCGAGGGGACGCGTATCAACTCGGAGAGCAAGCGCACTGAGCCGGAGGTGCGCGACGCGTGCCTTGAAGTGGTGAGATCGGCGGAGGGTCTTGTGGTTGCGGACTTCGGACCGAGAAATGTTGAGCGCCTGCTGATATTCCTGGAGGTGGCGAAAGAGACGGGACGGGAGTTGGTGATTCTGCCATCAGATGCCTATCTGCTCAACGCCATGCGCAGCGCGGATCCCCAGGCAGTTCCCGATATCAGAGCCAGCGGGATCAGAATCTACAGGAAGTACCAAAGCAAACCGCTGAAATGGGCCAGCGAGATTCTTGACGAGTATGCCGACTTGGTGGTGGGCCCGTCGGATGTGTCCGCCAACCAGGACAAGTTCATCTGCTGCTTCAGCTACTTCGATGTTGGTGAGCTGGCATATATCCTGCCCAAGCCCGGTTCGGTGTGGGCGTACTCATCGTGCGAAGCATTCAACGAGGAAATGCAGTTTGACCAGGACAGGCTCAAACGATGGCTGGATCATTTTGGAGTGAGACTGGTCGGCGGGGATGAGGGAAGCCCCCTCCACGTCTCAGGCCACGCCTCAGGCCCCGATCTCGCCTGGGTTGTCCAGACCATCCGCCCCAAAACCATAATCCCCATCCACTCCGAAAAGCCCCAAGCCTACGAAGACAGGGTAGGGGACATCTGCAAGATAGTGTACCCGGAGGTGGGGAAGGCCATCGGCCTGTAGCTCCCTCGCCCACCGCAGTGGGAGAGGGCTGGGGTGCGGGAACTCTTGGCGTAGGGATTGTGCAAATCTGTCACGCAAGAAGCACCGCCCCCTCGCCCCCTCCTGGCGGGAGGGGGAATGTCACGACAGCTCGCCCTTCCGCTCCTTGAGCATCAAATCGGTTACTGCTTGCTTTGCCGGTTTTCCTTCGAAGAGGATGGCGTGGATTTCGGTGGTGATGGGGGTGTAGACGTCGTGCTTTTGTGCCAGGGCATAGGCGGCTGCGCAGGTTGGCGCGCCTTCTGCTACCTGGCCGATTTCAGCAAGGGCCTTGTCCAGGCTCATCCCATCACCCATCAGCAAGCCAAGCCTGAGATTTCTGGATAATCGGCTGGTGCAGGTTGCCATGAGATCACCAATGCCCGATAGCCCCGTGAATGTCTTGGCATCCGCGCCAAGCGCTGCTCCAAGCCGTGTCATCTCGGCAAGGCCGCGGGTGACCAGCGTTGCTTTGGTGTTATCGCCGAAGCCAAGGCCGTCAGATATGCCCGCGCCGATAGCCAGCACGTTCTTGATCGCCCCGCCAAGCTCTACCCCGATCAAATCCTGGTTGGTGTAGGCACGGAAGCACTGCGAGTGGAACATCTCCTGCACGCTCACAGCCTTATCCATCCGCTGAGAGGCCAGGACAGTGGCTGTGGGGATTCCCTGGGCCAGCTCAACTGCGAGATTCGGGCCGGACAGCACCACACAATCCTGGGCGCGCTCTCCAAGAACCTCCGCCAGAACCTGCGACCCCCGGTAGCCGGTTTCGCATTCCAATCCTTTTCCTGCGTGGACAAGAATCGCATTCGGCGGCAGTTTCCCGCACAGAGCGGATGCTACTTCCCGAAGCCCGCTGCTGGGGACAGCAAGCACGATCACGTCAGCGGAATCGATAGCGTCATCAATGGAACTGGTGACGTGTACGTTCTCCGGCAGAGCCACAGCCGGCAGATACCGCTCATTGCGGCTTGCGTGAGATATAGCGTCGGACAGCTCCGGGCGCCTTGCCCACAGCCGGACGCCGTAACCCTTCCGAGCCAGCACGTAAGCCAGGGCAGTCCCCCAGCTTCCCGCACCCAATACTGCCGTGTTCACGATATCTGACAACTTCGTCACCTGCAGACGGTTCTTACTTGTGTAATGCGCGCCCGACGGAATCCAGTGCGGCTTCGAATACTACCTCGCTGAGGGTCGGGTGGGGGTGGATGGAGGCTATCAGTTCGTCCACCGTAAGCTCGTTGTGCATCACAACCACCGCCTCGGCGATCATATCGGTGACGTGCGGGCCGACCATGTGAACCCCAAGCACCTCGCCGTAGCGACCGTCGATGATAACTTTGACCAGACCCTCGGTCTCGCCGATGCCCATCGCCTTGCCGTTGTGGTTGAATGTGAACTTGCCCACTCGCACATCCTTGAACCGCTCTCTGGCTTGGGCTTCAGTGAGTCCGACACTGGAGCATTCAGGGGTCGTGTACACGCAGGCTGGGAAGGCCCTGTAGTCCATCGCGGACGGCATTCCCATCATGTGCTCGACCGCCACGGTTCCCTCGGTCCAGCCGACGTGCGCCAGCATAGGCTCGCCGATGGTGTCACCGGCGGCGTAGATGTTTGGGACGTTTGTCTGCATGTGCTTGTTGACCAGCACCTTGCGGCCGTCGTGCGCAATGCCCGCGTTCTCAAGACCGATCCCGTTGATTACGGCTTTTCTCCCCACCGCGACCATCAGCTTCTCAACGTCGAACGTAAGCTCCTTACCGTTGTCCAGAACGCTGACTTTCTTGCCTGTTGGGGTGTCCTGCGCGCCTGTAACCTTGGCCCCCAGCATGAACTTCATCCCAGCGGCTTCGAGGAACTTCTGAAGCAGTTTGGCGATCTCGGCATCCGCTGCAGGGAGTATCTGTGGCATAACTTCCACTATCGTAACGTCGGCACCCATTCGGGAGAACATGTATCCCGCCTCAAGCCCTATCGCCCCGGCTCCTACAATGAGCATGCTCTTGGGAATGCTGGTGAACTCCAGGGCGTCCGTGCTGTTCCATAGGTTCGAGCCAGGCTCAAAACCAGGCATTGGCAGGGTGGCGGGGACGGAACCGGTGGCGAGAAGTATGAACTTGCTTCGTATCTTCTGCGAACCCGTCTCGCTGTCAACGACCACGGTCTCGCTGTCTTCCAGTCGCGCCGATCCCCGGATCAGGGTCACTTTGTTCTTCCTGAACAGGCCTTCGACTCCGCTGGTGAGCTGCTTGACTATCTTCTGCTTCCTGGCCATCATTGTCGGCAGGTCAATCTCAATGCCGGAGACCTTGACGCCAAATGAAGCGCCGGATGTGGCGTGGTCCAGAACTCCCACGCTTGCCAGCAGGGCTTTGGTGGGGATGCAGCCGACGTTCAGGCAAGTGCCTCCGACCGTTGCTTCCTTCTCAATTACAGCGGTTTTTGCGCCAAGCTGAGCGGCGCGGATAGCGGCCACATAGCCTGCGGGTCCGGAGCCGATGATGGTGATATCGTAGTCATAAGCGGAGGGGTTCATGTTGCCACCTTGGTTTCTGAGTTATGTGCGTTAGCGGGGTCCGCCGCGAGGATTGGGCTGTGTAGCGGACAAGAGAAGGGTACCATATCGTGAGGTCGCGTGTCAATTCCGCCGAAGGCAGCAGGCTCATTACACACAGGGAAAGCCTCGGGGTAAGCACTTCACCCCGAGGCTTTGAGTCAACAATCTGCTGAAACGATTTGACTTGCTTCAGACTCTTAGGCTACTAAAGCGGGTTCCAGATGGAGGGGCTTCCCGCCCGGTCCGCCACAGCTTCGTTGTAAAAAGTAGTCTCTTTCATCCATTTTACGTGGCCGTCAGCATAGATCAGGTTGGTGCCATCACTGTGGGTACGTGATGATGGTGTCCCGTCGGGCCACACCAGGTCGGTTCTGGATGAGCCGCCGGCCAGGTATAGGTAGTTTTCGCCATTCAGCACCACGATCATCTGCGACTCAGCCCATTTGTCGTACGCATCGAACAGCATCATAGTGGCGGAGGGGCTCTTGATACTGGCGAGAGTGGCAGGAGTACCGAACCACGTGACTACTCTCCAGTTGCCCATATAACATTTCGGCACACGAGGTGTATAACCGGGCGTGCAGGCACCGGTAAAGAAAGCCCATCCGGGCTTGGGCTGGCTTGGGCAACTCCAGACATCCAAGGATTTGATGTAGGGCACAAGGTTGTCCATATATGTCGATCTGTATGTGGCATGGCCGTCAGGAGTTATCCATGAGGTAGGATATGTTTCGTCGTAGTCCTGCACGTATTGCATGGCCGCAAGACCAATCTGCTTCTGATTGCTCAGACATGTAGCCTGCCGTGCCTTTTCGCGGGCTTTGGCAAAAACTGGGAAAAGAATGGCTGCCAGTATAGCTATGATTGCTATTACGACCAGCAGTTCGATCAGGGTAAAACCTTTCTGTCGACGCATTTTATCTGCTCTCCTATTTTGTGTTCCGGCAACGCCGGTTGATTTGAGTCCCTGCCCTACATTGTATCCCAGGAAATCAATGTCGTCAAGGACTATTTACACTTTTGCAGACGACTGCGATACACCGAATGTTCCTGATGTGAACGGTTCTGAGGCTGTCGTAATCGGACCCGGATACCATGCAGCAAAACGCTCCAGGGCAGAAATTCACCCCGGAGCGCTTTGTTCATCCTATACAGTTTCGGGCAGTTGGAGCCGCCCGAGGCTATGACTAGTCGTCAGCCAAAGACCAGGCAGCGGTGTTGGCCCAGAATGCGTCTTCCCTGGACCACTTGACGTGACCGTCGGCGTAGGTGACGTTCAGGCCTTCGCTGTGGACCAAGGCAGGCAGGCGGTCGAGCCTGGAGCGGGTTATGTAGTTGTAGTTGGCCCATCCGGCCATGATGTCCCTGGTGCTCTGGTTACTCGCGCCGTAGAACTCGTAGAACATTATCGTGCCGGCGGGAACCTTCACGTTGGCCAGAGCAACTCCGCTGTTCCAGTTGATCAAAGCGTCATTGGCGCTGTAGTGGTTAGGAGCATATATGGCAGCTCCGGCCGGAGTGGCATAGAGAGGAGCCAAAGTGTAGCCAGGCCTGGGCAGGCTGGGGCAGGTCCAGACTTCGCGAGACTTCATATAGGGCATCAGCTCGTCCATGTATGACGAGTAGTATGCATCGTAGCTGGAGTTGGTTACCCATGCGGGCGGGTAGGTCTCGTCGTAGTCTTGCACATACTGCATGCTGGCGAGGCCGATCTGCTTCTGATTGCTCAGACAGGTGGCCTGCCGAGCCTTCTCGCGCGCCTTGGCGAAAACGGGAAAGAGGATTGCTGCCAGAATCGCGATAATGGCGATAACTACCAGCAGTTCGATGAGGGTGAAACCTTTACTTCTGTTACGCAAAAAAAGTCCTCCAGGGTGATTGGCCCGCACCCGCGCGCGTACCCGTAGCATTGAAAATACTATAGAGCAAACGATTGCTGGCAGGGGTCTGTGTTTATGTTACTACTCACGGAACGGGGTTGTCAAACTCTGTGCAGCCTGTCAGTAGGGGACTTGGGGGGGGGCTAAGTGTAGCGCTCCGGGGCTAGATTACACCCCGGAGCGCGATGTTTGTTACGTAAAGAACGGGCAGTCAGCGCCGCCCGCTCGCCAGATGACTAGTCTTCGGCCAGAGTCCAGAGACTCGGCGCCGCGTAGAAGGCATCTTCTCTCATCCACTTGACGTGGCCGTCGCCAAAGATCAGGTTGAGGCCATCGCTATGGACCAGGCTTGACGGTGTTCCGTCAGGCCAGGTTCGGTCTCTGCGAACTCGGGTGACGTAGTTGTAGTTGTTGTAGTCAATGCCGATCATCCAGGAGGAGGCATTGTCAGAACCGTACATTTCGAACATCATGACTGTGCCGGCGGGAACCTTCACGCTGGCCAAGCTGACCGCAGTGCTGGCGCTTGAGTATGCAGGAAGCATATTCCAGTTGGACATGTAGTGGTTGGGGAACAAAGGCGAGTAGCCGGGAGCCGGGTCAATGGTGAACGGAGTATAGGCCGGCTTGGGCATGCTCGGGCAGGCCCAGACTTCCTTGGATTTCATGTAAGGCATCAGAGTGTCCATGTAGGACGCATAGATGGGAGTGTAGCCAGGTCCGATCATAATGGTGAACGGGTAGGTCTCATCGTAGTCCTGCACATACTGCATTATGGCAAGGCCCATCTGCTTTTCGTTGCTCAGACAAGTTGCCTGTCGTGCTTTCTCGCGCGCTTTGGCGAAAACCGGGAAGAGTATTGCGGCCAAAATTGCTATGATTGCAATCACCACCAGCAGTTCGATTAGGGTGAAGCCCTTCTGTCGACGCATTGTATCTACTATCTCCTAACTGAGTTCCGGCAGTGCCGGTTTTGTATGTCCCTGTTAACAATTGTAGCTTTAATACACCACATTCGTCAAGGACTATTCACAATATATAGACGGCCACAATCACTTGCGTGTTCCATGGCGTGTATCCCGTATGCGTTCCAAGGCAAACGTCCCCCCGGGGCCGTGTTCTGCCGACCGATTCGAGCGGTCATTGTTTGCCCATGGTTCTGCGTGGTGCTATAATAGGCTCAGGCTGGGGATTACCTGGCTTTGAGTGTTCGAGTCTGGCTGGTAGGGCACGCGCTCTACCAGTTTGTTTTGATGACTCGGAAATCGTCGGGACACAGGAGCACAAGAATGGAAAAGTCGGATATGGATATGCTGCGCCACAGCACGGCGCACGTTATGGCACACGCGGTGAAGAACCTGTTTCCGACAACCAGGATAGCCATCGGGCCGTCAATTGAAGATGGCTTCTACTACGACTTCCACCCCGAGACACCTTTCACCCCAGATGACCTGTCCAAGATCACCAAGGAAATGAAAAAGGTTATTGCCAGGGGCCAGCTGTTCGTGCGCAAAGAGGTCAGCCGGGCGGAAGCGCTGGAACTTTTCAAAGATGAGCCTTACAAGCTTGAATTGATCAACGAACTGCCCGAGGACGAAGTCATCAGCGTCTACGACGAGGGCGGGTTCCTCGATCTCTGCCGGGGGCCGCATCTGCCGGCAGCAAACAAAGTCAAGGCATTCAAGCTCCTGAGCATTGCGGGCGCATACTGGCGAGGCGACGAGCACAACCAGATGCTCCAGCGAATCTATGGCACCGCGTTCCCGACCGAAGAGGAGCTTCAGGCTCATCTGGACCGCCTCGCCGAAGCCGAGCGCCGCGATCATCGCAGACTTGGCCGCGAGCTGGAGCTTTTTTCATTGCAGGAGGAAGCCGGGCCTGGCCTGGTATTCTGGCACCCGAAGGGCGCGCTCATCAGGAAGCTGATGGAAGACTATTGGCGCGACGAACACCTGGCCAACGGCTACGACTTGATCGTTACTCCCCACATAGCCCGCCAGGAGCTTTGGCGTACCAGTGGTCACCTGGATTTCTTCGCAGAGGGCATGTTCGAGGCGATGGAAGTCGAGGGCACGCCGTATCGGATCAAACCGATGAACTGCCCGTTCCACCTGCTCATCTACAAATCCCGCGTTCGCAGCTACCGTGAACTGCCGATCCGGTGGGCAGAGCTTGGCACTGTGTATCGCTACGAGCGCAGCGGGGTATTGCACGGCCTTATGCGAGTTCGTGGATTCACCCAGGACGACGCCCACATAATCTGCACGCGCGAGCAATTGGCCTCGGAAACCAAGCGGGTGCTTGAGTTTGTGCTGATGATCCTGCGGAGGTTCGGCTTCGAGCAGTACCAGGTCTACCTCTCCACGATGCCAGAGCACCACGTCGGCGAAGTAGATGTCTGGGAGCAGGCCACCGAGTCTCTGAAGCTCGCGCTGGAAGACCAGAAACTCGACTATGAGATCGACGAGGGTGGGGGCGCATTCTACGGGCCCAAGATCGACGTCAAGATAAAGGACGCCATCGGCAGGTACTGGCAGTGCAGCACCATCCAGGTAGACTTCAACGAACCCGAGCGGTTCGACATAACCTACGTCGGTCAGGATAACCAGCCTCACCGTCCGATTATGATCCACCGCGCTCTGCTTGGTTCGCTGGAGCGCTTCTTCGGAGTGTTGATAGAGCACTATGCGGGGGCCTTCCCGATCTGGCTGGCGCCGGTGCAGGCGATAGTCCTGCCGATAGCGGACAGGCACGTTGAATACGCTCAGGGCGTCTGTGATGCGCTGAAGAGTCAGGGCTTCCGGGTGGAGGTTGACAACCGCAACGAGAAGGTTGGCTTCAAGATCCGCGAGGCTCAGATGCAGAAGATTCCGTATATGCTGGTAGTTGGTGACAAGGAGATCGAGGACAACGCTGTGTCGGTGCGAGATCGAGCTGAGGGCGACCTGGGTTCCCAGTCGGTCGAGCAGCTTGCGGCGCGCATGCGAGCAGAGTTGACAGAATAGCCTTGTTTTGGGTATACTTTCGAGGTGTCATTGTGCCTTCAGCGAGAGGCGTTTGACCAATACAGTATAAGGGGACGCTACCATACTCAAAGAGCTCAAGGTAAACGAGCGCATCAGAGCGCGTGAAGTCAGATTGATCGACCAAAATGGTCAACAGCGTGGCATTGTGTCGCTGCGCGAAGCTCTGGATATCGCGAGGTCGGTAGGGCTTGATCTTATAGAAGTTGCCGGAAACGCTGAGCCTGTCGTTTGTCGGATTATGGACTACGGCAAGTTCAAGTATGAGGAAGGCAAGCGGGATCGGGAGGCGCATAAGAAGCGCCGAATGACCGAGATCAAGACCATCCGCATGCGGCCCAGTATAGACGAACACGATTTTGAGTTCAAAGCAAAGAATGCTCTGAAGTTCCTCGGAGACGGCCACAAAGTCAAGGCGGTCGTCATCTTCAGGAGCAGGGAGATCACGCATCCTGAGTTTGCTAGAGAGTCGTTGAGCAAATTGGCCGAAATGGCCAAGGAGTCCGGAGTGGGCAAGGTAGAGCGGGCGCCAATGTTCGAAGGTAGAACAATGACACTGTTTCTCTCCCCAACCGGCGAACCTACATAGATTCGGAAGGACGGACAGTCTAAGTGCCTAAGATTAGAACGTGCAAGACAGCAGCCAAGAGGTTCGAAGTGACCGGTAATGGCAAGATACGACATGGCCATAGCGGCATGAACCACCTTATGATGAAGAAGACCAAGAGCGGACAGCGCAAGCTCACGGTCAAGAGTACCGTGACCGGTGGCCAGATGAGGGTCATAAAGCGCCAGATACCGGGCATCTAAGGATCGCCTAATAACATAGATATGTCGTCGAAGTCCCCTGTTAGAGCTTTCATACTCGAATCGCGGACTTCGAATTGAAGGAGAAAGCCAACATATGGCACGTGTAAAACGCGGCGTAATGACTCACAAGAGTCATGTGAAGATACTTACAGCAGCTAAGGGATACTGGGGTGGAAAACACCGCCTTATCAAGACCGCAAAAGAAGCGGTTATGAAGGCCGGCCAGTACGCCTACAGAGACCGACGGGTTCGCAAACGCGAGTTCCGCAGACTCTGGATCACGCGCATCAACGCGGCGTGCCGGAGCTATGGCATGAGCTATAGCAGGTTCATCGAAGCTTTGACTAAGCAGGGGGTGGAGCTGGACAGAAAGATGCTTGCCGAGATGGCGGTATCTGATGTCCCTGCTTTTGAGAGCCTGGTCACAATGGCAAAAGGCTAGCGCTCCGGAAGAACCGGTACTGCGGTGCCGACAGCATAACCTGCGTTACAGAGAGTTCTTGGCGTCCAATTCTTCTAGAACGGCCTTCCATATCTGGAGTGTGCAGTCGTTTCAGGGGAATTGGGCGCTTATTGTTTATGGGAGCATGGCAAATGAGTGAGATAGACAGTCTGAAAGAGGTGCTGGGCGCGGCGCTGGCGGAAGTTGCCAAAGCTGGCTCGACATCCGACCTCGATACGATAGATACCGCGTACCTGGGCAGAAAAGGGACCATCACCCTCGAGCTTCGCAAGATCGGGTCTTTGCCTGCCGAGAGCAGAAAAGACTTTGGCCAGGCAGTTAATGACGCCAAGGAAGCTTTGGCGGCTGCGATCGAGGCCAAGAAGTCCGATCTGTCCGGAGGCGAGTGGGCGGACGAACTCAAACGCGAGGCGATAGACGTTACCCTGCCGGGCGTATTCTACAATCCCGGCCGCCCCCACGTGCTTGTCGAGACCGTCGAGCGCGTTCGCGACATCTTCATCGGGATGGGATACGAGATAGTCGAAAGCCCGGAAATCGAGCAATATCGATACAACTTCGAGGCTCTAAACTACCCCGAAGAGCACCCGGCGATGGACGAGCAGATGTCGTTCTACATCACCGACGAGTGCCTGCTCCGCACCCAGACCACTGCTTTCCAGCACAGGGTGATGGAGAAGCGTAAGCCGCCGCTGAAGATGTGTACCACCGGCAAGTGCTACCGCTATGAGAATGTAGACGCCACCCACGGTCACACTTTCCACCAGGTTGACTGCTTCACGGTTGACCACGGTATCACGATGGCCGACCTCAAGGGCACACTGCACCAGTTTGCTGTTGAGATGTTCGGTAAGGATGTGGAAGTGCGGTTCAGGCCGGACTTCTTCCCGTTCGTCGAGCCTGGGGCCGAGATTGCCATATCCTGCGTGATGTGCGACGGCGCGGGGTGCCCGGTCTGCAAGTATTCCGGCTGGTTGGAGCTTGGCGGCGCTGGGATGATCCACCCCAACGTGCTGGAGTCTGTGGGGATCGATTCCGAGGAGTACACCGGCTTCGCTTTCGGCATGGGCCTGGAGCGGATGCCGATGCTCCAGTATTCCATCAACGACCTCCGCCTTTTCACCGATAACGACTTGAGATTCTTGAGGCAGTTCTAACTATGAAAGTACCAGTTGAATGGCTGTATGAATATGTGAAGCCCGGTTGCGGGCTGAGTGAGCTTTGCGACGCGCTGACAATGGGTGGGCTGGAAGTCGAGGCCATCGAGAACGCCGAGACCCCCGACCAGGCAATCCTGGATGTGAAGATCACCCCCAACCGCGGCGACTGCCTCTCGATGCTGGGCATGGCCAGGGAAGTGGCCGCGCTCTTCAGAGCCAAGATGCAGAAGCCCGATTTCGGCAGTCTTGCCGCAAGAACAGGCGTAGCGTCTCCCATAAAGATCAGCATCAAGGATGTCGACCTGTGCCGGAGATACGTCGGCTGCGTGCTGAAGGGAGTCAAGGTGAAGCCCTCGCCGTCCTGGATGCAGGATAGACTTACTGCCGCGGGCCTGCGACCCATCAACAACGTTGTGGACGTAACCAACTACGTGATGCTGGAGTTCGGGCAGCCGCTGCACGCCTTCGATCTCACGCTCCTGCAAGGCTCCGAGATCAT
Source organism: uncultured bacterium (assembly GCA_964611645.1). Taxonomy (GTDB): domain Bacteria; phylum Armatimonadota; class UBA5829; order UBA5829; family UBA5829; genus CAZTAO01. Next base: position 70,271 of record CAZTAO010000016.1, on the reverse strand, counting down.
TGTTCGCCGCGCAGCCAAGGGCGAGAAAGTCACCACGATAGATGGCGAAGCCCGACCGCTGGAACCTGATATGCTGGTCATCGCCGACGCCAACAGGCCGGTTGCGGTTGCGGGGGTTATGGGTGGTGCGGAGTCCGAGATCAACGAAAGCACGACCGACATCATGCTGGAATCGGCGAGCTTCAAGGACAGCAGCATCCGCAGGACCTCCAAGCGGCTTGGTATGAGCACCGACGCCTCCTACCGTTTTGAGCGCGGAGTCGATCCGAATGTGTGTCTTGATGCCGCCCTGCGAGCCGCCCAACTGATCCTGCAGACGGGTGGGGGAGAGATGGTTGGCGAGGCGGTGGACGTGTACGCCGACAAGGTGGACGCGATAGACGTGGCCGTTCGGCCTGAGCGAGCCGTCGCAATCCTGGGCTGCGACATAGCTGCGAATGAGATGGTGGACATCCTCAACAGGCTGGGCATAGATACTGCCGAGCGAGACGGAAAACTGGTGTCCCGCGTGCCAACATTCCGAACAGACATAACCCGGGAGATCGACCTGATCGAGGAGATCGGTCGGCTCCACGGGTTCGAGAATATGCCTATGACTATGCCAAAGGCGGCTTCGCAGGGCAAGGACAGCCCGCAGGGCGCGTTCATCCGCAAACTGCGCAGGATCCTGATGGCTTCAGGCTGCCAGGAAGCGCTGACCCACGGAATGGTGGACAAGCGCCTGGTTGACCTCTGCGGTGAGGCCTGCAAGCCGGTCATCATCCGCAACTGCCTCAGCGAGGAACTCAACGCGATGCGGGTGATGCTGATCCCGGGCCTGCTGCAGGTAGTCGAGCGGAACCAGTCTTTCGGGACAGCGGACGTTTCGGTATTTGAGATTGCCCGCATCTATGCCCAGGGCAAAGAGGGAATCGACGAGAGACTCAGCATCTGCGGGGCGATGGTTGGGAATATGTGGCGGAGTTCCTGGGGCAGGCCTGCCGAGGCGTTGGAAGTCGACTTCTTCGTGGCTAAGGGCGTGATAGAGAACCTGTTCTCCGAACTGGCCATCAAGGATGTTTCATTCGCCCGAGCCGAGCATCCGTTATTGCACCCCTCGCGAACTGCCAAGATAGTCTGCGGCGGGGTTGAGCTTGGCGTTCTGGGCGAGGTTTCCCCGGCGGTGAGAGAGAAGCTGGACCTGCGGGGCAGGCCGTGTGTGTTCGAGCTTGATTTCGAGGCTCTGAGGGCCGCTGCGAATGTTCAGCGGACCTACGCCGAAGCCGCCAGGTTCCCTGCTTCGTATCGGCACATGTCGGTGCTGCTGGATGAGGACCTGCCATACGAGAAAGTGGAATCGGCCATCATTGGCGCTGCGGAGTTTGTGTCTGATGTTCGTCTGAGAGATGTCTACAAGGGCAAAGGCGTTGACCCCGGCATGCGAAGCCTGACCATCGCCGTGACGTTCAGATCGCCCGACCGAACACTCACCGATGAAGAGGCCAATGCCTCCCTGGACAAGATCAAAGCCGCGCTGGTGGACAAGTGCGGCGCTCAATTCAGGTAGTGGGGTTCACCCGTTGAAGCGAGCAAGAGTGACCGTGCAGCCAATGAAGCAGGCTGCGGCTGTTCCGGTAGGGCAGAGGCTGTGGAACGCGGTTCCGATCCTGTGCATCCTGGCAGTCGCAGCGGTGTTGCGCTTCTACGGCCTCCGCTGGGGCCTGCCTAACGACGCGCACGGTTACTCTTACCATCCAGACGAGTTCCTGACGGTGCTCTACACCTACGTGAACGTGGTTCAAGCCGGCTCCCTGGACCCCAAGTTCTACAACTACCCCTCGCTATATCTGTATGCGATTGCCGCTGCAATGTTTATGGCGTTGGGCGTCATCCCCGCGTTCGACGTCGGCGCCCTCTATCTTAGCGCGCGAATAGTCACGGTTCTGATGGGTGTCGGCTCGGTTCTGGCGGTCTATTGGGCTGCGGGAAAGCTGACGGGCAGAACAGGCGCGCTGGTCGCGGCGGGAATCCTCTGTATTGCCCCCCTGCACGTCCAACACAGCCACTTTGCCACCGTGGACGTCCCCAGCACCCTCTTTGTCGCCCTGGCCCTTGGGTTCGCGGTTAAGGCATTGAGAGAGGATGAGTGGCGGTGGTACCTGTTGGCGGGGCTAATGTCAGGTCTGGCTGCGGGCACAAAGTACAACGCCGGCCTGGTGGTATTTGCGATAATCGCCGCCCATTTCTTCGGACGTGGAAAACCCGGTCTTCGCGTCGCCAGTCTAGTGAAGCCGCTGGCAGCGGTGGTCGTAACAGTCGGCGCGTTTGTGATCTCTACTCCATCAGTCTTCCTGAACTGGTCCGGCGTGGCTAAGGCGTTGGCTTATGAGACAAAACATACCTCCACAGGCCACGGGCTGGTCTTCGCGGGTACTGGTAACGGCTTCGTATACACCTTCACCCACTCGCTCTGGTATGGCTTGGGGCCGTGTCTGGCGATTCTATTCCTGGCTGCCGTGGGGTATGCGATCATACGCCGAAACAAGCCCATGCTCTGCATTCTGGCGTTTGTGATCCCGTATTATGCGCTGATCTCCATCTCGCAAGTGCGCTTCGCCCGCTACGTGTTGCCGCTGTTCCCGGCTATCGCCATTATGTGCGGGTGGTTTGTGTGGGAGGTGTGGGAGTTGCTCAAATCTCGGACGATGCGGCTGCGGGTTGTGGCGGGGACAGTCGCAGGGATTGCTCTGCTAATGACACTCGGCTATACAGTCGCCCTCGATAGTCTCTTCGGCCAGCCGGACCCCCGCGACCGCGCCGCGGCATGGGTCAAAGAGAACATACCGGCCGGCTCCTCGATTGGAGTCATTGATTACCCGTGGTTCTACTCGCCTCCTCTCTCAAAGATGTTTGGGTTTGGGACTGAGTCAACCAGGCAGGAGGGGATGGGGCAGACGCCATACAGGATCATCCCGCTAGTAAGGCAGCAATCTTTGTCGGATGTCTCTGCGGAGTGGTACATCGACACAGACTATGAGACAGAAGACGCCAGAAGGCTTTTTGGCAGCAGACGTCTCACCGAGGACCAGCGCAAGGAAGCAGACGCGAAGTTTGACGCCTGGATGCACATGAGCACGCTTATCGGGGGAGCCGACGATCGCCTTACTCCGCACGAATATGAACCAGAACCGAAAGAGACTATATTCGGGAACAGGCTGGAATTCTGTAGAATGCGATTCGGCGATACTCGGCTTCTGCCGCATGACATGAAGTATGTTTCCCCGACCATCTACGTCTACGGGCCCGCAAAATGATAGATGCGCGCGTCCAGCAATTCATCGACCATATTGCCATTGAGCGTGGGCTTGCCCGGAATACCATCGAATCCTACGCCCGCGACCTGGCTGATTTTGCGGGGTTCCTGCTGGAAGCAAAGATCTCCGAAGAGACCGATCTCACCTCCAACCACCTTACCAGCTACCTCGAAGACATGATCAAACGCGGGTACTCGCAGACAACGGTTGCCAGGCACGTTTCGGCTGTGCGTTCGTTTCTGAAGTTCCTGGTGTCTGAGAGGGTGCTGTCGGATGGGCTGCTTGTTTCGTTGACCACCAAGAAGCCCGGGAAGCGGCTGCCGAAGTCTTTGGAAGCGCACGAAGTAGCCACGCTGCTGGAAGCCCCGGATGTAACCACCGACCTCGGCCTTAGAGACCGTGCGATGCTTGAAACCCTCTATGCTACGGGACTTAGGGTCTCGGAACTCATCAACCTCAAGTGCCAGGACATCAGCCTCACATCCGGGTTCCTGCGCTGCATCGGCAAGGGGAGCAAGGAGAGGGTGGTTCCGCTTGGGGGGATTGCCATCGAAGCGCTTGCGGGCTACGTGGAGCGGTCCAGACCCAGGCTGATCTCACCCAAAGGCTCGGAGTATCTGTTCCTGAGCAAGTTCGGACGCCCGATGAGCCGGGTGATGTTCTGGAAGATCATCAAAGCCTACGCAGCCAAAGCCGGGATTGTGGGCGAGGTCACACCGCACGTCATCCGCCACTCCTTCGCCACGCATCTTCTGGAACGAGGCGCGGACCTGCGCAGCCTCCAGGAAATGCTAGGCCACGCCAGCATCTCCACAACCCAGATCTACACCGACGTCTCCCGAGATCACCTCAGAGAAGTCTACCGGGAGTCCCACCCGAGGGCGTAACGTACGAGGTGTTGCCAGATTTGGGGAGCCACCACAAGCTCTGCGGCAGGAACAAGGTTTGCATCCACGGGCACTATCTACAGACAATGGGCAAACTAGATGTAGCGCAATAGTGCAGTCCTGATGGATCATTGCCTTGGTCGCGTGATGTTTCCGGGCGGGATTGTGACGGGTTGGGTGGGCGGTTTGGGCGGGTTCAGTGTGTGGTTTTGGACGCGCCGGACCTGGAAGACAGGTTGCCCACTATGTTATGCACTATCGATTATGGTATGTTAGGACGAGGGAACCCCGGGTTTCCCTTCTGTTTGCGTTTCCACTTACGCGTGGACTCCCCCTGGCTGAGGCTGCCCGTCGACAGCAACTACAGCAAGGAGGGCTGGTTTTGAGCGAACCTGCCTTCCATTAGCCTAAGGTTGTGTATTTGGTTGTTAACTAGTTGTTGTTCTCGGTGCAGTTCTTAGCAGGGTGATTGTTTGCTGGTTCCGGAATGGCCAGTCCCTGTCCAGCATGGCCTGCTACCGCCGCCGAGAAAGAGTACCTCCATAATTACAAGGCAACTCATGGGCCGTTTTGTTCACTAGTTTCTGGAAAGTTTTTTCGTCTATTTTTTGTTGAGGCGCGAGGATGGCGCGGGGGAGGTGGGGGTTGAACCGTGGATGACGCGGCGGGTTCAAGGTGTTTTAGGATTTGAGGAAGCGCCCACAAGCCCTGCGGTAGGAGAACCAACCCCTCAACCGCTCCGGAAATCCCGAAACCGCCGCCCGCGAGCAACAAACCCGGCGCTAGACTTTCCCAGTCTTTGTCTGGTCTCCATCTCCCCGATGACGGGAGACCATCCAGGCAGCGTACTCAGATAACGCCCCCGATACTCCAGCCACTGCCAGTAGCAACCAAGGCCCCACCTCTTGCGCTGGACTCGGGTGCCAGGAGCCATCGATGGCCTTGGTGGCTATGGACCAGAATGCGTATAGACCTGACAACGGTAATGTCCCTGCAATCGCGAACAGCCAGCCTCGTTTGGGCGCAATCAGCCCCAACGTAAACCCAGCCAACGCGACCTCTAGATAGATCGCCGCGACAGGTGAATCTGGTAAGCCAAAGATCCATGGGGCGATTATCATACCTAGCATCAGTGCGACCGCCAGACTATTCCGCGATCTCACGCTCATTGTGACTATTCTCCTCTACGGTCATCGCCGCAATTGACCCCACGCCCGAGACACCGAAAAGCATCGGAGGAAGCCTTCGGCGCGAGGTACAGACCCATACTCTACAGATACCGGAATAGGCACTAGAACAGAGGGATGGTTGCGGTGTTTCGGGATTTGAGGAGCGATCACAGGCCCTGCGATAGGAGAATCAGCCTCTCAACCGCTCCGGAAATCCCGAAAGAAAGCCTGCGCTAGCCTCCGGGCCGATTGAAAGTCAGCGCCATCTCGCGATCCGATAATTGGTATACGACTGTGGCATATCCATTCTGCAGCAGGCCCATTCGGCTGAATTCCAGCGACACTTCATACTGAGGCGAGAACCAAGCGCCTAGCCCTGCTTGGCTAATTACTGTTCTCCAGCCGCCGCCTTTGAGTTGTTCGCGATCTGCAGTAAGATCTTCGATCGGTCCCAGCTCATAGGCTACTTCTTCCAGTGTCATACCGACAGTTAACCTGTGTTCCACATACTCGGGAGTGTATACCTGCCCGTTCCCCCAAGCAAAGGCAGACACTACCATTACGATTAGACCCGCGACAAAGGCAATTCCGATTGCGTAACGGTTCCTGGTTGACTCTATCATACCACTATTCATCTCTCCTCCTGCCAAACTCCACGGAGCTTGCGGAGTGGATGTTGCGCAAGGGAAACCCCTCACAGCCAACACGCTCAGTTTCGGGACTTCCGCTCCGCTCAAGTCCCAGAAGACCGGAAACCTCTGCTCATTTCTGAGAGGGGACCTCATCGAAGCTAGGCTCTATCCTACCCCTGACGCGATCCAGCTTGTGCTTCAATTCGTACTCGTGGGCCTTGCTTGGGGTTGTGACTTTTGAGCTGTCTAGCACTTTAGTCTCCACCCTTTCAAACGCGTCCTCGATCTCATGAACGGACTTATATCCCCGCTTGGCCTCCGAAGGGAAGTGCGAGTACCTCTGCCGACCCGGTAACACGAAAGCCTTGTCAGCACTCCCCCAGCTTATCACAAGCACACCTCCCATATAGTCGGCATTCCAACCTGGCCGCGGTTCCGTTACGTACTTATCCGTGTCTGCAAACCACCGTTTCTGAGGCGAAAAGCTCGCCAGATCACCTCGCACCACAAGCTTAGCCAGGAAGAGAGCGGTCTCCCGGCTTATGCGACCGTGACGGACGCCCAATCCTCCCTTCTCGCCAATCCCCACACTGACATTCCGCACACTTCGGCGACGGAGATCCACCTCAATGAAACCAGTGCGCATACCACCTCGTTCAAGGAGTATTCGAGTTGGACTCGCGGACCCCTTCCGCCCAACCGTGCCAACCGCGTGTTGCTTTGCTGGCGCCTGCGCGACTGACGTGCCAGCGCGGCTGCCTGTGTTCCGCACAGTGAGGGTCTTCTCGGTGGCTGCCGATAACGCAAGCGCGGAGCAGGCCAGTGCTGCTGCGCATGCCAATGCCGCTACTGCTATTTGTATCCGCAATTGTACCTCCCAAGCCCCCCAGACACCGGGGCCGCCGCTATCTTGTGCTACGACGCGTGTAGTGTATACCATCACCTATGGCCTGTCAAGGGCTTGTCGCGACTCGACTCGGGACTCGGAACCAGGAACTCGGAACTCCTAACCGAAATGCGGGAAAATCGGCGTCTCGTCGTCGCACATCACCCGCACCTTCTCCCGCTCCTCGTCTGTCAGGGGAGTGAAGCGCTCGCCGATCTCTATTGCTGCCGCCAGACGAACGTGGTCGCCGGGGGGGACAACTGCGGTCACCGGCTCGGATAGGGTGAACCGGACGGCGAGGTCGACTTTCTCCGGTTCGGTGAATGGCTGGTACCAGCAGTTGGGGCAGTCGTGGAACTCTCCCTCCGGCCACGGTCTTCTGGCCATAGCCTTGAGGGCAAGCACTCCCATCCCGCGCTCAGTTGCTGCCTTCACTACCGCCGGTCCGAAGTTGCTCTTGTGGTAGCAGACGCAGTTGAGCGGGAATAGCACGGAGTCGAAATTGAACCGCTTCATTGCTTCGAGCGCAACTTCTTCCGAATGGGCCGAGAACCCGATATACTTTGTGATTCCCTGTTCGCGAGCCTTGATGAATGTGTGGATAGCCCCATCGTTTGCCATCAGAGCGTCCAGTTCCTGCATCGTGCAAAGGCCGTGGACCTGGTAGAGGTCGAAGTGGTCGGTCTTCAGTCGCTTAAGTGACCTCTCCATTTCCGCCTGAGCCTTATCCGCCGTGCGCTCACCTGTCTTGCACGCCAGGAAGACTTGATCACGATAGGGCAGCATAGCAGGCCCCAGCTTCTCTTCCGCCTCCCCTGCGCCGTAACTTGGAGCAACGTCGAAGTAGTTGATGCCGTGCTCCACAGCGTTCGCGGCGATCTCGTCCGCGCGGTCCTGGGTCTGCCCCATCAGCGCAATCGCGCCAAAGCCTATTATCGAAAGATGCTCAGGTGTGCTTCCAAGCTTTCTTCTGGGTATCATCGTGTTACGGACCTCCAACTGCTTGCATTGCTGACCAAATTCTACCCTGATTGCATACGTGAGCGCAAACGCGGTTGACAAAGGTCCGCCAGTCACGTACGATAGTGAGTTCGTTCTTTGAGCGCCCGCACTTCAGGGGCTCTCATCTCCCGGGGGAAACAGAAGTATGACAGAACAGATAACCGGCGCAATCGATGTCCACGCACACTATGGCGACTACTTCGACAGTCCGTTCGGGTTGAACAACTGGCTGATGTCCGGTGATCCGGATGAGGTTGTGAGAAGGGCGAGCGCAGTCGGCATCGCGCAGACGATTGTTTCACCCCTCAAAGCCATGATGCCCAGGTATCATGCGGACACCGAAGCCGGCAACCGCGAAGCTGCGCGGGTGGTCCGGGACACCGAGGAATTGCTGCAGTGGGTGGTGGTCGACCCTCTCAACCCCGCGACATTCAAGCAGGCTTCGCAGATGTTGAGGTCGCCAAAGTGTGTTGGGATAAAGGTTCATCCGGAGATGTTCGGGTTCAAGATCGCGGACCAGGGTGAGGCTATATTCGAGTTCGCGGCAGAGAGGATGGCGGTTGTTCAGTCACATAGCGGCGGCGAGAACAGCATGCCCGCGGATTTCGTTCGGTTCGCCAACGATTACCCCGACGTCAAGCTGATCCTCTCGCATCTCGGCAACGGCCCGCAGGCCGACCACACACTGCAGGTCAACGCAGTCAAAGCCGCCAAACACGGCAATATCTACACCGATACTTCAAGCTCCAATTCCATAACCTCAAGAATGCTCGAATGGGCAGTGATGGAGATAGGAGCGGAGAAGATACTCTTCGGGTCTGATACCCCGCTCTACTTCGTGGCCATGCAGAAAGCGCGCATCGACCACGCGGACCTCAGCGAGTCCGACAAATGCAAGATCCTGCGGGAGAACGCAATCAGGCTGTTTGGGCTTCCATAATGACTAACGAACCCCAGAAGAAAGCGGTTGTGCTTGTTTCCGGTGGGCTGGACAGCGCCACGGCGGCGGCGGTAGCCAAGAGCGAGGGATATGAGCTGTACTGCCTGTCATTCGACTACGGCCAGCGACACAAACGCGAGATAGAGTCGGCCAGGGCTGTCGCGCAGTCTGTGGGCGCCATCGAGCATCGGATAATTGAGATCGATCTCCGCGCATTCGGGCAAAGCGCTCTCACGGACGATATCGAAGTCCCGATGGACAGGCCAACCTATGAGATGGCTACGGGCATCCCGGTAACTTATGTCCCCGCGCGCAATACCATCTTCCTGTCATACGCGCTGGGTTATGCGGAGGTCGTCGGCGCGTGGGATATCTTCATCGGTGTCAGCCAGGTGGACTACAGCGGCTACCCGGACTGCCGCGCCGAGTTCACTGCGGCGTTCCAGGATATGGCTAACGTGGCGATCAAGGCTGTGGTAGAGGGCAGGGGACGAATGCAGATAAGGACTCCGCTCATCAACCTTTCTAAGGCTGGGACCATTGCCATGGGGCTGTCGCTCGGGGTGGACTACTCACTCACCTGGAGCTGTTACAAGGGTGGGGAACTGGCCTGCGGAAGATGCGATAGCTGCAGGCTCAGGCTGGCGGGATTCGAGGGCGCCGGGGTCAAAGACCCCATTCGGTACGATGAGCCTGGAACGCTGAACCTCGAACTCTGAACTTACCCAACTCGGGACCCTCCAGACAAGGATACCTGGAGGGATGAGCAGATGACCCGTAGGGGCAGGTCTCCGTGCCTGCCCGATCCCGTCACAAATGCGGTCAACCACGGAGGGTTGACCCTACGCTGTTCGCGCCTGAATCCTGACCCGCCCGTCGCGAACTTCGAGCCTCCCCTCGGCAAACAGAGCCACGGCATCGGTATATGTCTTATGTTCCTGCACCAGAACCTTCGCAGCCAGAGTTTCCGGGGTGTCATCGTCCTCAATGGGAACAACTGTTTGTAGAATGATGGGCCCGGTGTCATATTCCTCATCCACAAAATGAACAGTCGCCCCGCTTACTTTGACGCCTCGCTTGATAGCTGCCTCGTGGACGTGGTGCCCGTACATTCCCTTGCCGCAGAACATGGGGATGAGGGCGGGGTGGACGTTCATGATGCGGTTCTTGTAGGCTTTCATGACTTTGCTGCCCAGCAGTCGCATATAGCCCGCCAGACATATCAGATCGATCTTGTGGCTTTGGAGAGCCTCGAACAGGGCTTCGGTGTATTCGTTGTCGCTGCCGAATGAGTAGGGGGAGATTGTGACGGTTTCTATGCCCGACTCCGAAGCGCGACCCATCGCCGGAGAATCATCTTTGACTCCAATCACCAGCGCGACCTCGCCCGCTATCTTGCCGGACTTACAGGCATCGATAATCGCCTGCATATTGCTGCCTCGGCCAACTCCTGATACGAGCACAGCGATGCGCGTTGGTGCCGAGGTCATATAACCACGACCTCCCTGCTGCCCTGGCGAACTTCCCCAATCAGCCTTGCAGTCTCACCGGCGGCTTCAAGAATGTTCATAGCATCGATGCCGTTCTCCTTGGCAACGATCACTACCATCCCGATTCCCATGTTGAAAGCCCGGTGCATTTCCCCGCCGGATATGCCGCCTTTGTCCTGAATGAGGTGGAATATGGGGGGGACAACCCAGTTTCCACGCTCAACGATGGCCTGGCAATCGGTCGGCAGGATTCGGCTGATGTTTCCGTAGAACCCGCCACCGGTGATGTGCGCCATCGAGTGGACTTCGACCTTCCGCATCAGCTCAACTACCGGCTTGAGGTAGCACCTGTGGGGCGCAAGAAGCACTTCTCCCAGCACGCCACCCAACTCCGGCATATACTGGTCGGCCTTCAGCCCGGCGTCTTCAAACAGCACTTTTCGGGCGAGGGAGAAACCGTTGGTGTGCAGCCCGGAGCTTGCGAGGCCGATAATGACGTCGCCCGGTGCGACTTTCCTGCTGTCTATCACTTTCTCGCGGTCGACGACGCCAATGATGCAGCCGGCGAGGTCGAACTCACCCTCTACATACACGCCCGGCATTTCAGCGGTCTCGCCACCGATGAGCGCGCAGCCCGTCGCCGAGCACGCAAGCGCCATACCGCCTACCACTTCCTCCACAACAGCCGGCTCAAGATGGCTGGTGGCGAAGTAATCGAGGAAGAATAGGGGAGAAGCGCCCTGCATTAGGACGTCGTTGATACAGTGGTTGACGAGGTCGGCGCCGATGGTGTCGTACTTGTTCATCATCGCGGCGACTTTGACCTTCGTCCCCACGCCGTCGATGCTCGAAACTAGAACGGGGGCGGTCATGCCCTGGAAATCCGCCAGGTACATCCCGCCGAAACCACCAAGCTCGGTGAGGACCTTGTCATTGAACGTAGCGCGAACACGCTCTTTGATGTTGCGGACGGTAAGCTCGCCCGCGTCTATATCGACTCCAGCCTGCTTGTAGGCAGAGTTCTCTTCAGTCATATTGCGCCTCCAATGTCGGAGCCTAGCCTTCCGACTCCGCTTCTTCAAAGACGTTCTTGCTCAGTTTGGCTTCCTTGGGTATGGGGATAGGGTATTTGCCGTCGAGGCAAGCGCAGCAGAGCCTGTCTTTCTTCACCCCAACCGCCTTCACCAGCCCCGGCAGACTCAGGTAACCAAGGCTGTCCGCGCCGATATACTGGCGGATCTCTTCGATGGACAGCTTGCTTGCGATAAGCTCGTTCTGGTTGGCAGTATCGATCCCATAGAAACACGGATGCCTGTAGGGCGGCGAAGCTATGCGCACGTGGACTTCCTTGGCCCCGGCTTCCCTTATCATCTTCACTGTCGGGCCGACTGTGGTCCCGCGCACGATGCTGTCTTCAACCATCACCACTTTGTGCCCTGAAATGGTCTCTATCAGCGGGGTCAACTTCATCCTTACACCCAATTCCCGCATGCGCTGGTCGGGCTGGATGAATGTGCGGTGGATGTAGCGGTTCTTGATAACCCCTTCGCGGTAAGGCTTCCTGGCTGCTTCAGCAAGACCTATTGCGGCGGGGGTGCCGGTATCGGGGATCGCAAACACGAGATGGGCATCGTTGATGGGATGCTCTTTCGCAAGCTCGTGGCCCATCCTGCGCCGGGTCTCGTGAACCGACTTGCCGTACATTATGCTGTCCGGCCTTGCGAAATACACATACTCAAATATACACAGAGCCCGGCCTTGCACGGGAACCGCCTGGTATTCGTGCAGCCCGTTTTCATCGATGACTATCATCTCACCCGGCTCTATCTCCCGCAGGAACTTCGCGCCTATGGTGTTGAATGCGCAGGTTTCGGATGACAGAACATAGGCATCGCCGTTGAGCCTGCCCAGCGAGAGCGGCCTGACGCCGTATGGGTCGCGGAATGCGATGAGCTTGTCCTTGGTCATAACGAGTACCGAGTAAGCCCCCCGCACGCGTCGCATCACCTCGGTTACCGCATCCTCTATGGTGGCACAGTGGGAACTCTCGATGATCTTGACCATGACTTCGCTGTCGTTTGTGGTCTCGAACTCAATGCCTTCTGCCTGCATGTCCGTGCGGAGGTCGGAGGCATTGATCAGGTCACCGTTGTGCGCCAGAGCCACTTCGCCGAAGCTGCAGTCGCAGCTCATCGGCTGGACGTTTCGCAGCACGCTGGAACCGGTGGTCGAGTATCTGGTGTGGCCAATGGAAATGTGGCCTTTGAGTTTGGCGAGGCTTCCTTCCTGGAAGACCTGGGTGACAAGGCCCATGTCACGATGTATGCTGATGACATTGCCGTCAGCCGCAGCTATCCCAGCGCTTTCCTGGCCGCGGTGCTGCAGAGAGAAAAGTCCGAAGAACGCGAGCCTCGACACGTCTTCGCCGCTTCCGTAGATCCCAAAGACTCCGCATTCTTCCGCAATCTCGGGCCGGTCGCCACAAAACATAGGTTCTATTCCTTCATTTTCCTGGCGATAGCTTCCCGCCAGCACTTTTCCAGGGTGGCCACGCCGGAATTGACCACTTCCACGTCGTTGACCGCTATCCGGAGGCGGTCGCTTCCAGTCTTGCCGAGGATTGTGCTCTCGGCCTGGGCTTCGTCAACTATCTCTCGCAGCCTGCCCAGTTTGCTTGCAGGCAGCGACACCACTATTCGAGACTGCCCCTCGGCGAACAGCGCGGCTGAACCGCTGCAGTTGGCTGTCATAGATACGTGCGCGCCAACCCTGCCACGGAAACACGATTCCGCCAGGCAGACTGCAAGTCCGCCGTCTGAGCAGTCGTGAGCGGAGGTCAGCAGTCCTTCATCGATAGCCTTGAGGACCGCATGGTGCGTGTGGATCTCTTGCTCAAGATCGAGTGCCGGTGGGCGGCCAACAGCCAGCCCGTGCAGAGTGTTCAGATATTCGCTGCCACCTAGCGACTCGGCAGCGCAGGTGCGGCCGTCGTGTTCGTCGGTGAACCTTTGCCCGGAGATGAGAACAATCACATCTCCCTCATTCTTGAACCAGGAGGTGCAGCGCTTCTCGGCATCGTCAATCAGGCCGAGCATACCGACTACCGGGGTGGGGTAGATGGCCATCTCGGGGGTCTCGTTGTAGAAACTAACGTTCCCACTCACCACCGGGGCGTTGAAGAACTCGCAGGCTTCGGCCAAACCTTCGACAGCGCGCTTGAACTGCCAGAATGCTTCGGGCTTCTCGGGGTTGCCGAAGTTGAGGCAGTCGGTGACCCCGACAGGCCTTGCGCCTGAACAAGCCAGGTTACGCGCAGCCTCGGCGACAGCTATCTGCGCTCCCACGAACGGGTCGAGGTAGCAGTAGCGTCCGTTGCAGTCGGTCACAACGGCGATGGCTTTATCCGTCTCTCGTATGCGAAGCACCGCGGCGTCAGAGCCGGGCAGGACTGCTGTATTGGTCTGAACCATGTGATCATACTGCTCATAGACCCACTCTTTGCTCGCAATAGATGGGCTGGAGAGCAGGGTTTTGAGCGCTTCGTTGTAGTCATCTGGTTCGGGGATAGATGAGAGGTCGTAGTTCTGAACCTCGGCCAGATATTTGGGTTCCACGGTATCAAGATAGTAGGTTGGAGCATCGTCGGCCAGAGACTTGGAGGGCACCTGGGCAACCAATACATCGCCATCGTAGATGTGCACCAGGCCGTCGTCAGTGACCTTGCCGACAACTACTGCCTGCAGGCCCCACTTCTTGAACACGTTGGCTACGTCGTCTTCGTGCCCTATTTCGACAATCGCCAGCATTCTTTCCTGGGATTCGGAAAGCATGATCTCGTATGGGGTCATGTCCGCTTCGCGCAGCGGCACCTTGCGAACGTCCATCGTCATCCCGGTGCCGGCCTTTGCGCTGGTTTCGCAGGTGGAACACGTGATACCGGCGGCGCCCATGTCCTGGATACCGACGATGAAACCGGTCTTGAGAGCCTCCAGGGTGGCTTCGATCAAGGACTTCTCGGTGAACGGGTCACCCATCTGGACGTTTGGCCGCTTGCTTTCTGAGTCTGGCCCCAATTCAACTGAAGCGAAAGTTGCGCCGTGGATGCCATCCCGGCCTGTGCGCGAACCCACCAGCAGCACCGGGTTGCCCGGACCGTCGGCATTGGCAAATGCGACATCCTCATGCCTCACGATACCAACAGCCATTGCATTCAGCAGGCAGTTACCGGAGTAGCAGTCCTCAAAGTAGACTTCGCCGCCAATCGTTGGCACTCCAACGCAATTGCCGTAGAACGAAATCCCGCCCACCACATGCTCGAAAAGATACCTGTTATGCTGATCTTCCAACCCGCCAAATCGGAGGCTGTTGAGGCAGGCGATAGGCCGAGCGCCCATTGTGAATATATCACGAAGAATCCCGCCAACGCCGGTCGCTGCGCCCTGGAAAGGCTCGACTGCGGACGGGTGGTTGTGGCTTTCCATCTTCATTGCTATAGCCAAACCGTCGCCGATGTCTATCAGCCCGGCGTTCTCTAGACCCGCGCCATCCAGTGCTTCCCGGTATTTCTTGAAAAGCCGCAGAATAGGGCGAGAATACTTGTACCCGCAGTGCTCGCTCCACATAACGGCGTACATTCCCACTTCAGTGTACGTGGGGTGCCTGCCAAGCACGCCAACAACCTGGCCGTATTCGGCGTCGCTGAGTCCCATGTCGCGGTAGACTTTGGGTTCGATGGGAGATGTATTCTTTATGGAGTCAGCCAATTAACTTCTCCTGGTTTACTGTATGCAATCGCGCCTACGATAGGCTCTGGACTATTGACTTTAGAATGTAATTGCCATCCGTGCTTCCAAGGACATCCTCAACGGCGCGTTCCGGGTGCGGCATCATTCCCGCGACGTTTCCTGCCTTGTTGATAATCCCTGCGATGTTGTTGATCGAGCCGTTGGGGTTGCAGGCTTTGCCGACCACCCCTGCGTCATCGCAGTAGCGCAGGATCACCTGGCCGTTGTCCTCGAGGGACTTGATGGTGTCTTTGTCGGCGTAGTAGTTGCCGCCCTGGTGAGCTATCGGAACTCGCAGCACCTGGCCCGCCGAGCACTGGTTGGTGAAGTCGCTGGTGTTGCTTTCCACACGCAGATGCACGTACTTGCAGATGAACTTCAGGCCGTCGTTGGCGATGAGCGCGCCGGGAAGCAGGTGCGCTTCGCAGAGTATCTGGAAACCGTTGCAGATGCCGATGAGCCTGCCGCCCTTGTCGGCGAAGTCCTGGATGGCATTCATCACAGGGCTGAACCGCGCGATTGCGCCGGTCCGCAAATAGTCACCGTACGAAAACCCACCCGGCAGGATGATACAATCGAACCCCGCCAGATCAGTCGTCTGGTGCCAAATATACTCCACCGGCTGCTTCAGAACGTTCTTGACCGCAAAGTAAGAGTCCTGGTCACAGTTCGAACCCGGAAAAACAACTACGCCGAATTTCATTTCGACGGCTCCTCGTTCGGGATTATCTCGTACCGGTAGTCTTCAATCACAGGGTTGCTCAGGAGTTTCCGGCAGATCTCATCGAGCTGCTGTTCAACATCTTTGGCGTCGCCCTTGAACTTTACCTCGATGAACTTCCCCATTCGTACGCTCTCGACCTCGGAATACCCCAGGTTCTCAAGCGCCCCATGCACAACTTTCCCCTGCGCATCCAGCAGAGACGGTTTCAGAGTTACATATACGTTTGCTTTGGTCATTGATTAGTCCTTGGTTACAGTATTGGCGCTCTTGCCTAGTATCTTAGGAGATACCAAGACCCATATGCACAGGAATATGGATGCAAGAATAAGAATCCCCCCTAGAACAGATACAACGTCGCAGTTTGCCCGCATCCATGACGATTTGTACATATTACTCACCCAAGATATCTGACTGAACAACCCGTTGTCGAAAACGCTCAAGCCCATGTAGGAAGACCATAGTGCCCCACTGATGAATGCCAGCAAGAGGAGGATAGTACCTCCGGTAATCCCGTACTCTGTGTTATCCATTGCCCAGCTCATATCTGGTGCGAGCCGCTTCATCACTCTTAATACCGGAAGCATGTACACAAATGTGGCTCCAAGCATAAACAGCATCTCTAAAAGACACACCAATGGCAACCACGAAAACGCCAAGTTCACTGCGCCCTCAGCAAGATTCTGCGCGGCGCCCATTCCAGCGGAATAGACTTCGACAGTGTGTCCGTCTACGTCCTTGTATTCATACATGTAGCCCGCTTTGTCGTTTTGGTATACGCCACCCTCAGGGCTGCTTACAGGGCGATCACCGATGTTTCTCGTGTCTATCGGCTGGTCTGGGCCTAATCTGCCGCCGCTATTGTACTTGACAACCGAGATAGCCTGTGCAGCCCCCAGAACAGCCATCAAACAAGACAGGGCCACGATGTAACTAAGGGAGAAGAGCCAGACTAAAGTGACGCTCCTGTTCATACGCGGCTCCTTTGAACTCCACGGCCTTGTATCTGGACTTCACAGCTATTCAGCTTATCACGTAGGGGGATGCCCACTAGATCAGCCCCAACCTCTCAAATATCGTATCCACATTCCTAAAGTGATGCCCCAGATCGAAACAATCATCCAAATCGCTCTTGGTCAGAAGTCGCTGGACGTCTGCATCTTGCTCCAGGGCCTGGCAGAATGGGATGTTCTCGTCCCAGCACTTTGCGGCGTTGCGCTGGCATATCTTGTAGCCTTCGTCACGAGAGAGACCTTTGCGAACCAGCGCCAGAAGCACGTGCTCGGAGAAGGACAACTGGCCCATCATCTCCAGGTTCTTCTGCATCCGGTCGACGTTTATCTCCAGCCGGTCCATCAGCTTCGCCAGGGAACCCAGCAGGAAGTCGGCGGCGCAGAAGCTGTCTGTGATTATGACTCTCTCGCAGGCGGAGTTGGTGTTGTCGCGCTCGTGCCAGCTTGTGATGTTCTCCATCGCGGGCTGGGCGTTGGTCCGAACCACTCTCGCCAGCCCCACCACGGTCTCAAACCGCCACGGGTTTCGCTTGTGCGGCATTGCCGAGGACCCACGCTGGCCCGGCAGGAACATCTCCTGAACTTCCAGTATCTCGGTCCGCTGCAGGTTTCGCATCTCGGTGGCAAAGCCCTCGGCAGATGAGGCCGCAATCGCAAGCGCGCAGAGCATCTGGGCGTGACGGTCGCGCTGGACTATCTGCGTGGAGACCGGCGCAACACTTAGGCCTAGCCTCTCGCACACATATTCCTCGATGCGGGGATCAGTGTTGCCGAATATGCCGACAGCCCCGGATATCTTCCCCGCGCTGACTGCTTTCTGTGCCGCTTCCACCCGCTCGATGTCTCGTTCTATCTGCGAATACCACACAGCCATCTTGAAACCGAACGTGATCGGTTCCGCGTGGACGCCGTGGGTGCGGCCTATCATCGGGGTCATTTTGTGCTCGCGGGCCAGCCTTGCAACCACCGCCTTGAGCTTCTCCAGGTCCTCGATGATTATCTCGGCTGAATCGCGCATTCGCAGCGCCATTGCGGTATCTTCGATGTCGTAGCTGGTGACGCCGTAGTGGACATATCGCCCCTCGTCGCCCATGTTCTCGGTAACTGCTTTGACGAAGGCAATGAGGTCGTGGTGGGTCTCGCGCTCGATCTCTTCGATGCGCTCAACGGTGAACGTGGCTTTGGACTGTATGGCTTCACTGGAACCTTTGGGGATAAGACCGAAATGCTCTTGGGCCTCGCAAATGGCAAGCTCAACTTCGAGCCAGCTCTGGAACTTCGCCTGTTCACTCCAGATGCCGCCCATCTTGGGGAGGGTATAACGCTGTATCATCGCTACCTCAGTTGTATTCGTCCGGCCGAAGCCAGTTTGGCTTTGTGCGCTCTCACTGCCTCGCGCAGTTCGGGGTACTTAGTGGCAAGTATCTGGACTGCCAGTATGGCGGCGTTCTTCGCGCCGTCGATTGCCACGGTTGCTACCGGCACTCCGGATGGCATCTGGACTATCGAAAGCAGAGAGTCCATACCGTTCAATGCCGCTGATTTCGTGGGCACGCCGATGACTGGCAGAGGCGTGAGTCCCGCGATAACTCCAGGCAGATGCGCGGCCATCCCGGCTCCCGCTATGATCACCTCGTAGCCCTCGGATTCCGCCCCGGTCGCGAAATCGAACACTCCCTGAGGGTTTCTGTGGGCGGAAATGACAAACGTGTGGCTCTCAACACCGAACTCGTCAAGAGTGTCCGAAGCGCCCTTCATGATCTCCGAGTCGGACTTGCTGCCCATGATGATTGCGACTTTACCGGTCAAAGTAGCCTCGCTCCAATGTCTCTTCTGTAGTGGGCGCCCTCGAAATGGATTCTCTCGACGCCCCGATAGGCCTTCGCTATACACTCGGCATAGCCGGCCCCTTTTGCGGTTACTGCAAGAACCCGGCCCCCAGACGTCACGATTCGCCCGTCACGTGTCTCGGTACCGGCGTGGAACACCATCGCGCCAGTGGCTTCAGCTTCCCGGATGCCCTCAATGACCTCTCCCTTGGAGTAGTCGCCCGGATACCCGCCCGATGCCATCACGACGCAAAGCGCCTTTTCATGATACCAGTTGACGGCGGATTCGTCGAGTCGGGACTCAGCGACGGAAAGCAGCACTTGGGCCAGGTCTGATTTCAGCAGAGGCATAACCACCTGGGTTTCGGGGTCTCCAAAGCGGCAGTTGAACTCCACGACTTTCGGCCCTTTGGAGGTAAGCGCCAACCCAACATAGAGCACCCCGCAATACTCGATGCCCATATTGGCCAGAGCCTTGAGGGTGGGTTTGACCACTTTCTTCTTCACCAGTTCTTCAAGTTCCTTGGTGAAAACCGGGACTGGAGAATACGCGCCCATTCCGCCGGTGTTGAGACCCTGATCGCCACCGTAAGCGCGCTTGTAGTCTTGCGAGGCCGTCATCGGCGCGAACTTCTGGCCGGATACGAAGCACATATATGTGGTTTCCTGGCCGTCGAGGAACTCCTCGATAACCAGCTTGTCGCCGGATGCGCCGAAAGCTCTCTGGCGCATTATTGAGTCGATGGCGGCGTAGGCTTCGTCCTTGGTCTTGCAGATCAGCACACCCTTGCCTGCCGCCTCGCCATCGGCCTTGATCACGATCGGCGCTTCAACAGGCTCAGGCAGGCCCTTTACGTAGTCATCGGCTTTGTCAGGATCGCTGAAGACCTCGCAGAGGGCGGTTGGGATGCCGTTGTCCAGCATGAGTTTCTTGGCAAAGACCTTGCTGCCCTCCAACTGCGCGGCGGCCTTGTTCGGGCCGAATACCCGCAGTCCTCGTTCTTTCAGCGTGTCGGAAAGCCCAGCGATGAGCGGAGTTTCAGGGCCGACAACCGTGAGGTCGATGCTGTTCTTCTCAGCAAAGGCAACGATACCGGGGATGTCGGTGACGCTGCCCGGCACGCGTTCGGCGATTCCGTCAATCCCAGCGTTCCCCGGCCAGACATAGATTTTGCTGACGGAGGGGCTTTGCGTTAGCTTCCAGGTCAAGGCGTGTTCACGCCCGCCGCTTCCCACGACAAGTATCTTCAATTCGGGCACTTCCTCGAAAATGAGTTTGGTAGAGGCATCGGCATCTGCCGACAAGTAATTGTAAGCTATCAGTCCGGGATTGGACAAGTACCGCAGACCGATTCGCCTGCTTCAGCGGCGACCGCCGGCACAGCCCTTATCACGAACTGGTAGGTAAAGGCATCTGGCATCAGCCTCCAGATTCTCCGGTCGGTCTGCACACGGAACCTGCGAACGCAGTCGGTTACTTGATAGCCGGTTCGAGTGAACATCTCCAGCATCGTCTTGCGGGTGAAGAACCTTAGGTGGCTGTCGTCCAGAATGCCGTAGGTTGCATAGTCAAACCGTCCCAGCAGCAGTTCTTTGCGGATCCTGTAATACGCGACGTTCGGCATAGATGCCACCACCATACCTTCGTTACTCAGCACCTGTTTCACGCGCGTGAGGACTTCCCACGGGTTGGCAAGGTGTTCGAGGACGTCGGCAAACAGCACTGCGTCGTAGAGACCATCAAGCTGGTTCCAGACGCTCAAGTCCTGGATGTCGCCGACTGTCGTCTGATTAGCAAACTGGCTGGCCTCTCTCGCCTCTTCCTCGTTGATCTCGATTGCTGTAATGGTGCATCCAAGATCCTCGCGCAGCGCTTTGGTCATGTGTCCCGAGGAGCACCCGACTTCCAGAACCCTCGACCCCGGCTTTACGAAACCAAGAACTGCCTCGTGCGTCGGAGACAGCCCCGCGCATTTGTAGCCTTTACGGCTCATGTTAGTATCTGCCCTTCCACTGCGGTGGGCGCCGGAGGTACGAACACGCAACCCTCCGGACTCTTCAGCGCACGGGTAGCCTGAAAACAGGCAATATGCTTCTCCAGTTTGGCTCTGAGTTTCTCCGACCCAACCAGGCGCGTCGCCAGCCAATACTCGCTCATACATACGCCGTAGTGGATCATCCGTCGTCTCCTCCAGGCGGAGAAGTCACCGTTCTGATGATGCTTCCAGTATAGCAAGCCCTCGCTGATGACCATTCTGCGGTGGTGGTCCCCGCTGGGCGCCTTCTTGCAGCTCGCCCGCATAACATGCGTGATGCTGTGGTTTGGATCGTATGCGATCTTCCAGCCCGCGTCGTGTATTCGCCAGCACCAGTCCACGTCCTCGTAGAACATGAAGAAGTCTTCGTCAAGCATCCCCACCTGATCGATAACCTCTCTCTTGACGAGCTGATATGCTCCCCAGACCTGCGCGCACTCAATCAGTCCACCGGGCAGAATGTCGTCCGGCCCGCCAACTCGAGGACCTGATGGGTAGTCGAAACAGAATGAGTCTTGCGGGGTGCCGTCCAGACCAACAAGCTTGCAGCCAAGCGTGCCAATTCCAGGATCGCCGCGCAGGAGCGCGAGGGTTTCTGCCATCACCTGCGGCTGGATGACGGTGTCGCTGTTGAGAAGCAAGATGTTCGGCGCGTCGGATTGACTGATGGCCAGATTATTTGCCCGCGCGAATCCGATGTTACCACCACTCCTGATCAGCCTTGCCTTTGGAAAATCGCCCTGCACCATCTCGGGGCTGCCGTCTGACGAGTCGTTGTCGACAACAAACACCTCAAAATCCAGATCCACAGGTTTCGAGAATACCGAGGCCAAACAGTCGCGCAGAAGGTCGCGCGTGTTCCAATTTACGATGATGACAGAGAGGTCAGGCATAAGGCACCAAAGAGGGTTTCGCCGCCAACGTGCCAGAGTCCTTCAAGATACCGGGCGACCGGCTCTACTTCTGAGAACATCTTCATAGAAGAGGAACTGCTGCGCCCATCCGGCAAAGTTTCCGTAGCGCGAAGTGAACTCCTGCTGGATGCGCGCGTATACCGATTCCGTGATCGTTCTGGTGCTCATGGTCGTGAGAAAGAGACGCTTTGCCAGTTGGTAGATGTGGGTGTCAACCGGCACGGCCTGGTGCTTGTCCAGGGAGAACAGGCATACACAGTCAGCGATCTTCGGTCCTATGCCCCGGATTCCGAGCAACTGGGACTTGGCGTCCGCGTAGTCGCAGTTCCTGAGCGACGGCAGCCAGGTGTTGCCTCGTTCGAGGAGTTGGTGAGCTACGCCCTTGAGGTTGTCTCCGCGGAAGGCCAGCAGGCACGTGTTCCGAAGAGTCTCAGTTGGTGCGTCGGCGATAGCCTCGAGGGTGGGGAATGCGTAGTAACAAATGCCATTCACCGTGCACACAGTATCGCCCAGCGTGATGCAGAGCTGCTCTATGGCCGCCGCTATCCTCGGGATGCTGTTTGCCGCCGAACACACGAAAGACATCAGGGTCTCGACTGGGGCCTGCCTCACCAAACGCATACCGGCGAAGCGCTGGGCAAGGTCCGCCAGATGTGGGTCATTCTCAGAGAGGCGCGAGTATATTTCCGATACGTCGATGTCCAGCAGCAGGTAGTCTCGAATGATGTGTTCGCCGCCATCCGGAAATGTCTGCCAGTAGAGGCAACCATCTTCCAGACGGAGTTCGATCAGCCTGTCGCCTACAACACCCTGCCATGTGCCATTGGGCAGGCGTCTCCAGCGAAACGCCTGCCCGCAATTCAGCGTAAGTTCCAAATCCAGCGGTTGTCCCGCAAGGTCTATCTTGTGCAATACCAACTCCGATTATTAGAACAGCCCGTATATCTCACCGTCGGGTCTCATTCCGATCTTGACGGCAGCGGGGACCTTGGGGAGACCAGGCATTGTCATTATGTCTCCAGCGTAGACAACCACGAATCCCGCACCCGCGCTGACCTTGGCTCCACGAACAGTGATCTTGTAACCAGTTGGCCTGCCGACTTTCTTGGGGTCGTCGGAGAGTGAGTTCTGGGTCTTGGCGATGCAGATTGGGAGTCCTCCGAAGCCAAGTCCTTCGATCTGTTTGATCTGTTTGGCTGCGGCGGGAAGCACGTCCGCGCCGTCCGCGCCATAGAAAGTCTTTGCCACTATGTTGACCTTCTCGAGGATCGAAGCCTCCAGCGGATACGCCGGTTTGAACGTGGACTCGCCTTCGCAAGCCGTAAGCACCAGCTTCGCAAGCTCGATTCCGCCTTCTCCACCCTTTGCCCAGACATCCGAAAGAGCGTACTTTGCGCCCATCTTGGCGCATTCCTGAGCCAGGGCCTTGATCTCTTCATCAGTATCGGTCGGGAACTTGTTGATGGCCACTATCGGCTCGATACCCACGGCCTGGCGGATCAACAGGGAGGCGATCATCGGCGAAACGCGCGCCGAGGCGCGCGGGCCGTCGGGGATATTGATGGCGTCCACGCCGGCGGCGTGACAGGCGCGCACC
>CAZTAO010000016.1:0-47068 GCA_964611645.1 uncultured bacterium | reverse complement strand
ACCCACGGCCCGCACGTTGTCACAGTGCTGCTTCAGGTTCTCAATTCCCTTGACCACCGCTGCCGGGTCGTTGCCCACCAGATTCGCCAAAGCCACGCCACCGTGCATCTTCAGAGCTCTGATTGTGGCGACAACTACCGTGGTTACCGGCATCAGTCCGGCGCTGCGGCACTTGATGTTGTAGAACTTCTCAGCTCCGAGATCGCTGCCAAAGCCGGCCTCCGTAACCATATAGTCTACGAGCTTCAGCGCGAGCTTGGTTGCGATAACCGAGTTGCAGCCGTGTGCGATATTGCCAAACGGTCCTGCGTGCACGAAAGCGGGAGTGCCTTCCAGTGTCTGGACGATATTGGGCTTGATGGCGTCTTTGAGGACGACCGACATCGCGCCGGTTGCCTTGAGATAGTCGGCTGTAATCGGTTCGCCTTTCCTGTTCAGCCCGACTACTATCCGGCTGATCCTTGCGGTCAGGTCTTCGCGGTCTTTGGCAAGGGCCAGAAGCGCCATGATCTCGCTCGCCGTCGTAATCTCAAAACCCGACTCCCTAGGAATGCCGTTGGTCTTGCCACCCAGACCCACAACTATGTTGCGCAGCGCGCGTTCGTTCATGTCCATTACGCGCTTCCAGGTGATGGAGTGGGGGTCTATCTCCAACTCATTGCCCTGATGGAGGTGATTGTCCAGCATTGCCGAGAGAAGGTTGTGCGCGGTGGTGATGGCGTGGAAGTCGCCGGTGAAGTGGAGGTTGATGTCCTCCATCGGTATCACCTGCGCATAGCCTCCGCCCGCCGCGCCGCCCTTGACGCCAAAACATGGCCCCAGCGAAGGCTCGCGAAGCGCAACGCAGACACTCTTGCCGATCTTCCGGAGCGCGTCGCCGAGCCCGACTGTCGTGGTGGTCTTGCCCTCGCCAGCCGGGGTGGGGGTGATAGCAGTTACCAGAATTAGTTTGGCTTCCGGTCTGGCGGACAGTCTCTCATATACGCTAAGTGACACCTTGGCCTTGTTGGTGCCGTACAGTTCAAGTTCGTCATCTTTCAGTCCAAGCTCCGCCGCGATCTCTGATATGTGTCGCGGTTTGGCTTGCTGTGCGATTTCTACGTCGGAAAGCATAGCTGCCTACCCTTTCTTCTCTTTGAAAATGTCATCCAGTTCGCTCTCTTTGAGCTCTTTGTTCAGGGATATCGGCAGAATCTTGCCGGCGAACATGTTGAGCCAGGCGCTGGTGTGTTCGAATCGTCTATCTACCGGGATGTGATACTTGCGGAGCTTACCCCACCTGCCCAACTTCTTCGATCTCTCATTGATCAGCCACCAGATGCAGTGCCGCTCCGGGTATACCTCGCAGTGTCCGTCCGCTCTGGTGCCTCCGCATGGTCCGTTGCGAATCTGTTTCGGGCACCGCATTGGGCAGGTATAGCCAGTGTGACTGAGAATGCACTGCCCGCAGTCCTGGCACTTGAACACGGTCTTCTTTACAGCATTCTCCGCAAGGAGAACACAGCCGTTTACGACCGAGTTCTTTCCTAAGACCCTGGCGATTCCTTCAGAGAGCTTGCTCATTGCGCGCCTCCTTCCGGCTCCGGTCCTTGAAGCGCGACTATGGGTCTGGGGAGGAGTCCAGCCTCTTCGACAATTCTGGGAGTGATCGACTCCCACATCACCGGCATCAGATGCACTCCGGCAACTCCAGGCATTTCCTTTAGCTGCTTAATGATTTCGACTGCCATAGCAACGCCGGTCTCCGCGCTTTCTTCCTTCGATTCCTTTACAGCGTCCATGCGCTTGATATATTCCTCCGCGATGAGCGAGCCGGGAACGTTGTCGCGCATGTGCAGCAGCGCCTTGACCGAGCGCACCGGCATAACTCCTGCCAGTATATATACCATCTTCTCGTAGCCTTCGGCGCGAACCATGCTCAACCACTTCTCGAACCGAGGTACGTCAAACACCGGCTGAGTCTGGATGAACCGAGCCCCGGAGGCGATCTTCTTGGCGAGTCGGAGCACCCGCAGATCCATCGGCTCCGCGAACGGATTGGCTGCCCCACCTATGAACATGTCCGGCGGAGGCTTGATCTCGTCGCCGGAAAGGAACTTGCCTTTGTTCATCTGGTCAACCATACGAAGAAGCTGCACGGAGTCCAGATCGAAGACTCCCTTGGCATCCGGGTTATTGCCGAATGTTTGGTAATCGCCGGTCAGACAGAGCAGGTTCTTCACCCCTGCCGAAGAAGCCGACAGCACTTCGGATTGCTGCGCAAGTCGGTTTCTGTCACGGCAGGTCAACTGCATCACCGGTTCCACGCCGCCCTCCAGCGCATAGATGCTGCTCATCAGAGAACTCATACGCACTATGGCTGTCTGGTTGTCGGTGAGGTTGACTGCGTCTACTATGCCCTTGAAGTAGGAGCATTTCTTGAGAATAGGGGCTTTGTCCGCGCCCTGAGGCGGGCTCATTTCGCCGCACACCGCGAAGTGCCCGTTCTCAAGCACAGCTTCCAGGTTGCTGCGATAGGTCATCTCTATAGCCCCTCGAAAGCGCCCTGGCGGGAGAGGCCGATGTAGTTGACGCAGAAGTCATCGATTCCCAGGAGGGCTTCGGTGGAGGCGATCATAGCCATCAGGTACCTGTCATTGGGGTCGATGATCGCGGCATCAAGACCTTTGCCCAACGCCAGCACCGTAACAGCCTGATTGAGCAGTTTCCTGGCAGGCATTCCGTGGGAGACGTTTGAAAGACCGGCTATTATGTGAACCCCCGGATAGGCTTCTTTGACCTTGGCGATGATATCGAGCATCGAAACAACAACATCGCTCCCGGTTCCTATGGGGAATGTGAGAGGGTCCACGTAGATATTGTCGAGCGCTACTCCGTCGGAGGTGAGGTTGTCCACGAGTTGCTTAGCCACCGTCAGGCGCTTCACTGGATCGGTCTGAATCCCAGAATCATCCATAGCCAGGGCAATCACCTTGGACTTATGCTCCAACACAAACGGCAGCACGTTCTTGTAGCGGAGTGACTCGGCTGTGATGGAGTTGATGAGCGGCTGGCCCTTGCTGCTATCGTAGGTAGCCAGCCCTTTCTCCAGGGCGGCGGCGTTGGGCGTATCGAATGAGATGGGCGCGTCAACCGCCTCCTGCACAACTCTCGTCAGCCATTCAAGGGCTTCCGGCTCGCCTGAGGTGAGGGTGCCTGCGTTTATGTCTACATAAGTGCATCCCTCCGGCCCGGCTGCCACCTGGTCCTTGGCAAGTTTCTGAATGTACTCTGCATCTCGGTTCACAACTGCTTGCTCGACTAGCAACTCACCTTTGATCTTGCGGCTGGTGTTGATTCTCTCGGCAACTACAAGCATTGGATATACCTCCATTGGTCGAGTGGGAGCGTCCGGATTACGACACAACCTATCTTACCCCAGAACTACGCTCGTTGGGAAGAGTTTGGCGTTGTAATATCGCGGCATTTCAATTATGTGACAAAGCACGTATTTACCACGCGGATGCTTAACCGGGGTATCTAGCTTGTGGCGAACGATGTACCCGAGTGCAGGCGCCGGAATTCGCCGGGGGTCTGGCCGGTGTAGCGCTGGAAGACTTTGGTGAAGTAACTCTGGTCGTTGAAGCCGCAGTCCAGGCCAACCTGCACCAGGCTCTTCTCAGTCCTGGCGAGGCTGTCCTGCGCGCACTCGACCCGCATTCTTGCCAGAAGCTCGGTGAACGAGTAACCGAAAGTCTGCTTCACAACCCTGCTGAAATGAGATGGGGAAAGGCAGGCTACGTCCGCGACTTCGTCTCGTGAAATAGGATTTCGGAGGTTATCCTGCATATACTTGATAGCTTGAGCGACGAGCACGTTGCTGGGATACTGTATGTTTGCCTTTATGGCGTCCATTATGCGTTCGAGCATGGAGACCAGCCACGCGCATAGCTCCTCCTCCGAGTTTATGTGCGACAGTTCAGCGAATGAGGAGTAGTTGGTTCCCAGAAGCTCCGTGGAATCGGCACCTGCTTCGACGGCGCTGCGTGACATCGTCACCACTAGTTCAAGCAGGTAACTCTTGAGGACTTCAGGCCGTTCCATGCCGAGGTGGTAGATGGCCGCCAGGACCCGGTTGATGATCTCTCTGGCTGCGTGGGTATCCCCATGCTTGATCGCAGCCAGCAGTGCCGGCTCCTCTGCCAGGTAGACGTCTCTGATGGATCGGTAGTCAAGATGCTTGAGTTCGTGGATAGCTTCGGCTCGTTGGGACTCTCTCGCGGTCTCGCGCTTCCGGAATTCCAGCAAAGCCGCGTTCGTGAGGTTCGCCTCTTTGGCCATGTGAAGCAGGTCGGCGGCAGCGTGTCTGACGTCGACGGCAGATAGTCCGCCGTCCGGGAAGGCGTCCTCACCCAGACGAACGCCTTCCACGACAATCCCGCCAATTACGGTCGCATTGTGCATCACCGGGACCGCCCAAAGCAGTTCGTTCGCTGGTGCAGCCAAGATAGAGGGCTCGCCCCAACGGAGCGCCTCGGCGATGGCGCGCCTGCGGAGATCACACCTTTCCTTCGGTGACTGCGCATAATTGTCCAGCAGTTGGCCACTAGTGTCCGTTAACAGGCAGTGTAGGCTCCACGTTTCCTCGTAGGCACATACCATCTGCGTAAATGCGGCGCTGCTGGCCGTGATGGACAGAGAGCCAGTCTCCGTGACTCCGGACGAATAGGACTGAAACGGCATACCTAGGCCCACTTTCGCCGTGTAGATCGTGCGCTCAAGGTTTGCGCCGTCTAGTTCGTGCTGCGCTCTACTTCCATTGCCAGGACTTCTCCCAGCCGCTTCCTGTCTTTGTCTGTAAGCGGGCGAATCTTGGCGGTTATTATGCTGTCCGTCGGCCTGATCTTCATGGCCACGTCCATACCGTAGAGCAGTCTGCCGAAGATGGTGTACTTCATATCAAGCGACGGCTGAGGCTCCTTGAGGATGTAGAAAACTGAAGTGTTGCTGTTGACGTCATCTGTCCGGGCCATCCCTACCGCGCCCTTTGCGTTCCTCAAGCCTTCCGCGAGTTCAAGCCCTATCCCGGGAACCGGCGACTTGGCCTCCGCAGTCTGTATGACCCATCCTTCGACGCGGGGCCACTTTACGCCATCGTAGAGACCCTGCCGTACAAGGTCAGCTATTCTCGAAGTGGTGATGGGGCAGTCTTTCTCGAACAGCGTGAACACGATCAGGCCTTTTGTGGTCTTGATCTCAATCACTCTGCCAGGCTCCATCGTTGCCTTTATCGAGGCTTTCGGGGGCGTAGCCTCAGCCTCATGATCGTGTTCATCCGTTGCTTTCTCTTCATCCATTGCGTGGCTGCTCTTCGTCACATCAGCCTTTTCGAGATTGGGCTGCCACTTATTTACTACAATAAGAACTGCAATCAATGCTGCAAGCGCTATCCATTTCCACATAGCAGATGCTACCTCCGTGCTGTCTAAGCCACACACAGAATAACAGAATCCGGCCATCCTTTCAAGGCGGGGTTCTGAGCGCGCTGTCGTTGGTCTGAGAAAATGTCACCCCTTGTTGGTCTGAGACTTTGTCACCCGTGGCACTCTCTCGCGAGTGACCAGGCGATGCACGAGTCCGCTGCTGCTACTCTTCGGGCTTGCCTGGCGACGTCTCATTCCTACAGATCGTGTCGTCGTCTCCGTAGATTAGCTTCCACCGCGCGCGTCGCATCGATGGTAGCCGTCCTTTTCCCAAAACATCCCCAGCACGATGCTTTCTGCTCATTCTGCGATGAAGGAACGGGGTACACCAAGGGGGGTGACGTTTTCTCAGAACAATTAGGGGGTGACAGAATCTCAGACCAACAACACGGGGTTCTGAGCGCGCTTGACAGGCTCAGGCCGGCCTGCTAGAATCGTATTCGTAGGATACGGCGGGAGACCCGTCGACAGCAAGGGTTATTGTCTTGTACAGCGACTACCGAATATGTTTGCGTGGGTGGTTTCTTGAGACCGGGGAGCGGGTTCGTGCGCTTCGGATGGTCGAAGACGGTTCTTGCTGTGTGACTCAAAGCCAGCAAGTGTACGCACAATGAACCCACTCGGACGTCGTGTCCCGGTGGGTTTTTTCTTTCTGTGATGCGGGCAATTGTAATGACAGCCGGAGGAGTTTTGGAGGGTCGGAAAGGTGAGTTCCGAGGTATTGGTCCTGAATAGCGACTATGAGCCGCTCAATATCTGCAACGCGAGGAGGGCAGTCAACCTGCTCCTGATGGGGAAGGTTGAGGTTGTTCACGAAAGCCCCCGGCGTATGCATTCGGCTGCAAAGAGCATCTCGCTGCCGTCGGTTGTCAGACTTCGGAGTCACATCAAACGCCCCAGACCCCAACTCAAGCTCTCCAGGCGCAGCATTCTTGCCCGGGATGACCACACGTGCCAATACTGCGGACACAAAGGCAACGACATGACAGTCGACCACGTGATCCCCAAGAGACTTGGCGGGCCAACCAGTTGGGAAAACCTGCTCTGCTGCTGCCGGAAGTGCAACTCCAAGAAGGGCGACAAGAGCATCAGCCAGATCGGTTTCACAATCAACAGCAAGCCGACCAAGCCAAGATACGTGCCATTCATCAGCTACACCAAGTTTCTTGCCGGCGCAAAGGATGAGGTGTGGAGAATGTACCTCCCGGTCTTCGACCGAGAGTCGAAAGTCCAGGCGGGCTGATAGCGAATAGTCAATGGCAGATAGCCTACGGTAGTTGAGACGAGGCCCATGGCATACAACGGTGAGCCAGTTGCTACGGGCCTTCCTCTATTTGCTATCCGCCATCGGCCATAGGCTATGAGCCGTCACAGGCATAGCTTCCGCCAGGCGTCGATCATATGCCGGACTCCCTGCGGATTCAGTGGCGGGAAGATGAATGTCGATAGCGCCAGGCCGCCATTGCCTCCCAAAGCATCGATTGCTTCCTTGATCGCAGTCTCGATGGTCTTGTAGTCACCGGACTGGACCGTTACTTCCGCGTTGATGCCGCCCCAGAACGACTTCTTGTCACCGAGTTTGGCGAACGCCGTGTGCAGGTCGCCACCGAAAAGCATCCTTGGGTCGATTCCGTAGACCACGTCGAAGTCCATTCGCGCGAGGATGTCCGCATAGGCGCCCTGGCCCTCAGGCAGGAGGTAGCTATGAATCTTGCCGGCATCGTGAACCAGTTTAGTCTCGGCCTGAATACTGGGAACGAGGAACTCTTCGAAGTACTTCAGACTCCAGAATAGTGGGATCTCATACCACCCGCGTCTCTGCACCACATCCACCCCTGCTTCCAGCGCCAGCTTTGTAAGCCCCATCGCCCAGTCGTGGAAGATGGCCAGAAACTCTCTGACGAATTCAGGTTCCTCGATCATCCAGCACATGAAATCGTTGATGTCGCAGAACCACTGGAACGCGTCCCCGACTATAGTTCTTCTCGCCTGCAGCAGTATGTCGTACTTCTTCGCGATCTCCGCGGCCCTCTGGACATCCATCATCCACTCGTCAAGGACATAATCCTCCGGCAAGCGCATGACGTGTCGCAGCTTCTCCAGGTCTTCCGGGCCTTTGACCCACGGCTCCGTCCGGCGGGAGATTTGCCAGTCGTCGAAGACCTCGATGTTGTAGTGCTGGCGCTTGTCGTAGCCGAGGGTCGTCGGAACCCAGGCTCCGTGCTTCCAGCTGCACCACTCGTCACTTTCCTTGCAGGCCATTCGCATCACGCCGGCCGGAGTGTGATACTCTTTGGTTGTTACAGGCACCGGTCCGCTTGTGTCGCGCCAGGTCTTGATCGTGACATCGGGGTGGGGCTGAGGTTCCGGAAACCAGATGTCGATGGTCGGGTCCATCTTCAGTTCGAGCATGCGTTCCGCGCGCTCGATCTGGTCTCGCCAGAACAACGGCTCAGCCAGGAACGGGCCCTGGGAAACGTAGGGGGACATCGGGATACGGTCCGGCCCCTCGCATTTCAGCGCAGCAAGCATCCTCTCGCGGCTGGACATGGCAGACTTGCTCAAAGCGGTATCTCCTTATCACGTTGATGCTGGCAGATGCAGCGCCCGACTTTCCTCACAGGCATTATTGAACTATACTATAGTGGTTGGGAAAAACCCTTCAGTTTTGTTGTGCCTCGTTGGGTGTGAAGAAGCCTTTCAGCTTGGAGTGTTCCTGCTCGTGTGTTTGCGAGATAGTGTCTGTAAAGCGAGAATCGTAGACGAGCTTCTGGTTCAGGCGTACGGCTCAGCAGTATGGAGTCCCCGTCTGAGTCTGATGGACGAACTGGTTTACACCATTTTGTCTCAGAACACGACCTCCGCCAATTGCCAGAAGGCGTTTGACGCGCTGAAGCTGCGTTTCCCGGATTGGGATGATGTTCTGGGGGCAGGACCGGGTGAACTGGAAGACGCTATCAAACCTGCTGGGCTTTGGCGAAGCAAGGCTTTCTCCATCCGATGCGCGTTGCAGGAATTGGGGCGAACAACGGAGAAACCTCATCTGGACTGGCTCGCGGAGTTGAGCGATGAAGACGCCATCAGTTCGCTGATGAGCATTCCCGGGGTGGGGCGCAAGACTGCGGCCTGTGTGCTGATGTTCGGGATGGGCAGGCCGGTGCTTGCGGTTGATACGCACGTCAGGCGTGTCTCGATCCAACTAGGGCTGATCCCGAAAACCACGCTGGATAAGGCGCACGACCTGCTGGCGGAGGTTGTTGCGCCGGAATCGGTATACGAGTTTCACGTAAATATGGTCAGGCACGGGCGAGAGGTATGCCACGCGAGAAATCCGGCGTGCGCCGCCTGTGTGTTGAGTTCGGAGTGTGATTTCTATGTCCGAAAGAGTCAAGCTTACAGATAATAACGGCTGCTTCGTGTGCGGCAAGGACAACCCGATTGGGCTGAAGCTGGAGTTTGCGGTGGAAGGGGATGAGTACGTCACCTACTACACTCCGCCTGAGGAGCACCAGGGCTGGCGCGGCATCACTCACGGCGGAATAGTCGCGACTGTGCTGGACGAAGTGATGGCCAGGTACGCGCACGTCCTGGGCTACAATGCAATCACAGGCGAGATGACTTTCAGGCTCAAGAAACCTGCGATCATTGGGCACAGGCTCAGGTTTGCGGGGAAGTTTGCAGGCCAGGAACGTCGGAAGCTGTATATGACCGCCGAGGTTACAGACGAAGACGGCACGGTCATCGCGGTCGGCTCCGAGACAATGATAGTGCTTGACGACGGAAAGTCGGCCTTGCTGGAGGCTTCGACCTAACGGAGGACTGAGGCTATGAACGACACGGAACGCGGACAAGGCGAGGATCTGGTTGTAGTGTATCGCGCGCCGGATGAGCTATCGGCGGGCGTGGTGAAGTCCTATCTGGACGACGAGGGCATTCCCGCGGTTATCGAGAGCAGGATGGTAGCCATGTACGACGGCGTCTTCAAGATGGGTGAAGGAATATGGGGCACAGTGGTTGTGCCTCTGGAATACGCCGAGAGAGCAAGGCAGATCGTTCAGGTGTTTCTGGACGGAGTTGAAGGACCTGCGGACGGTCAATAGCGGCCTGAATCTCAGGCCGATCAGTAGATAGGAGTAGCAGATGGACCAAGGTTCACACAAGTGCAGGCTTGCGGATCTGACTCAGCAAGACCTGAGAAATACAATCGTTCGGAAAGAGAAGTTGTCACCGATACTCACACTGCTGGAGGTCAAGGCGCCGCTGATAGCCGCGTCGGCTAAGCCGGGGCAGTTTGTGATGGTGTGGTCGGGCGAGAAGAGCGAGAGAATGCCTCTCACTATATCAAGCTGGGACAAAGATAACGGCACGATCACGCTTGTCTTCCAGGAGGTCGGGCAGAGCACTATCGAGCTAGGCAGGCTGGAAGTCGGGCAGGACGTGCCGAGCATATCCGGGCCATTGGGCAAGCCCACAGACATCGAGAAGTACGGAACGACCGTGGTAATCGGTGGTGGGGTGGGGACCGCGATAGCCTATCCGGTTGCCCGCGCGCTGAAGCAGGCCGGCAATAAGCTCATCGTGATAGTCGGCGCGAGAGAAAAGTCACTGATACTGCTTGAAGACTCTCTGCGCGCGATAGCGGATGAGATATTCATCACTACCGACGACGGCTCTTATGGCAGAAAAGGCCTGGTTGTCGATCCGCTCAAGGAACTGCTGGATGCGGGTGGGGTGGACCTGGTGTTTGCGGTCGGCCCACTGCCTATGATGAGAGCGGTATCGAATGTGACAGAACCCTATGGCGTGAAAACCCTCGTCAGCCTCGACCCGATTATGATCGATGGCACTGGAATGTGCGGTGGGTGCCGGGTGACTGTTGGCGGGAAAACGCAGTTTGTGTGCGTTGACGGCCCCGACTTCGATGCTCACCAGGTCGACTGGGACGAGTTAAAAGCAAGGAAATCATTCTACTTTGAGCAGGAGCGCGGCGCGCGAGAGTCGGCTCAGGCTGTTGGAGGGAAATAGGGGATGGCCAAAGAGATAGCAAAGCGCGCGCCGATGCCTCAGCAGGATGCTGCCAAGCGTGTTAAGAACTTCGAGGAAGTGGCCCTGGGTTACACTGCGGAGACGGCTCTGGCAGAAGCCAACAGGTGCCTCGGGTGCCCGAAGAAGCCGTGTATGGCAGGGTGCCCGGTGAATATCGACATTCCGGAGTTCATCAAGAAGATCAAAGAGGGCGACAATATCGGCGCGTCCAAAGTGATAAAGAAGACCAACACCCTCCCCGCAATCTGCGGCCGGGTGTGCCCTCAGGAAGAGCAGTGCGAGAAGCTGTGTGTTCTGCACAAGCGCGGAGAGCCGATCGCCATTGGCCGGTTGGAAAGATTCGCGGCTGACGCTGAGTCCGCAGCTATCGCAGTTCCCGAAGCGCCAAAGCCCGCTCACCCCGAACTGGCAAAGTACAAAGTGGCGGTCGTTGGTAGTGGGCCTGCCGGACTGACAGTCGCCGGCGACCTGGCTATGATGGGCTACTCGGTCACCATCTTCGAGGCCTTGCACAAGACCGGCGGCGTGCTGCGCTATGGGATTCCTGAGTTCAGGCTTCCCCGCAACATCCTCGACCGGGAAGTGGAGTATGTGAAGTCGCTGGGAGTGAGCATACTTACGGACGTAGTAGTCGGACGCGCGTTCAGGATCGACGACCTTATGCAGCAGGGTTTCGACGCCGTCTTCGTGGGCAGTGGGGCAGGGGCACCCAAGCTACTGGGCATACCCGGCGAGAACCTGGGCGGAGTTTACTCAGGCAACGAGTGGCTGACCAGGATCAACCTGATGCGGGCGAACCGTGAAGACTACGCCACTCCCATCAAGATTCCCACAAACGCCGTCATCATCGGCGCGGGAAACACCGCAATGGACTGCTGCCGCACTGCTCTACGAATTGGCGCGAAGAACGTGAAGATAGTCTACCGCCGGAGCCGGGCCGAGATGCCCGCGAGAGCGGAGGAAATCGAGAACGCCGAGCACGAGGGCGTTGAGTTCAAGATGCTGACGAACCCGAAACGCTTCATAGGCGATGAGAAGGGCGCGGTCAAGGCAATGGAGTGCATGCGGATGGAACTCGGCGAACCCGACGATTCCGGCAGGCGCAGGCCGGTCACAGTCCCCAACTCCGAGTTCATCATCGAAGCGGACACGGTGATCGTTGCGCTTGGCCAGAACCCCAACCCGCTGATCCGGTCAACCACCGATGGCCTGGAAACCCAAAGCTGGGGCGGGATCATAGTCAACAACGATACCGGTATGACCAGTATCCCAGGCGTATTCGCCGGCGGAGACGCTGTAACCGGCGAAGCCACAGTCATCAGCGCAATGGGCGCAGGCAAGGTGGCTGCGGCGGGGATAGACAGGTACATACGGGAGAAGCACGGTATCGGGTAGATGCTTTCTAACGAACCCTCTCCCCGCCGCAGTGGGGAGAGGGCAGGGTGAGGGGCCTCAGGGCCTAGGGAGAACACAGATGCGAGCGTTGAGAACCACGGGGATTGTCTTGGTTTTGCTGCTGGTCTCCCTCCTGGCTCTTCGCCTGTACGGAATGTGGCAGCTTGCGGGCCACGTACGCCCATTCAAGCAACTGGTTGCCAAAGGTGGCCGTGAAGCTGACTTCCGACGCGAGTTCGGCCAGCCGTATGAAGTGCATGAGTCGGAGCGCTTTGATGCATCCTACTCCTCTTTCAAGCCCCAGGAGAATGTCGGTGTCCCGTACGCCAAGGTGTATATGTACAACATAGAATACCCCGTCTGCGTCTACGTCTACTTCGCGGATGACGGACGGGCAGTCGCCGCAGTGATTGGATTGAGCTGAGCTGTGTCAAGAGTCAAAGTCGACTTCACCAAGACCCTAGCCCCCATCAAACCCCTCCATGGCCTCAATAATGGGCCGGTGGGGTATGGGGGGTTGGTGGATGTGGGGCATTACTATCGGGAGATGGGTGTGCCTCTTGTCCGACTGCACGACCCCAACTGGCCCAATCCCCGAGAGGTGGATATCCCGCAGATATTCCCAAACTTCGATGCCGACCCCGAGGACCCCGCCAACTACGACTTCCGGCGCACCGACACCTACATCCGCAAGATTCTCGACACCGGGGCCAGGATTGTCTACCGCCTCGGCGTGAGCATCGAGAACACGGTCATCAGATACTACACTAACCCTCCCACCGACAACGACCAGTGGGCGCGTATCTGCATCGGCATCATCAAGCACTACACCTATGGTTGGGCGGATGGTATGCGGGACGCTGTGGCGTATTGGGAGATATGGAATGAGCCGGACAACGGGCCGTGCATGTGGACCGGAACCTTCGAGCAGTATCTGGAACTCTACGGGACTGCGGCGAAAGCTATCAAGGCATTCGATCCCAGTCTCAAGGTTGGGGGTTTCGCAGCGACTTACCCCAAGGGCGAGCAGTCGAAAGTCCCACAATTCTTGAACTACTGCCTATCGAACGATGTCCCGCTGGACTTCTTGTCCTGGCACACCTATTCCGATCGTCCCGAAAAGAGCGTTGAGAATGCACGAGCCATTCAGACTGCGCTGGACGAACGCGGCTTCACGGATACCGAGAGCCATATGAACGAGTGGAACTACGTGGCTTCTACCGGGCACACCGTGTTCGAGCCTGGCTATGAGTATCTCCGTCGAGAGGTTTTCGAGAATCAGAAAGGCGCTATCGGGGCGAGCTTTGTTGCAGCCACGATGATTCTGCTGCAAGACGAGAAAGTGGACGTCGCGAACTACTACGATGGCCAGCCCTGCGCGGTCTACTGCGGCATTTTCGACATGTACGGAGTCCCGCAGAAGGCATTCCGGGCATTCACCGCGTTTCGCCACCTGCTGGACTACCCGGATCGGGCGCAAGCCGAGGTGGTGTCATCCGACGGCAATCTCTACGCCCTCGCAGCGGTAGACACCAGTGCCCACAAGGCTGCCGTCCTGATCAGCCGCTACGAAGGCGAAACGGACTACTGCGACATCGAACTGGTGGGCATTCAACTGAAGGACGACTTGCACTGTGAGGCCCTGATTCTGGACAACGACCGCAGCCTGGAGCCTCTTGCAGATTGTCGAATCGGCCCTGACGCACACACGCTTCGCATCTTGCTGCCCAGGCACTCTATTATCTTGATCAAGCTGTCCTGATGCACAGAGGCCGATGATACACCGGCCTCTGCGCTGAGCATCGCATCAGGCGTTGCTCGTGAGCTTCGCCTCTGCCAACTCTGCCGATTTCTTTCCCGAGATCAGCATGCCGCCGAAGATCGGGCCCATCCGCGGAGTGCCGTTGAACTGGGCGACTGCCATGCCCGTGAGGATCAGCCCTGGGTACACTTCCCTGGTGCCGTCTATGACGCCCTGTTCGCCAAGCTGCGCGTTCATGGTGTCCTCACCGTTTATCTTCACTATCCCCCGCTTGGCAAGGCAGTTGAGGACTACGGCGTCATGTCCCGTGCTGTCCATTACCACTTTGCTTGTGAACGTGAGCGGGTCTACGTGGAGGTTGATGTTCTTGTAGGCTGTGTCGTTGGCTACTACTCCGGCGAGTTCGCGGGCGCTGTTGAAGTACACGTCTTCCACTGAGAAGAGGTTGAGCACTTTCACGCCGCTCTCGACAGCTTTCTTGATGAGCGCCGAGGCTAGAAGAACGGATGAGATCACGAGGTACCCGTCAACCTCAGTGGCTGTTACACCGATCTCATCCAGGATGTACTGGACTTCCGGCTCTAGTATGACCCGATTGAAGCCTTTGCCTCCGCCCCATATACCCCCGCCGGGTGACATCCGCTTCTCCATGACCACTACGTTCCGGCCCATCTGGGCAAGTGTGTAGCCTGCTACAAGCCCGCTTGGTCCTCCACCGACAATTATGACGTCGGATTCAACACTGGACTCGAGCATCCGGAAGTAGTCGCGCATGATGAGGCGTGTGACTTTGGTGTCAGATATGTTCTGCAGCACTGGATTCCCCCTGACATGTTGCTTAGGGGGTTGTGGTCGAGCTTTGTGGGGATTGGCGACAACAGATCACGCCGAAAACAGAGAGTTGTTGCGAGGTTTTCAGATTGCATCTAGATATCTCCGCATTTCCTACGCCGGTATTACCCGGATCAGGTTCTAAGGGATGAAGCGGAAAATGCCGCTTCTCTCAGCTTGCTCAACCAGCACCCCTAGCGGTTTACGTCGACACATTGTAGCACAGCACGCCCAAGCCGGCAACTCCAGCGCGCTAGTGTGTGAGTTCAGTTCTGCGGGAATAGAATACCGCTAGTGCTGAGTAGGTCCGCAGACCGTATCGAAGCACGGGCAAGTAGAGCAACCGCCCTTCGATACGCCGCTCGTTCCTCGCGGCTACTCAGGGCTATCGGAATGGGCCCGCGCACAGAACTGAACTCGCTCTTCTAATCGGTGGTATCAGAGACCGCAAACTGCGGCAGGTACTTGCGGTTGGCTTGCAGAAGCTCCAGACCCATCTTGCGAATGTCGCTCGGAGCCAGGTGGGCGCAGGCTGGGTCTATCATCAGGGCGCGAAGCGCCCGCTCAAGGTCGCCGCACAATGCAGCCTCAACAGTCTCGACCTGCACTGCCGCATGTGGGGCTACCAACGCTCTGATCTGCTCAGGAAGCGGTCCGACAGTAAGAGGCGTGATCCCCGACCCGTCTATGTAGCCGGGAGTCTCAACCACCGCCCCGCGCTGCAGGTTGGCTATCTGGCCGACATTGACTGTGTTGACCACATCCGAGAAGCCTTCGTTGAAGTGGATTGCCTTGATGATGTCCGCGGCGGTCTCTCGAGACGGCTTCCGGCTGAATGCCTTGCCTTCGTATTTCTTGCCTTCGGTCCACAGCTTGATCTTCTTCTCAGCGTCCTTGTACCAGCCCTCGCGCTCCTCGGTGGTCGTCCGCACTATCTTGAACCGCTCCATTATCTCTTTGTTGCTGGTGAACGGGCTGACGAACTCCGAGGTGTGCCTGTCGCCGACGTAGGGCAGGTAGCCGAATTCGTTGAACAACTCCGAACAAAGCAGGCGGTTGGAGGTGAAACCCATTGCGTCGGGTGTGGTGCTGGTGATGAGGTCCTGGTAGCTGCCATTGCCCATCTTCTCGCGCAGCATCGGGTAGCCCGGCTGGCCTTTGACCTTGAAATCCAGTATCCAGAAGAAGTGGTTGACCCCGCCGAATGTGAGTTGGAGGTCTTTCTCGCTTTTCAAGTCGAATATCTGCATCAGTTCGCCGTGAGACTCAAATACCCCGTGGCAAAGCCCCACCACGCGCCCCCAGCCCAGACTGCGAGTCAAGACCGAAGTAAGCGCAGCCATGGGGTTGGTATAGTTGAGTACGAATGCGTTGGGGGCAAGCCGCTTGATGTCCTCCGCATAGTCCTGAAACACGGGGATATTGCGCAGCGCTCTGGACCATCCCCCCGGCCCTGCGGTGTCGCCAACTGTGTGGTAGACGCCGTATTTCTCCGGTACAGCCACGTCGTGCTCCATAGCCGGGAGTCTGCCGGTGGAGATGGCGATGATCACGAAGTCAACGCCATTGAGCGCTTCTTCCTTGTTTTTGGAGGCCTTCACGCTCGCGTAGTCTACTTTCCAGGACTTCAGGGCGGATGCGAAGAGTCCTTCGATAGCCTTCGCGCGAGGCTTGTCGGTATCGAGCAGTCGTATCTCAAGCCCCGCCTTGTCCATACCATCCTTGAAGACGATGTCTCGTATGATAGTCGGCGCCCAACTCTGGCTCCCTCCGCCTATGAACGCGATCTTGATGGGGTTGCTCTCGTGCTTTTCTGCCTGTTTCTTCGCCATGGCCAACTCCTGTTATACAACTGAAAGTGGAAGACCCACAGCTTGCGCCGTGGGTCTTGGGTAGGACAATCCGCTACAATCGGTCTCTATTTCTCGGTGTCGTCCGGCGGGCAAGTGGGCTCCTCAGGATACTCCTTACCATCCGGTCCACACTGCTTGAGCAGGTGCATACCCCATATAGTAAGCTCATGTCGTGCCAACGGGGCGGGGATTATCACACTGGCGATGTACCCGACCACGAACGCAATCGCGAACGAAACGGGGAATATCCACAACCAGTGTATAGGTTCCGCCGGCAGGTGCAGGAAGTTACGGATAGGTGTCACATAGTCCACATAGCGCAGCATGAGTGTTCCGCTGATCGAGCAGACGACACCAACAAACCATCCCCAGAAGTGCGCTCGCCTGGTAAGCATCCCTAGAAGGAAGAGAGAAAGCACAGGCGCGGCAAAC
Source organism: uncultured bacterium (assembly GCA_964611645.1). Classification (GTDB taxonomy): domain Bacteria; phylum Armatimonadota; class UBA5829; order UBA5829; family UBA5829; genus CAZTAO01. The sequence goes on along the minus strand of CAZTAO010000016.1, from coordinate 30,287 downwards.
AATCCCAGGAATGTCTGCGAGGCATCCAGCAGCGATTTCTGCTGGCCCGCGACAAATGCGATCCCGATAGTCAGGATACCTACTGCGATAGTAAGCACACGACCGAGCAGCAGGTCCTTCTTTTCGTCCGTCACGTGCTCCTTTTTGCGGAATGGCTTCATAAGGTCATTCATCAGAACAGTGACAACGGAGTTGGTTCCCGCGCTGATACTCGACATTGCAGCGGCGTAGATCGCGACCACCAAGAGTCCTGAAACGCCCATGGGGAGCACGTGCATAATGAAGTATGGGAACACGCGGTCAGCCTTTTCCGTAATATTGGCCGGAAGCGTGATACCATTCATCTGATAGTATGCGAACATGCCAAGACCAATGAATACCAGGAGAGACGTCATCAGCAAGTCCGTGAAGCCGTTGAATATAACGGCCTTGGTGACGCCCTTGTTGTCCTTGGCAGCCAGCAGCCTCTGGACCGTGACCTGGTCGGTGCCGTAGTCCTGCATCATTGAGAAGAACGTTCCAATGAGAACCGCCAGGGCGCTCATCTGGAACCAGTCAAACTTGAAGCTGAGGTCGACTCCGTGGTTGTTAGTCGCGGCGTAGTGCAGTATTCCCGGAGCGCCACCCGGAACCTGCATACACAGGACAACCGCAACCCATATTGCGCCTGCAACCATCAGGACGTATTGCGCCGCGTCTGTCCAGATGACGGCAGCGAGCCCTCCGATGGTCGTGTAGGCTATGGATACTACCCCCATCAGGAGGATCGACATTGTCAGGTCCACTCCGCAAGTGATGGATAGAGTGAGCGCAGGGGCAAATACCGCCGTGCCCAACCAACCGAATCTCGCGAACAGGAAAAGAACGCTGGTAGCATATCTTCCCGCAGGCCCATAGCGCATACCAACGAACTCATAAGACGTGGTCACGTGGAGCTTGCGATAGAACGGGTAGAACAAGACGACCAAAACGGGAGCTATGATGACGCTGAGAATTCCGCCTATCACTAAACTCGCATTTTCCTCAAAGGCCCGGCCAGGTATTCCCATATAGGAGATAGCGCTGGTCATTGAGGCGAACATGCTCATTCCTACCAGTATCCAGGGCATGCTGCGCTTGGCGAGGAAGAGATCGTCTGTGGTCTCCTGCTTGCCGGAGAGCTTGACGCCGATATAGAACATCAGGGCGAGGTATACAACCAGTATTACGTAGTTCAGGGTTCCGAATTCCACGGTTTTCCTCCAGAGTGCCTGAGTAGTAAGGAAACAAGCGCTAAGGCGATAACGCACACGCTTGCAGGAATGCTCGTATGATTGTCCAATAATCGCGGCGGATTGTCAAGACCGGGGTGAATCGTGAGGAAGAGTTTCGGTATTGCTCGGAAAGTTGCGATTTCCAGTTGACAAGCGCCGCCTGGGGAGTTACCCTATTCCCGCGTAATAGTTCTCTGATGCGCTGTGGAGGCCCCTTACCGGCTCTTGAGCAGTTGGTGAGTTAAGACCTCAAAATGAGGCCAATGTCCCAGTGATGCACAGATAACACCCAGGCTTGCTGTAGTCGGGAAATGAATGTGTAAGTATTCCGTGATTCCAGTGAAGCTGAAAGAAGGATATATCGCTACAAAAGTCAAAGAGTTCTTCGGAAGATACTGCGTTGGGCGAAAGGACACATTCTGCCAAGTCTTTTCGGGTTCATTCGTACATCCATACCGGTGGGACAAGGCGCCCACCAGGCTACAGTGTTAGTGGCAGCGATCACTGTGCACGGCTTCCACTTCGGAGTGGTTGCCACGACTGCAGCGCCGAGTAATGAATTAGATCAGAGGGATGGGGAATTATGCATAGTGCACGGAAGATGAGATTAGCTTTGGTTTTTCTTGCCTGCCTCCTGCTGCTTGGGGTTGCGCTGGCTTCGTCCGCGTTCGCGGATCAGCCGACCGGCAGCGTGGGCAACCCCGCGGCCCCGGGCGTGATTACCGCGCCAACGTCGTGGGATCCGAGCGTACTTCAGCCCGCGAGCCGGTACGTGGCGCGGGAGTTCACCGATAAGAGCGGAAAGACCGTCGTGGAGATGGTTTTCCCGGGAAGACCCCCCGCGAACTTTAGGGCGGCGGCAGTGAATCCTCCGGTTGATATGACTGGGATACTGACGCTCACAAAGGTGCCCGCCTTCGACTGGTCTTACGGATGTTCGGCAACCGCTGCCGCCATGATAATGGGATTCTACGACAACAACAAATACACCAATATGTACGCTGGCCCCACCAACAGCGGACTCATGCCGATGAACAACGCCGCATGGGGCCCGGGTGAATGCCCTCTCAGCGCCACTCACCAGGGCTATGATGGTCTGGCCACCAAGGGCCACGTCAACGACTACTGGATTGAGTATCTGAGTGAAGCCCCGGACCCGTACGTTGGCAATTGGACTGAACATACTTGGGCAGACTGCACGGCTGACTTCATGGGTACCAACCAGTCAAAATACGCCAATGTTGATGGCTCCACGTCGTTCTACCTGGATCCAAGCGGCGAACGACTGTATGACTTCTCGGGGGCCGAACCCGCCAGCAGAGATGGGTGCCACGGGCTACGGCAGTTTGTAGAGTCTCGCGGATATCGAGTCGCTGCCAACTACACTCAGTACATAATGGGCTATTCCGGCCTTACGAATGGCTTCACATTCGGAGACTTCGTCAAGGAAATAGACGCGGGCCGACCTGTGATGATACACGTCTCCGGACACTCCATGGTTGGCTACGGCTACAATACCACGGGCAGCTTGATCTATATCCATGACACCTGGGACTACAGTGACCACACAATGCCATGGGGCGGAGCCTACGAGGGACTACAGCACTTTGCTGTATCGGTATTCCAGTTGGCCCCACCGCCGCCATCGATACTGTCCATCACGCCTAAGACAGGCCTGAACAATGGTGTGCTGTCCATCACCAACCTGGCCGGAGCGAACTTCAACCCGGGAGCCAGTGTTGTCCTGTCCAAAGCTGGGGAGAGTGACATCGTTGGCACGAGTGTCAGCGTGCCGACTTCCGCGAAGATTACCTGCGACCTCAATCTAGCTGGCAAGGCACCTGGTCAGTGGAATGTCACAGTAACCAACCCGGACGGTCAGTTTGACACCCTGGAGAATGGCTTCACGATTCTTGAGGGAGACCCTATTCCCGTTACTATCAACCAGGCGGCTGGTCAGGCAGACCCGACCAATGGGTCCGTGATCAACTTCACGGCGGTCTTTGACCAGACGATGGTTGACTTCACGGGTGAGGCCGTAGCAATCTCCGGCACCGCAGGCGGCACAAAGGTCGCCACCGTGACCGGCAGCGGCAAGACCTACAATGTAGCCATCAGCGGCATGACGGGTACAGGAACCGTTATTGTCAGCATCCCGAAGAATGGCGTTCATAACGCTATCGGGGCGCCGAACGCCGCGTCGACAAGCACGGACAACCAGGTCTCCTATGATGGCACGCCTCCCGCGATCACGATCGGCGCGCCCTCCGTGGCGGAGACTCGAGGCGGTCCTGTCACCTACACCGTAACATTCACGGATGCCATCACGGTCGCTATGACCTCTGCCGAGGTGACCCTCAACAAGACCGGGACAGCGGATGGCACAGTGGAGGTTAGCGGCGATGGCACTGCTGAGAGAGTAGTCACTATCAGCGATATCTCGGGTGACGGCGAGCTTAGCATCATTCTTGCCGCCGGAGTTGCAGTGGACTCGATCGGTAACACGTCACCAGTTATCGGGCCTAGCGATTCCTTCGTTGTTGACAACACCGGCCCTCAGCCTGTAATCACGGGGCCGGATGACGCTCTGACCACAAGCGGCCCGGTCGTCTTCACAGTCAGCTACGCCGACGCAGCCAGCATTAGCCTCAGCGCTGCTGACGTTAGTCTGAACTCAACCGGGACAGCGGCAGGCATCGTAAGCGTTACCGGCAGCGACCCCGGCTTGAGATATGTTGAGATCACAAATACCACCGGTGACGGAACGCTGAGTATCTCGCTCGCGACAGGCACTGCACTGGACGCGCTCGGGAACCCAGGGCTGGCCGCCGGACCAAGCGATCCGACTACAGTCGATAACACCGGGCCTATTGTGGGTATTGTGGGTCCTGACCCGGCGAAGACCAATCACGGACCAGTCCGCTACATCCTGGAGTACCCCGATGCTACATCGGTCTCACTGACCCTGTCTGATATCATCGTGCATAAGACAGGCACTGCAAAGGCTACAGCGAGCGTATCCGGTTCCGGTAACTCGCTGAGAACGGTATTGCTGAACGACATCACCGGGACCGGCACACTGTCGATCTCCGTGGCTGCCGGCTCTGCAGTGGACCTGGCGGGCAATGAATCTCCCGCGTCGTTGGTGAGTGAGACTGTTCTGGTGGACAATCAAGGGCCGGTCGTTACTATTGGCCCACCGTCGGTGACTTCCACTACGTCAGGACCTGTTACCTATGTCCTGTCATTCACCGACTCGGCGAAGATTGCCCTCGACTCCACCAAGGTTGTACTCAACAAGACAAACACGGCTAACGGCGTCGTAACAGTGTCCGGAGTTGGACTGCTGAACAGGACCGTAACCGTCTCAAGCATTACCGGCAGCGGTCAACTGGGTATATCGATCCTTGCCTCCGCTGCGATGGACAATCTTGGCAACTGGTCGGCAGCAGCGGGTCCGAGCGCGAAGTTCTCTGTTGACAGCGAGGCTCCATTCCTTAATGTATCTGGGCCTTCGCCTTCCAGCACAAAGAGTGGGCCTGTTACCTACACGGTAACATACACTGACGCTGCGGTAGTGACTCTAGCCGCTGCTGACATCACACTGAACCGGACGGGCACCGCCAATGGCACAGTGGCTGTAACCGGAACCGGCAAGACGAACCGAGTAATAACCATGTCAGGCATCAGCGGCGACGGGTCGCTGGGAATATCCATTGCCGCAGGGACCGCTGCGGACACCGCCGGTAACGAATCCCTGGCATACGGCCCAAGCCCGACCGTCAAGGTTGACAATACTGGCCCGGCGATAAGCGTGCTGAAGCCAAGCAACCTCGACAAGTTCAGCCGCAACTCAAATGAACTGACCCTGTCGGGAACTGCCACGGACGCATCCGGCACCTCCAGAATGAGCTGGTATCTCGAGGGGGGGACCCCGACGGCTTGCGCGGGAACTGCGACTTGGAGCACATCGACCATTGCTTTGGCCGAAGGTGTTAACCGAGTTGTGCTGGAAGCTGAAGACACAGCGGGTAATGTAGCACAGAAGACCGTGGAAGTGTCGTTCGTAAGGACAAACGCAGGGGCGGCATGGCACGCCATCGCGATGGTCTCCATCCCGGTGATCCCTGACTACACCGACCCCAAATTGGTGGTTGGTTTCTCTGCAAACAACTGGCAGATGTATCGCCCGGAGACCGGAGCATATTCCGGTTACCCCGAGTCAGCTACGTGGTTCACGCCCGTGGAAAATGCCCCTGGAAGAGGTTTCTGGGCAGCGTTTAGCACTGATGGCCGAAGCGCGGTAGGCACGATACCTGCTCAGAATGTCGAGCGGACTATCGACCTCAAGCGTGGCTGGAACATAATCGGTGTTCCGTTCATCAAACCAGTGAAGTGGGACGTAGACGCAGTCAAGGTTGAGGTTGCCGGGGTTCGGAAGTCGCTGGCTGCCTCTGCCGATGTCCTGTCCAACTTTGCATGGGGATGGAACTCGACCACTGGGGCGTACTTCCTGGTGGCAGACGCATCGGTCGGAGCGGGAGCCACCGATCTCCTCCAGCCGTGGCAGGCATACTGGGTAAAGGCCACCAGCGCCTGCAAGCTGGTGCTGCCCGCACCTTAGGCGGCAAGGGATCTTGAGTCGTGCTTTAGTTGAGTTGCCCTCGTCGGCCGTACGGACCGACGGGGGCACTGTCAGACTCAAGGGTTTCAATGAGTGTGCGCGAAGGGTAATAATAACACCGACTGCAAAAATGTTAGTGTGGAGGTGCGATTTGCCTGCTTTCGCCAATGCGTTTCCAAACAATGTGCCCAGGAAGATGAACCTGGGCGAACTGGCCCGAGCCATTCGAATGGACTTGGCCAGCGAACTTGAAGCGATCAGTGTGTATATGGCGCATGCTGACGCGACGGACAACGAACTCGCCAGGGCGGTGCTTACGGACATCGCCAATGAAGAGCGTGTTCATGTAGGTGAGCTTACGCAATTGCTCAAAATGCTGCTCGCGGATGAGTCCGCGTTTCTCGAAGAGGGCTTCGATGAGGTGCGGGAACTGGCGGCTTCTCTGGGGCTGGCGGAGACATCCGACGAGGCCGACTCAGTCGGCGCCCTGACAGTGGGATCACTGAAGGAATAATCGACCAAGGAAAGGACGGTCTGGTAAAATGAGCGAATACTTCGGACGAGCAGACGCGCCTTTCGGCGGCGTTGTCTGGGAAATGCTGGATAGTGTAGTTATAGGAGCAGCGAGGAGCCGACTTATCGGCAGAAGGCTGCTGGACATAGAAGGCCCTTACGGAATTGAGCTAAAGAGCATTGCTCTTGGGGATACCATCACTCCTTCGGGGGACTTGATCATTGCCGCCGCTGCTTCGATCCCGGTGCCGATGATGCAGGTCTCATTCTCGCTGAATCAGCGCGATCTGGCGGCCTTTGAGGCCACGGGGATGCCCATCGATGCTTCGGCAATCACCAAAGCTGCCTTCGCACTTGCCGCCGCTGAGGACGCGCTGGTCTTTGATGGCTCCAAAGCGCTGGGCATCGGGGGCCTGTTGAACGCACCCGGCGCCAGAAACCTGAAAATCGGCAGTTGGGATGAGTCCGGGGCGGCGGCAAACGACATAGTTCGAGCCGTCACTGGAATGGATGAGGCGGGCTTCCAGGGTCCATACACTCTGGCATTGGCTCCCGCGCTGTATAATGGACTGTTCAGAGTATACCCGGGAGGATCCGGGCGAACTGAACTGGATCACGTGACTGAGATCGTGGGCGGCAATGTCGTCAAGGCTGCGTCTCTCAAATCCGGCGGAGTGTTGATGGCCGCTGGAAAGCAGTTCGCGACTATCGTCTTGGGATTGGATATGACGGTCGGATACGTTGGGCCCACAGGCTCCGGCTTCGACTTCATTATCGGCGAGAGCCTAGTTCCCAGGATAAGGGTGCCCGAATCGGTCTGTGTTCTGAAGAAGTAGATTTTGGCAGCGCACTGGGCTGTATCGCTCAGCCCAGTGCGCCTGTTTTCGACATTGTGTGCTCTCGACCGCACATGCCTTGTTGACCTGTCAATGTGTTGGCGGTATAATCAAGCAATCGAAGTTCCTATCCTTGGCTCGTGGAGGAAACTACATGGTTTACCGGTTTATGGCTGCTGTTGGACTGCTCACGTTTCTTTTCGGAGCGGTTAGCGCGCGCGCTGATTTCCTCATGGGCAGGTATGACCCGCTGCAGACAAGCAGCAGTCCCGAGAAAGTAGCTTTGCCCCTTGCCGTGAAATGGCAGTTCGACGACACGGCTTACCGCAAGAGAGTCTTCAACTCCTACGAATTCAACGGCGCCAGCAAACTCACAGCTTCGGCAATTGTCGTGAAAGACATGGTCTACTACGCGGCAGGCGACAGAGTATACGGTATCTATCTGGATACTGGAGCCGTAAAGTGGGTATTCCCGATAGACAAGCCCATACCCGCATACGTGAGGGGAACTCCTGCCTACAGCGGAGGATTCCTTTATTTCGGGACCGGCGACAAGCGGTTTTACTGTATCAGGGCAGACACCGGCAAGCTGGAATGGTGGCGGCCCACAACGGGTGGAGTCAGGTGCCCGGCTGTTGTCTCAGACAACACTGTCTATGCTGGTGATACCGAAGGCGGGCTTTACGCGTGGAACGCGGCGACCGGGGCTCCACTGTGGCCAAAGCCGTTTGACTCGCAGGGCGACATATCGGTAGGTCTTGCGGTCGGCTCAGGTATGGTAATTGCCAGTACTTTCGACGGGAACCTGCTCGGGCTCAATGCCTCGTCCGGAAAGCTCCGATGGACACAGAGGCTTCCGGTGTCGGCTATTGATACATCCCCGATTATCGTGGAGTCCACAGTCATCCTTGCTTTGGGCAACGCGGTGTACGGACTTGCGGTGAGAAGCGGCGCGCAGAGATGGTTTATTGGTCTGCCCTCCGAGCCGGCGAGCACTCCTGCAACTGACGGCCAAAGCCTGTATGTCTGCACCAAGGACGGCAAGGTCAACGGTTATAGCATCAGCCTCAGGGAAGTGAGGCGAAAATGGCCTAGGCCCGTGGATCTGAGAGTCCCGACCGATTCCAGCCCGGTTCTGTGTGGAAACGCTCTGTTTGTTGTTACCATAGATGGTTCGGTATGTGCGTTGAGCCCGGATGACGGCAGAATGCTCTGGCGGTATCAGTGCGGCAACGTGCCTGATGACTGGACACTGGAACCGGTGCCGGTAAGAGCTTCGCCGACCCCCGCAAATGGCAACCTCCTGATCGCCGGCAATGACGGCATCCTGCGCTGCTTCACCAACTCGGCGCCGGATAGTTGCGCTCCCAAAGCCTACGCGGTTCAGCCGGCCGAGGGCTCCAGGACATCGAGTTTCCCGCCGCTTGAAATGTCGATGTGGCTGATGGACCCTGTGAGCGGTGTGGACATGAGTTCTGTTGTGGTTATGTTGGATGGCGAGGTGCTGACGCACGAGGTCGACACCCAGCCAAGCAATACCAGCTACAGGAAGAGCGCCTACAACAAGGTCACATGCAAGACGAAGGATCGCATCGACGACGGCGCGCACAAGTTCAAGGTGATGGCGAAGGACTACTTCGGCAACGTGATGAGCCACGAGTGGAGCTTCACGTCGGATTCTTCGGTGCTGCCTCCGTCCAAGATGACTGTGGAGAGTTCCACTCCTGAAGCCACTACTGAATCAGGCTCGGGAGGATCGGTTTCCCCGAATCCCAACACCGGAGGGAACTCCGGGGCTTTCCCTCCACCTCCGCCACCCCCGCCACCACCAGCGCCGGGACCTGGCGAAACGGGCCCGGGTGGAACGCCTCCTCCTCCCTAGTAGCTGAAAGAGACAAACGATGGATGGAGTGATTGGCGCCGGATGGTGATGTCGGTCGAGAATATGCGCGCATGGTTGCGCTTGAGTAGAATGGAATTGTCGCCTAGGGCTGCCGGAGTGCTGATTGAGCGCTTCGGCAGCCCTGAGGCTGTATTCGCCGCATCGGAAACAGAGTTGCGAGCGGTAGAGGGTCTGACGGACAAAGGCCGTTCAAAGGTCCTGGCCCCCGAACCTGCGGCAGTTGAGCGTGATCTCGGTCTTCTGGAACGAGACGGCATATCCATCCTCCCGATCATGGACCCGGATTACCCCTCCAGACTCAAGCAGATATACGATCCTCCAGTTCTCTTGTACGTCAAAGGTGAGATAACTGAGGCCGACTCTCTGAGCATTGCCATTGTGGGGTCGCGCAGAGCCAACAACTATGGTCGTTCCCTGGCTGAGAGAATTGCAGGGGATCTGGCCGCGCGCGGGCTAACGGTCATCAGCGGGGGCGCCCGGGGCATAGATACCGCTGCCCACAAAGGCGCGCTGGCTGCCGGCGGCAGAACAGTTGTTGTTCTTGGTTGTGGTGTTGATGTGAACTACCCTGCCGAGAACAAGGCCTTGTTTGCGGCAGTTGCCGAATCCGGCGCAGTGATCTCTGAATTCCCACTTGGCAGCACACCTGAGCCTTGGCGTTTTCCGCCACGCAATCGTCTGATCAGCGGTATGAGCCTTGGTGTGCTGGTATGCCAGAGCCCCGAGGCTTCAGGAGCCTTGATCACTGCGAGCTACGCGGCAGAGCAGGGCAGGGACGTCTACGCAGTGCCTGGAAACGTCGATGACGACAGGAACTCCGGGTGTCACAAGCTTATCAAAGACGGCGCAAGGCTCGTCGAGTCGGCGCTGGACGTCTTCCAAGAGCTCGGTATCGATGCCGGCGAGGAGTCTCCGGCCAAGCAGTTGGCGCTTCCGATGGGGAACCTGACTGAAGCCGAACGCCAGATCATCGCCCTGCTTTCGCTGGACCCGGTGCAAATGGATGAGATCATTAACGCTTGTGGGCTTCCCGCGCCGATGGTGTCGGGGACTCTCACCATCCTCGAAATGAAGAACTTCGTGAAGCGAGTACCGGGCAATGCGTTTGTCCGGGTGGTGTAGGAGCTCTATGTTGCGAGCTGTTGCTATAGTCCCTGTCAGGATGGCGGCCACGAGACTGCCTGGCAAGCCCTTGTTGGATATCTGCGGCAAACCGATGGTGCAGAGGGTCTACGAACGCGTCTCCCAGGCCTCGCTTGTCTCGAGAGTGATCGTGGCGACCTGTGACCGTGAGATCTTCGAGGCTGTTCGAGGTTTTGGTGGAGAGGCCGCAATGACCAGCGATAGCCATCAGTCCGGAACAGACCGCATTGCGGAAGTAGCTTCTGGCCTTGAAGAAGAGGTCATTGTGAATGTTCAGGGAGATGAGCCACTCATCGATCCAGCGTCCATCGATGCTGCTGTGAGGCCCTTCGATCTGGACAGCAGCGTTGAAATGGCAAGCCTCATGTTTGCCATCGATCCTGAAGAGGCTAAGGACCCGAACCTGGTGAAGGTGGTAGTGGACTGCAAGAACTGGGCGATGTTCTTCTCACGGTCTCCGATTCCCTTTCAGCGCAAACCGCAGCCGGATTCCCAGATGTGGGGCCACGTCGGAATGTACACGTACACCAGGCGTTTCCTGCTTGAGTATGCCTCCATGCCCGCGGGCGTTCTGGAACGTGTGGAGTGCCTTGAGCAGCTTAGGGTGTTGGAAAACGGAAGACGCATCAAGATGATACCGATCAGCAATCGCCCAATGGGTGTGGATACGCCTGAAGATCTGGCTAGAGTTCGTGAGGCATTTTCTCGAACTCCATGGTGAAATTGACTGTAGATGCTGGGTATAATATAATACCTAGTTGGGCTATTTGTGGCCCGACCGACTATGTTTACGCCTGCCGGGGCTAGAAGCTACCGTCTCGCGACAGGTGGACATACGAAATGTTGGGGAGAAAGAGCGTCTTCCCACCCAGACCAATGTGCAGCTTTGCATTCTATGCAGAGCGCCAAAGAGGAGTGAATGACTATGTCTGAAGAAAGAACCGACAAAGACCTCGACGCCGTCCGCGAACTTGCGGAAACACCGTTCAACGCGAATCCAGCCGATCAACCTGAGGAAGAAGCCACTGAAGTTGTGGCAGAAACAGAACCGGTAGAAGAGCAGATGTCCATGGCGGAAGCGATGGCCGCGATGGAAGGATCTTCGTCGGACAGAAGCGGCGGCGGACTTTCGCGTGGCAGTGTGGTGGAGGGAATGGTCGTTCACATCGACAACGACAGTATCCTCGTCGACATAGGCACGAAGTCTGAGGGGATTATCAGACGCGGGGAGCTTTCAACTGATCCCAACGCCAACCCCGAGGATGTTGCCAAGGTAGGCGAGAAGATCAGGGTGATCATACTCCAGCAGGAAAGCCGAGAGGGTGGACCCGTTCTGTCCAAGAAGCGCGCGGACTTCATGAATGCGTGGTACAAGGTTGAGCTGGCATTCAGCACAAAAGAGACTATCAAGGCGATGGTTACTGAGCGCGTCAAGGGCGGGCTGGTGGTTGACCTTGGAGTCAGGGGCTTCGTTCCGGCTTCTCACCTCAGCGGCGGGAAGATGAAGAACCTGGATAAGTTCGTTGGGCAGAGCCTTCAGTTCAAAGTGATCGAACTCGACCGGGAGCGCCGCAAGGTAGTTCTTTCCAACAGGCTCGCCGTGGACGAAGAACGTGAGGCTGCAAGGAAAGTAACTTGGGAAGCTCTCGCGGAGGGACAGATACGGGACGGCGTCGTTCGACGGATCACCGACTACGGCGCATTTGTAGACCTTGGCGGAGTAGATGGTCTCCTGCACGTCAGCGAGATGAGCTGGACCAGGATCGGCCATCCTTCAGAAGTGGTCAAAGTTGGCGAGAAGCTGCAGGTTGTGGTCTTGAAGCTCAACAAGGAGCAGAACCGGGTATCGCTCGGCCTGCGCCAGATTCTGCCCGACCCGTGGGAGAATGTTCGCAAGAAATACACCCCTGGCGAAGTGATTATGGTCAAGGTGACCCGGCTCGCGCCATCGGGAGCATTTGTTGAGCTTAGTGGAGTGGAGGCGTTCATACCCAACTCCGAGCTTTCGCCCAGGCGGATATCCAAACCTGAAGAGGCTATCAGCATAGGCGACGAGGTCGAGGCGAGAGTGTTGGATGTCAGGCCCGAAGAGCGAAGGATGACTCTGTCTGTGCGCCAACTCATGCAGCAGAAGCAGAGAGATACCGAACAGACCGAGTACCAGACATATCAACAGAAGGCCAGCCAGCCAACCGGCACCACAATTGGCGACATGCTGGGAGCCGGCCTGGGAGATCTGGTGTCATCATTCGCCGAGGAGCCTGAGGCTGCTGAAGAATTTGAAGCGCCTGTGGCTGCGGCAGACCTTGAGCCGGAACCAGTTGACCCGGCCGAAGTGGTTGCCGAAGCCAGTTGCGATCCAGCCCCGGAGCCTGAGGAAGAAAAGGTGGTGGAGTTGGAGGCAGTTCCGGCTGCTGACCTCGATGGAGAAGTGGTAGTTGAGACCTGCGCTGCCGTTGGTGAGACGGACGCAGTTGTCTGCGAGCCTGCCGAAGAGGCTCCGAAGAAGACGACCAAGCGGACGAAAAAGGATTCCTAGCTCGTCGGTTGGTCATTAGCACAGCAATGTAGTAACACAGCACGGGCGCAGTCTCAAAAGGCCGCGCCCGTGCTTTTGAATTCTGATGGGGACGGTGACAATCAATGAAAGCGCTTGTTTACGAAGGACCCGAGATACTGAGCGTTCGCGATATCGAAGCTAAGCAGCTTCCGGGAGAAGCGCTTGTCCGCGTTGCGTTCGCGGGGATCTGTGGAACTGACATGGCGATTGTGGGCGGCAAACACCCCAGAGCCAAGGCTCCGCTGGTTCCCGGCCACGAGTTCTCGGGCGTTATCGAGTCTATAGACGCCAACTCGCGTGGCTTTGCGGCGGGAGATCGAGTTACGGCATATCCGCTCATCTCCTGTGGCAGATGCATCGCGTGCCGGACGGGCAACTCTCACGTGTGCAATACTCTGCGTCTTCTTGGGATAGACCGTGATGGGGCGATGGCGGAGTATGTTTCGGTCCCGCCGGATATGCTGTTCAAACTCCCGGATGAACTCAGCGACGAGGTGGCAGCGCTAATCGAGCCAGTAGCGGTATGCGTCCACGCAATTCGCGAAAGCAAGCTCAGATATCGCGATACCGTCCTGGTTACCGGCGCAGGCCCCATAGGCCTGCTCACGGGCCTCCTGCTGCGTTCCAGCGGGGCTTCACGAGTCTTTATATCCGAGATGGATGACTTCCGCCTGTCGATGTGCCGGCGGTTTGGCCTGGAGCCAATCGACCTGAAGACCCAGGAGATAGTGCCATTCATCAAGCAACAGACCAACGGAGACGGGGTCGACCTGCTGTTTGAGGCAAGCGGGTCTGCTGCCGCCGCCGCGCAGATGACGGAACTGGTGCGCCCGAAGGGACAAATAGTGATGCTGGCTGTGCACAAGGAAGCGCGCCCGGTTGACCTTCGCCAGGTGAACTTCAGAGAGATAGACATGGTCGGGTCCAGGGTCTACACGCGGCAGGACTACGATCTCGCGCTGCCATATTGCGCCGGTATGATCAGCGAGTTGGAGCAGATCATCACCCACAAGGTCCCCCTTGCTGACGGACCGCGCGCGTTTGAGATATTCACCAACCCTCAGGAGCACAGCCTGAAGGTGCTGATCGATTGCAGAAACGCCTAACTACAGTGGAGGGACCCAGTGAGTATGTTTGACCTCTCAGGTAAGAAGTGTATCGTAACCGGCGGCGGACGTGGTATCGGCAAGGCGATGGCCGAGGCTGTGCACGAGTTCGGAGCCGAGGTCGTGCTGATTGGCAGTTCGGAGGCCGTGGTGGACGTAGCGGCGGAGTTGGGTGGGGCCAAAGGCAAAGCCAGCGCTGTTCGCGGTGACTTGAGCAATCGGGATGATCTACAGAGGGTATTCAGTGAATCCGTGGGGTTGCTAGGCGGCAGGCTGGACATATTGGTCAACAACGCTGGAACTATATCCCGGGCCAAGTCCGAAGACTATCCTATCGATGACTGGGACAAGGTGCTGGAGATCAACCTGACCTCAGTGTTTTCGCTTTGCCAGTTGGCCGGCAGAATCATGCTGGAACAGGGCAGCGGAAAGATAATCAACGTGGCGTCTCTGTTGAGCTTCTTTGGTGGTTTCACAGTTCCTGCTTATGCAGCCAGCAAGGGTGGGGTGGTCCAGCTTACCAAGGCGCTCTCGAACGAGTGGGCAGGGCGTGGTGTGTGTGTTAACGCAATTGCCCCCGGCTATATCGCCACCGACCTGAATGTGGCGCTGCGAAACGACCCGGGCAGACACAAAGAGGTGACTTCGAGAATCCCCGCCGGAAGGTGGGGCAATCCGGAGGACCTGAAAGGCATTACTGTCTTCCTGGCGTCGTCTGCCTCGGATTACCTGAGCGGAGCAGTGATACCGGTGGACGGCGGCTACTGCGGTCGGTAGCTGGCGTTCAATTCTGAAGAAGACAACGCACCAACGGCAGCGCCTTGGCCAGTGCCTTCCCACGATGCGATATGGAGTTCTTCACCTCGCTGGGCAGTTCGGCCATGGTGCTGCCGTCTGTGTCTGAGACCACAAAGACAGGGTCATAGCCAAAGCCATTGTCGCCCCTCGGAGACCTCGCGATAGACCCCTCTACCGCACCATCCGCAGTGACGCTAGCGCCACGTGGGTCGACGACTGCGATCGCGCAGACGAATCGTGCTGAGCGCTGGTCGTCGGGAACAGATTCCATCAGCGACAGCAGCTTTGATATGCGTTCCGGATCGGTTGGCGCGAATCTGCTGGAGCGCACTCCCGGCGCGCCATCCAGGGCATCAACGACCAGCCCCGAATCGTCCGCGAGAGTCAGTTCTCCTGTGGCCGCGGAGTAGTAATCTGCCTTGAGTTGCGCGTTTTCGGCGAATGTGGCTCCTGTCTCTTCCACGTCCGGAAGATCGGGGTAGTCCGCAATAGTCAGAATGCGCATGCCCCGCAATATCTGAGCAATCTCCCCGGCCTTGCCTGCGTTACGAGTAGCTACCAGCAGCGACCTCATAGCACATCCGCGAGTGATTGCTTGACCACCGCGCTTACCTGCGTAATCCCCTTGGTTGCGAGGTCCATGAGATTGTTGAACCGGTTTCGGCTGAACGGCGCGCCTTCGGCAGTGGATTGCACTTCGACTATCCGGCCCGTAGCGGTCATCACCACGTTCATATCTACCGAAGCATTGGAGTCTTCCTGGTAGTTGAGGTCCAGGAGTTCCTCCCCAACAACCACACCTACGCTTATTGCCGAAAGGAGGTCACTGTACGGCATCTTCTTCACAATGCCGGATTTCTTGAGTTGGGCGCAGGCGTCCACAAATGCGACAAATGCGCCGGTTATGGATGCGGTCCTGGTTCCGCCGTCTGCCTGGATAACGTCGCAGTCCAGCCAGATTGTGCGCTCGCCCAACGCTCTGAGATCGACAACAGACCTTATCGACCTGCCAACCAGACGCTGTATCTCCTGGCTGCGGCCATTGATTTGGCCCTTGTTGATGTCCCTCTGGTTTCGGGTATCACAAGATCCCGGGATCATCCCATACTCCGCGCTCACCCATCCCTGCCCGGCTCCTTTGAGAAACGGCGGGACCCTGTCCTCAATGGATGCAGTGCATATCACCTTGGTGTCGCCGAACTCGATGAGGCAGCTACCGGCGGGATACTTGATGTAGTGTCGGGTTATCTTGATGGGGCGGACCTGGTCAACGCCTCTGCTGTCAATACGCAGCATTGGGGATTCTCCTGTTCACAACGGGTTGTTACTCGACGCATCCCAGACGAGCCGAAACGAGCGTCTTGGGCGCGGCGTGTTATTATACCACGCAGGCCTGAGTAGTCAAAAGCAGAAGCTCAGGACCGCCCACCCACCACAAGCTCCTTTATACGAATGTGAGGACCGCCATTGTCCACGGGAGCGCCCTGCCCGGACTTGCCACACATGCCAGGCATCCCCAGGTAGAAGTCGTTGCCGACCGCGTCTATGTTGGCCAGAGTCTCGAGGGTCAGTCCAACGACCGACACGTCGCGGAGCATCTCGGCAAGCTTTCCGTCTCGGACCATATAGGCTTCGGCCGCGTGACAGGTGAACTGCCCACGCTCACAGAACACATATCCGTGCTCCCCGGACTTCAGGTAGATACCCAGGTCAATGCCGGCAATCATCTCCTCGAATGTCGACTCTCCTCGCTCTATGTAAGTGTTGCTCATCCGGACAATGGGCCTGCAGTCGTAGCTCTGCGCCCTCGCGCATCCGTTGGGGGTGAACCCCAGCCTGGAAGCCGTTTCGAGGCTGTGCATAAAGCCCTTGAGGATGCCATTCTCGATGAGAACCCGTCTTTGCGCGGGTGTGGCCTCGGAATCGTAGCTGTAGGAGCCCCATGCTCCTGGCACGGTAGGATCATCGACTATGGTCACGAGTGGGTTGGCCACGAGTTCTCCGAGTTTGCCTTCGACTATACTCATGTGGTTCAGAACATGGTCTGCTTCGACATTGTGGCCGATAGCTTCGTGAGTAAGAAGCCCGGTAACCGTGGGATGAAATACCACTGGGAACCTGCCGGCGGGTGGGGGAGCGGCTTTGAGCAGCAAGACAGCAGTCGCGGCGGCTTTCACCGTGAACTCAGCCGGATCAATGGCCTCAACCACCTCGAACCCACCCAGTCTTCCTATCCTGGCTCGACCTTTCTGCACAACCGAGCCGTCTCTGGCAACATACATCGCGCTCAGGAGCGTTCTTGCAGACTCGTTCTCGACGAATGTGCCTCGGGAATTGGCGATTGTCTCTTTCTGAACGCGGTCGTAGTAGCTCAGAATGGTGTTGACGATCTTTCCCTGCCCCGCGGAAGCTGCGGCTGTTTCCAGCTCTTCAAGCGCGTGCATCTTCGTGTCGATGCTTACTGATCTTGGGTCCGTCTTGCAGGCTGCTCGAACAGAATCCACGACAGGCGGCAGTTCAGCCACTGATGCGCGCTCGGAACGCTCGGAAGACGCCTTGGC
This sequence comes from uncultured bacterium, assembly GCA_964611645.1. Lineage (GTDB taxonomy): Bacteria > Armatimonadota > UBA5829 > UBA5829 > UBA5829 > CAZTAO01. The sequence continues at coordinate 12,990 of CAZTAO010000016.1, read as the reverse complement.
CATCGCAATCGCGGCCTCGAGGGTGTCGGTCACGACCTGCTGATCAAAAGGCGCGGACGAAGCTAATCCCCAAGCGCCGTCAACCAGCACGCGCACCCCGACGCCGTAGGATGACGCGCTCTGGAGCTTGTCCGCTCGACCGTCCTGGCGAACGATGGATGTCGTATCCTCCGAGACTATCCTCGCGTCCGCGAAAGACGCTCCCATCTTGATGGCTTTGTCACACAACGACTGTAAAGTATTCTGCATACACCCTCCAAGAGACGGCAAACCTCGCCTGTAATAGTATACACCAACCCGGCTCAGAGCACTCATGGAATGCGTTTTCTAGGCCCCGATTGGCTTGAATGAGCCTGTCGGTTGTGTTACAATGGATCTCAGCGGAGGTATTGTGCTGGTGCTAGAGGGTGTTTTGGTGAGGCTGAGGCCCCGTCGGGCGGTTTGGCTGATGGCTGCTTTGTTGCTTTCTGTAGCCATTTCGTGGAGTTCATCTGCCATGGCCGACGGCGAGGTGCTGACCATTGCGCTCGACGGCCCACAGACTTCCACCCCAGCAGGGAGACCCCATGAAGCCCTGCAACTCTCACCTCCCGCTGTCTCTCAACCAACTGCCTCCGAAAGGACTACCACACGCACTCCTGCGCAACCACAGCAGCCTGAGGCGCCCAAAGTGGGCCAGATAGGCGTTATATCATCTGCGTACGCAAATATCTACAGGAACCGCGTCCGCAGCAACCGCATCTACAGCGCCGCCAAGAAGGGAACCCCGGTTGCCATTGTCAGTCACCAGGGTGGGTGGTACGGAATCCTGATGGCCAATGGCTGGACCGGCTGGCTGGAGAGCAAACACGTCAAGCTTACCGACTACCTGCTGGTTGCCGATCAGAGCCGTGGGGACTATGCCTCAAGAGGCGGCTACGGTAGGGCAGGGGCGCTTATCTCTACCGCTATGGCTTATTCAGGCGTCCCATATATCATGGGGGGGAACAACCCGAATCGAGGGATTGACTGCTCAGCATTCCTGCAACAAGTGTTCGCCAGAAATGGTGTCTCTCTTCCTCGAACTGCCCGGACCCAAGCAAGGGTGGGGAGTCCTGTTCCTCTGGATCAGATCCAACCGGGCGACAGGCTCTATTTCTCGTGCAAGAACTCCTACATCGACCACTGCGGAATGTACATCGGCGGCGGACAGTTCATCCACTGCAGCGCATCCAAGGGTGGAGTTGCAATCGACAGTCTCACACGGGACTACTACTGGCAAAACCTGATCACCGTTCGCCGCTCATAAACACCCGCAACACCTCTATCGCGAATAATCTACTATGGAGCACGCAATGATCTACGACCTAGCAGACAATGACCTTGTCCTCTTCCAGGGCGACAGCATCACGGATGCCGATAGAAACAGAGAAGACGGCGCAAGCATGGGATTTGGCTATGCGAACATGGCTGCGGCTATGTTCAGCGCGTCGCATCCATTCAGGCGGTTGAAGTTTGTGAACCGGGGAATCGGTGGGCACAAAGTCACCGACCTCGAAGCGCGGTGGGACGCCGACTGCATCAAGCTCAAACCCAAACTGATGAGTATCCTGATCGGTATCAACGATGCATACGCCGGCATGGATATTGCAGTCTATGAGAAGTCATACAGGAACATCGTTAGCCGGGTTCGCGAGGAGTTGGACTGCGAACTTATCCTCATTGAGCCGTTCTTGTTGCCGGTGAGCGACAACTACGACGAGATACGAGCCAGACTCTGGCAGGAGATCGAGGTGGTCAGGAGCCTCGCCAGGGAGTTCTCCTGCGGCCTAATAGCCATGGATGGCGCATTTGCTGATGTCTCCACAATGCAGGAGCCGGCTTACTGGTCGCCTGACGGTGTGCACCTCACAGCCGCCGGGAACGCACTGCTGGCGAAAGCCTGGCTGCAGGCGGTCGGGGCAGAGTAACAACCAGAACGATCTATGCCGGGGCCTGTATTCGTTGTCACATATCCAATACAGGCCCTTGCTCTTTGCGGAATTCCGGTTCTCCTCGTTGCCACACACCGGCTTTCTGAGAAGAACATCTCGCGGCGCTTGCTTTTTGACTGGACAACCGCGAAACACTTGGGTATAATAATATACAGACACGGCCCTCTGCTAGCCTTTTGCAGCATTCCTGCGAGAACATGGCATTCCATCAAAGCCTTTTACGATAATCCCATTGCTATTTTTGTACGCTGCCAGACATGTATCTGTGCGCGTTCTACTTGCATCCACTTTCGCCGGCAATACCCATAACGGATCGGCGTAGCACATCCCAATGAGGTGACGACTTTGGAGCTTCTGGAAATCTCCGAACTTGAGAAAAAGACCCCTGAAGAGCTTGCTGAGATAGCGAGTTCGCTGGACATCGAGTCCGACGTCCTGAAAAGACAGGACACTATCTACCGGATTCTAAAAGCCGGCGCCACAGCCAACGGCCTGATGTACGACCAGGGCGTGCTTGAGATTCTGCCGGACGGGTGGGGGTTCCTGCGACACGCGAACTTCTCGCCAACCCCGACAGATGTATACGTCTCGCAATCGCAGATCAAGCGTTTTGGTCTGAAGACCGGAGATATGGTCGCGGGTCACGTGCGTCCTCCCAAGGATTCGGAGAAGTATTACAGCCTGCTTCGAGTGTTGGGTGTTAACGGAATCAACCCGGAAATTGCGCGCAACAGGCGCAACTTCGATGATCTGATCCCGATATACCCGAACGAGCAGCTCATTTTGGAGACTGTGCCCGAGAACTACGCGTCCCGGATGATCGACCTCGTAGCGCCCATCGGCAAAGGCCAGCGCGGTCTGATAGTCGCTCCTCCAAAGGCCGGTAAGACCACCCTCCTGAAGACAATCGCCAACTCTGTCACAGCCAACGACCCTAACGTGGTTATGATTGTCCTGCTGATTGACGAGCGGCCCGAAGAAGTCACTGACATCAAGCGGTCGGTGGACGGGATTGTTGTCAGCTCGACGTTCGATGAGCCGCCTGAGAACCATATGAGAGTGGCCGACATGGTTCTGGAGATGTCCAAGCGGCTTGTGGAGTCCGGCAAGGACGTTGTGGTGCTGCTGGACAGCATTACCAGGCTGTCGCGCGCGTCTAACCTTACAGTCAACCCCAGCGGCCGCACACTCTCCGGTGGTCTGGACCCTAGCGCATTGTACAGGCCCAAGAGATTCATCGGCGCGGCGCGAAACATCGAAGGCGGCGGAAGCCTCACGGTTATCGCGACAGCCTTGGTTGAGACTGGAAGCCGTATGGACGATGCGATCTTCGAAGAGTTCAAGGCGACGGGCAACATGGAATTGGTGCTGGACCGCAACATAGCGGAACGACGCATCTTCCCGGCCATCGACATCAAGCGTTCCGGCACAAGGCACGACGAGTTGCTGCACGATGAGAGTACGTTGAAGAAAGTGTGGCACCTGCAGCGGATTCTGGCCGCCCTGGATACTATAGAGTCAACCGAACTGTTAATTAACCGTCTGAAGCATACGAAGACCAACGCGGAGTTCCTTGCGATCGTCGACAAGACGCTCAAGAATAACGACGTAGACTAGGTCCCATATCGTCAGGACTGGGTAAGAATACAGTGAGATGATTGCCGATTTGACCGGAGTTGCGCTGTGAGCGAGGATTTTCCGATAGAGGGCGGCCCGGAAGGTCTGCCCAACCCATTTGGCGAGGACGACAACGAGGCATTGGCTGACGAGCGCGAGGCTTTGGTCACCGTGGCTGGCGTGTACGAGCACCGTGCCAGCCCCGAGGACCCGGCGCCGGACTTTCTTGTGCTTGTGCGCGACGAGTTGGGGCGCACTGTCGTGATCGTCATCGGCAGGTTTGAGGCGATGGCAATCTCCCTTGCACTGGAGGGCCAGAACGCCGACAGGCCCCTTACGCACGATCTCCTGAACTCAATCATCCAGAGGATGGGCGGGACAGTCGAGCGAATACTGATAGACGACCTGTGGAACGGCACCTATTATGCCAAGATATCAGTCAACTCCGGCAAGGCGCTGCTTACCGTGGACAGCCGTCCAAGCGACGCCATAGCCCTCGCACTGCGCGCCAAGGCTCCCATTTTCATGCTGGAATCCGTTCTGGAGAAGGCGAGCCTGTCCCAGGAGTAGTAGGCGCGGTAACGGCTCGCCACCCGTTCGATGAAGCTCACAGACCAAGACAAGTCCATTCAGTCGCTCAGAGAACACGGCGCGTTGCGTCCGATTCCTCTCTTCGATACTACTGGGACTCGCCTGCGATGCGGAGTATGCCAACGCAGATGCTTCATATCGGAGGGTGGGGTAGGGTTCTGCGGAACCGTAGTCAACCTCGACTCCTGCCTCTACACTACCATCTACGGAGTCATATCCTCAGCAGCAGCCGATCCAATTGAGAAGAAACCTGTCTACCACTTCAAACCCGGCAGTCTGTGCTATTCGGTCGGCACGCTGGGCTGCAACTTCCGCTGCAAGTTCTGCCAGAACTTCGAGATCGCCTACGACACCCCCTTGGAAAGCACGAGAGCTTGCCGAATGGGTTTTGGGCCTGAGGAATTGGTAGCCGCAGCCAGGGCCAGCCACTGCGAAGGAGTGGCCTGGACGTATAATGAGCCATCAATCTGGCTGAATTATACGCTCGACTGCGCTAAAGCGTGCAGAAGTGCAGGCTTATACACGGCTTATGTCACCAACGGCTTCGCCACGAAGGAATGCCTTGACATGATAGGCCCATATCTGGACGTCTACAGGGTCGACATCAAGAGCCTGGATGATTCGTTCTACCACGACCTGATAGGTGTGACCGGCGTCAATGGCATACTGGAGGTCGCTGAGATGGCTAAGGTGGAGTGGGGGATGCACGTTGAATGCGTGACAAACGTCATCCCGGGCTGGAACGATTCTGAGGGCACTGTTCGCGGCATAGCCAGGTGGATCGTCAAGGGCTTGGGGCCAGACACACCCTGGCACCTGACGCGTTTTTTCCCGATGGCAAAACTGACCAGCGCGCCAGCGACTTCGCTCGAAACTCTTGAGAAATGCGCGCTGATCGCGGAATCTGAGGGATTGAGGTTCGTTTACATCGGCAACGCAAACACCACCAGGCAGAACACGCGCTGCCCGAAGTGCGGCTCCGTGCTGATCGAGAGATCTGGTTACCAGACTCGCATTGTGGGCGTCAACGGTGATGGAACATGCTCGCTGGACGGGGAAGCGGTCAACATCAGGATGTGAGGACGTCTCGGGGGAGCAGACTCTCCGGATCTACAGGCCGTAGTTAACATAACATATCTTATCGTGCGTTATGCTTGAAACCCAAGAGGGTCCCCTGCGTGCGCGCATCTCCGCAGCGGGGCGTTCTAGGACTTGATGGACTCGATGGCTTCAGTGAGGCGTTGCACCGTCTTGTGGGCTTCTTCCAATACCTTGGGCAGATCTTCCTGGTCCGGGGCTGTACAGCGTTTTCTGCACACGTAGATGCCGGCGATCGCAACTGCAGCCAATGCTCCCATAGCAGCGCCTACGCACAGGCCCAGCATTTTGTTGTTCTCACAGCTCACTTGTCGTCTCCGTTGTCGAGATGGTTGAAGAGTAATGTTACCAGACTGCGGCAGAGTTCCGGGTCTGCCGCAGTGAAAGCATCAAGCCAAAGGCTCTCTCGTGCGAATCAGTTCAACTCAACCATCGGATCGCTAGAGGTTTATCTCGTAGCGTTTGTCCGTTGGAGCCTGACCGCCAAGTGAATCGAATATTCTCTTGACGAACGTGATAAGCTCCATCGGGTTGAATGGCTTCGTCAGGTAGCAATCAACACCGGATTGCCATCCCTTGAACACATCAGCGTCCTGCGCTTTTGCAGTCAACATTATCACAGGAATATCCGCTGTTTCGGGGTTCCTTCGCAGGCTCTGAAGCACTTCAAAACCGTCCATGTACGGCATCATGACGTCTAGAACCACGAGGTCCGGCTGTTCGTCCTTGACCTTCTGAAGCGCTTCTCTCCCGTCGTTGGCGGTCACGACTTCGTAGCCGGCTCTCTCAAGGTTGACCTGAACAAGTCGGACTATGTGTTTTTCGTCGTCTACGGCGAGGATCTTCTTAGGCACGCCCACACCTCCTAAGGCAAACACTCAGGTGATTGCCCAGAACTAAGTATAGCACCGCATATATTGCACGTCAATCACTCTGTCGCCATGAGATTGAGGTAAGGCTCTGCTGCAAGCTGTGCGAGAAGGCAGCAGATGGTCGATTCGGCGCCCTGGTTGAGATTAGGGACATTCTGGGTGAGGGCGTCGTAGCACCCGCCTGTAACAGGATCATATAGCGAATACGACAGAACATTGCGCCCGAAGAACCACTCGTAGGACAGTTTGGCGAGGCGGAGGTAGTCCTTCTTTGAGGTCAGCTCATACGCGGTAATATAGGCGAGCACATGCCCCATCGGGTCCACTGGCTGCTGGTCGAAGTCGGCGCGGTCCTCTCCCCTCGTATACCAGCCGTCGCATCCCACGGGCTGAAGGATATCATCTTTGACGCAGACTTCAGTCAGAAACGCGAGACATTCCTCCCCGACGCGCAGAAAGTCAGCTTCGCCGGTCTCTCGATAGGCCAGAAGCAGGGATCTGGGCACAAAAGCATTGTTATAGGTGACGATGTCCTCGAACCACCCCCACCCCGGCCCTGCGTTGGCCTCGTATCTTTCACACAACTCTCGCCCAACATCTCTCACCATGTCCCTGACGTCGTCGGCCTCGGGATGGGCCGAGAGGTAGTGGCAGCAGCCAGTGGTGGCATAGGCCATTGCACGGAGACTGTGAGTAAACGGCAGCCACTTGACCGCATTGTCGAACAACTGCTTCGCGACTATCTTGACGTTTGGGTGAAGCTCTGCCTGGGCCAGAAAGCCGCAAGCCCACAGCGATCTTCCGAGGCAGTCTTCGCTCCCGGCCTCGTCCATCCATACCTGGTCGTAGGACATGAAGTTGTGGAAGTGGCCTGTGGGCGTCTGAGCGTAATGCATAAAACTCAGGTAGGTGCTGATGAGCTTGAGCAGAGGCCGCGATTGCGTCCGCTGATGCTGCATAGCAGCCGCAACCATAGCCCTCGCGTTGTCGTCGGTTGAGTATCCTGACCTTCGGTTGGGAATCGAGAAAATCGCGTGCTGAATAACACCTGTGGAATCAGTGAGCGTTTCCAGGTGTTCGAAGACTATCGGCGGATACGCCATGTGACCTCCTTTGGTCAAGAGCTTTTGCAGACGTGGTAGAACATGTCGAGGTATTCGACTGCCACGTTGAACCACGTGGTCCGGCGCCCGTACGAATATGCCTCAGTCTCCAGGCTCTTCCTGAAGGGTTTGTCAGTAAGTATTCGACTGACAGCCTCCGCAATCTGGTCCGGAGACCTGAAATCGACAAGGCATCCCCTACCCTCGGACAGCGTCTCCTCGGCATACAGGTAAGGCGTGCTGACAATTGCCTTGCCGCATCCCAGTGCGTATGCCAGTGTGCCACTGGTTATCTGATCTTTGCCCAGATATGGAGTGATGTAGACGTCCGTCGCGCTCAGATATCGAATCAGTTGTGGGAGGGCCAGGTACCTGTTGTTGAAGCTGACGTGCTCCTCCATTCCCAGTGAATGCACGAGCTCTATCAGCGAATTGCGATATGACTCCCCTTCGTGCTTTCTTACTCCCGGATGCGTCTCGCCGAGAATCAGGTACGCTGCATTGGGTATCTTCTCAACTATCGCAGGCATGGCTTTGATGGCGTCCTCGATACCCTTGCCACGACTGAGAAGCCCAAAGGTGGACATGACATATCTGCCGCCATAGCCCAGACCATTTTTTGCCGCACTGGACGAAACCATCTTTACATTCGGAACGCCATGCGGGATAATTCTGATCTTCTCAGAGCTGACCCCATAGACCTCATTGAGAATGCGCTCCCCCACCCCTACCATCACAACAAGGCAACCTGCAAGTCTGGCGAACTCTTGTATGATCCGCTTCTGGTTCGGGCTGGGGTTCTGAAGTACTGTGTGCAGCGTGACTACCACAGGTTTCTTCAGCGCTTCCACGAAATCCAGTATGTACTCTCCGTCATCGCCGCCATAGATGCCGTATTCGTGTTGCACACTGACAACGTCGATGCTGGAATTGTTCACATACGTGGCTGCGTCCAGGTAGCTCTGCCTGCGGTTCTGCATGAGCTTGAACTTCACTCGCCGCTCGTAAGCCTCCGTCTCCTGCTCCCGACTGACAGCTATAACGCTGGGTCTGGAGAACGGGGTGAACTTCGCCACAGACATCACCACATCTTTGGTGAATGTGGCAATTCCGCACTCTGTGGGAGGATAGGTTCCCACGTAGGCAGGGCGAATCTTGTTCATCGACTCACGCAGGTAGTCAAACAGACGGAGGTTCTGGCTCTTCAGCCACCTTACTTCCTCACTCAGGTCGAGCTCGTTAGCACGTGTTTCTTCGGTAAGTTTGGGTTCATCCACCAAGCTACTGGGCCTCCGTCGAACTGGCTTTTCCTTCGGATTCGGCATCATCCTTGTGGATAGCTGCAACTGCGGCGTCCCTGTCCGGGAACACAGGGAACACCTTTTTCAGACCAGTTATATGCAGGACTTTTAGAACCTGGGACTCGCCACAGACTACATATATCCTCCCATTGCGCTCGCTGATGCGCTTGAGAGCCGCTACCATCGCTCCCAAGCCGGAGCTGTCAATGTACTCGACATTCAGGAAGTCTACTACTGCCAGCCTCAGACCGGCGTCTATGCGCGACAGTATCTCTTCCCTAAACTGTTCTGATGTGTATGCGTCCAGTTCTCCGGCGAGTTCAAGAACCGTGACACCCGTATGGTCAACAATACCAATCTCAAGGTCAAGCTGGTTCAAACTGCACCTCCCTTTGTGTATTATCCGGCCATGCGTGTCGCAGACGAGGCGTGTAACGCGAGGCGTTCAATTGAGTTTCTATATCACGCTATAGTATTATACTACAAACGGGGGAACCTAAACCTCGCTGACAGCTTAAGTTGCTGTGAGCAGCGCTGTCCCCTGCCGGAGTGGAGACTATGTCTGTTGCGCTGATAGGCGGAACAGGGCTTGATGAATCGCCTGAACTGATGAGCGGAAATCGCCGCAGAGTTGACACCAGATATGGCTCCGTGGAGCTTGTCGAGTGCACTCTGAGCGGGCTGGATATTCTCTTTCTGCCGCGTCACGGGTCCGGGCGTCTCACTCCTCCACACCTGATCAACCACCGGGCGCATATAGCGGCGCTCAGGCTTGTCGGTGTCGACCGAGTAATCGGCGTGTGTGCCGTCGGCTCTCTTACTCTCAACCTGCAACCCGGCGATATGGTTGTCCTCACTGATCTGATCGATTTCACAAAGGGCCAGCCGGCAACATTCTCGCAGGAGATCGGTGATGCGTTCACCCATACTGATCTTTCCCAGCCCTACTGTCCCAGTCTGAGCCGGGGCCTTTCGGACTCCTGCAAAAGGCTCGGGGCCGGCGCCGGGACTCACGCCACCTATCTTGGAGTCAGCGGGCCACGTTACGAGACGCCGTCGGAAGTGAGGCTATTTGCGTCATGGGGAGCGGACGTTGTCGGCATGACCAATGCCCACGAGTGCATCCTTGCCCGTGAAGCAGGTATCTGCTACGGCGCAATGGCATTTGTTACAAACCTGGGAACGGGACTGGCCCACGGTAACGTGGATCACGATAGTGTTCGAGCATCAATCTCCGCAGCAAATGCGGCCATTGTTGACCTCGTCTGCCACACGATAAGATCGACTCCCGATGACCCGGCTTGCATTTGCCGGGCAAATGCGGGTAAGATAGCTTTCGGATGAGTATTGAGAGGCAGCTAGTCACAGAATGAGCTGGATATTGATAACAATCGCCATAGCCCTAGCGCTCACTGTTTGGCCTTTCGGCAGCGATGAACCGGAAGACGCCGAGAAGCCGAAGCAGCAGCCCCCCGCGCCACCGGTTGTTGAGGCCCCGGTCTCTGTTCCGGAGCCTGAGCAGCAGAGCGCGCCCGATGGGATGGACGACATAGTGGACTTCGGCGAGCGAGGCATTGAACTCATTATGCTGGGCAAGCCGGAGAGGGCCGTGGAGTCATTCCGCCGCGCACTCCAGAAAGACCCCGCCAATGTGACGGTAATGTATAACCTCGCGCTGGCGCTTGAGGAACTTGGGCGTGTGGATGAGGCTAGCGCGACCTATGCAGAGGCAGTCGAGGCCGCACCCGACTCTGCCGATATCCGATCCAACTATGGTGTGGCCCTCCTCAATTCCGGCGCAATTCCCGGTGCGATAGAGCAATTATCGCGGGCTGCGGCTCTGGCGCCGGATGACCCCGCCGTTCACTTCAACCTCGGCTGTGCCTACCAGCGCAGTGATGACCTCTACGAAGCCGTATCCTGTTTCCGACAGGCCTTGAGATTAGACCCCCAGGATGTGCAGTGCAGGTTCAACCTGGCGGTGTGTCTCAACGGACTGGGCCACAAGGAACTGACGGTCAGAGAACTCAGGCTCTTCATAGCCCAAGCGTCTGACGCCTACCCGGAGCAGATCGTCTCGGCCAACGAAATGCTCTTCGCTCTGACGACCACGGGCTAGTCTGCGAGGGATCTTGATATGTCCGGATATTCCGCTCTCGACCAGACTCTTGCCCAAATCGGCCGGAAGACCCTCATCATGGGGATCCTGAACGTGACCCCTGATTCGTTTTCCGATGGGGGGCTTTTCGTTTCTCCCCAGGTGGCACTCGACCGCGCCCAGCAGATGCTCCTAGAAGGCGCTGACATCGTCGACATCGGCGGTGAATCCACAAGGCCGGGGTCTGCCCGCATCTCAGTGGAAGAGGAGCTACATCGCGTGATTCCGATTATAGAACTCCTTGCCGGGAATACCTGTGCGCCCATCTCGGTAGATACCTACAAAGCCGCAGTTGCGCGGGAAGCCCTGAAGTGTGGAGCCACCATCATCAACGACATCAGCGCGGCCACCTTCGACCCACAGATGCCGGATCTCATGGCTGAGACCAAGTGTGGCGCGGTACTCATGCACATCCCTGGAAGCTCACATGATATGCACCACAAGCCGCAATACGAGGATGTGGTATTGGAAGTCTCGGCGTTCCTCTCCGGCTGCGTTTCCCGCCTGCTCGCCGCCGGCGCTCAGAAGAGCCGGATGCTGATTGATCCCGGGTTTGGGTTTGGCAAGACAGTGTCCCAGAACCTTGAGCTGATTCGGAGGCTTGCGGAGTTGAAGAGTGTCGGACTTCCGATACTTGTGGGCACATCGCGCAAGTCCACGATTGGGGCTGTTCTTGGGGGATTGCCGCCCGAAGAGCGGATAGAAGGGACGGCGGCCACGGTCGCCATCGCGATCGCCAATGGGGCTGATGTGATTCGGGTCCACGATGTGAGAGAGATGTCGCGGGTGGCGCGGGTCGCCGACGCGATTGTCAGAGGCCAATACTCTGAGACGTAATCGTATATAAAGGAACACGGCCTTAACTACTCCAGTCTTGACCGTGTTCCCTTGATATTGCCTATTCGGGTTGCATTGGCATCAGGACGTAGAGGTAGTTGTCCTGACCCTGTGGTCTCAGAATCGCCGGGCTGACTTCTCCATTCAACTCAAGCTCAACCACTTCCGCATCCATCACGCTCATCACGTCGAGGATGTATCTGCCGTTGAACACTACGCGAAGGTCATCGCCAGTTCGGACAAGCTCCACCGACTCCTGCGCCCTTCCACCGGGACTCTCGGCGTTGATCGACAGCGTGCCGTCGTGAGTATTGAGCGTGGTTCTGTGGGAGTTGTCACGCGCCACGATCTCGGCCCTCTTCACAGCCTGCTGGAACAGGTCGGAAGGGATCAGCCATCTCCTGTTGAGTTCAGTAGGCACTACCTTCTGGTAATTCGGGAACTGGCCATCAATCAGGCGGGACACAAGCACGCTGTCCCCCACCCTGAACATAACTTGGGTGGCGGAGATGGTAGCGCTGATGGGGCCGTCTGAGTCAGAGAGCATACGTAGCAGCTCGTTGAGCGCGCGGCTCGGGACTATGGCGTTCACGGCGCCTCTGGCTTCCATCACCGGGGCATCATACAGACAGAGGCGGTGGGTGTCCGTCGCGACCAATCGCACGGACTCTTCAGTGACCTGTACCAGCACCCCCGTAAGTATCGCCCGAGACTCATCCGAACTCGCCGCGAAAACTGTCTTGCGAATGCCCTGGCGCAACTGCTCTGCATCGATGGAGAACTGTGTGTCTTCGGCAACTTCAGGAAGCAGCGGGAAGTCTTCCGGCGGAAGACCCATTATCACGAACTCCGACGCTCCGCAAGAAAGAGTCACAGTGTCAGTTTCGTCTGCCCCGAGCAAGACGTCCGCTTCCGGAAGAGACGCCAGCATCTCGACCAACAGCTTGGCGGGGGCCGTCATTGAACCAGGTTCTAGAACCTTGGCCTCAACGTACGACTCCATACCCAACTCCAGGTCGGTCGCGGCGATCCTCAGTTTGTCGTCCTCGGTTCTCACAAGCAGATGCCCAAGTATGGGCAAGGAACTTCGAGAACTCACTGCCCTGGACGCTGTTTGCACACCCTCGTAGAGGTCTTTCCTGGAACAAGAGACCTTCACCCTTGGTAGCCCTCCATTTGATTAGCTCACATTGCTCGAAAAGCGATTATCAAGCACTCCCTTGGAAGCCGCACATAGTGCAGCACCCATAGGGAATGCCGGTCAGTCACGGGTTAGTATAGCACAGTGATTGCGGGTAGTTCAACACGCAAAACGCACTGCCAATCGGATTGCGCCACCACACCCTTTCCCTGTAACATGTCTATGAGGTGAATCAATGCCCAATAGTGTCAATGGCGGAGTGAAAATGTACCAATTACGGCGGTTTGAAAATGTACCAC
>CAZTAO010000015.1:0-94449 GCA_964611645.1 uncultured bacterium | reverse complement strand
AATACCTATTGCGCATGACAGACTTTTGCAACAGCCTGTCAAATCCCGAAACACCTTGGCGGCTAGTACCCGTGCTCGCGCTCAACTTCCCCAATGGCTTCTTCTATGATGTCCATGCCTTTGGCAGCAATCTCCTGCTCCATTACTATTGGCGGGGACATTCTCAGGATGTGGCCGGCGGGGACCCAGGCCAGGCCCTTTCGGAATGCCCTCTGGTAGACTTCTTTGCCTGCTTCCGCGAATGGCTCTTTGGTCTTGCGGTCTTTGACTAGTTCTATGCCCAGCAGGCAGCCCTTGCCCCGGACTTCGCCTATAATCGGGTGCTCGGCTTGCATCTTGGCCATTCTCTTGTCGAAGTAGTCACCCAGCGCGGCCGCGTTCTCCAGCAGGCCCTCTTCTTCCAGCGCAATTATGCTTGCCAGCGCTGCCGCGCAGGCCATTGGGTTGCCGCCGTAGCTGGTGGAGGCGGATATCTTGTTGATGCTGTCTTTGTAGCGCTCGGAGACCATCATCGCGGTAACCGGGAATCCGTTGCCGAACCCTTTGCCAACCGTGACCACGTCCGGCCTGGTGTTCCAGTGCTCCATTGCGAAGTACTTGCCGGTGCGGCCCATGCTGGTGAGCACTTCATCCGCCACCAGCAGAATCCCGCGATCATCACAGAACTTGCGGAGCTTGGGGAAGAAGTCATCGGGCGGGAACACAGACCCGGCCCAGCCCTGGATAGGCTCCAGCACGAACGCCGCCACGTTGTCGATGGTGGCGTGGGTGATGAACTCATCGTAGAACGCGATGTAGGCGTCGGTGTCGATTGTGCCGTCGGCTTTCTTGAACATCGGACGGTAGGGATAGGGGCGGGGCACCATGTAGAACCCCTGCGCCCGGCCCGCTCCGCTGGTGGAGTTCATCTTTGCCAGACTCACCGCATGCCCGCTCTTGCCGTGGAAGTCCATGAAGCAGGAGATGAACTCAGTCCGACCGGTAGCCGCCCGACAAACCCTCAGCGCCGCCTCGACCGCAGTCGTCCCGCTGTCGTAAAGCTGAATTCCGGTGAGGTCCCAAGGTTGTATCGCCGCCAGCTTCTCCAGTAACTCTACCTTGATGGGTGTGTTGAAGTCGTGGCAGTTCATCAGGTTCTTCGCATGGAACGCCACCGCCTCGCTGACCTTGGGGTGGCAGTGACCGAGGGTGGTGACGTAGATACCACTTGAGAAATCGATGTAGACGTTGCCGTCAACATCGGTCAGCATGACCCCATGTCCCTTATCAAACACCACCGGGCAAAGGGTGACCTGGCTGGAGTAGCCGATCATATACTTCATCCCGCGAGAGTTCAACTCCCGAGACTTCGGCCCAGGGACCTCGGTCTTGAGCACCGGAACACTATCGGGCGACACCTTCGCCCACGAAACATCAACCTTGGACATTACATTTATCTCCTTGCACTTGAAAAGCCATTGACGTGGATATACAGGATAGGCAGGATGGGTTATGACTATGCGTCGGGATGCCTTTTCCCCCGACGCGAACCTGCCGCATAACAAGCTTCGGCGAAAAAAGCGTGCCGAAGCATACCAAAACTCGTCTTCTTTCTACCTGGCCTTAGCTATCAGCGCCGCGATCCTTGACCTTGCGGCCAGCATATCATCCGGGTTCTTCGAGAAGTAGTGGGTGCTCATCAGGACGCTTGTCGGCACGCCCAGAAGCTGCTTCGCCTCTGCCTGGTCTTTGGCGCTCAGCCTGGGCAGGGCTTTCTTTAGAAGCTGCAGGTAGGCATAGTCTTCGAGGCCGTCGCGGATGACTTTCATCCTGATGCTGGGATACCCACCGGGGTATATCAGGAAGCCGTTGCCGTTGTGCAGGCCGGCGTATGGGAAGCCCATCTTCTCGGTCGCGGGCTTGAGCAGCCACTCGGTGTCGGCCCAGTCGGCCTTGTTGGAGGGGTGCCACTCGTTGTTCCCCGCCCAGATGAACATGCCGTCTATGCCGTATTTCCAGGCTATCCAGTAGGCCAGCCGGTGCTCCACGGCGGGGTTGTCGATTTGCATATTCGGAGCATCGACCAGCGGCCGGGACATCCACACGTTGATCGGCAGGTGGCAGTAATAGGCCCAAAGCTGAGCTTTGCCGATGTTCTTCTTTGCGAACTCGATACCCCCGCCGGTAGACAGGTCGGTCATCCAGATGTCGGTACCCTTGTCTATGCCGTGGTGATACTCCGAGGCCAGGTAGACCTTGGGGGCGTTGGGCAAGGCTCGTATTCGCTTGGTGTCCGGCACGACATTCTTCTCGAAGTCCTCAGTGAGAGGCTCATCCTGACCGCCATAGACTATTGCCTTCCCCAGCCAACCCTTTGCCTTCAGATGCTCCAGCAGTCTGGGTTTGTTCACCCAGTCTCTCGGGACATCGAACTTCTGCAAGCCGGCAGCCAGGAACTTCCTCATGCGAACATCGCCGGACTCCGGCTTGTCCGGGTCGGTGTACGCCGCCCAGCAGTTCACCGGGTCGATCCCGTGCGCCAGGAACTCCAGGCACATCTTGTCGTATTCATCCTGGCTCATTTCCCCGCCCCATGGGTAGGCCTTCTGGGTCCACACAGCCATCGGCATCGTCGCACGGTCCGGCAGAGCAAACGGCAGAACCTCAACCTCCAGCGCAAACTCCCTGCTGGCTGCGCCATCGGCGGTCACGGTGAGTCTGCCGCGATACTTGCCTGGCGCCGCGCCTTTGGGGATGCGGACATCAACCCAGAAGACCGCGAGGTCCGTACCTGTGATATTCTGAGGTTTGTCCGGAATGAGCGGGTCGGGCCAGTCCCCGACATGGCTGACCGGATATCCGGCGGGGTAAGTCTTTGTGTAGCCGACAGTATAGATTGTGACTGCCTGTGCAGGTATCGAGGCCGACTTGCCTATAAGCGCGGACGCCGCCAACCTCACATTCTTGAGCGACACGCCGACATCCGGCATCACTGCAATCTGAATACTCTCATGCTCGTTCCTGGCGCAGGTGAGCTTTGCGGTTGAGCCAAACCTCCCCTTGAACCAATACTTGGTCCGGAAAACCTTGCGCAGTCCAGTTTCCCAGCCAAGGGCGTAGGACTTATCACCCGGATTGGTTGTTTGGAAGCGGCTGAACTCGTCCTGAAAATGCCTGATCTGATCGCTGAAAGGCAGCCCCCAGGGGTCGACATCGTTTGCAATAGCTTTCTCAGCTTCGGGAAGTGAATCAACAGTCACGGCCATCGCGGCGCTTGCGCAAAGCCACATCATCGCGCCAACCAGCGGCGCAGTCACGGCGAGCCTGAGTATGTCCAAGGTTATGCCTCGAGGTGTAGATTGGAAACAGAGTAGACCAAAGGGATTGTACCGCAATGGGGGTGAGTCGTCAAACCAGACAAAGAAGAAGCCCCCGGGTGCGATCCCAGGGGGCTTCTTGGCTTCTGTCCTTATACTGCTCTTTTCGGCTCCGCTCTGTCTCTCGTTTCGACTTCACCTTTCGCAGAATTACTCCGCAAAGCCGCTTGCGGCCGACGGCTCACCGAGCGGTCAGTTCGCCTTTACGTAGCCTCTCACATTCCAGCCGCTGCTCAGGAGAGCGTTGTCCTGGACGAACAATCGCTCGCAGAGCTTTTTGCCGATCTGGCTGGGCTTAAGCTCTATGGGCCATGAAACCTGTAGTTGAGTATCGGTCACTGACCACGGCGGCGGGCCGAACGATGCCAGGTTCACCTTGCATTGGCTGTTCTCCAGAATAGTGGCTGAACCCGGAACGCCGCCCGATCCCCAACTAGTGCCGGCATCGTTGCGCAGAAATACTTTGTTCAGCTTGGCGTCGTACATCAGCAGAATTGCATTCGCCTGGCTGGAGGTCACACTTAGCTGGATGTATACCTTGTAGATGTCGGCCCAGCCATTGGTGTCCTCGTACAGCGCCATGAATGGGGTCTCGACGCCCGTGTCGACCGTTCCACTGTTTGGAGACAGTTCCAGACACTCCGGAGCAATCGGGTCGAAGTGCGTGCCGACTTTCTTGTAGCCTGTGACTTCGGCCTTGGAGTCTGTGGCGTACATCCAACTGTACAGGTTTTTGCTCCCCAGCCACACGGGATTCAGGTGCACAGACCAGATAACGGCGAGGTTGGCGCCGGAGCCGTTGACTGTGATGCGGCCCACCTCCACCCTGCACTGGCTATTGTCCAAGAACACAGACGTTCCCGGGGCATAGCCCGTACCCCAACTGGTGTTGGCGTCATCCCGCAGGTAGACCTTGTTGGACACCCTGTCATAGAACAGGAATACCGCGTTCGTCTGCACCAGAGCATCGTTGAGTAGCAGATAGCACTTACGCAGGTCCTGGTAACCATTCTGGTCGCGGTAGTAGCTGGCGAAAGTGACCGATCGGGCACTCTTCGCTATGTGGAATTGACCTCTTGAAGGTGTTATGCCGACCACTTCAGGCTTGACGTTGTAGTAGATGCCCATCTGTTCCCAGCCGTCGGTCTGGCCACTATAGTCCTGCACATACATATACCCCTTCAGCAACTTGCTGGAGAACGGGGTCTTAAGAGCGATACGCCACTTGACGACAAGGTTGTTGCCGCTGCCACTCACAACCGTGTCCTTCACGTAGAGATAGCACTGGCTGTTTTGCAGCGCGACATTCGTACCCGGGGCATAGCCTGTGCCCCAGCTTGTGTTGGCATCGTTCTTGAGGTACAGCTTGTTCGCCGCACGGTCGTAGTAGAACAACGCCGCGCTGGACTGCGTCAGCGTGTCGTTGATGAGCAGGTAGCACTTCTTGATGTCTGTGTATCCATTGGCATCGCGATAGGCGCTTGCCAGAGTGGCAGCCGAGACGCCGAGCGTTCCGCCCGACGGCGATATGCTCACATTCTCCGGATGGGTATAGCCACTGCTGAACCTGTCCCGAAAGAATGTGTCATACGCCGCGTTAGTATCTCCCGGGACGAGGTTCGAGGCATCGGACCAGTAGGACACGCACCTGCCGTCGCCACTAATTGCTGCCCCATTACAATCGCCGTTCGCTTGCACTCCGGCAGTTGAGACTGATATGCGCTCAGTAATGCCGGTGAGCCTGTCGCGAACGAACACATCCTGGTTGCCGTTCGTATCGCCTGCAACAAGGTTGGTGGCTTCTGACTTGAACGCAACGCACCTGCCGTCCGCGCTGATCGACGGTTCGTAGCTTGAGGAGTCCCCTTGCGCCCCACTGGAGGAAACAGAGACACACTCGGTCGTGCCGGTAAGCCTGTCGTGAACGAATATATCCATTCCCAGATTGGTATCGCCGCCGTTAAGGTTGGAAGCAAGGGACTGAAATGCTACGTACCTTCCGTCTGCGCTGACTCTGCCAGCCTGGCTGGTCGAGTTTCCCTCGCGCCCTGCGGAGGATACGGAAACACATTCGATGTCGCCGCCGTACAAGTCGCAGACGAACACGTCCCATGAATCGTTGAAGTCGTCAATGAGCAAGTCGGAAGCGGCAGATGCAAAAGCTATGCAACTGCCGTCGTCGCTGATGCGCGCGCCATTACTCCAGCCGTTCCCCGCTTGTCCGGTCAGGGAAGTCGAGATACGCCGCATAGAACCCGTTGTCATATCGCGAACAAACACGTCGCAAGCGCCATTAGTGTCATCGGGGGCGAAGTTGGTGGAGAACGACTCAAAGCCAACGTACCTGCCATCCGCGCTGATAGTCGGTATGTCGCTGCTGTCGTTGCCCTGCTCTCCGGTGGATAGGACGGATACGCGCTCGGTAACTCCCGTATTCCGGTCGTGGAGGAACACGTCTACATAGCCGTTCGTGTCACCCGGTACAAGGTTCGTCGCCCAGGAGTGGAACGCCACGTACCTGCCGTCCGGAGAGATCACCGGGCTGCCGCTGTCCGAATCCGCTTGCGCCCCCTCGAAAGAGACAGAGACCCGCTGGATAGAGTTTGTGAGCCTGTCCCTGACGAACACGTCGGCGGCGGCATTCGTGTCGTCCGACACAAGGTTGGAGGCCGCCGATGCGAATGCTACAAACCTCCCATCCGCGCTGACCGACGAATCCATACTGGCGTCGTTCCCCTCTTCACCGCTGGCAGAGACCGATACGCGCTCAGTAACCGCAGCAGATGCCGGCATAGTCCCCAACAAAACGCACGCCAGCAACACAATAACAGCAACTATACAGTAGATCGGATGCTTCCCCCTGCTCATCGCTTGCTCTCCTTGTTGTTTCGGATACTTACTCTTGCCATCTACTCTATTCGCACACTCACCCGTGAGACATTCTGGTGTGTCTTGCTACTTTGCCCGGATGCGGCCCGTTGCCGGCACCGGCAGACATGCCGACAAAGCGAACACGATCTGCACGAGACAAGACACAACCAGATTGAGCCGCCAAAGACGCGGGATTCCGCGACGCCGGCTACTGTCCTGTGACGTAGCCCATCACTTTCCAGCCGCTTTTCAACAGCGAGTCGTCGTCGACGTACATCCGCTCGGTCAGCTTCAGGCCGGCCAGGTTGGCGCTGACAGTAAGGTTCCACTGGATTTGCAGGGTATCCGGGCCTGTGGCGGTAACAGCCGTCTGCGCTACGTTGAGTTTGCACTGGCCGTTCACCAACTTGATCTGCTCCCCTGGGGTATACCCCGTACCCCAACTGGTGTTAGCGTTGTTGCGCAGAAATACCTTGTTCTGCGGCGCATCATACTTAAGCAGAATGGCGTTTGCCGCGCTTGACGTGGAACTGAGCTGGAAATAGCAGCACCGGATGTCTGTTGAACCGTTGTCGTCCTCAAACTCCGTGCTGAACGTCGTCGGGGCGGCGAGCGCAAAACTCCCGAATGACGGAAGCACTTTGACGCATACGGGGAGAGCCGGAATATAGTACCTTCCTACTTTGGTCCAACCGTCATACAGGCCCGCTGAGTCGGTAACGTACATCCAGCTCGATAGCAACTTCCCTGTCATCGAAGCCTTCAACTTGAGTGGCCAGCGAATCGTTACTGAGAGGTCTTCAGGCACCAATGTGGTCATACCACTCACGTGGAGTTCGCACTGAGAGTTGGAGAGTGTGACGTCCGTCCCAGGAATGTAGCCCGCGCCCCAACTGGTATTGGCGTCATTCTTCAAGTAGACTTTGTTGGCAGCGCGGTCGAGCATCAGGAACACCGCGTTGGCCTGATTGAACGTGTCATTGACGAGCAAGTAACACTTCTTCATATCCTGGTAACCGTTAATGTCTCTGTAGGTGCTCTGCAGAGTGATATCTGTGTCTATCGGCAGCTCACCGATGTTGGGGCTGATGCCCACGACTTCGGGTTTGACTGCGTGGTATACCGCCATCGTATCCCAGCCGTCGAAAAGGCCGCTGTAGTCCTGCACATACATATAGCCGTTGATTGGCTTGCCAGAGAACGGGCTCTTCAGTTCGATGCACCAGTCTATGATAACTACCGAGCGCCCCCCTTCCAGCCACCATGTTACTCTAACCTGATTCACGTAGACCTTGCACTGGCTATTCTCCAGAACCACAGCCGTTCCCGGAGCGTATCCGGTTCCCCAACTGGTGTTGGCGTCGTTTTTCAGATAGACCCTATTAGTGGCCTGATCGTAGTAGAGGAATACCGCATTGCTTTGTGCAAGAGAATCGTTGATCAAGACATACGTCTTCTTGATGTTATCGGGGCCGTCCGGATCAAAGTACCTGGCTGTGATCGTTACAGGCCCAGCCGGCAGGGGGCCGCCCGCCGGTTTAAGATACATGATTCGGGGGGCCTCCCCCGCCTCAACTGCGCAGCCCAACGCTGCCAGAACCACGAGAGCCACCAGTCCGCATCGCCATCTGCGCGCCACCGCTGACAAATACCAACGTTTCTGAGTGTTCATAGCCTTTACCCTCTTTTTGAATGTCGTTCCAACTCGCCTGGTTGTACCGAACCCGGTTACTTGGACCCGGTTTTGCGTTATGTCGCTGCTAGTCATGGGCGCTCGTTTCCATAGCGTTGCCGGGCTTCCAGCGGCGTTACACCAAGCCCAGCAACTCGTCAAGAGCGATTGTAGGCGTGTCGATAGTCTAAGTAATTCACGGTTAGTATGTCAGTCCTCACCTCGTCAATGGGCCGAAGCGACAGCCTATTCCGCGACGCCGGCTACTGCCCTGTGACGTAGCCCTTAACTTTCCAGCCGCTTTTCAATAGTGAGTCGTCGTCGACGTACATCCGCTCGGTCAGCTTCAGGCCGGCCAGGTTGGCGCTGACAGTAAGGTTCCACTGGATTTGCAGGGTATCCGGGCCTGTGGCGGTAACAGCCGTCTGCGCTACGTTGAGTTTGCACTGGCCGTTCACCAACTTGATCTGCTCCCCTGGGGTATACCCCGTACCCCAACTGGTGTTAGCGTTGTTGCGCAGAAATACCTTGTTCTGCGGCGCATCATACTTCAGCAGAATGGCGTCTGCCGCGCTTGACGTGGAACTGAGTTGGAAATAGCAGCATCGGATGTCCGAGGAGCCATTGTCGTCCCCGTACTCCGTGGTGAACGTCGTCGGGGTTGCGAGCGCGAAACTCCCGAATGACGGAAGCACGCTGACGCACACCGGCAGAGCCGGAACATAGTACATTCCTACCTTGGTCCAACCGTCAGACAGGGCCGCCCAGTCGAGAACGTACATCCAGCTCGACAGCAGCTTCCCTGTCATCGTATTCTTCAACCTGATCGGCCAGTGAACCCACAACACGCTGCCATAGGACACGGTGGTCATATCCCTCACGTAGAATTCGCACTGAGAGTTGGAGAGTGTGACGTCTGCCCCAGCAATGTAGCCCGTCCCCCAACTGTTCTCGTCATTCATCAAGTAGACCTTGCCGGCAACGAGGTCGTACATCAGGAACACCGCGTTGGCTATATTTAACGTGTCGTTTACGAGTACATAACACCTCTTGATGTCCTTCCAACCGTTGATATCCTTGTAGCTGCTCACCAGAGTTATCTCTGTATCTATTGGCAGCGCACCGATGTTGGGGCTGATGTCCACGACTTCGGGTTTGACTGCGTGGTATACCGCCATCATATCCCAGCCGTCGGAAAGGCCGCTGTAGTCTTGGACATACATATAGCCGTTGATCGGCTTGCTCGAGAACGGGCTCTTCAGTTCGATTCGCCAACTTACGTTGAACAACACCCCCGCTTCACTCGTGACAGTTACAGTAGTCTGATCCACATATACCTTGCACTGGCTGTTCTCCAGTACCACTGCCGTTCCCGGAGCGTACCCAGTTCCCCAACTGGTGTTGGCATCGTTTTTCAGGTAAACCTTATTAGCCGCGTGGTCGTAATAGAGGAGTGCCGCATCGTTCTGCGCAAGAGAATCGTTGATTAGGACATACGCTTTCTTGATGTTCGCGGGGCCGTCATCATCGCTGTAAGTGGCTTTGATCGATACAGGCCCAGCCGGAAGGGTGCCGCCCGCCGGTGCAATCCACTTGTTATAGGGCCGCACACCTGCCCCAGCCCCAACAGCGCAGCCCAGCACTGCCAAAACCACTAGAGCCACCAGGCCGCATCGCAATCCTCGTGCCATCGCTGACAAATACGAACTTTTCTGAGTTTTCATAGTCTCTACCCATTCTAAAATGTCGTTCCAACTCGCGCACATCCCCGCTTGTTGCTCTCCGAGAAAGCTTCGCTTTCCTTGACTGCGAGCGCTTCACGACTCGACTTATTCCCGTAATCTGCATACCGAGCCACTACCTGCAGACTCGTACGTAATCTGAATTATACCCCGAAAAACCATTTTGTCAAGTATACATAACGACAGCATACATAAAACACATTCTCAGTGATCCCGATACTGCAACTCACGCCTGGCCTACGAGATCGAACCCTCGATTCTCGAAATGCTTGTCATAAGCGAACACGCCAGACACAGGCCTTGACCGGACTAGTTCGAACCCGACGCAGTCGACGAGACTCGGTCCTCTACGTGAGCCGGCAAGTACTGTGCTCACTGCCTTGTCATGCATAGCCTTGTTGACCCACTCCACCTCGAATACTGGAAGCATCTCGTCCTGGAACCACCGCACAGCCTGCAAGCCATAGCGGCTCTGCAGCAGAGAGACTGTCTCGACGACAACGTAGCTGGACGTGACCATAGGCTCCCTACTCGCCACCAACTCTGCCCATGCCGTTCGGGCAACCTCATGATTGGGATCGGCGGAATCAAGTATAGTTATGAGAGCCGATGTGTCCATATAGACGCTCAACTGTCGAACGCCTCGGAGAGGTACTCATTGTGGCGCTCAGCCACATCCCCCGTTCTCGATCTCAGCTTCCCAGCGACGGCTATTGCACGCCTCCGTATCTCTTCGTCACTGCGTGTTTCCTCCAGCGGCAGCATCTTGTCTACAAACCTGCGGACAAGTTCAGCCTGGGAAACGCGCTTCTTCCTAGCGACTGCCTTCAGCCGTTGAGCTTGTTCCTCGGTCAACTGTATCTGTGTTCGAACCATATCACTCCTCCGTGTGATTACATCATACCACAAAATGATGTCAACTGTGCCCAATGCAAAAGCCCCCAAAGCAAACTTGCCTGGGGGCTTGAATGAGCAGTTGTGGAGCAGAAACTCAGTTCGCTCTCACGTATCCCTTCACCTTCCACCCGCTGTTGAGGAGTTCCAGGTCCTGGGCGAACATCCGCTCGCATAGTCTCAGGCCAAGCTGGCTAGCCTTGAGGGTGATGCTCCAGTCGATCATCAGTATGTCGGAGCCCACTGGTGTGACCGTTGTATTGCCGATGTCCAGAATGCACTGGCTGTTCTGCACCGTGATCGGCGTTCCCGGCTCATAGCCCACGCTCCAGGCGGTGTTGGCATCGTTCTTCAGGAAGACCTTGTTGAGCTTTGCGTCGTAGTAGACCAGCACTGCGTTCGCCTGGCTGGAGGTCACACTCATCTGGAAGTAGCACCTATAAAGGTCGGCATAGCCGTTGGTGTCGCCATATTCGGTCGTGAAGACCTGCGGGACTGCCGTGCCGACGTACCCGGTCGCCGGGAACACACTGTTGCATGTGGGAGCTACCGGCGTGTAGTGTGTGCCCACCTTCTTCCATCCGCTGAACGCGCCCGCCGCGTCGGCGTCATACATCCAACTGCAAAGGTTCTTCCCCGCCACGGATGGCTTGAGCTTGAATGCCCAGACTATCGTGACATCCGTTCCCACAGCGGACACAGTGGTGTCCCCGACATATACTTCGCACTGGCTGTTGGAAAGGGTCACGGCTGTGCCGGGAGCGTAGCCGGTCCCCCAACTGGTATTGGCGTCG
The DNA here is from genome assembly GCA_964611645.1 of uncultured bacterium. Classification (GTDB taxonomy): domain Bacteria; phylum Armatimonadota; class UBA5829; order UBA5829; family UBA5829; genus CAZTAO01. Next base: position 83,120 of record CAZTAO010000015.1, on the reverse strand, counting down.
TTCTTGAGGTAGATCTTGTTCGCCGCCTTGTCGTAGTAAACGAGCATCGCATTGCTTTGCAGCAGCGTGTCGTTTACCAGCAGGTAGAGCTTCCTCAGGTCCGCTGAGCCGTTCGCGTCGCGGAAGACACCTGTCAGGGTTGCCGGAGTGTCATTGGGTATAGGGCCGCTGTTGGGCGTGATGCTGATTGCTTCCGGCTTGATGTTGTAGTAGATCCCTCTCTTGTCCCAGCCGCTGTACAGCCCACCGACATCCTGGACATACATATAGGCATTGAGCGGCTTGGCGTCGAACGGGGCCTTGAGGGTGATCCGCCAGTTCACTGTAAGGTCATTCGCACTGTGTGACACCGATGTGCTCGCCAGTGAGACGTCGCACTGAGTGTTCGACAGCGTGATCGCCGACCCCGGCGCATAGCCGGTGCTCCAGGCGGAGTTTGCATCGTTCTTGAGATACACCCGGTTGAGCTGCTGGTCATACATCAGCAGAACGCAGTTGGTCTGCAGGAGCGAGTCGTTGATTGCCAGATATGCTCTGCGGATATCCGCGTAGCCGTTGGTGTCTCGATACACTGTGGTGAACGTCACAGGCCCCGCCGGTATCGCGCCGGTGGATGGAGTCACGCTCACGTTTGTGGGAGCAATAGGTGTGCTGTAGGTGACGGTGTTATCGGTACTTGTCGATGCCAGGTTGGCATTGGTCGCTGCGTCGTGAGCGACTCCCGCCGCCACGCTTGCGATCACCGTTCCCGGCCCGGTCATACCGGACACGGCCACGTTATATGTTGTGCCGCTGCCAGTCACTGTTGCCGTTGCTGCTCCTGCTGTCCCGGACAGAGAGACGTCGCCGGTGGCGAAGTCGGCGACAGATTCGCTGAACACCACCGTGAAGTTGATAGGCGAGGTGGAGGTCGGGTCGGCCTGCGCTGCAGCCTGATTGATGGTGACCGTCGGCGCAGTGCCGTCGTATGCCACGGTAGCATCCGTGCTGGTGGATGCCGTGTTGGGGTTGGCAGCCGCATCGTGAGCAACTCCCGCCCCGACCGACGCGATCACCGTGCCGGCGGTTGTCATCCCTGTCACAGCCACATTGTAGGTTGTGCCGCTGCCTGTGACGGTACCTGTCTTGGACCCGCCTGCGGTCCCCGATATGGTCACGTCGCCAGTGGCGAAGTCTGTGACAGCTTCACTGAACACAACTGTGAAGTTGATGAGTGATGTGTTGGTCGGGTCGGCCTGTGCCGCCGCCTGGTTGAGGGTCACGGTGGGCGGAGTGGTGTCGGCTGTTGCAACCGGTCCCACTTCGCTCAACAGCCCTGCGCCGTTGGTTGCTCTTACGCTTACATAGCAAGGCGCACCACCTGCCGCAGTGGTGTCGAATGTCTGTTCAGTGAGCCAGCCCTGATTGGTCCAACCCTGGATGTTCGTGCCACCCTGGGTAGTGCCGACGGCAGTCTCATACTGGTAGATTCCCGACTCCAGGTCGACCGACCACCACTTCGCGTGGAGTTGATTGGCTCCGGGCACGTCCTGAGATACCTCGGGTCTGGATGAGGCCGTGATATCCATCTGGAAATCGGGCGCGCCCAGGTAGAAGTCGGCTCCAGTCGTGTCGCAGCCGGCAACAATCTTGACGTTCTTTATTTCCTTAACCAGCGCCGGCGCAACATTGGTCCGCACGGTGTAGGTGCCGGGTGGGAGGGCCGGGATCCGGTAGAAACCGTAGTCCAGGGTGTTGCTTGCCCCGATTACAGTCCCCGCACCGTTCTTTACCTGGATGGTCACAGCGTTCTGCGGGAAACCGTCCTTGAAGACCTGTCCGGTAACGCTTCCATACAGCGATCCCTTGGGCTCCATATCCTGAAGCGTATTGGGAACGTTGATTCGGCCCCATCCATACATGTAGCTGTAGCCGATGTCGGCTCCGCCGCCAGGGGTGTCGGAGCCGCGCTGTATAGCTTGAGCTATGGCAAGGTTACCGCCCCGGGTGTTGATGTCCAGGCCTTTGTATGCGGTGTACAGCGCAGCCAGGCCGGACACATGCGGTGTAGCCATGGATGTTCCGAAGAGCATCGCGTAATCACCGGTGTATGGGTTACCCCATGCATCCCCCTGGACGCCGTCAAACGGAACAGTCGACCATACCGGAGTAAGCTCCGGGAAGTCTATGAAGTTTCCCTCGCCGAAGTCCACCGGGAAAGCAAGCATGCTTCCGCTCGGTGCGCTTATGCCGATGTAATCACCGTAACCGGCATAGCCGCCTTCCGAGGCGCCGCCACCCGGGAAGTCATCGAGCATTCCGGTAGGCGACACACACAAGACTTTGCTGTTTGCGCCAGGGTAGATGCGGCCCAGGTCACCGCCGCCCCCTCCCGACTCGTTACCCGCCGCAATTATCAGGCTTCCTTTGTAGTAAGCGTAGTTCACTGCGTCAGCAATCACGTTTGAGTAGGATGTGGCGCCGGCGCTGATGTTTATGATGGGTATGCCATTGTCAGCCGCATACATAATGGCAATAGCCAGGTCAGAGTCGAGGCCTTGTCCCGTGGAATCCATGACTCCTATGGGGACTATGATCGCGTGGTAGCCGACGCCGATCACTCCAGCGTTGTTGTTTCCTGCCGCCGCTATTATGCCGGAGACGTGGGTCCCGTGGCCGTTCTCGTCATCAAATGCCAAAGGTCCATAGGTAGTCACGCCATTGGAGACGCGACAGCCAAGAGCGTGATCCAACTGCCCACCCTCCGCGATATTGGAGCTTGTGCCGCCAGCGTTCGCAAAGTCGGGATGGTCGGGGTCAACGCCGCTGTCTATCACGGCAACGCGGATTGCCGTGGAAGGCTTTGTGGCGGATGTCCAATACTGGTTGGGGAATATCTGCCAGCCTTCGTAGGCTTTGATGATCTCCATGTTCCACATATACGGCCAGAAGATCTCATCGCCGAATCCGGTCCAGTCGTCGTGGTATATTTTCATGGCGCTCGTGACCGGGTCCCAGAAGTAGGTGTCGTTGGGTATGGGAAGGGCGAGGGTGCGGATGTAGTAATCCGGCTCCGCCCAGCCTATACCGGGCTGGTTTCTCAGCACCTTCGCGGCTTCCTCGGCGGACGTCCCCGCAGGCAGCGAGACACGCGCCCATCCCTTTATAGGCAGAGTGCGTTCCACTCTTGCCCCGGCCAGCGACGGCACCGAGGCAAGGGTTGCGCTCAGTGTAGCGGCGACGGCATTGATCGATGCCGTGTCGCCGTTCGCCCTTCTGGCTGGTCTCATCTTCACCATTACTTTCCCGGGAGCGTATTTCTCTGCCACTGCTCCGGGCTTCGTTGCCTGTATCTGACCCTGAGCCAGCACCGGGCCGGCCAGGATCAGGAGTCCTGCAATTACAGCTATCCAAGTTCGCATATTGCTGTTTCCTCTCTATTGTCCAAAGGATGCGCCGTTTGTCAGGTTTATCCAAAGGGAGATCGCTGCTCCCACAAATGCCAGAAACCCGACAATGGCCCCCCAGAAGCATACTGTTGTCGTTATGCCGCGCTGGCCAACCAGCGCCGGTTGGGTCAGACGCGAGATCAGGAAGAACCTGCTCGCGGGGTCCAGGTACCCCTCTTCCGGCGGCCCTACTATCACAACACCGTCTATGCATTTTGCCTCTCCGTGCACAAACGCATAGCCCCCGGCAAGAAACACTTCCTCGGTTATCTTGTATCTCCCTGTGTCCGAGAAACCAACGCATTCAAACCACGGCTCTCGCTGCATCGTTACTCTGTCACAAGCCGTGATGCTATCTATATCGGGGTTCTCGGCTATCACCGTTACTGACCCCGTCTGGTCTTTCACGTCAAAAGGGACATACAGCTTCAGATCCATCTCGTTGTCCCAATGGGTCCCACCCTTCCGGTTTCGCCGCTCGCGCGATACTCTGGTCCTGCTCCAGCAACACGGTATCCCGGCGGCGGGCGAGTCCATCGTGTTCTCACAGATGACCTCTCCTTCCACCTCCACCATCGCATTGAAGCCTTCGGTGCACATTCGCCCCAACTCGCGGGCGTCGTAAGTGTCCACCGCCCAGACCTCGTCCAGCAGCTTCTTCGTTCGGACGTAATAGACCGCGAAGAAGATGGTCAGCCCTAGGGCGACAATCGTAATGACCAGTGAGACAGTTTGTGGGTTAGCTTCTAGCACAATTACCCCGTCCTCACGGTGTCACGACCAGGCCATCTGGCTTGGTCACGGACTGCGGGTCTCCCATCCAATCGGATTTCTCCAGCTTTACATCATACTTCCCCGGAGGAACCTTGCCTGGGACCGCTATTAATATCTCGTCGGGTGCGATATAGGAGACCCGACAGTCCGCTACTACATGTATTATGACACTACTCCCGGGCAGGAGGTTCCGTCCCTTCAGCCGGACTTGCTTCGGCAGGTCTCTTGCACGCACGCTTTCTACTGAAAGTATTTCCGGCGGGCGGTTCAGCCCCTCCATCGGAGAGCAGGTGACGAAGTCCGGCGCAGTCTTCTCACTATCCAAGGTTCCATCCTCCGGATACCCTGCTATCGCAGGGGACTATGAGATTGTATAGCCCCGAGGCGCGATATGCAAGGGGAAGCAGGACGTAGCGGTAAGTGGAGAGCGGAAAGCAGAATAGGACCGGGAACCCTGCGAGTAGGGGCAACGTCCACAGTTCCAATAGCAGGATAATAATGGGCTTATGTTGTATTGGTAAGCGGGACCAATGGTGATATGGGAGGCCGTGTGGTGAGAACTCGAATACTGCTGATTGCGATAATCGTGGTCTTTGCGGTGGCATCCGCGGGTTACTTCGTGTTCCGTGCTCCCAGCGCACCTCCGCCTTTGAAAGCCAATGCCGACAATCTGAAGGCTACCATCGTCACCCCTCACCTGGAGCAAGAGATAGTGCCGGGGAAGAACATACTCTGGTGCAGCACATTCCAACTTGCATGGAATGAACTCTCTGACGTAGTAGGTGGGCCGGTCACGATGGCCCCACCGTCCCCGATGGCCGACATCCTCAACAAGCGCACAGCCACCAAGGCCGACCTGGATGATGCGAGTTATGTGGCGATGGCGGGGCTGATCAGCGAAGGAATCGAGCAGAAGATCAAGGATGAGATGCAGCGCAAGTTTAGCGGCCAGGCTGCGCCGGAGCTGCTGCCGGATATCAAAGCTGCGGTAGGCTGGGCAACCTACGGGTATTTCTCGAAAAAGCTTCCTTTTCGGCATGCTTTCAAACGACGTCACGACAATCTGGAATTCCAAGGTCGAATGGTCGACAGTTTCGGCATCACGGACCTGGACCGTAAAGATAAGCTGCTGCCTTACCTGACTAGCCAGGTGGAGATATTCGACTACAGATCCGGCGGCGGAGAAACCGGCTCGGAGAACGCAGAGTTTGTCATCGGACTCAGGACCGAATCATATGATGATCGTCTGATTCTGGCAAAGATCGCTCCGAGGGAGACGCTCGCTGAGACGATCCGCGAGGTGCTGGGGCGCAGTAAGGCAGAGTGGCCAGACCATCTGTCGCGTAAAGAAACCCTGATGGTCCCGGTGCTCAATTTCGACATAACGCGGGACTACGGGGAGCTGTTAGGGCGGCTGGTCAGGAACGAGCCGGTGAAGACTGGGCTGCCTTTGGCCGCAGCGCGGCAACTGATACACTTCAAGCTCGATGAGGCTGGGGCGACTCTTGTATCGGAGTCTGAGGGGATGCCTATGGCAGGTGAACCGCCCGACTTTGTCCCCAGGCAGTTCGTGTTCAACAAGCCTTTCCTAATCCTCCTCCAGCGCAAAAACGCAAAGAACCCTTACTTCGCGCTGTGGGTGGATAATGCGGAGTTGCTGGTTTCTACTGGAGGCAAGCCATGAGACTGCGAATACTGCTTTCTGTGACCGCCATATTCGTCGTACTCACCTGCGTTACTTCCTGCTCTCGCCGGGATGCTTCGCGAGAACTGACCCACTCTCAGATCGCCGGGCCACCGGCTCTCAAGGCCAACGCGAATGAACTCAAGTCCACCATCGTTACGCCCTATCTGGAGCAGAAGATCGTGCCCGGGAAGAACGTGCTGTGGTGCGATACGTTCCAGCTTGCGTGGAATGAGCTTTGTGACTTGATAGGAGCGCCGGTGCAGATGCAGCCACCATCCCCGATGGCAGACATCCTCAACAAACGCACCGCCACCAAGGCTGATATCGATGATGCTAGCTATGTCGCGATGGCTGGTCTGATTGACGACGGCATCGAGCAGAAGATCCAGGATGAGTTGCAGCGCAAGTTCTCGGGGCAAGCGTCGCCGGAACTCCTGGATTTCGGAGGTGCGGCTGGCTGGGCAACCTACGCATACTTGTTCAAGAGTCTGCCGTTTGAGACGGCTTTCGAGCGGCTCCACGACAATCTGGAATTCGGAGGTCAGAAAGTAGATAGTTTCGGTATCCCAATTTGGGGTGTACCAGCGACACTGGTAACGAAGAGGGCAAGCCAGGTCACAATACTATACTACAGGCAAGACGGCGGTCGTCGTCAGAGTGATGAGTTTGTGGTCGAACTGAAGACTTTGGCCAGAGACGACCGCTTGATACTCGCCAAGATTGCTCCGAAACAGAATATGATTAATGCGATTCGGGATGTGTTGGAACGTGTCGCGACTCAGCAGCCAACGGAACTTAGTTCCGGAGAACGACTGTTGGTTCCCGTGGTGGATTTCCACCTGATAGCCGACTATAACCAACTGCTGGGGCGGGTAGTGAAAAACGAACCTGTAAAGACAGGTTTGCCCCTGGTGGTAGCGCGGCAGTTGGTGCGCTTCAGAATGGATGAGACAGGAGCAGTCGTGCAGTCTGAGGCTATGATGGTCCCAGGCAGTCCTCCTCCCAGAGCATTCATCTTCAACAAACCCTTCCTCATCCTCCTCCAGCACAAGGATGCCAGGAACCCATACTTCGCGCTGTGGGTGGATAATGCGGAACTGCTGGTATCGACTGCCGCACCGCGCTGAAAGGAACGTATATGTCCCAATCCAACTTCTACCACCTGACACCCAAAGGCAAGCTTGACCGGCTGGGGAGCCTTGAGGAGGCTGTGGCGGCTTCGAAGGGGCCGGGGTTTGTTTGGCTGGATTACTTCCAGGCTACCCGGGAGGAGCTTTCCGAACTGATCGAGCCGTTCGGCATTCACCCGCTTACCATCGAAGACTGCACCGATACCAACCAGGTCCCCAAGATCGAGGACTTCCCCGGCAACACGTTCCTCATCTTCAACGCTTTCCACTACACCGAAAACAAGCTCTCCGTCTTCGAGATCGATCTGATAATCGGCAAGGACTTCCTTGTTACCGTCAGTGGCTACGACTGCGACTCACAGTGCCCATTGTATGGCATCGAGCGCGAGGTGGAGAAGGGAATAGAGAACGCGCGCCAGGGGCCGGCTTTCCTGATGCATGTTATCCTCGACCAAATTGTGGACCGCAAGTTCCTGGCTATCGAGGCTCTGGAAGTTGAACTGGACGCGGCGGAAGACGCCATATTGGACGAATCCGTTGACTTCAACCCGGCCGAGCTCATCCGTCTTCGCCGGGACCTGTTGGCCTTGCGCAAGAGCCTGTTCCACGAGCGGGAGATACTGGTGAAGATATGCCGCAAGGACTGCCCGTTCGTCCAGGACAAAGCCATCTACCACTACCGCGACATCTACGACCACCTCTCCAAGTTCTTTGAACTCACAGAGACCTACCGGGAGATAGTAACCAGCCTCATAGAGGTCTATATGTCCATGCTCAACAACAAGATGGCCAATACCAGCAACAAGATGAACTCCACAGTCCGCCGGCTGACGTTCATCACCACAGTATTCATGCCTCTCACTCTGCTGGCAGGGGTAGGGGGAATGAGTGAGTACTCGATGATGACAGGCTCCGAGAACTGGCGGCTCTCGTATCCGCTGTTTATGCTGGCGATGGCTCTGATCGGGGTAGTCAGTTACTTCATACTGAAGAAGGTGGACCGGTAAACCAAGTTCATCATTCAACGTGGCAGGTGTTGAGCCTGTCGTCTGTGAGGCAGAATTGAGAGTCAAAGGAGAGTTTATCGTGAAGATCGGTTATTTGTGGAGCGCTGCGGTCTCGCTGGCGCTTGTGTTCGTCTGTGCGACCGGCGTGTTTTGCGTGGAGGCCAACCCAAGATGGAGGAACAGCCTCAAGCCGAATGGTGCGCCGTCGGCGGCGATCACTCTGGCTTCCTCGGGAAAGACCGACTATACCATCCTGATATCCTCCGGCCCGACCACTATGGATGAGAAAGCCGCCGCCGACCTGGCTATGTGGCTCAAGGAGATGACCGGGGCGGATTTCCCCGTGGTGAAGGAAACGCCCGGCTTCAGGTCTACCGGCAAGGTGATCAGTATCGGGCAGACCACTCTGTACTTTCTGTCCGGCCTGCCGAAGCCTCGCATCGACCTCGGCCGCGACGGCTACTCCATCGCCACAAAAGGCAGCGCGGTATTCATCACCGGCGGCAAGAAGCGTGGCATCATCAACGGCGTCTACAGCCTGCTGGAGGAAGATCTGGGCTGCAGGTGGTATGCCGTGGGAACCCAGACTATCCCCAAGTCCCCCAATCTCAGGTTCACCCCAGTCCCGCGCTCGTACAGGCCAGTGCTGGAGGACCGCAGAAGCCCATACTATGCGGATGCCTGGGATATAGATTGGTCGCTGCGCAACAGGACATACTGCAGCGGAGCGCCGGTGAAACTTGAATGGGGAGGCCACCCGAGGATATGGGGCTTCGTGCACACATTCAACGCCCTCCTGCCTCCGGACGAGTATTTCAAGGACCACCCGGAGTATTTCTCGGAACTCAAAGGCAAGAGGCAGCCGATGCAGTGGTGTATGACCAACCCGGACGTGCTAAGGATCATCAAGGGAAAGGTCAAAGACATCCTCAAGGCCGCGCCCGACACTGAGTTTGTCGAAGTCTCGCCCAACGACTGGCAGGACTACTGCGAGTGCGTGAACTGCAAGAAGATTATCGATGAAGAAGGTACCTACATGGGGCCTCTGCTGCAGTTCATCAATGCCGTCGCTGACTCCATCAAGGACGACTACCCCAACGCCAAGATCAATACCCTGGCGTATCTGGGCACCATCGTTCCCCCGAAGAACATCAAGCCCAGGCCCAACGTCAGCTTCTGGCTGTGCACCGACTCCTACGCGTGGTCAAAGCCCAACGAGTTCGCCTGGGAGACCGAGAAGCTGGCGAAGTCGCTGGAGGGCTGGAAGAAGGTCAACGCAAACCTGATAATCTGGGACTACCCGTCGTCGTTCAATTATATGAAGCCCAACATCAATATGCCGGTTCACCAGGCCAACCTCAACTACTTCATCAGGAACGGCGCGACCGGCGTGATGTTCCAGTGCGCGCACGATGTGAACTACGCCGCCGACCACAGCTTCATGAGGAGTTGGGTCTGGGCGAAGCAGTTGTGGGACCCGTCCAGGGACACCCGTTCCCTGATGCGTGACTTCAACTACGGATACTACGGTGCGGCCGGGCCGTATATGCAGAAGTATGACGATATGCTCTGGGACGCGTGGAACCAGGTTCGCAAGCATCGCAAGGACAAGAACCCGCCTGATCCCGTGGACAAGGCTTTCGTGGCCAAAGGGTGGGACCTGATGAAGGAGGCCGAAGCCGCTGCCTCGGGTGATACGGAACTGACCCGGCGGATCAAGGTTGCCGAGATGCCGCTGATGTATATGAAAGCTACATACGGCCCGGGCACGGACGGTGCAGCCTATGCGGCTCTGTTGGATGACTTCGAGAAGACCGCCAGAGCCGCCGGGGCCAGGTACATCGAGAATGCTTTCCAGGGGCCTGACATAGACAAGCAGTTCGCTTTCTGGCGCAAGCTGGCGGCAGTGAAGCCAGAGGATGTCAGCTTCATAGGAATTCGCAACGAGTGGCGCTTCGCCACAGACCCGACTAACGCAGGCATGGACGCGAAGTGGTTCTCGGCTGACTTCGATGATTCCGGCTGGGCGAAAGTCCGCTCCGACACGGGTAACGGGTGGGAAGCCCAGGGCTTCAAAGACTACCACGGGTTCGGTTGGTACAGGCAGGAGGGAGAGATTCCCGCCGAGCTTCTGGAAAAGAAAGACCTCAAGCTTATGTTCCTTGCAGTTGACGAGGAAGCAGAGGTTTTCATAAACGGCCAGAAAGCATTCGACCACACTGTTGCATCGACAGGTCGTTCGGTTGAGGTTCTCTGGACTGAGCCGTTCGTGTTCGACCCGAGGCCGTTCCTGAAACCCGGGAGAAACACCCTGGCCGTCCGCGTTCACGACACAATGGGCATGGGCGGAATATGGAAACCGGTCTATTTCGCGTGGGGCGATGGAGTCGACCCCACCACATTCGAAGAGGTGCTGAAGATCAAGAAAGAGACCGGCAGGTAGGAAGAGGATTTGCGGGATTTGAGCCGCAGCCGTCGGCCGCTAGACGCGTTGCGGAGCGACGCGGCGAAAGGCGGAAGTCCCGAAACTAAGCGTGTCGCTTGTGGGGTCAAACGACTCAAAGTCCCGTCTCCACCTGCAGCACTGCGAAACAAGTGCCACAAATAGCAGCGGCATAACGCAAAGCAGTGTCCAGATAACCGAATGCATTACTTGCAAAAAGGAAAGACTATGAATCGCTTCATGCCATTGACCCTGCTGGCAGTTGCCTGCCTGCTACTGAGTGCGCCGATTAGCCTGTGCGCGGCGCGGTGGACTATCGGAACTGCCTCCTCGGGAGTGAACGTGTTTCCCTATGAAACTCCTGGCGCGGACCAGCTTGGCCGCGAGATCACCGTTTCAGCCGCGAAAGGGGAATCGGAGAGCGCTCAGATTGTGGTGACCGCTGGGGGCGAACCGCTGTCGGTGTCCCGTGTGGAAGTGAGCGACCTGGTGGGAGCGTCGAGGATAAGCAAGCGCAATATCGCGGTTGAGCGTGTCGGCTATGTCGATATCAAGACCAGCACTTGGCGCGGGACCAAGCGGCTTGGGCTTACCCCCGACCCTCTCCTGCCGTTCGAGGCATTCACCTGCCCCGCGGGAGAGAACCGCTGCCTGTGGGTGACCGTGGCCACTCCGCCCAACTCCAAACCCGGCAGCTACAAAGGCCGGGTATCGCTGTTCTCGGGTAAGGACAAACTGGCTGACATTCCAATCAACCTGCACGTGTGGAACTTCGCTCTGCCGAGGATTCCCTCTCTCGCAACCAGTTACTGGAACAGCTTCACCGACTGTTACGACCCGGCCAAAGAGCTCCCGATTATCGACAACGGCCTGCGACTGTTCGGCAAGTATCGCACCAGCACCAACATCTGGCAGGGCACCCCCGCTATGTGGTACCGCGAGAAAGATGGCCGGGTGACCTGCGATATCAGTGCCATGAAGCGTGCGGTCACGATCGCGGATGCGGCGGGCTACAGTTCCCTCCAGATCGGCTCGGGCTGCTGGGCGTCTGCGTCGTTCGACGCGCCGATAACAGACCGCCGCACGGGCAAGCCGCTCTCGGCTGAAGATCGGTCGAAAGCCTTGCAGACCCTTGGGCCGGGATCAGCCGACCTGCTCCTGGGCAAGCTCTACCTGAACGCCATCTGCGACTGGCTGCAAGCCAGACGCCTCCTGGACCGCGCCTACATTCAGCTCTACGACGAGTCCTCGGAAAGAGAGACCTGGATTGCAGGCATCACTCCCCTCTATGCCGGTTACCGCAAAGCCGAGCCGAGGATCAAACTGCTTGGCCTGACGGGGATTCATCCGATAATGCAGGGAGTATATGACATCTGGTCGCCCTGCCTGGCGTTCTATGATGCGGCGACCTACGACACGGTGCGAAATGGAGTCTCCCTGTGGGGGACCAAGAGCATCACCGCCTCAGTCACGGCGAGCTCGACCGGCGGCTGGGCCAACCCGGCTTTCTACAAGTACGCGCCCTCGGATGCCTACGATGGTTGCGACTACACCAAGTGGACCCCCGGCTCTGCGCCGACTCAGGATACCCCGCAGTGGCTACGGTTCGATTTCGAGAAGCCCGAATCGCTGGATGGGATGAGGCTTCTGCCCTACGGTGGACCGAGCGCCGAGGTCGGGATGGTTGTGGAGTGCTCCAAAGACGGCCAGAACTTCGCGCCTCTGAAGCTCAGTCCGAAGGGCGCAGGGAACGACTACTCCTTCGAGCCCGGCGAGTACAAGGCAATCCGACTGCTCTACAGCAAGCTGGAGAAGCCGTTCACTCCCACTGACATCCAGCCTCTCCCTGCCCCGGAAGTCGGGACTGCGGGAGTGGCGGAGGTGGAGTTCATTGGTGAGGGCTTGCCCAGGGAATCGAGCGTGACGAGAGCGAAGGTAAGGCCGTCGGTGATGTGGGAGTATCAGGTTGGGGCGGACTACCCCAGCGTGTGCATCGATGCAGACCCAGCGGAAATCAGGGCAACCATGTGGCAGTGCTGGCAGCGAGGGGTGGCGGGGTATCTCAATTACGGTGGCGCAATCTGGCAAGGTGAGGTAACGAGGCCGAAAGACACCAACCCGCTGGTCTGGAATCTGCCTGGCAACGGCAGCCCGAACATAACCTACCCTGGCAAGGATGGGGTCCTGCCATCGATCCGCTTCGCCCGATTCCGAGACGGGCTGGACGACTACGACTACCTCACCCTGCTTCAGCGCAAGCATCCCGACAGCCCCGTTCTCAGGAATGTGCTGAACGGCGGCCGGGCCATATACAAGGAAACGGCCACCATCAGCAGAACCAGAGCCGAGGTGGCCGGGGAGCTTCAGAAGTAGGCGATAGGTCAGGTTCTGCAGCTTCACCGTACGTTGGAACCCCAGTGCCCACGCACCGGGTAGCAGGTGTGGCTACGGGTTTGAGGAGTACCCGGTCGCGTAGCTTACTAATATCCCCCCTGCTTTACCAGTTCCATGTAGCTCTCGTATGAGGCTTTGGCTTCTTCTAGCTCTTTCCTGGCTTCTTCGGTGCCGGTCTGGGCGAACTTGGCTTCGGCTTCCGCTATCGTGGCGAGCTTGAACTCCGGCATCATATCCTTGCGCTCCGGCCACTGGGACTTGGGCTGGGCCAGCAGCGAACTGATCTTCTTGTTGGCGATCTTGATCTTTTCCAAATAATCCTGGGCCGTTGTGCCCTGGACTCGGCCGTACGGAACGCCCGGGTTCTGGTCCGCCTTGGTGTTGGTAAGTAGCGCGGTTCCGTACCACGCCCACCAGCCGTCGCAATACAGGCTGGACATTACTGCGTTGTCCGCCATGTACTGTGGGGATTGCATTGCCACATATGCCCCAACCAGGAACATCGCCGGCACTCCCTCCTGTATCCGCCTCATACTCAAGTAGGAGCCGCGATATGGGCCGATGGGGTACTCGTGCTCGGAAAATACCATGCAAGGGAGGGAGGCCGTGCCAAACCCGCGCTCGACCGGTGCTCCCATGTGGTACAGCCCCGGCATGTGATACATCTGCCCGGCGACGCCGAGGACGAAAGCCGGGTTGATCCTCTGGCATCTCGCCCGCATGGAATCATACATCGCTTCCATTCGCTTGCAGAGGAAATCGGTGTAATGGGCGTCGGCTTTCTGCTCGACGAGCCACTTGCCGCGGTTCTCGGGGGTGACTTCTTTGTTGATGGTCTTCCAGTCTTTGGCGTATCTGCGGAGATAGGTGGCGAAGCAGTCGTCGCACATACACGCGCCTTCCGGCCACGCAGTGTCCGACTGATACATCTCCATGTCCAACACCATTCCATCTGCCCCGCTTTGCGCTATCTTCACAGCCCATTTGCCGACGTGCTGTCCGGTCACGTATGCTTGGTCCATCGGGCAGCAGGTCAGCTTCGCCAACACCCCGCTGGGGTTGCGATACTTGCGATACGGCTCCAGGTGGTGGGTGCCGTACTTCCATACAACCATTATCTTGAGGCCCAGGCGCCGGGCTTCCTTTACGTTGGGCGCGAGGCGGTCCTCTATGCCCTCGCTTCTTGAACGGTCGTGTTTTATGTCGTAGGGTCTGGTAGTATCGACAAAGCCCGAGGCCTTGCCGTCGGTGTTGGGGGTCATGCTCACGCAGGCGAGGTTGAACCCCGCGTCCTTGAGGACTTCGCCCATGGTCTTGTCGCCGTTCTCGAACTTCTCATACAAATCATTGCCTATCCAGATGCCACGCACTTTCTCCCTGGCTGCCCACTCCAGCTTAGGATGCAGTCTTCCCGGCGGCTCCGGCGCGCGGACGATTGGACGAAGGTCCAGCGCAGCTTGTTGTGCTCCGCACGGCAACGAGCACGCTACCGAGGCCAGTGTTAACACCATAACGCCTGCGAGCGCCCAACGGTTCTTTCGACTACTCATGCTCTCTCCTCCATCAACTGCCGCCCTGTTTCACCACTTCTATGTAATTGGCTAGATCGGTTCTGGCTTCTTCCAGCGTCTTGGCTGCTTCCGGGGTGTTGGCTTTTGCGGCTTCGGCTTCGGCGTCTTTGACTCTCTTTTCCAGCCAGACCATCTTGCCGTCAATCTGCTCCGGCCACTGGCTTTTTGGCGATACCAGCAGCTTGTCTATCCGCGCGTTTGCCGCCTTGATTACGTCCAAGTACTCCTGTGCCGAGGTGCCGGGGAATCGGCCGTAGTCGTTGGTTTCGTCGTTCTCCTCGGCCTTGGTGTTGGTCAGGAGAGCCGTGCCATACCATACCCACCAGCCATCACAGTAGAGGCTGGCCCTGATCGCGCTTTCAGCCATCATCTGCGGAGGCTGCTTCCTTATGTATGCGCCAGGCAGATACAGCGCCGGCAGGCCGTCGGCTATCCATTCCATCGCTAGATACGATCCTCGGTAGGGTCCTATCGGATACTCGTGTTCCGCGAAAACCAGGCAGGGAACACTGGACGTGCCCAGACCACGCTCAACCGGCGCGCCCCTGTGATACAGTCCCGGCATGTGATACAACTGCCCCGCAACACCGAAGAAGAAGGTCGGGTTGATCTTCTGGCATCTCGCCCGGATGGAGTCATACATCGCTTCCATCCGCTTGCAGGTATAGTCGGTGTAGTGGGCGTCGGCTTTCTGCTCGACCAGCCATTTGCCTCGACTCTCGGGAGTGACTTCGTCGTAGATGCTCTTCCAGTCTTTCGCAAAGGCCTTGAGGTACTTGGCGAAGCAGTCATCGCACATGCACGCGCCTTCAGGCCACGCTGTGTCCGACTGGTACATTTCCATGTCCAGTATCATTCCATCAGCCCCGCCCTTGGCGAGCGCGACTGCCCACTTGCCGATGTGCTGGCCGGTGATGTACTTTTCGTCCAAGGGGCAGCAGGTCAGCTTCGCGAGTTCACCTTTGGAGTTGCGATAATGGCGATACGGCTCGGAGTGGCTTGTCCCATACTGCCACACTGCCATCAGCTTCACCCCCACCCGCCGGGCTTCCTTGAGGTTAAGCGGCAGGCGTTCTTCGACTGCGGTACTTCGTGTCCGGTCGTGCTTGAGGCTGTAGGGGGCGTTGAGGTCTGGGGTGGGTTGACCATTGGTGTTAACAGTCATGCTGAGCACAATCACATTGAACCCAGCGTCCTTGAGAACCTGCGCCATTGTCCTGTCGCCGTTCTCGAACTTCTCGTAGAACTCGTTTCCAATCCAAGTGCCACGGACTTTCTCGTTCTTCAGCCACGCAAGCTGGGGATTGAGGTTGGTGAGTGGTTCGGGAGCGCGGACGATTGGCCGGAGGTCGAGTATGGGCGCCTGCTCAGCGGCGGCAGGCAGTGAGCAAGCCACCGTGGCCAGTGTCAACACCATCACACCCGCGAGCGCCCAACGGTTCCTTTGATTACTCATGTTCTCTCCCTTTTTTGTCTTGAACAGGATTAAATGATTGGAGGATGGACAGGATTGAGCACGCTCATCCCATCCTGTGAATCTTTTCAATCCTGAGAATCCTGTTCAAGACAGACACTAGCTCCCGCCCGCGCCTACTACTTTGATATAGTTCTCCAGATCGGTCTTGGCTTCGGCCAGCGCTTTGGCGGATTCTTCTGTTTTGGACTTGGCGTCCTCGGCTTCTGCAGCGGTTACCCTGCCTTTGAGCCACTTGAGTTTGCCGTCAAATCTCTCCGGCCACTGGTTCTTCGGCGAGGCAAGGAGTTTGTCTATCTGTTTGTGGGCCGTGATGATCTCATAAAGGTAGTCGCGGGCGGATGTGCCGGGATAGCGGCCGTAATCGCCCGCTGCCAGGTTCTGCCCGGTGTTGGTGATCATGGCAGTGCCGTACCACGCCCACCAGCCATCGCAGTAGAGGGTGGACAGCACCATATTCTCAGCCATCATTTGCGGGGATTGTGCCTTCACATAAGCGCCCGGCAAATACAGTGCCGGCATTTCCTCGCGGATCCAGCCTGTGACAAGATAAGACCCCCGGTAAGGCCCGTGGTTGTACTCGTGTTCAGAGAACACAAGGCAGGGAACCTTCGCGGTGCCCAATCCGCGCTCAACCGGGGCTCCTCTATTTCCAAGACCAGGCATGTGATATAGCTGAGGAGCGACGCCGAAGAAGAACGCGGGGTTGATCTTCTGGCACCTGGCCCGGATGGAATCGTACATCGCTTCCATTCGCGTGGATGCGAAGTCGGCGTAGTGGGTGGTTGCATCCTGGTCAGCAAGCCACTTGCCCCTGTCCTCCGGTGCAACTTTGTTATAGATTACAGCCGAACCTTGTGCATACTTGTTCAGATACTTGGTGAAACAGTCATCACAAGCGCACGCGCCCTCGGGCCACGCGTCGTCTGAATGGTACATCTCCATATCGAGGATCACACCGTCTGCACCGCCCCTGGCTATCTTCTCGGCCCAGTTGCCGATGTGCTGACCTTTGATGTAGTCCTCATCAAGCGGGCAGCAGGTATATTTGTGCTCTTCACCCTTGGGGCTGCGATACTTGCGGTATGGCTCAAGGTGGTGGGTGCCGTACTTCCACCTCACCATCATATTGAGGCCCAGCCGCCTGGCTTCCTTGACGTTGGGCGCAAGCCTGGTCTCGATATCTTTGCTCTTGGAGCGGTCGCGCCTGATGTCGTAACCAACGACTGGTGTCCACCACGACGGCGCGCTGACGTCCACCACTCCGGTGCGCTGGTCGTCGGAGTTGGGGATCATGCCCACGGAGACGAGGTTGAACCCGGTTTCCTTGAGCACCTGGCCCATGGTCTTGTCGCCGTCCTCGAACTTCTCATACAGGTCGTTACCTATCCAGGTGCATCGAATCTTCTGGCTCTTCATCCACGCAAGCTTAGGGTGGAGGTTGGTGAGAAGCTCCGGTTTCCTGGTGATGGGCCGCAAGTCCAGGTCGCCCGCAAGCGAAATTCCTCCGACTACTGTCAGAACCAGACAAACCACCCCGCCGATAATGCGTCTTATCATCGCTGCCTCGCTTGTCACCCAACTCTGATTCCGGGCTTCGGCCCGATCGGGTGCAGGCTCATAATACCACACGGCGGGGATGTCGGCAAGGAGGGGGTGGTGTCGACTGGCGTCCTACTTGACGCGGCGTTCTTTCTCGCGGAGCATCGTTCCAAGGGACTGCCCGCCCAGGTTGATGCCTCTGGACACCGTTCCACTAACGCCCACCTGCTTGCCCTTGCTCGGAACGCCAACATTCGTGGTCACCCAGATCTTGCCTGTGCCATCGTCAACCTGGTATGCCCCGACGCTCGCAATGATTATGTTCACGTCGTAGGTATCCGTAATCGTACCGGCAATCTTGACTTCCTTGCCCATGTATTTGTTCGGGTCGTTAAGGATCGCTGAGATGCGGGTGGTCCCGGAATCGCAGCCTGCAATCACAAGTATCCCAACCAGCACCCCCGCCAGCATCGCAATTATGAGTATTCTAGCCATCAGTCCACCTCTGCAGAAATGTCGTCTTTTCAGTATACCCGTAAGCATCTTCTCTCAACGTTTCGGCGACGCGGGCGACGGTTGTGCTATAATCTTCCCATCCGATGCCAACGGAGGATAGCAGCTATGCTACTGGATTGTCACATACATCTCGCCCAAGCCAACACCGACGCAGCGGCCTTTATTGCAGCTCTGGAAGAAAACGGAGTCGCAGGTGGGTCGGTCCTTTCCCTTTGCCCCCAGTCTTTTCCACACGCCTGCGAGGTCACCTGCTTCCAGGACCGGCTGGAAGACCTGATTCGGGTAACGCAAGGTCAACCAAACGTGTATTCGTTCTTCTGGATCGACCCATTGGAATACGATGCGCTGGAGCAGGTGCGGGCGGCCGTGGAGCGTGGCGTGACCGGGTTCAAGGTGATATGCAACCGGTTCTATCCGCGGGACGATGCCCCGATGGAGGTATTCCGGGCCATCGCGGCTGCAGACAAGCCGCTCATGTTTCACTCGGGGATACTGTGGGACGGGATGGACACCTCCCGCTACAACCGCCCCGGAGAGTTCGAGGCGCTGCTGGATGTGGCCGGGCTGAAGTTTTCGATGGCGCATATCTCCTGGCCCTGGTGCGATGAGCTGCTGGCGGTCTATGGCAAGTTCCTGAACGCCTACGCCCTTCGTCCCGACGTAACCTCCGAAATGTTCATAGACACCACCCCGGGCACTCCCGCAATCTACAGGAAAGATGCCCTCACCAAAGTCTTCACCATCGGCTATGATATCAAACGCAACGTCATCTTCGGCACCGACAACCACACGCACAGCTACGGTGGAACGTGGTTGGCCGACTGGGTTGGCAGAGACACTGGGATCATGCGAGAAGCCGGCCTCGAGGACTCGGAAATCGAGAGAGTTTTCTCGGGCAACTTGCTGAGGTTTGTGGGAGCGGTAAAGGAAGAAGTAAAGCTAAAGCCCCAGATTCCCGCGCAATAGTATTCGTTTCGACTCCGCTCAACGAACTAGCGTCGCTGGTTGAGCGGAGTCGAAACCACGATCAAACCCTCACACCCTCAAACCCCGACCTACGCCGCGGGCTGCTCTGAGGTGCAGGCGGGGCAGCGGGTGGCTTTCACCGGGATGCTGGTCAGGCAGAATGGGCATTCCTTCATCACCGGAGCCTCGGCTGCGGGCGCGGGCTTCTTGATCTTGTTGATCTGTTTGATCACCAGGAAGATCACAAACGCCACGATCAGGAAATCGATCACGGAGTTTATGAACAACCCATAGGCAATCGCCGGGGCGCCTGCGTCCCTCGCGGCTTTCAGGCTCTCATACTGCCCTCCGTTGAGTACGATGAACAGGTTGGCAAAGTCTACTTTGCCCAGCAGAAGCCCAATCGGCGGCATCAGCACATCGCTCACAAACGAAGTCACTATCTTGCCAAAGGCCGCGCCGATGATTATGCCGACCGCCAGGTCGATCACGTTTCCCTTGGCAATGAACTCCTTGAACTCCTTGATCATTCCGGTTGTTCTCCTTTTCGGTAGGTCAGCCTGAACAGGCCGTTCAAGACTCTACTTCCTGTCTTCTACTTGTGCAACCCACGGGTTATTCCCTTCCCGCGCGAGAGCGTGCTGGGGCGAGCCTACTTCACCATCCTGAAACCGAGGCTGTACCAGGAGTCGTAAGGTAGGTAGTAATACCGGGCGCTTCCCCGGCTGCCGCTCTCCCCGCCGAAGTACCAGCCACCACCTCGAATCGACCTATACTCGTCCGTGTAGTCAATCGGGTTGGGGTTCCCGGGGTATGTCATATACCAGTCTTTGCACCATTCGTAGAGATTGCCCGCCATGTCCATGCATCCGTAGGGGCTTGCACCGGCGGGATAGCTGCCGACCGGCGCGGTCTGGTATTTCTG
The DNA here is from genome assembly GCA_964611645.1 of uncultured bacterium. Lineage (GTDB taxonomy): Bacteria > Armatimonadota > UBA5829 > UBA5829 > UBA5829 > CAZTAO01. The sequence continues at coordinate 63,263 of CAZTAO010000015.1, read as the reverse complement.
GTAGCCTCCGCCCGCCACGTTATGATCCAGCCAGTTGTTGCTGTTCTCGACGTTCCAGGAGCCGCCCCAAGGCCACATGTTGGGAGGATCGCCGGTTCCCCTGGCAGCTTTCTCCCACTCGGCCTCGGTTGGCAGACGTCCACCTGCCCAGTTGCAGAATGCCTCGGCCTCGTAGTATGTTACCCCGGCCACCGGATGGTTCTCGGTCTGCGTGAAGTTCCCTGTCCCCCAATCCTGAACCTCCGCCCAGTATGCGGGTTGCGAGCGCGTAACCATCACCCTCCAGTCCCAGCCTTCGCTCGACCAGTAGGAGGATTCGGAGTAACCGCCGGCCTTCATGAACTGCCTGTACTGGCCACGGGTGATCTCGTGTTTGCTTATCCAATACTCCGGCAGGTTCACGGAGTGTTCCGGGAACTCGTCGTCATCAGAGTAACTGGTACCGTTGTTGCCCATCAGGAAACTGCCCTCGGGGATGCGAATCATCTCCACGTCCGCCAGGTACTTTGGTCGGATATAGCCTTTGACCTTCCACCCGCTGTTGAGCAGTTCGTTATCACGACAGTACATCCGCTCGCAGAGCAGCTTGCCGACCTGGCTCGGTTTCAGCTCGATGTTCCAGTCGACAAGCAGGTTGTTCGAGCCACTTGGCGTCACGGTCGTGTTCTTCACGTACAGGTAGCACTGGCTGTTGGACAGGGTGACGTTTGCTCCCGGCGCGTGGCCCGCGCTCCACGCCGTGTTGGCATCATTGCGCAGAAAGATCTTGTTCTGCTTGGAGTCATAGAGCGCGAGTATGGCATTCGCCTGGCTCGAAGTCTGACTGATCTGCAAGTAGCACAGATACACGTCGGGGTGGCCGTTGGTATCGGAATACTCTGTGTTAAAGACCATGGGTGTGGAGGGGCTGGGGCTTCCGCTGGATGGAGTGATACTGACGCAGGTCGGCGCGACCGGCGTGAAGTGCGTCCCCACCTTCTTCCAACCGTCGAACTGTCCCGCTGAGTCAGTGACATACATCCAACTGCAGAGGTTCTTGCTACTCATAGACGGCTTCAGCTTCAGCCGCCACCACACCTGGAAGTCAGTCCCGTTCGGAGCTATCGAGCAGTCTTTGACATAGAGTTCGCACTGGCTGTTGGAGAGGACAATGTCCGTGCCGAGTGTATACCCGGTTCCCCAACTGGTGTTGGCGTCGTTCTTCAGGTAGACCTTGTTAGTGGATCGGTCATAGAAAACGAGGACCGCGTTGGTCTGAGCGAGGCTGTCGTTTACAAGCAGGTAGCACCTGCGGAGGTCGGGGTAGCCGTTGGGGTCACGATAGGTCGAAGCAAGGAATGTTGGAGAGTCGATAGGCAGAGAGCCGCTGTTGGGCGCAATGGACACTACCTCCGGCTTCACCTCATAGTATACAGCCATCCTCTCCCAGCCATCGCTTAGCCCGCCTCCATCCAGAACGTACATGTACCCGTTCAAGTTCTTTGCGGAAAACGGGGCTTTCAGTTCCATTCGCCAGTTCATTATCAACTGTGTGGATGTCACGGAGAAGTAGGTCTGCGCCAGATATACCTTGCATTGGCTGTTTTCCAGGGTCACGGCGGCGCCGGGCGCGTAACCTGTCCCCCAACTGGTGTTGGCGTCGTTCTTGAGATAGACTTTGTTGGCGACACGATCATAGAACAGCAGCGCGGCGCTGGACTGCGAGAGGGTGTCGTTGATCATGAAGTAGGCCCTGGTGATAGTGGCATAGCCATCCTCGTCGAGGTAGTGGCAAGTGATAGTGAATTGCCCGGTCGGGAGCGGACCACCCAACGGGGAGATCACGTAGTTGATGGGTCTGGTGTTGATGGCGGCTGCCGACCCACACAGGCACAAAACCGCCAGCAGTACGAGCGTGGTCGTGGCTAACAAGCGCGAGCGGTACTTCGGGTTAAGTACGTAGTTCACTTCGGACTTCATAATTCACCTCACTCTGTAGTGAAGGCGTACGACTTCCCGCCTTTGATCAATGCTCCAGCAACTGCTTCACCTTCAATATACCTACTCCAATATAGCGCGGTTCTGTGGAATGTCAAGGGGCTTGGTGTGCCGGGAGGTAGACCCCACTACTTCCCGCTCTTCCACTCCGCAATAATCAGGTCTTCGATGTCGTGATTGGATGACTCTGGGATCATGCTCTTCTCATCCAGCCAGGCCACGTTCTTTGCTACTCCGGTGTCGTGGTCGGTGTTGTAGTGGAAGCCGACCGACTTCAGCCTGGAGTTGTCGAAGCCGCTCTCATATTTGTACCAGGCTGCCGAGAACCCGAACCCTCGCGGCTTCCCCTCCCACAAGTGGGTATGGGTCTCGAACCACTCTCCGGGAATGTGCTCCGCGACCAGCGGCACTCCGAGTACACGAGCGATGGACTCGAAGTATTCATCGTGCGTGAGTATCTCATCGCCCGCCAGGTTGAAGACTCGGCCCATACAGTCGTCCCGGCCCATCGCATACACGAACGCATTGGCCGCATCCTCCACATACACCGGATGCACCCTCGTGTCGCCCCCGCTGGGGATGATGATGGGCCTGCCCTTGCGCATCCTGTCCAGGAAGTGCGACTCCCGCCCGTTGGAGTAGATAAGCTCATCCAGCGGACCATAGGGGTGGGCGAGCCTTAGGATTGTTACAGGGAAACCCACCTCCAACTGCGCTTGCAGGAGCAGGGCCTCGCAGGCGACCTTGCCTATCTCATATTCGCTCTTGGGCTTGGTTGCCGAAAGCTCATCCGGGGTTGCCTTGAATATCCGGCCGTATACAGCCGTGGTCCCACAGAAGACATAGTGCGCCAGGTCCAACGGGGCTCGGATTATCTCCTCCAACTGTTCCGGATGATAGCCGCACATGTCTATCACGGCGCTGGGCCTCTCGCGGGTCAGAGCCTCCGCGGTCGAGCCGGGTATGTCCCTGTCGATGATGACGCTGCGAACCCCCTCCGGCAGTTCAGCCGAGGTCTTCCCACGGTGGTACACGGCAACCTCGTGCCCCTGCGCTACCAGCTTCCTAACAATGAACGGCCCAATGAACCGGGTCCCGCCGAGAATGGCTACTCTCATCTGTGACTCCTTCTCGCTATGCTGGTTTCGACTCCGCTCAACCGGCGTGTGCCGTTCATTGAGCGGAGTCGAAATGAACAATCAGGTCGAAATGAACACCATCGCGTTTGCTATCCGTTGTCTACTAGAAGCGCACACTCGCCAGCAGCCTGTAGAATATGTTTGCGTAGGTGTCGTAGTTCTCGCTGCGCGTGGCGTAGGTCATTACCACGGTGTTACCGGGTGCCTCGAAGAACACAAACGCGAAGGTTGCCGCTTTGCCATTCATAGTGCCGTTGGCTATTCTCAACAGCCCGTTCCTGCCGGCGACCGATACGTTCTCGCTGGCCGCGACCTTCAGGTCTGGCGAACCCATCGCGGGGCCGATGTCTCTCATGAATAGATTGGCGAACTCAGGCAAGTCCACCCCAGCCTCGCCGAGGGTGATGAGCATGCCCATGGGGATGCTGTTGGTGGGCATGATCCCCATCCCGCTTGAGGCGGCGTTCCAGGTCGATGTAAACTTGGGCGGTTCCTCAAATGATATCTTTGAGCCGGGAAGCGTTACGCGCCTCACCTGGATTGTCTTGCTGGACTTGGACAGTTCCTTGCCCGTCCCCCACATATTGATATCGCGGGTTGTGGTGTAGAGTGTGCTTCCGTTGAGGCTGTCTACCGTGACCTTCGCTCCGTAGGGTCCGATATCCCAGCTTGCGCTCAGGAACCGGCCCTGGGCAAGACCTCCTCTCAGCGACTCTCCGCTTCGGTCTGCGTTCACGCTGCCCTTCTCCCATCTAAACAACGCGAAGCTGACATTGCCCCCGGATGTATACACAAAGACCGGTCCTGCCGCAGTTGCGGCGCCACCCCAGTCTGCCATGCTGGGTACGCCATTCGCAACATTGACACTCCACTCGTTCCCCTTGTTCTGGGAAATGCAGTTCAGCGACTTCGCCACCGTGTCGTAGACTACAACATAGCCTCTGCCGATGTTGCTTCGAACCTGCGCTGCCGCTGAAGGAGTGGCGGCGATCGCTGCGATCGCTGTGGCAAGCGCTATAATGCTTGATAGTCGTCTCATCAGTCCCATCTCCTCTAGTTTCCCTGTGCGGCTGCTTTCTCTATGTCCGGCAGTGATTTGGCCAGAGCATCAGCCATGTTCTTTGCGGCTGACTTTAGGCCGGCATTATTAGCGACAGCTTGGGCAGCGCGTGCGTGCGCCAGGCTCCGCTTGGCCCAGTCTACCACCTTGAATGCTGTGTACTGTTGTGCCATCGCGTCCATCTTCCCCACCGCAACCACGGCTTGCGCCAACTCGTGGGAAGCGACTGCGTCGGTATTGTTCGGTACCGCGAACATTACCGTGGCCAGCAGTGGCAAGGCTTTCCCGGCAGACGCCAGCGCGTGGTGAGGCTTGCCCGCATCGATCTCGCCCAGGGCGGTCTGCAGGTGTCGCATCCCCTGCACATAGAGGTCGCCGGCCTTCCGCTTGCCAAGTTTGGATGGGGGAAGTATCTTGATTCTGCCGTAGGCGAGGTCCTTGCCGCTATCCACAAACCTCACATGATAGACGCCGGGAGCAAGTGGCGCATTCCTCTTGATGACGACGTCTGTGACAAAGCTGGCATCTGTTTGCATCTGCACGGTGTTGACGCTTACCGGTTTGACGTTCTTGTCCTTGACCCAGATCGCCTTGATCGACTTTGGCGTCCTGATGGACCCATACTCGTATCTCGCGACGATGCATCTTGCGCCAAAGGCGACCTCGGAAGCCTGACCCACCGGGCTGTAGCGGCCGTCCGGAGACCAGCATACCTGTGCCGCGGCAAGCTCAGCCCTCGCGGGGTTCCCAATTTGGGTCACCGCCTCGCGCAGCGCCTTCAGCCGGTCTTCGGTGACCTGGTCTGCTGCCCACGCTGCCGTGACTGCCACCATCATCAGCACGCAGATGAACACACGGGATAGGTGTCTGCCTTCGTTCATAGTCGACCTCCTTGTGCGGTCAGAGGGTCCGATGTTGCCGTGCCCTCCAACCCATTATGCCAATATACCACACCTGGACGACCAGATGCTCAGTATATTGCCCCACCGGTTAACGGTAACTGCTATGCTGGTTTCGACTCCGCTCAACCAGCGGTTGCCGTTCATTGAGCGGAGTCGAAATGAACACGTTCTAGTCGTACAACCCGCACATGAACTCCAAAACTTCGTCGCAGGCTCCTGGCAGGGGCCACTCGTGGCAGAAGTCCGGGTAGATTAGCAGGTTCTTCTTTGATGTGATCTTGTTGTAGGCGGCGAACTGGGTCGAGGGCGGGCAGACTGTGTCCATCAGGCCGATGGGCATGAGCACCTCCGCCTTGATCCGATTGGCCAGGTGCTGGTTGTCGATGTAGCCCAGCTTTGTGAATAGCTCGGTCTGGCGCTTGTGGAGCGGGTCGTAGCGGCGGAAGTGTAGCCTGATCTCATCGTACGCCGCCACAGCCAGGTCCATTTCCCAGACCCGCAGGTAGTCGCAAAGGAACGGAAATATGGGCGCGGCCCGCCTGATGTTGGGTTCCAACGCCGCGCAGGCGAGGGTAAGGCCGCCGCCCTGGGAACCGCCGTGCGCTCCGACTCGATCAGGGTCCACTTCCGGCATAGCCATCAATATCCGGGCAAGCTGCGCGCAGTCGAGGTATATGGACCGGAACAGCATGTTCTCCGGCTTGTCCTCCAGCCCGCGGACTATGTGGCCGAAGTAGGTGCTGCCCTTGACCCCTCCCACATCCTCCGAAATTCCCGCCTGTCCCCGGCAGTCCAACGCCGCGACCGAGAACCCCGCGCTGACCCAGCTTGAGAGGGTGATCCAGTCGTCCGCGCGTCCGCTGTAGCCGTGGAATATCACCATAGCAGGGTGGGGGCCTTTGTCCCCTTTGGGCCGCAGATACTTGGCGTGGACCCGCGCTCCGCCCACCCCCGTGAAGAACATATCAAAGAACTCCACCCCAGGCGACCGGCTCTCTCGCGGAACCAACTCCAGCTTTGGGTCCAGCGCATGCATCTCGGCAAGCCCCGCGTCCCAATAGGCGTCAAAGTCGTCCGGTCTGGGGTTGCGGCCCTGGTATTTGTAGAGATCCTCAAGCGGCATATCGATGAGTGGCATTATGAATACTCCTCCAGCAGTAGAAAACTGACAATACGATAACACGAAACGAGGCGTTTTGCACGTGGGTGGGCGGAGTTCCTGATTTGCCAAATACCCCATTACCGGTAATTCAGGTGGAAAACTGGTCTGCTCCTGGCTTACTACAACCCTCATGCGCGGCATCTGGGCCGGTACATCAGTGCAGGTGGGTTGCTGTGTGGCATGAATTATCCGCTCTCACCCCGCGGATGAGGCATTTGATAAATCAGCGATAGCGTCCATTGTGGGTAATGATGACCCCCCCTTTTCAAGGGTGATTTCTAGTTTACTCCAACCCTCATTTCTTTAGAATGAGGGGGTAAAGGAGACGGTTCAGCAGTAGGCTGTGCCCTGCAGGAGCGACTGCCGCCTGACAGCCCGCAGACACCCCAGAGCATCCAACGTGCTTTGCCAACTCACCACCCGCACATGGGGGTTTCAGCACGGTAGAAGAGTAGAAATTCTGTAATGTGCTGAATACCACATTACTTTAGTATGTGGTAGCACGCTACAGGTTGGCGCGGGCTGGTACGGGTGACGGGAAGATTGCAGCGCCGCGAATGATGCCCCAATGAACGATAGCCTGACCTGGATTATCAGTCGAATGACCGCAGATGAGGGTTGTAGTAAAACAGCCTCGGAACGGGTTTCCGGGGCCATCTTGTGTTGTGGGTGACAGACTACTCCGTCGGCTTCTCGCTCACTGGCTTCAGCTTGTCCCTCTGGAGGGTGAGAATGTCCTCTCGCATTTTGAGGCAGTCGAGGCGGGTCTTGTTGAGGTCAATCCAGAGGCCGTCCTTTTCGCCCTTGATGTATCGGGTCTTGAGCTTGGCGTAGGCCCGGCCTGTCTCCCAGTACTGCTTTGAAATCCCCACGAAGCCGGGGTTGGGGACCAGCATCGGGTGCATTCGGCCTGTCCACCATTTGGGGTCCTGGGTTGGATACTCCGCGACGGTCTCCACCTCCGTCAGCTCCTTGCTTATGTCGGCAAGGGCGCGGCGGGTGGAGTTGAACTCGGAGTTGTCGGAGGTGGCCTTTTCTAGCAGGGCCTTGGCCTCGCGAGCGGCGGCGGTTGCCTTGGCGGTCTCGCCCTTCCTTGCCGCCTCACGGCACTCGGCTATCGCGGCATCGACTGCGGACAGCTTCACGCCCCATCGTCGGGCTATGCTGATGTCGGCAGTGAGAACCCGCACATCCTCCAGCGCGGTGTCGCAGATTATCCTGGCCTGGACTCCCTTGAACGTCTTCGCGTCGGCGACCAGGTACACTCTGCCGTCACCCCCCGCCAGGGTTTCTATGCTCACCTGATCCCCCGCCAGCAGGTTCTTGCCGTCGAGGTTGTAGAGGTCGTAGACGCCGCAGCCTTTGGCGGTCATGGTATCAGGCAGCTTGATTCTTGCAGCCCTTGGCCTGTCGAGGTCTTCATTCACAGCCACCAGATACCACACCGGCTTCTTCTGATGCTGCAGCGCGGAGACCACGACACTGTGCCCTTCGGCGGGTTCCGTGGTCTGGGTTGTGATTATGCCGGAGGTGTCCATAGGTTCGGTCGCCAGCAGCAGCCTGCCGATGGGGATTGTCCGCCTTCCGAGGTCTGCAAGGGTGTCCAACATGCCGCCTCTGGCCTCACCGGTGCGGGTCTCCATTCCCTGGTCTCTGCCCACGCCGTCCCAGCCGATGTACCAGATCAGCCCCTTTGCGCCTTCGGCAATAGCCTCGTAAGCCATCATCCGCATCTCAGCGTCGCTGGGCCTTATGTAGGAGCCTTTGGGGGCGGGTGGACGGGTCTCGAACGCCTGAAGCGTTACCCACGCAGGCTTGCCGGGGATGGTCTTGCGATACTCCCTGGTGAGCCCGCGTATTGCCCACGGGTCGCGGTTGCCCTGGAGCACGGGGTAGCAGTCCCAGAAGTTGAGGTTCAGGAGCTTCGCGTATGCCCCGGCGGTGGCGGTGTTGTTGAATATGACCAGCTCCGGCCGCTTCGGCGGGTCGGCTTCACGGATGGCTCGAACGTTCATCCCAACGGTTATCAGCGCATCCAGCCCCGGCTCATCGTAGCAATACCACGATACTACGGTGTCCCCCGGGAATGCGCCGGCAAGCTGCCGGGTGATGGGAAGAAGCTGCTTGTAGCCGTCCGCCGGGTCGTGGCCCTGCATCAGCCTGCGCACATCCGCCCCGATCTTCATCCCGGTGGACCGCGCGGCATCCATAAGGCCCTTCATAGCCTCGATGTAGGCCTTTACAGCATCGTCCCCGCTGCCGAACCGACCAAGCTCGACCTCATCGGTTCCCGGCACATAGTTGAAGTAGTTCCGGGAGTAGATGCCGTAGTCGCCCTCATATCCGCCCGCCCAGCTATCGAAGTCCTTGCTGAGGTAGCCCATGTAGTATCCGAATGGGAAGAACTCATCAAGGCCCGCCCATCGGCCCTGGGGGTAGTCGGTGAATGCCTCGGCTATGTTCTTCTCAGAAGCCGCTTCAGCATCCGTGAACCCGCGCACCCGGATGGACTTGATTTCCGTGACGCTTCCCTCGGCCTTGGACGGGCTGGAGATGGCGAAGTTGAGGCCCAGCAACTTGACGGCGGTGGAGGCGGTCGGCACTGCGCTGTCCGGCGCAAACCTCATATCGCTCACATACCATTCCCTGCCCTGGTCGTCCTTTACCTTGCGCCCGGTATCCGGGAATGCGTAAGCAGACCTGAGCGCACCGCTCTGGGTCTGGAGGCAGTAGTATATGCCGTCGAACCCGGTCCCGCGCCACGTGATCTCAAGGATCGGGTACTTGGTGAGTTCAAACGGGCCCCACTTCGTGACATCGCCCGGCCACCACTCATTGTTGCCGTAGAGCAGGCTGAGGCGGTCTGCCAGCCTCGCCGGGTCGTGCTTCAGGCCATACTTCAGGATGCCGCCCGTGACCTCGTTCACCATAACAGCGTCCCCGGATTTGCCACTGCCCCGGTCCTCATAGAATAGCTTGCCGTCAGCAGGCCGGGCCTGCTCAAACCTGGATTCCCACGCAACCACCGGCTCCCCAGCAGTCGCGGGCGAAACCCACAACACCATCAAAGCAGCAATGGACAGCAGAACAAATCGAACCATAGGGGTCTCCTTCGATCAGATGACCTTACACCTATGGAACTTGGTTGCGGAGGTGGAGTTTTCCTTCATTTGGAGTGGGAAGAGGAGGTGGAAAGGGGATTTCGGAGAACAAGGCCAGGGAGAGCATCTCCCTGGCCATCGATTCATCAAACTATCAAACCATCAGACCATTTCGGTCCTAGAAGCCTGCGTAGAAACTTGCGCCCAAGCCGACGCTGTCTCCGCCCATGACTGCTCCGTGCAGTCTGAACTGGTCGCTGATCGCGAAGCGGGCGCCGAAGTTGAAGTCGTTGGTATCGTGTTCAATCATCAGCGTCAGCTTGTCTCCCAGCGTCGCCGAGACACCGCCGAACACGCCATCCATATTGCCGGTGGCAAGGCCAAGGTAGACACGCGGTGCGCCTACACCCGCAAGGCTGTCCACGCCGGGAGCCTGGAGGGCTTTGCCGACTACTACGTAGGCCGACGTGTCAGAGTTGCCGCCCAGCCCGAACACACCCGCGCTCACTGCCGGGCTGCCTATGGTCTCAGGGATGAGGCTGAACTTGGCGTTGATCTGGCCGTCGGTGTCTCCGCTGTCCGGCTTGATCGCCAGCACTCCGACCTCCAGCTTCGGGAAGACTCCCCCAGTTGCCGCGTATACGGCGCTATCGGGGCCTCGGTCGAAGTTCAGGAAATACGCGCCCAGAGAGAATTCCCCGGGGGACATCACATCGCTGGTCGGTGTGAGTATCAGACCGGTGTGACCCAAAAACGACTGCGCGGCCATCGCCGGAACCGCACTCATTGCCAGCGATCCCAACGCGACCATGCAGACTATCAATCCTAATGTACGTCTCATATTCGTTGCTCCTTTGTTACCAGCGAGCCGGACTCATTCCACTAATACACGCGCTCCGTCGGCGTTGCGTTAATACGAAACCTCTGATAACACATGCCCTGTGTTGAGTTTGCTTGCCACTTCAGTATACCCTCTGAAGCAAGCCGCAAAACTAATGGGGGGCGGTAGCGGCGCCTTGCGATCAGACGATCAAACGGTCTCCGCCCACAGCGGCCCGCCGGGGCATTGATCTCCGCACGCTTTGATGGCGGCGTCCATATTGGCTTCCGGGGTGTTGCGGCCGGGGTATAGCTGGACGTGCGCGCAGCCGCATTGCGCGAACTCTTTGATCCGCTCGGTGATTGCGGCGGGCGAGAGTTCCAGCATTTCCTGTGGGGTGAGCTGGGTCCAGAACCTGGGACCCATGATACCGTGCATCTCTTTCAGCGTGAGGTTCTTGCAGCCTGCGCCGTGGAAGTCGGTAATGCCAAGCTCATCGCGGGCGATGCGCAGGTGCTCGGCGCGGAGGAGTTCGCTGTGCATAAATCGCGTCTGCTTGCCCGCGTACAGCCGCTCATAGCAGGGCACTGCAAATTCCCGGAACATCTCCGGAGACATCAGCCCGGCGTGGTCGTCGCCTGTGTAGCCCCCGGTTATAGGCCCGCAAAGCGACTCATCCAGCGCCTCAATTGCCAGATTCGCCTGAACTATCAGATCCAGCAGCCGCCTGGATGCTTCCGGGTTCTCGGCAAATCCCGCGAAGACTGCCCCGTCGGTTACCTCGCACGCGTTGCTTATGACGCTGCCCTCATAACCACCGAAACGCGCATTGTAGCCCCGCCGGGTGTAATACTGCCACGCCTCCCAGCGCTTCGCCATCAGCCCGGTAGTCTTGGGGTCGCCGATGCTGATCTTGTCGTAATCGGCGACATCCAAGATGAGTGGACTGCTGCCGTCCAGATAGGGGATCTCATCTTCTTCAGGGACTATCACCGGCATCCCCAGAAATGACGAGAACACAGCGGCGGGGGACTCGATGCACGGCCTCAAGAACCTGCCGACTCCCCATAGCCGCTCGATATACTCGATAGCCTTAAGCTGCGCCTCCAGCATCAGCGCCGGGGAGTCGTAGTAGTCCCGATAGCGAATACCTGCGTACTCGGTGATGGTGACGTTACAGAACGCAATGTGCCACTTGGGCTGCATTCGATTCTCCTGATTCCTACAGCCTAAGGTAGACCGGCGCGCCGACCAGCCGGATACTCACGAAGCCATTCTCCGGTATGAGTTCATAAGACCGTGTTCCGCTCATGTCCACCACTCGCACCCTCTTCGCGTTCCCTACCGGGATCTTGCCCAGGACAGCGTCCTTGTTGCCTGTCCAGCACGCAACCACCTTGCCCTTAGGAGTAGTGAACTCAAGCGCGTAATCGTCGTCGACACCCAGGTTGATCCGACGGCTGAACCGCCCGCCGTTCAACTGCTCACCCATCGCCTTCATTGCGTAGTAGACCGGCATCGGCATCCCGGCTTCCGTGACCATGCCGAAGTCGGTGGTGTCCCTGATGGACGGCGCGTCCAGCCACCAGCAGTAGTTGACGTGGAACCTCAGGTCCCACAGCGCGCTGAGGAGGAACCCACGGGCTGCGTAGCGGGCCTGATCCTCAGTGCTTATCGCGAATGAGCGGTTGGTGGAACCGGGGATAAGGCGATTGTAGCCAACTTCGCTGTTGCAGGCCGGGATGTCGCGGCCTTTGCCATATTGGGTAATGAGGCCACGCAGGCGGTCGATGCAGCCTATGTTCTCCTCCGGCGGGCGCCAGCCATCCTTGGGGCTGTGACCCAGGTAGAGATGCACCGTCACAGCGTCCACCAGGTCCAGATAGCCCAAGGCAAATACCTGCTCTATCCAGCCAAGCGCGTAATGATGAGCTGACGGGCCGGCTATTACCACGTTGGAGTCAACTGCCCTCATAGCCTCGACTGTGTCCTTTGCCCAGGCGTAATACTCAGATGGAGTCGGGCCGTCTGTGCCGTCCGGTTCGTTGCCCAGTTCAAAGACTATTGGCTTGCCTTTCATAGTCCTGGCAAGTTCAGCAGCCATTCTGGCGAAAGCGGCGCGACCTTCGGCAGTCTTGGGGTATTCCCCAAACTGACCGCCGTAGAGCTTGTTGCCGCCGAGGATGATCAGCAGTACTCTGACGTTGCGCTTGGAAGCTCGCTGCGCCAGGTCGACGTACTGGCTGAAGTCGTACTTTCCCTTCTCGCTCTCAACCCACTCCCAGTATGCGTCGATCCTCAGAAGTCTTGCGCCTGAAGCGGCGAACTGGTCGAGTTCACCTGGGCCGGCGATGAAGCCGTGGACGGAGACGCCTATGGACTGTGGAAAGCCGGTCGGAGGTATGAGCTTCTTTACCTGGGATGCGGGCGCCGTCGTAGGCGCGGCCCAGCAGGGAACTGCCATAGCGATGGCGAGCGCAATCAATAGGGCTGCGAATAGTCGCATGTGTCTGCTCCTTTGGCTGATGTAATTGGAGTGTCAGTTTGCCGTGATAACGACTCGGGAACTCTTGGCCAGCTCTTCCGGGGCCAGCGAGTACAGCGCATTGTAGAGTTCCACGTGGAAAGTGCCGGGCCTGTCGCCGGAGATAGCTGCCGCGTTCTCCCCTGCAATGCCCATAGCTGCCAGCCCGCCGACAGCCGCAATGAACGGGTCCTTCTGGACTGCCGCAAAGGCACCGATGATCACGTTGGACATGCAGCCCGTGCCGACTACTTTTCGCAGCATCTCGTGGCCGTTGCTGATCTCGGCGGTGCGCTTGCCGTCGGAGACCACATCCACCGCTCCGGTGATCGCGGCGACGCAGCCGTAGGTTGATGCGAGTTGTCTTGCGATGTTGACCGGGGTGTCCGAGGCCGCTATCGACTCAACCCCTCTAACTTCGGAGGCGATTCCCGCAAGCGCGGCAATCTCGCCCACGTTTCCGCGCACGATGCTTATCCGCACCTCGCCCATAAGCCTCTTGGTCGAGATCGATCGGAGCTTGGTGGTTCCTATGCCGACGGGATCCAGGATCACCGGGATGTTGAGCTCGTTGGCCTGTTTGCCTGCCAGTTCCATGGCGTCTACCCAGCGAGGCTCGAGGGTGCCGATATTGAGGACAAGCGCGCCCGCTATGCTCACCATCTCCTCGACTTCCTCTTTTGCGTGAGACATAATCGGCAGCGCGCCGATGCACAAAGTGGCGTTGGCGGTTTCGTTCATCACCACGAAGTTAGTGATGCTGTGTACAAGAGGTCGCTTCTCGCGGATGGCTTCCAGGTCTTTGCAGAGCTGTGTCAGAATGTTCATTACTATCTCCAATCTGACAGAATTATACCCAATCAGGCACGGGATTACCAAATGGGTGGGAGCGGGTGGGGGCTGCGGCCTTGAAAGGCCGCGCTGCATCTACAAAACCCGCCGGAGGGGGTTTCGTAAGGACAGCCCTGGGCTTCAGCCCGGGGCGTCTTTGTTCTGGCTGCTATTTCACCGCGCTCATATCGTAGACATACCTGCGGCTTTCGCCGTCCCCTATGGTGAGGGTCTTGAGATCGGTGTCTTGAGGGATCGCCCAGTAGTATCGGAAGACTGCTTCCGCTCCGGAAGCCACCTGGGTGGACAGTGGCTCGTCTTTGTCAGCCTTGAGCATAACCTGATTCCAGTCCAGGGTTGCGCCGTCGCTGCTTGCAAGTCTCGGTGCGAATGCTCCTGAGTTCAGGTTCTGCACAGTGGCGGAATCGTTGCGCACGGTGAGGGTGAGAACCAGAGTCCTTGAGTCCTCCCCGACGTTGGCCCCCGCGATAGGCGTGTCGATATAGGAGGCAGAATCCAGCTTCAGATCGAAATAGTTGACCGGGTGGTACACGCCCATCCCCGCAGGCACATCAGCCAACGCGGTCGAGCCGCTTGGATCCTTGGGGTCAACGAACGGATCAGGCAGCGGCTTGACCTTGCCCTTCAGGTCGCATCGCAGAGCCGGTCCATCGTTCGCCTTCAGAACGAGTCTGGATATCTGTTCGCTCGACGGCACCAGGAACACTGTGTATACATCAATGGCCTGTTTCGGCTTTAGCAGTGCGTAAACCGATTTGCTGGACCCCTCAGCGGCCACATCCTGGGTCGGTTCCCATTTGGCGCCTTTGGAGTCCTCGGCAGTCAGACTGACCATATTCCACGCAAACGTGACTTTCCCTTTCTGCGGGTTCTGGACTCTAAACCGAAGCACCATGATCTTCTGCTCGGAGGTTGGAAAGTATGTTCGCTCGCCTATCGCCACCTGTTGCGCGGTGAACTCGGCGTCCTTCAGAGTGACACCTATCGGGTTGGACTTGCCCAGCGTGTAGGCTCGGTTGAACTGCGCCTGCCCACTCTGAACAGCTACCGTGGGTTTCGGTCCAGGTTTCGCCGCGAATGCCGAGACGCAAGCTACCGCGGTAAGCGCCACTACCGCCACAACAAATCTGACTCTCATATCTCTCGCCTCCCACCCCATCGGCTCAATCATAAACCCTTGCGCGTCCGCCGTCAACACAAACCACACTTTCAGTATTCCCTGTGTGTACGGTAAAATACCATCCGGACGATGTGAGAATGTGGGAGGGGTCGGGTATGGCGGCTTGTGTGGTGTGTGGGCACAGGGAAGGCTCTGAGAAGTGCCCTGCTTGCGGTGGGGACGTCTGCAGGATGTGCGTAAGGGACGGCCTCTGCTGGAATTGCTGGAACAAGCGTCGGGAAGATGCTCAGAAGGAGCAGGCTGCCGACGCTCCACAACCCGCCCAGGCTTCCAGTCACCCCGTGCTGGCGTTCCAGGCGCACCTCAACACCGGCCTGACCGTCATCGAAGGCACGCTCAGTCTCGACCCGGACCGGGTTCGGTTCAGCCCCTCGGACATATCCGAGATCGCCAAGGCCCAGTATGCGCTGGATATCCCAACGAGCGAGGTCGAGTCGTGCAGTCAGACATTCACCACAGCCACCCTGGTTAATGGCTTCTGCATCCATCTGGTCTCGGAGGAACGGCACACTTTTGTGTGCGACAACGCGCAGGCCACATTCGAGGAAATCGCGAGGTTCCTGGCTAACAGGCCCGGTCATACGCGCGCTGCCGGGAACGGGCACAAGGCGGTGCGTTCGGTCAGAGGCGTCGGTGGACGCCTGTACCGCTGCCCGCAGTGCGAGGAGGAGAACGCGTGGTCGGAGATGATCTGTGTTCACTGCAACTGTCCCCTCCCGGCGCACAGCCTCCTGACCACACTCGAGATTCTATACTCCGACCAACCCTGCTTGATTGTCCTGATTGCGCTGCTCATAGGCATGGGGTTGCTGGCTGTGATTACACGGATGGTGGTGAGGTGATGGATGAAATGTACTCGCAGCTCGCCGACCGCATGGTCCTCACCGACATTCACGACGGCTGGTCGTTCTCTCTTGGTATTAAGCGTTTTGAAGATGAGCACCCCACGAAGACGGGCAAGTACGACGTCGAATGGCTGGTTGTTTCCCTGGCCGTACACTCGCCTGATTCAGAGTGGCCTTGGATCGATCCATGTCTCTTGTTCTCCGAGGCAAAGCGACTCGCCGCGTGGCTGGCCGAGGTCGCCTCTGGTGAGACGACGGAGGACAAGATCGATTTCGTCGAACCTGAGATTGCGTTTCAGGCATTCCAAGACTCGCCGGAATATTCGCGCGTGAGGCTGTATATCTGGCATCATAGCACTGACAGCTTCGCCGATGCATGGGAGGAAACCGAGCGATCATACGGAGGAATAGGGGGCTTTCCTATCTCGGCCCGCTGCAGGGACTTCGTAGTGTCGCGACCTGACCTGCTGAGAGCTTCTGACGCGCTTCTGGAGAATCTGCGTAAGCTGCCGCAACGGGATGGACTGAGTGTATAACAACGAGGTGGAAGAATGCTGAGAATCACGCTGTTCGCTCTCTGTATCCTGGCACTGCAGAGTCCCTGCTGGGCGAAGTCCAGCGCGCCCGGCTTGCAGGCTTTGGCAGATGGCAAGGCCAATGCCGCGCCTGCGATACAGGCTGCCATCGACAGGGCTGCCAAGGCTGGGGGCGTTGTGTCGGTTCCGGCGGGGAACTTCCTGCTTCTGCCGAAATCCGGTTCAGCCTGCGGCAAGTTCGGGTCAGACTCCGGCAAAGACAAGACCCCTTATGCTCTCAATATCCCCTCCAACGTCACCCTGGAGGGCGCGGGCAACGGTTCGACCATATTTCGCATTAAGCTGGCGGCAGGGCCTTACGCGACGATATGCGTGCGGGGCGAGAGGAGCAAGGTGCGCAATCTCGCGGTTCTGTGCGACCAGAAGCCCAAGAACCTCTATAGCACCTGGGGAGTCGTGCTGAACGGAGCCTCCCGTGCTCTGGTGGAGGGGTGCCGGTTCGAGCAGCTTTCCGCGGGAGTGCTGCAGAACGGGGCGAGCGACTGCCGGGTTTCGCAGTGCGAAGCCAGGGACTGTTTCGGCAGCGGCGCTGTGATGTATAGCTCGACTCGCTGCACGGTGGAGCGGTCCCTGATGGATAGCTGCGGAGACGGTAACTGCATCATCTACGGAGCCAACAACGACTGCCACATTGTCGGCTGCACGCTGCTTAATGCCGACCAGTGCGGGGTGATCGAAAGCTCCCGCGACTGCTCGATAAGGGACTGCACGGTTGACGGCGGCACAAAGGGATATATGGGCCTGGTGGTCAATCGGAGCATCCGCGCCACAATCCAGGCCAACACCGTGAAGAACTTCCACCACGGAATATACATTCGCGAGACCGACATTGCGGGCGCGGGCGGCATTCCCTGTATCGGCACAAAGGTGCTGGACAACACCGTCACCGGCATCCGAAACCGCACCCCCGGCAACCCCAACACCCCCATATTCATAGCCTGGGGTTACGGGACTCTGGTCAGCGGAAACCTGCTGCACGATAACCAGACCGGCGCTGAGATTCTGATAAGCT
Organism: uncultured bacterium; assembly: GCA_964611645.1. GTDB lineage: Bacteria > Armatimonadota > UBA5829 > UBA5829 > UBA5829 > CAZTAO01. The sequence goes on along the minus strand of CAZTAO010000015.1, from coordinate 46,093 downwards.
CAGGCACGCTCCCCAATACTTCCGAGGCCGACTGCATTGTCAGCAACAATCAGTTCCTCCTTGTGCACGCCGAATACGGGGAGGGATTCTTCGCTGAGTCGCATCCCTGCATAGTCTCGGATGTGGGGGTGACGGTCACCGGCAACTCCATCACCAGCTACGGCCTCAGGCCCATCGTCGGTATAGGCGAGTACCTGATCGACGTCGGCCCCAACTCGCTGGTTACGGTCAACCGCAACGGCGGCCTGCCCAAGCTCGCGGGCGGCGCGGACCGCTTCATCAAGACCCGAGGCAACTCCATAGTTAGCGCCAACATCACCGACTGGCACGAACTCCGGGGCCCGGTAATCGAGGCAGGCGCGGGCAGCATTGTGACGGGTAATCATCTATCTGGCCCTCTCAAAGCAGGGATTGAGGTGATACCGGGGAGTGAGGGCTGCGTCGTTAGGGATAATGCTGTGGGGAAGTGACGAGGCTAACGAAGGTCTGGGCGACAAAGCCATAGCGCTAGACCACAAACCAACAGCGCCTACCACAACAGAGGCGACGCCTGCAAAGCCACAGGCAACTCATCGACAGCGTCTCGATTTCTGCCTGCCCCGACTCTTGCCGGGGGCTGCTTGGTGATGGGACTCAGTCAGAACCTCACCTCAACGTCCAACTCGAAGACATAGACGTAGGGTGTGTGCTCGGTTGGCGGGTCCGGCATTGTGAACTCCAGCTTGTTCCTCCCATTGCTGAGAGCCGTGCCCGGCAGGCTGATCTCCACCAGTTGATGTGCCTTGAGCTTGTAGCCTGAATCTATTCTCCCGGCAGGCTGTTTGGAGAGAGTGATTGCGCTCTGGTCGATCTCCTTTCCGTTCAGCTCGTACTTGAGCAGCCTGGGTTGGGGGATGCTGCTCTGTCGATAGGCGTAAGGGGCGTGTGGGAAGGGTACAGCCATCTGCCGGAAGCTGATAGTCACCTGGGAATCCGTGCCGCCGATGTCGTCTCCACAGACTGGGAACTCGATGGTCTGGTGATACTTCGCAGGCCGTAATGGCTCCACCCAGATCGGCAGGTTCCTCCAGAAGTAGTAATTCTTGTCCCGCTTGTGGAGGTCGAAGAGGCCGGTCAGGTAGGTTGGGGAGTCGCAGAAAATGGGCCGGGCCGGCAGGTTAAACAGCGCCAGGCCGGCGATTTCCTGCGACAGGAAATTCTGAGAAGCCGCCCTCAGGAGAAGCTGCTGGTCGTGGGGCGCGCCCCAGTTGTGGGGCGGGGCATCCGGGTTGGTGAAGATATCGTAGAAGTTGCGGCGGTCGACGTACGGGTTCCCTTCCAGCGCGGGGTAGACCGGTATCCCCTTCGCCTTGCACAGCGGCAGCCATGGGTCGAGGTCGGCGCGGAATGTGTTCACGAGTTCAGTCAGCACCAGGTGGTCCAGCAGCCCCTCATTGATCCAGGTCCCGAGGTCCATTCCACCGTGCTTGAGCCTGTTCTCGTCCATCACCGTCCGGACCATGATGGGAATATCCTTGCCGGTCGCCTTGAGGCGTTCGCGAAGCTCTCGGAGAAGGTCCGTCAGGATACCGCGATTCCCCCATGCTTGATCGGGCTGGAAGAAGTAAGGGCAGCGGGACATATCAAGCTCGATCCCATCCACCGCATACCTGCTTGCGACCTCTTCCATGGCCACCAACTTGCGCTCGCGGACTTCAGGGAACGAGTAGTCCATGGCGGCGTTGTAGTAGGACTTTGCGTCCGTCTCGCCCCACAGCCTGTACTCCGGGTGAGCTTTCCAGAAATCCGGTGCAAGAAGGCCGTTGGGATCGGACTTGTGGTGGGTGTCATTCATCCTGAAGCTGGCATAGAACGCGATACCAGAATCGTGCGCGTGATCGATGAGCAGGGGCATGTAGTCGATTCCCTGCTTGTACAGCGCATACGGCAGATCGCTGGACGCGCCGCCGAAGCTGACGTAGGGATTGGCCAGACCTCTGTCGTACAGTTCGTAGATTGTCTGAATGACATCTGACTTGTACGACGCCACCTCCTCCGCCACGCACCAGCAGAAGCAGTCGACAGGAGTCCCCTTGAGAGGAGCAATCGGGCCGGCCACCTGGCTGATATCGTGCGGCTGTTTGACCTGCTTGAGGCCGTCGCCATCGTCGTTGAGTATGCAACGATACTGAGTCTTCATCGACATTCATGCCTCTTCGTATTTTGCTATGCTTCGGCAAGCTTTTTGCGCCGAAGCATTACCCACAACAGCGTCGGGGCGAAAAGCCTCCCGACGCATAGCACGACAGCGTCGGGGCGAGAAGCCTCCCGACGCATAACGAGATGCCTACCTCGGCAGCAGCCGAAGGGGCTTGGCGTTTCTTGTGATCCTGGGCAGATAGAGCGTTTCCATCTGCTGCTTCAGGGTTGGCTCTTTGCCCAGCAGCGGCAGCTTCTCGCGCAGTTGCCCTGCCACCGGCGCTGCCTTGCCACCCAAAGCACCCAGGAACTTGCCCGCAATATGCCACTGCCACGGGCCTTGCGGCAGGTTCTCTTTGCCCATCATATCTACCAGCATCTCCAGGTCCTTCTGGTCTCCGCGTATGCAGATCAGGGCATAGAGCACATCGGCCAGATACGGGTTGTCCCAGGTCTTGTACTTCTCCAGCGTGGGTATGGCCTCTGAAGCCGCCTCGCCAATTGACGCTATAGCCTGGCAGTTGTAGGGGTCGTTGCCCTTGGCCGCATCGATCTGTTTGATCAACGCGGGCACGGCCGGAGCAGCTTTGGGGCCCAGACCCGCAATGATCTTGGTTGATGCCTCGACATTGCTCTTCTTCTCCACAGCCTCAATTGCGTACGGCAGCGCATCTATTGACGCCGGGCCACAGTAGTACAGCCCGAAAGCCGCGGCATCCGATACCTGCGGGAACGTGTCGGCAAGCGCCTTGCGGAGCAGCGGGACAAGCTCAGCGGCTCTCGGAGAGACATCCGCGGGGTCATATCCCCTGAGTTCAGTCGTCCAACTATCAGGCCGCGATATCCCCACCAGGGCGAAGGTCGCGCTCAAACGCACGAACTCGTCCTTGTTGGACAACAGCGACTCGAGGCCGGGGAGGGCAGGATAGGCATCGGGGCCTATAGCTTCAATTGCTCTCAGGACCGGAATGCGCGCGCCGGGATTGTCCAGCGCGGCGGCCAGATCCCCAACTGCCGGAGCGGCTTTTGCGCCCATTTCAAACAACGCAGCCGCAGCGCCTCTCTGCCTCGATACGCTCGAAGACTGCAGCGCTTGCCGACACTGCTCCACAGACTTGCCCCGGAACGGCGCTGCTTCATCTTTGACGTAGGTGGCAGGGAGAGTTCTGAACTTCGCGGCGGGCGCTAAGCCGAGCTTCTCTATGTAGCCCGACGCCTTCACCCGAATTGCCTCATAGTCCTTGATGGTGAACGGCTTGCCCGCGACCGCCAGGTGTGGGTCGAATGACTTGATCTTATCCCGCAGGGACTTCAGCCACGCGGCGGCCTGTATTGCCGTCGGGTTGCCGGGTTTGGCGGCGATGCTGCTTTCCAGGGTCTGGAGGTAGCGGTAGTCGTCCACTCCATCGCGGCGCGCTTCCCAGCCAGTGATCGGCATGGGTTCCTCGGCTCCCGGCATGAACCAGGCGTGGCCGTGGTGACCGTGCGAGTAGGCCCAGACGTAATTGCCGCCCAGGTTCAGGCCCCAGGTGTAGAGACCGGCATAGTACCGCTGGCGAAGCGGGATGAAGCCCTCGCGCCAGATGCGATAGGAGTATGTCCAGACCTGCGCCCCCTGCCGTTTGGCCTCGGCCTGCATCTCGGGGGTGATATCGCCGCCAATGGGAATCCAGACTGAGTGGATATCGCCATAGCCGTACACCCCAGTCGCGTTGAGAGCGGTTCCGGTCCGAATCCGATGCCGTGCAACAGGGCCAAAGCCCTCTCGCAATCCGGGGGATGGGTACGCGGGTTCATCCTGGGTGTAGAGCACTATCCCCGGCCACTGCTGCTTCTTCGCCTCCGAGTTCAGCCAGTCCACCGCCGCCCTCATTTGCGACGCTGAGACGCCGTGCTCTCCCGCAGTGATGTTGTGCATAAGGAACATGGAGGGGATATCCGGGTGGGTCAGCCCTGCGGCGCGCGCCAGCGCAAAGGTTCTCTCGACCGGCATGCTGGCTTTGGGAGGTAGCGTGGTGAAGTCGCCGAACTGGTAGAATGTCACCCCGTTTTGTCCGTGAGCGGCCATGTCCGCGAAGATGGCCGACTCCAGCTTATCGCTCGCACCCCACGACCCCAGCCTCGCCGGCATGAAGTCCTCTCGGTAATACATACCGAATGCCGCCTTGGCGCGTTCCAACTCGAAAGGCCGCACGGTGATTGTCAGGGCGATTTCAGTCGCCGGCCTGCCCTCAGCCTCTACCACGATCTTTCCCTTGTGGACTCCCGGCCTGGCGTTATCAGGAGCTTTGAAAGTCAGCCAGAAGCCAACGCTCGTGCCTTTGGCGAGGCTGGGATAGGTATCACCTCTCTGCAAGTATACCTCCGGCCCCATCCACGTGTATATCTCCTCCGGCGCCTGGCCGAGCTTGGCCTTGATGTCGGGATCGATGCGGTGGTAGATGGTGACAGGAATGTCGCACGTTACAGTGGCCTTTATCTTGTTGACACCCTCATCCAGCGCATATACACCAAACTGCACCGACTGATACTGCCCCTTTGCCAAGGCGCAGGAGACCTTGTTTGTGGCCTCGGCGCGCTTGGGTACATAATTCGCCGGAAGATTCTCCAGCGTGGTGTACCCAAAGACGACATAGCCGTTGTCCATCTGGGTCTCGGACCACTGCGTCGCAACCTGGGCAAACGCAACCCCCGAAGCGGCGGCCAGAATTACCACACAGCCAATCAACACCATTGTCAGTCTCAGCATGTTCTTCTCCTTGTAATCGGTATCCCCTCATCCAACCCAGCTCTGCGGGGGAGAGGGGCTATGCTTACTTCTTCCACACCAACAGTCTTACCGGCGAGTCTTTCAGGTGAATGCGGAAATCCCATTGGTTGGCTGCCAGTTTGGCTACTGTCTTGCCGGTGAATGCGTCTATCAGGGTCATCGGCCCGGTGTAGGCCGTGGAGCGCTCCAGCCAGAAGGGCTTCCTCTCGGCGCGATAGTCGGTTATCAGCACCACGCCCTCGGTCTTGGTCTCTCGGGTGGAAACGAAGACCTCCTTGGAGTATGGGTGGAAGTAGTCTCCCTTGCCTTCAGGCGGGTAGGCGTTGAACAGGCTGGTTTCTTTGCCATCGAGGAATGTGTCTTCGTGGTTCGCCAGCACTCCGTTCACTACCGAAAGCTCAGCCCACTGCCGGGTGTCCATATATGCCCCGGCCCACATACAATAGCCCTTGCCACCGGCCATCACGGTTTCCAAGACCGCCGCGGTGAGACAGCCGGGGGTGTTGGCGAAGTCTCCGCCGCGACCGTTGACTATGTCGTCATCTCCGTCCAAGCCTGCCCAGAATGCCTTGCCCTGGGTGGCCCAGGCGTGTTTGCGGATCGCCTCGCGCAGTGCAACCGGGGGCAGGTTATAGCGGAAGTAGAGCTGCGGGATAACCGCATCGATGGTCTGGCTCAAGGCGCGGCCGTCCTGCATGCAAACCACCAGAGTATAATCATCCGCTGCCCCGGCCCACCAGGTCAGCATCGGCTCAGGGCTGGATTTTGCGCCGAACTCCTTTGTCGCCTTGGCAATCGCCTGTTTGAACAGCTTGAACCGCTCGGTGGTCAGGCTGGCTTTGAAGTACAGCCACGCGCGGTACTGCTCTTCGATGTCCGTGTTTCGGACCGCCACCTCGTTGAGGTCGGCGCCCTCTTTGTTCTCCCAGAGCTTGTCGAAAGCCGTGACATTCTCGGGGGAACCGTGCTTCTTGATCACATCGGTCGGGCTGATATACGCCATTCCCGGCCTGTTGATCTTCAGCCACTCTTTCCACCTAGCCTCGCACCGACCGCAAACGCAAGCCCCGCCGAACCCGCCGCTGCCATAGGTTTCCTCATCGCTCATTATGAATGAGACTCCCGACGCCGCGATCCGGGCGAGCTTGGCGATCCACGTGTGGAAACCCGGCCCGCGGTATGATGGGCAGGGGCCGGCGCGCTGGCCGTCGGTGAAGAGCGCCAGGGCATCCTGGTCCTTGTTGTCTCCCCAGACCTCGGGCCCCCAGGTGGTGCTTGAACTCATGCCCACCATAACCCCGACATTCGCGGACTTCTTGACGTTGTCCACCAGGTCCGCGTGAACCTTGTCGGTGCTGTGGATAGCCCCGTGCCAGTAGTCCATGAAGTTGAAACCAAGCTGTGCGTATTGGTTATGGAAGTCCGGCCAGTTGGCGAGCATGTAGGGCCACATAGCCGCGCCGGTCCGAATGCGCTTGGGCTGCTTCACCGGCCGCGCATCGGCGACCTTCACGTCAAACTCGGTGGGAGTCGATTTCCCGCCTTCCCATTCCGCCCACGACCTGGCTTTGGCGGTTGTGCCGGGTTTGAGAGTGGTGGATAGATACAGGAGGCCGCCTTTGAGGCCGGGATCATTGAGCGCGACCGGGGAAAGAGTCAGTAGCGTTCCACCGCCTGCGATTGGCGTCTCCGCGAATGGCATCTCGATAGCCGAAACGCACTTCACCCCTGCGGGAAGCTCGATGAAGACTTTACCGGTCGGAGCCTGCTCCTTGGTCCAGGTGTGCCGATATCTCAGCATTATCCAGCTTCCGGTAATCTGCGGCGCCACCCACGCGCAGTTCCAGCGAGGGACTATCTTGAGGCCCGCATCAGCAACCTGCGCATTCGCAGGCGCGCAAGCCGCAAGCATTACAGCGGTTAATAGAATCAGATCCAAACGCAACATATACCCTCCAACGACAAATAAGCGGTCGACAGCCTGAAACGATGGTACCCTGAGAGGGGAGGAATGTCAATCCAAAGCGGGTGTCGGGTGTTGGGTGTTAGGTGTTGGGTGATGACTGACTGTCGACGGCTGGAATGAGAGACGCGCCAAATCCTCTCTCCTGGGGGAGAGAGTTAGAGAGAGGGCGCTCTGTAACGATTACCTCGGACGCCCTCAAACCGCAAACCAGTCCCAATCCGCGTAATCCGCCCCGTTCCGCGAAATCCGCGATTCAGAAAACCCCGTTATTTCCTCTTCGCAACCTCGGCAAGTTGAGCCCGGTAGTAATCCCAGAGATCTCCCGCCAGGCCTGTGTCGTAGGGGAGGCGGGCGTTGGCTTTCAGGGCGGCGTCTATCCAGGCTTTGGGGCCGCCGCCTCGCTTGTCGTCCGCGCCGCTTCTGCAAAGCAGGCCGACAGAATTGCCGAACTGGTAGTCGCTGATGCAGTATCGCACGTGGCTGGGGTCCGCAAACAGCTCCGAGTCCTCTTCCCCGCGCAGCAGGTAGTCGGCGTAGGTGTTGACTGCCGGGCAGGAGATGCGGTTGCTGTACGCAGGGGCGCTGTAGGTGCAGTGGTTGTAGAGAATGCGGTCCGGGCCGAGGATGGAGCGGATGCGTCTGGTCATTTTGTAAGTGTTGGTCAGGCTCAGGAGGAAGCTGGAGTCGAAGTAGATTCCATCCAACTCGTAGTTCGTCAGTGCCTCTTCTACGGCTGCGGCATATACGGGCCAGTTGTCCCCATAGTAGTTGCCGCATCTCCACCATTCTTTGGGGAACTCCGGGCCGCTCATGCCTACATCCTCGAACTGAGTGCCCTTGAAGAAGTAGAACGGCGACATATATGCCACCACCTTCAGCCCCAGCGAATGGCACTTGTCGATGCACTCGCGGGCGAGGTCGGGGAAGCGTGGCCGGTAGGAAGTAAGCCAGTTCTCCCACAGCGCAACCTCCGCCTGCAAGTGAAGGATATCGAAACGTTCGGCCAGAGGCTTGAGGAACTCCATATCAACCGGCCACGCAGTTTCGGGCGTCCAGACCAGCGGGGTATCGCCTTCTACCCAGAACGAGGTACCATCGCCTCGATGCCAGTAGATGCACTGGTTAGACTTCTCCCAATCGAACACCCTCGGCGGCGCAACGCTGAGCCACAACTCCTCCCGAGGCTCGACTCGAACGATGTCCACCGGCAGATTATTCTCCGTGGCGGCAACACCCTGAGGCCGAGGCGGGAATGGCTCCGGCGCGCCCTTCTCTCGCCACGGGAACGAGCAGATCCCGCCTTTCTCATCCATATACGTGGAGTTGCCCATCGCGTGCGACTGAAACTCCGGCTTGAACGCCACCCGCAGTGTCATCCAGGTCTCTTTGTCGCAGGAGACGGAGCACAGGGAATCGGCGTTGATCTGGATAACAATCCCACCCGCGCCCTTCAGCACAACTCCGCCGTTCTGCCTGTCCACCACTTGAACCGCCCCCGCTCCGGCGAACCTGTCGGGAGGGATGCAAAGCGTGGCCACAACACGGTCCGCCCCAATCCGCTGCCGAATGGTCAGCTTACCGTCATCGGCATTGAGCGAGAACTCGGCGCCGGAAGTGCGAACAGCAGTCCGCCCCCCATCCTGCTCCACACCCTCCACCGCCATGCCAAATGTATATTCCGAGATTGTGCCCAGTAATGCGTTTTCCAATTCAATTCTCCATCGTCTCATATGTTCTTCATTCTACCAGACCGCGATACAGTCACGGAGTCTTAACGCAGCGGAAGCCGATGTCGACGAAATCCTGATCCGGCGCGTAGAAGTAGCGGTTATAGGTGCGGAAGTCATTGGGCCCCGTGTCCACGCCGATTGCGGCCCCACCTCGGAGTACGCGATATGTTCCCGTCGTCGGACCGGAGGGATCAAGAGGCGGCGACTTCTCATAGTAATCTGAGTCGTACCAGTCCTGGCACCAGTCCCACGCATTTCCGGCCATGTCCAATACCCCGTAAGGGCTTGCGCCCGAGGGAAAGCTGCCAACCGGGGCGTTCTCGCCCGAGACACCCTTCCACCCACTGTGCGCTTTTCGGGAATCCCAGCGGTCTCCCCAGGGATAGGTCCTGCCATCATTTCCCCGCGCAGCTTTCTCCCATTGCGCCTCTGTCGGCAGATCGCAGCCGGCCCATTTCGCGTAGTCTCTGGCTTCGAACCACGTTACGCTCACCATCGGGTAGTTGTCCGGCCCTGTAAACGACTGCTGATACGTTATCTGCCTGCCGGTCGCGTCGCAGAACTTGCGGTATTGCGCCACCGTCACATGGTTCTTGTATATGTAGTAAGGCTTCAGGTAGACCTTGTGATTCGGAGCATCCCTTTGCGCCAGCCAACTCAGATCCCCCATCACAAACTCTCCCGCCGGGATGAGGATCATCTCCGCGCCATCTTTGGCGTTAATCTTGACTCCACCGGCTTTGGCGACCTGCTTCACAACGACTGACTTCCGGTCAGGCTGTCTGTTACAGCCGCCTGTGCAGAGCATGGCAACCACCGCACAGGCCAACACAACTACTCCCAACAGTTTTCGGGTTCTAGTTTCCACGGGTTCCTCCTGTTGCTTCGCCGCTACCGATCCAGCTTCACGACGATATCGCGGTTGTTCCGCTCTGCCTCCATCTGTTCCCATTCGGTCGGAGGTGGCGGGATGTTGGGCATCTCGCCCGGTTTGCTGTTAAAGAGCGCCGGTGGTATTCGCGGCACAGGCCCGCGGTATTCCTTTGGCCCGACGCCCCCATTGTCCTTCAAGTCCTGATCCACACTATACACTATACAGCCCTTGCCTTGCTTTCGATACACCAGGCTCTTGCCGGAGAATGGGTCATCGGGGATGCTCAGGCCGGTGTCGCGGGAAGCTTCAGCAAGGGTGGCTGGATACTCTCCGTGCTTGCTCTTGTACGCTTCAAGGGAAAGCAGAGCATGGCAGAGCGCGAGCCGGGCTAGGCCCTGGTCGCGAGCCTTGTTGAAACTACCCTGCCCGGATACCGTGATTTCCGACAGTGTGTAACCCTCGGGGACTTGCGGGGCAACCAGAGGCTTGGGCACATTTGGAGCAAGTGTCCTGTAGGGGACGTCGCCGTCAGCAATGAACTTGTCCAACTGCTTCAGCGAGTACAGAACGTCTTGGTATAGGAACTGCTTCGCCCAGGCGGGTGTGAGCGAGAGCCAACCGGCAGGTATTTTGCCTTTGTCACGATACTCTTCAAAGACTTGAATACATTGCACTCGCACTGAATACAGGCCAGTAGCTACGCTCTTTGTGAAATCCATTTGGCTCATGAACTCGTGGAGGGGCTTCCCCTCTTTCTCATCAATCGGCCCCATCTCAGCAACGCGCACCAGCGATTGTTGGGCAATGCTCACCAGCGCTACTCGCACAAGCTGACATATGGTGGCCGGCTCCTCATTCAGAGAGTTCGACATCCCCAGAATCAGCTCTACAGAATGCAAGGCTTCCTGCTTCCGCCCGGCCTCCGCATCGATCACGGATTTGATGCTCAGGAACCTCGCGAGGCGGCGCAATTCCCCCGGTTCGCGAAAGAGCGCGTCAATGCCGTCCTCCCACTTGAATGGAAACCGGCATTTGGGTCTGGCGACCGCCTCCTCGATTATGGGAACCACGGACTTGTACTTATCAACCAGCGCGCGGGCTCTGGTCATGAGTTCCGGAGTGCGGCCTTTTGGGTCTGCCGAGGTCAGCGGGCCGAAAGCGCTGTCGCCCATATCGTTCTTCAGTCCCTCAGCCAACTCGAATGCCCGCGCGTACACCACCGCTCCATTCTCCGAATCGGGAATCGCGGGACCTCGGAGGTCATCTGCGCTTACCGGCTCGCCGCGAGCCTTTATCCTGGCAATCTCAGCCTCCACCTGCTTCTTCGCATCAGCTTCGTTTGTGCCGCCGGGAAGACCCGACACGCGCAGATATATGAGCGCGGCGACCGCGATGGCTACCGCGCACACGAACACGACCACGCCAATCGGTCTCGACTTCTCCGTCTCCATAGCTTGCCTCCACGCTTCTGAACGTTGGGTGCTGACGTCCCGAACTCTGGGTGGTGATTTCCGAATCGCCACCCCAACCGATGCATTCACGGATGCGCCGTCACTGCCACCACAGTAATCTTTCCCTTGCCGGGCCCGTAGAACCAGAAAACCCTGAAGGCCGCCGGGGTTTTGTTCTCGACGTATGCCTCAAAGACCTTCTCATTATTGGGGCCTTTCAGTGAGTGGTACTCGTGGGTGTGAAGCGAGGGGTGCTTGGGGTTGGTCTGGAGCAGGCCGAGAGTCTTGTAGACCTTTCCCTGCTTGTCCGGGGCCGTGCGCTCAAGGTCTCTGCAGGCTGCTGATGCCGCGTCGGTCAAGAGAATCCTGAACTCCACGGCTACTCGATCTCCAGGTCAGCATACTGCTCGAAAGAACCTGCTTCCAGAACCCGTCCCGCTTGAGCATCCGCCAGCCCCGCCCGAACTTGCGCAATCGCTGCCTCGTTGCGAAACAGCCAGGCCTCGCGCTCCGGGATGAAGACGACTGGGGTCAGCGAGATGCTGCCGTCATCGCGGTAGTCGATGCGGAAATCCGCATCAACCGCCTTGGGGCCAAGTGGAATCCGTCCCCGTGAGTCGGCTCGAACCACCTTATTCACGCTCCCGCGCCTGTTCTTCACTGCCATAGCACAATACTCCCCAACCGCTTGCCCAACAGTGGCAAGTTGGTAATACCCACATTCCCATTATGGACGTTTCCAAGAGCGCAGTCAAGTGCGGGGGCAATTGTTCAGTACTGATGAGTACCATATCCGCCAGATAGTGCGTGCCCCTCACCCCAACCCTCTCCCCGCGAGGCCGGGGAGAGGGAGTTTCTCACGAAGACTGAGCAATTACGTGCGAAGTTGGCGGGCCGGGGCGAATCCGGCAGCCCTACTTCCCAGCCACCAGTGAATACAGCCTTGCGCAGAAGTCCCGCCTGAGTTCCACCGGGAAGCTGCGCTGGATCTTGGTCAGCTTGGCGATTACGTTGCCGGTGAAGAGGTCTTTCACCACCAGCGGCTCGATTCCCGGCACTGTGACCTTCACCACTCCAGGATTGGGCGTATAGTCCGAGACCAGCAGAGCCGACTGCTTGCCCAGCTTTCTGGCTGATATATTGGTGTTGACGTTGCTGCACCTGTAGCCGGTCTGGACTGCGCCGTCCAGGATGGTATCCTCGACCTGGCTGAACATCCTCACCGCATCGGCCATATCCGCCAGGTGGCCGGTGTCCATTCCCATATAGTAGCCCCACGCGATGATCCCCTGAGAGCCACCCATCACAGCTTCCAACACCGCCGACCTCGTATCGCCCGGAGGACTCATCTGATAACCCGGCGAGATCGCGACCACCAGCTTCTTGCCGGTTCCAGGAGCCAGCCTGGCGACGGTCTTGCGAACGCCCGGCGCGTCATCGTAGACCATATTCGCTACCAGGTCCACGTACTTGGCCAGGGACTTGTTCAGAGTAAGGCTGTGGATCGGATCGTCCCCAACGTATGCTCCGAACACCGGCTTGGGGCTGGTCTTGACGCCGGTCTCTTTCACAGCCTTGTGGAACTCATCCCGCCAGATGCCATACATCTCGGCGATAAGCTCGCTGCGGAAGTCGAGGTATGCGTAGTAGTGGCCCATATACTTGTGGGGTTGCTTTGTGAATGCCTTGAAGTCCACCTGCGGCAGTTCCGGATGTCGCTCGGCCACCCATTTGCCCCATCTCTCGACGGTCGCCGGCTCGAAACCTATGGCCGGGCTTTGGGCGGAGCAACCGTAGTTCTCATCGTCCAGCAAGACCATGGAACTCATCGTTGCTACGTGCCTTAGCTGGTCGATATAGTATTTGAGGCCGGGGCCGCGATATGACGGCGACACGATATCCTCGCCGCACGGTTGGCCGTCTATGCGGACCGCCTGCCCTTCCTGGTTCATCCCGCTTGGCCGTGGCCCGCCGCTGGCTCCGGGGGCCGTGACGCCCACCATACCGTTCTTGTAGAACCCACGCGGGTCTCCACCCCATATCTCCAGATGGTTGAAGCCGAAGCCTTTCAGGTCGCGGCAGAGCTTCGGCACGTCATCGTTCCAGTAATAGATGTCTCCGCCGCCGATCCCCAGATAGACTACTGCCCGCTTTGGAGGGATAATCCGGGGCTTGGCCACACCAACAAACAGCACTGGTGACGGAGTCTGGAACCCGCCTTTCCACTCGAACTGCACATAACCAATCGCCTGTTCCCCGGGCTTCAGCGTACTCTTGACTATCAACTGACCGGTCGCGGCCGGAAGCTCGACCCGCTGGAACCCGTTGGCGGTTTCGGTAGGCGTCAGCTTTGCGGCGTTCCTCGCGGTGAGCTTCAGGAACCGAACGCCTGGCGGCAAAACGAGCGATATCCTGGCTTCCGGAGCGTCGTTATTTCTGCTGCCGTACAGATAGAGGGAATTGGGGAAGTCCGGCGCTACACGGCAGATGTCCCCGCGCTGAATCACACTTCCCTGCTGGTTCTTCGCCGGGTCGGGGGCAAGGCCATAGAGGGTTGGGTGACGGTTGTTAACGCCGGGGTAGTGGGACGCGGCCTCAACCAGGCTGCACTCCCTCACAACAGGCTCGCAGATCAGAATGTCGCCGCTCCAGCCTGCGCCTGCTCCGGCAATTCCACCACCACCGACCTTGAAAGTCAGGCGCTCATTGTCACCCGAGTGCGCCAGGGCTGTGAGCTTGCGCCAGCCCTTCTGGGGCCAACCGTTGACTGAGTCGTATATCCAACTCTCCCCAGCCACGCCGCGACCGCCGGAGAGGCTGATGGTGGGCGCGAAGTCGAACAGCGCCATCCCCTCGGTATTCACCCAAACATCCGCCGCGTACCACCGCCACGGCTGCACCTTAATCTCCTGGCTAACAAACGACGCGCCCAACTCGTCATTGTACAAGCGGATTGCGCTCGTGCCGGGTTTACGCCCGGCAACCACCGCGCACTCGCTCTTCTGGCCCTTGGCTAGATCAAACGTCCAACCAAAGCTCGCTTCTCCCGGCTTACCGGCTTTGAAGTCGGCGTTGCTGAGCAAGTTCTGGGCGAATGCACCCGAACCGACAGCCACCACCGATACCAGCGCCAACATTAGAACCATCATTCTCAGTCGCATTTTTACTCCTCCATTTCGCTGTCAGGCAGCGCCTTTCACAATGAACCGCAGTTGGCAGAGAACCGGGGGTTCGGTGCGCGGCTTGATCTCATCCACCAGCACACCCACATGGTTATCTCCGCACAGCATCAGTGCGGGATCCACAATCGCCCTGTATGTTATTCTGCCGACTGCCAGCGGCGCGATGCCGTCGGTTGTTTCCACGAGTTCGGTCTTCATCGGCGTCCCGTTCATCGACAGCTCCACTCTGTCGCCAAATGCGCAGCCGTCGATGGTCGCTGTCAGGTAAAGCCTGGTCTGGGTCTTTCTGGCAGTGAGGTCCTCCCTTACAGGCATGACCACCTCCGACCGCAAGCCGTCGGCAAGCTTCACCGGCAAAAGCCCATCCACATCGGCCACGTGCCAGTGTGTGCTCATTGCTGAGTTGATGTTCTCAACCGCGTAGGCTTTGTCGGATTCACGCATCGCCGCCGGGTCGCCCAGCACGCTCCACGCGGGGAAGTGGGGGTCGAAGTTGTTGAATGTGGCGATGCCATCCGCCCCACTCGCGAGGGCATTGGTGGTGGCCGCCACCCATCCGACTCCGTCGGCGCACCCTCCGACCCCGTCCACACCACCGCCGATGCACGGGTAAACCGACATCCCGTGGGCGTGGGCAAGGGAGGTTATCTCCGTGATGTCTCCGGTGAATGGGGTAAACTCCAGAGACGGTATGATCATATCAAGCAGGTGCTCAGTTATCCACCGCTCCACGTCCAGCCCCATGTACCGGCACCGCCCGAGGAGGTTGGGGACCCGCGTGTTGATAAGTATCGGCCTGCCTCTCTGCTGCCCGATCTCGTCCACCTTAGCTCGTATCCGGCGCACGAACTCGGTCATGATATCCAGGTGCTCCTGCTCAGCGGGCCGCCCCTCCATGTTGGGTCTGAAATGCATCGGCTCCCGCATGAAGTCCAGCTCTATGCCACCGACGTCGTATCTCTCGCACACGTCGATGATTATGTCGAACATCCGCCGGCGGATCTCTTCTTTACCATAGTCCATGGAGACCGCGAACATGTGCGGCTCGACAGTTCCATCCCCCGGCCTGCCATAATCCCCGTCCCGCCAGAGCCGCAG
This sequence comes from uncultured bacterium, assembly GCA_964611645.1. GTDB lineage: Bacteria > Armatimonadota > UBA5829 > UBA5829 > UBA5829 > CAZTAO01. The sequence continues at coordinate 30,844 of CAZTAO010000015.1, read as the reverse complement.
TTCCGGGTGTTCGCGCCTGAATGTGGTCATATTGCGCGGGTCCCAGTTGTCGTGCATATCGTTCATTCGGGCCGACCAGAACACCTCCAGGCCGTTCTCCCGGCAGAAATCTATGATCATGGACAGGTTGTCGTGGCCCTGGTCTATGAATACCTGAGCGTGGTTGCGGGGCAGGTAGAATTGATCGGTATTGTGTCCCACCTCCGCAACCCGCGAGTCGAATGAGCAGCTATCAAAGTTGCCCATACAACTGTACACATACGTGTCTACGTTGGTTTTCTCCAGCCCATTGGACCGGGCCGCCAGGAACGACTCGCGAGTAGGCTCCTTGCAGAAGTACACATCGTCACCGTCGTTGTTGAAGAGAATCCGTCTGCGGCGGCTCGCCGCCTGCTGTCGCTTACTTAGCCAATCGTTCAAGTCAATGCTCCTTGTAAGTATTCAGAGACTCCGGCAGCCTCCGCCGGATTCCATTATATCCAACTCCAGGTTCGCCATCACGATAGCTTCTCGGGTGCTTTCGGGGGTGCAGCGGGTGTTGGGGTGCTTGCCGAGAACGCAGTCGATGAAGTAGACCAGTTCATCGTAATGCCCCGCGCCCTGGCGGATCTCGACCGGCTTATGAACGCCCTCGCCCCATATCGCAACCCACAGCCCCGGCCCGTTCAGCCCCGGCATTGTGAGCATTGCCTTCTCGAAGTAGGCTTTGAAGAGCATCGTGAAAGGCCCGGTATTCATCCAGCCAGAGCGGAATGTGACCATCGTGCCATCGTCATACTGCCAGATAGTGGAGATATCTTCTATGCCGCCGAATATGCCCTCAACCCCACTCGCCGAGACCTTCGCCGGCTTGCCGATGTATTCGCGGACCCAGTCCGCGTCGTGAACGTGCATATCGGTGGTCGGGCCGCCGGAGCGGGCGTGGTCGTTGAACCAGCTTCCGTCCTCGTGGATGAACCCAAGCCGCTCCATATACAGCGACTTCAGCTTGCCGTATCTGCCGTCCTCGATGCAGGCTTGCAGGACTTCATACTCCGGCCAGAACCTGATGCACTGCCCCACCATCAGCAGCTTCCCGGTTCGCTTGTGGGCCTCAATCATTCTGTCACACTCGGCCACAGTCAGCGCCATCGGCTTCTCGGAGAACACGTGACAACCTGCTTCCATTGCCATAATGGCGTAATCGGCATGGAGGTCGGTGGGAAGGGCCGTCACCACCACATCCAGCTTCTCCTTGGCCAACATCTCCTTGAAATCCAGGTAGGTGCGCGCGTTGGAGATATCGAACCCTCCCTGCGCCACATCGATATTGATCTTGACTTCGCCCTTGGCAAGCTGGGCAGGGTTGATATCGCACACCGCGCACAGGTCGACATCTTCCATTGTAGAAAGGCTGTTGGCATGCACATGCCCCAGCCCACCATAACCGCACAATCCGACTTTCAGCATTGTATCGTTACTCCTGATGTGAATGAGTTCTGGTTGAGGAGTTGAATCCACAGTAGAAGGTTCGACTGTACACACAATCATCCCTCCAGGTATCTTACCTGGAGGGTGGCCGTTCTGGAAGACGAATAGGACGGGGTGAAGCTACTTCACCCCCTGCAACTGCCCGATCCATAGCTCCTGCTGCATTGGGGTTCCAGAGTTAACGCAGTAGAGTACTAGTTGTTGGTCAGCATCCAGCATCTGGAAGAAGCTAAACATGTCGTACTTAGCGCCTGAATGTTTGAGCTGCACTGGTGTCACGTGACCTTCCGCAGTTACAATGTACAAGCTCTGACTCCCCGGACTGACCATGCTGGCCGCCGGCCCGGTGAGATAGAGGAACTCCCGACTGTCCGGGTACCAGACCACCTCCGTCGTTCCCGTTCCACGTCCTCCCAAGCCGCCCTCCGGCAATGGGCAGATCTCCTTCATCCCCGACTTGCCATAGAAGCCCAACGCGATATGGTTGTCGGGGAAACCTGGCTCGGTGAAGTACACGACCCTATTCGCGTCAGGCGAGGGCCACGGTCCGTAGCCGGGACCGGGCTCTGATCTGACGCCTTGCCAGGTCTCTGGTCGGCTCGGATCAGGATTCACCAGCGGTCTCGCGCGGCGCACCTGGCCGTAGAACTCTAGCGGGACTGACCTGCGAGACAGTTCTCTTCCCGTTTCGGCATTAGATACCACCAACTGCGGAGGCGCGGGGGACGGCGTCCACGCTATCTGCTGCCCGTCCGGTGACCACGCAAAGACTCCGCCTGTTCCGATTGGCACTGTGGCCCCATCCGAATTGCGCACCACTTTCAAATCGCTCGCGTAGATTCTGCCCGTTCCGCACATCCCGTCAATGAAAGACTTCGAAGTTGTGTAGACGGCCTTCTTCTTACCATCCGGCGATGGTATTTCGCGTGCATCTGCTGTCTTGGTGACAGCGCCGCTTGGGATGCTGACCATCAGCCGCCCGATCCTGAGGTGTCGCTTGTCCGGCGACAGCAACGGATTCACGAGACCATAGCTTTTGTGAAGCAGCTTCACGGGCTGCAGTATGGGAGCGATTGCTGCGGTCTTCCCACCATCCGGCTTCAACCCCAACTTCGTCGCCAACTCCACCCCACGCCGCTGCTCCTGCAACGATGGAGTTCTGCTGAGATTCCGCTCCCCACAACCCACCACAGACAAACACAACGCAGCGCACAATAACCAGGCGATCCTCCAGAGCACTCTCGGGGCCGTCATTTGCCTCGCCAAATCTCTCATGCCTACTTCACCCCCTGCAACTGTCCGATCCAGAGTTCGTACCAAGAGGCACGGTAGAGCACCATGTTGTGGCGCGCGTCCAGCATCTGGAAATCACACAACCAGCGGCTCTCACCGCTGTCCAGAAGGACACGAGTGACCTGCCCTTTTGCGCTGACCGCGTACATCTTCACGTCCCAGTTCCTCCAACGGGTCAGATACAGAAAGCGGCGGCTGTCCGGATACCAGATCACCTCGGTGTTATCTCGCATCTGAGCATAGTTGGGATGGCTTGGCACTGGTAACTCCGCGATCTCCTTCAACCCTGCCTTACCGTGTACACCCAATACACAGCGATGCTGCGTCGACTCCGGAATTGCGGTGAAATAGACGCACTTGCCGGCGTCAGGCGAGGGCCAGGGACCCATACCGTCGTTACCTGCCGGTTTCGTCCCTCGCCAGGTTTCCGGACGTTTCGGGTCGGGCCTCACCAGCGGCCTCGTCTTTGCTGTCGGACTAGTGAAATCCCAAGGGATGACAACACTCGTCAACTTCCTTCCGGTCTTGGCGTCGGATACTGTCAGCCTACGCGGCTCCCGTGTTGGCAGCCAGGCCACATTCCTGCCATTGGGCGACCACGCCCACAGACTGCCCTCCCCTATGTGCAAAAGCGATCGGTCAGCGCGATTCACGATGCTGCATTGCATAGACTCATAGAAGCCGTACCCCTTCGCACCTGGGGCTATAGGCGGGCCGTTGTTGTATTTGCCTGCTGAGAAGAGCAGCCGCTTGCTATCCGGTGACCAGGCAATCTGTGTGATGGTGCGGTCGCTTTCTTTCACGAGTACCTTGGACACACCACCCTGGATGCTCACTGTGGCCAGTTCGTCGCGCCCCTCAAGCGCAACGTGGAGTTTGTCCGGAGACAGTATGGGACGTCGAAAACCGAGGTTCCTGGTAACAAGCTTCACCGGGCGCAGCGTTATCTTGTCAACCGTGCCGCTGCCAGCTTCCTCCTCCGGCTTGGCCTCCGGGCTTATCGGCACCCTGAATCCTTCTATTCGTACAAGCTCAGGGGCTTTCGCAGGCTGCTTACGCTCCCCACAGCCCAAAAGCAACAAACACAATGCCGCGCACAACATACAAGCGACTCTTCGGAGTAACCACATAGCCCCTCGCCTCCCAACAACGCGTTCTACCACATTAGAGGCCATCAGCCGCGCTCATCTTCAAAACACAACACCCTATTTTGTTCGCTGAAGCACAATCGGCCCTGCTTCTATCTGCGCCACCGTCAACTTGCCCTCGAACTTGCCAACATCATCGTGGTAGCGTTTGTAGGCTCGGACTGCGACTTCATCCGGTACCGGCGCCTCGATGGGCCAGGAGAAGTGGCCGTCGGGGTCGGCGTGGATATGGAGTTTGTTCAGGACCACGCACGCGCCGCCTACCGGCTTGCCTTTGCTGTCCAACACTCTGCCCCTGACTGACTTGCCCGGCTTGAGGGTGAAGTCCTGGGTGCGCTGTTTGGGGTCGATGGATACGTTGATATGCCGCCACTGGGGAGCGAGTCCGTTGGCTTCTACCGTGAGCACATACTCGGCAAGCTTCACGCGGGGAAAGGAATACCGTCCGTTGGCGTCTGTCTTAGCGACCGGGTTTCTGGTGTCGGGTGATATAGCCCGATAGCCCAGCGCTGGCGGATCGACGGGCATCCGCTGCAAGCCGTAGTGGTCAAACTGGTCGCTCTCCACCCACGTGTCCGCTGTGTAGCGGTTCGAGCCTAGTTCTACTCTTGCTCCGACAATGGGCTTGCCCTGAGAATCGAGCACGCGCCCGGAGACTCCGACCCGTGAAGTCTGTAGTTTGACCCGTTCCAAATCTATGGTCCAAAGCTGGGTGCCAGCCGCATCGTTTGCGACGGCGATAAGCCGGTTGGGACCGACCTTGACTATATCTCCCTGGCCCGTGATTATGGGTTCCTGCAGGTCTGAAAAGCTGACACGGTTGCCCCACGTGCGGCCGCTGTCAAGGCTGAATGCCACGGCCACCCCCGGCCTGCCGTACTGGCAAGCTACCACACCATTGTCCAGCACCGCCAGGGTCGGCCAGATGTTCTCCAGGTTGGGTTCGGTCGGGATGGGCTTGGACCAGTTCTTGCCCTCTTTGTCTGACCAACTGACATATATTGGCCGATACTCGGCGGCAAGCTCCGCGCCCTGGGTCCTCAGCGCCGCGATGAACCGGCCATCTGGAAGCAGCGCCAGGCTTGGCTCGCAGTAGCCGCAGAACGCGCCAAAAAGCTCCGGGTTGGGGTCTTCCGGATAGTAGATGGAATCCCAATACTCCCAACTCTTCCCTTGGTCCCTGGACTTCACGAATATGGTGCGATACTGGAGGTCCCCGGTGAAGTTGCCATACATCGGGGCCATCAGGTCGCCGTTAGGTAATTGCACAACCTTGCCCTTATCGAACGGTGGCCAGAACTTCGCCCAGCGGACGTTCAACGCTGCATCGGGTATGTTCACGGGAGACAATCCCTGCTCCCAGGTCCTGAAATCATCGGAGAAGATCACCCGGCTGGCATTGAGTTCGCCGGGCTTGCCGTCTTTTACGGGCACCGCGCTGCCGGTCATGAACAAAACGCCGCCATCTTTCAGGCCAACGGACATAAAGCTGGTACACTGCGGCGGAAACTCCATCTCCTCGCTCCACGTCCGGCCCTGGTCGGTGGAGGTGCGGTAGAACCTTGGGCCTGTGCCGTTCTTGGGGTAGAAGACCGCTGCAACGCCCGTCCGGGAAACCGCCACGGTTGTGCGGTTCTGGTATCTGTCACCGCTGAGGAAGAATGGCTTGCCGACGGTTACCCACAATACCTCGGACGCTGAAGCGGTTCCCGGCAACTCCGAAACTAACAGGAGGACTAGAACGATAAACACAAACGCTAGATGGCTACAGGTCATGGCTTGCTCCTCTGGTCGTATCTGCCCAGCCTTCGGGCTTCCGCGAAGTAGAAGTCCACGGCACTGGGATTCGCGTTCGGCGGCATTATCGGAGTGCCGACCACAAAGGCCCCCTCGGTTCCGGCTCCCTCGATCTGCCGCTCCAAATGATACGTAAGGTTCTCTTTGCGGAACTCGCAGAAGTCATTCTCCTCGGCAAACCCGAACAGGCAGAACTCCGGCTCGATTCGCTTCCGCAGCGCAACCGGGTCTATGACATAACCCTTGCGACCCTGCTCCAGCACGAGAGCGTCCATCGGCAGCTTCATCACAGTCTCCAGCACAGGGTTGAGATCTCCAAGGTACCAGTGCAGCACAGCCATCCCCTCGTCTTTCGCTGCCCTGCACACCATATAGTCATATTCAAAGAGCAGGTCGGCATACATCCGTGGAGAGACGGTATCCGCACCGGTGTAGTAGCTTGTGAACCACGCCGAGTAACCGCCCACAAGCTTCGCAGCGCGAATCTGCGCTATCTGTTCCCGCGCAGCCCTCTCGAGAAGCTTCCTGAACAGGTCGGGGTTCCCCGCCATCATCTCAAGCCCTTCCACATATCCCCCGCACATGTTTACGGCGTAAACTGCAGGGCTTCCAAGCTGGAAGCTGAGATGGTGGTTGGGATACTTAGCGGTCATAAGCCGCAGCGGCTCGTATCTGCCGCTGGAGGCTATCTGCTCCGGCTCCGGCAGTGGCTCCGGGAGTCCGGCCAGATCAGACTCGTTGCGGATTATCACGCTCTGAGGCCGGTTGTCCGGGTCGTCGTACACAACCGCCCCATCCGGCATCGCCTTGTAGCGGACACCGGTCTGGGCGTCGGTGACTCGCCAGTGGTCCTCCAACCGTTCCACCTGTTGTCGCTCCAGCCACTCGCGGTCCGGTGAGGTGTGGAGAAAGACACCGTCGGTGGGGTGCCGAAGGAAGACCTGTTCCTGAAGCTCGGCCCACTGCTCGGGCGAGCAGACCAGGTGATCCCGCTGATCCCTGCCCGTCAGCCCCAGTATATAGCCCCGGTCATAGATAGGCACAACGGGGACAGTGTCTGCCCTCCCACCGGCAAGAGCAATCTCTACACGCTGACGCGGTGTCACTTCTTCGCTCTGGTCATCAGCTTGACCGAACCCATCAGCCCGCCGGGGCCTTGCTTGTTCAGGCACACCAGCGCTACCAGGTTACTCTCGCCGGGTTTTACGTATTCGGTCACGTTCACCGCGGATGAGAGATAGGCAACCCAAGCGTTGTTCATATAGATGTGATTGGTCCCGGAACCGATTCCGGAAAATGCCAGCACCACTTCCTGCGTCTTGGGGTCAACCGATGCAGGCACGTCGAACTTGACACGATACACCCCCGGCCCGTTGGCCTTTGTCCCCTGCGACTGCCAGCACTTCCTGTCGCTGATCACGAACCAACTGCTGTCGTCGCACTTCGTGCTGTTCCAGTTGGAGTATCGGACTTTCATCTCCGGATCGAATCGGAACTTCCAGAACTCCGGCACGCTGGCAGTCACTGAGTAGCCCTGGGTAGTCAGGTCACCCCAGAATGCCGGTTCTCTGGCGGCAGCATCGGCATCGGCTTTGGTGTAGTCCGTCGTGTCAGTGACCGGCATAGGCTCCCAGAGCAGGTCCTGGGGCTTGTGGCCTTCTACGTTCGCCTTCCAATACTCGCGCATTAGAGGAGTGGGCTTGTCCGCGAGGAAGTTGTATTCCCCTTCCTTGCCCCACTCGCCCCACTGCCATGCGTATTCGTCTGAAGCGGCCAGAGCGTTGTGGACGGCGTGCATGTGCCGGACCGGATCGCGCTGGTTGACTGTAACATCGTCCGGGCTGAACCTGCCGTGAGCGCCGTAGCCTGCGTCGGTCCAGATTCCCGCCGAGAAAGTGATCCGCTGCCTGGCAAGCTCCGGGGCCGTGCTCACCACCAGCGACTGCTTCAGGGACTTGTCCCTTTGTATTAGCATATCGCTGTACTTGGAATCCAGATAGGTCGACTCGCTCCCGCACACGAGCTTTGCCTGCTTGCTCAGTCCCATAAGGATGCCATCCACAAACGGCGCCCACAGGCCGCTGTCGGTGCCATCCAGTCCTTTGTCGAAGTAGAGCGAGCGCTCCCAAGCTACGTCATACAAACCGGCGATCACGAAGATGGTAATGTCGGGGTATTCGCCGCACAGCGCCTGCGCCCACTGCTTGCCCCGCTGCCGGACCTTCGCCGCCACCTCTTCAAATGGTCTGGGCTTGGCTTCTTTTGCCTCCTGGTAATCACTGCGAAAATAGAGGGTGTAGTCCCACGGCTGCCGCCAGACGCCATACGCTCCCCCGCCATACCCCTCCATGTCGAAGAGGATGCCCTTGAGGCCGACCTCCTTCGCTATCTTCGCCGACAGCCTGGTATTGGCCAGCACTATCTTCCAGTCCGACTCATTGAACCAGTCCGCCGGCTTTATGCCTTCGGCGTGTGATGCGGTCCAAAGGAAGTTGTCCGTAAACACGCCCCAGTTCTTGATAGCCTTGAGAGCATCAACGTCCGGCCGCACGTCCGCCATCGTGATCTCCTGAACATTCCACCAGGCGAAAACCAGTCGGTTATTGGCGTTGAGCGTGCCGTCCGGGTTCTTCGCCGGATGCTTGAAGAGGTTCACGCACAGCCCATCATAGCCCGCGGACTGCCAGCCGTCGAGTTTGGCCGAAAGGTCCGCCACATTCAGATGATAGCTCAGGTATTGGTCCACGCGGATAAGCTTCTTACCGGCAACGTTTGACTCCGGCACGGCTGCGGATGTCGCGGCAGAGGCAGCCAAGATGCAAAGAATAATCATCAACGCCAGTGTTGGTTTCATAGTATGGGGTCCTTCCTAAGTGCGGTGTTGGAGGTGATACAGTTAGGTACGTTCAGCGGAATATGTGGTGATTCCTTCAACGGGGAAGACGCGAGGTGAGGGTAGTCTCAGGGCACATTACTTGACGAGTTTGTCGATGACATACGTGCTATCTGCTATCCAGCCCAGGAAGTAGTAGAAGATGACACAACCGCACACGCCCAAAATTGCCCAGCCGGCCGCGCGAGCTATCTTGCGCCTCAGGCCGTGCCTATGCCGTCGACGCCTTACCTCGTATCTGTGGGCGCCGCCGACGTGATGGTTGGATTCGTGTTCCGGAGGTCTTTCCACGTTCTACTCCCCGTCGAGCAAGACTAAGGAAATCGGAAGCGCCCGGTGCAAATGCAGCGCCTGCAAAGGATGTCACTATACTACAGAAAGCTAGTTGGATGGTGGCTGAGTGGAGTCTTCAGGGATCAGCAGTCGTCTTTCACCCTTCTTCACAAGCCCGGACCATCTGCCTGCCTGGGCCTTGCCTTCGGGCGTGTCCATAAACACTATACCACGGCGCAGGCCTTCGTTCTCACTGCGGATGTCCCGCAGTTTCCCCGAGATCTCGCGTATATCCTTGGTTTCGCGGCTAAGCAGCGTGAATGGCCTTGACACCTTGCTGCCGACCCAGTACAGCGCGCACCCGGCCAGAGCCAGCGCAACCACAAGCTTGAACGCCGGCCACACGGCCTTCTGCCACGTTCGCTTCCTGGCATTTCTTATCGGAGCAACCCGTCTGGATCGCCCTCCAACGTCGCCATAGGTACTCACGGCTTGCCTACCGCCTCCACAAGGACAAGATACATTTTCAATCCTGATGTTCATATTACTATCAACTAACCGTCATGTCAACAGGAATGTTGCGATTCGGTTGAGTTTTTTCACCCCACACCCAAGTTGGCGCGGAAGGACGCTGCCGACTATAATTGTGGTGTCATCTAGTAACAGAAAGTCGGAGGAACTGGAAATGCGTCTGGTGATTCTAGCGCTGGTCCTGGCGCTTGCGGCGATCTGCCTGCCGGCACAGGCAGAGTTGATCTGGTGGGACGGGACCCGCGATCCTGACAACTCCCCACCTGGCAAGCTTCTTTCGGATAACGAAGGCTACTGGGGCGATTGTGTCCTCACGGGAGTGGACTACACCTACGAATCCCATGCCCAAAGCCCGGCTGACAGGTTCCGAGACACCGAGAAATTCGGGCGCAGATTGCTCGACGGCTGGGTGGAAGGCACCTGGCAGTGTCCGGTGGGCGAGGCTGCGGGAACCCCGCTGGTGGTTGCTTTCGACTTCAAACGTCCGTGCACATTCTCCGAGGTAGATACTGTGTGTTCTCGCACGCACAAGACTTCGCTGAAGATCGAGGTGCGCGGCTCACTCCAAGACCCTTGGCGCGTAGTATTCGATCAATCGCTGGATAAGTCCCCGAACACATCGCTCAATCGTGCCGGGCTCCCCACCAAACCCAAAGGCAGATACCTGCGGCTTTCTGTCGGCTCCGAGGCAAACACCTACGCGGATGAAGTCTTTGTGTGGGGAGATGCGCCCGCATCGGCTAAGTTCCCGGAGGCAGTCAACCCGGGGGTGAAACTTGCGCCGATGGCCGACGGTACCTTTGCTTCTATACCGGGAATGCCGAAAACCTACTTCACACTCTCGCGATTCAGGGCGTGGCAGGCAAGTCTCGGCCTCGATGCGCCGACGAAAGCTGTCTGGTCGAACCTGCCTACTACCCCAGGCTCCTCCGACATCACTGGCCCGATCCTGCCCGCCGCCTCTCAGCTTTGCAGCCGCGTATCCGTGACTATGGCAAGCAACGAGATCGAGCGGGTAGCCTTAGCGCTCTCGAACACTTCAGCTTCCCGAAACGCCTCGCTTGACGTTACCTGGAGCAAGGTGAAGAGAGTCGGTTGGTTAGCGCCGGCGCGTGGGGTTGATATAAAGCTGATGGTCGGCGGCGCGATAGCATCTGACCGCGAGCCCAACTCAGTGCGCATACTTCCTTTCCTGGAAGAGGGTAACATGCCGGGCCGGGGTCTTATGAAGCAGTATCTTACCAATGGCAGCCAGATATGCGATTTCCCGAAGGTAACCCTGCCGCCGGGAGGCTCTGCAGTGATGTGGCTGTCGGTGGAAACCAAAGACGCCGCGCCTGGAATGTATGAGGCCGAAATAGGCTATCTCGGCGGAAAGCCCGTGAAAGTGTCAATAGAAGTGCTTGACGTGAAGCTGCCTATGCCCGATGTCCGGGTGACATCCTGGGGAAATGTGTCTACGCAGTTTCCGTTCGAGTCGAGAGACCGCTGGCGCAATGAGCTGCAAACTAACCGGCGGCTGGGCGTCAACGTATACAGGGGCGACGAACTCCCCACTCCGGGAAGCAGGGCCGAAATGGCCAGAGAGTTCGGCAGAACCTACTACCACACAAGGGTGTTGCTGAACCTGCCATACATGAGCTCCGGCTGGAACGGCTCCCTGAAGCCTGAGGACTTGAAAGCGGAAGATGAGGCCAAGATAGCGGATGCGTTGGTGGAGTTGGTAAAGAAGACTCAAGGGCTTGGACTGACCTACGATGACTGGTTCACGGAACTCTGGGACGAGCCAGGAATCACCAACGCCGCCGTGTACGGGGCAATTGCCCGGATTCTCAAGAAGACCGACCCGAACGTGAAGATATACATGAACCCGCTCTTCTGGTTCTGGAGTCCGACCGAACAGGAAACCATCGCTGCTCTCAAGCCCTACTACAATGAGGTAATAGACGTTTCCCTGCCGGATATTCGGCTGGTCGGGGACAATGATATGACCAGGCAGCTATGGGCCGCGCCCAGGTATGTCCGGGGCAGCTACGTCCATCCGCCCGCCAAAGCCGGGAGAGGGAGAGGGATGACCTGGAAGTCGTTCAAGTATGGGTTGAACGGCTGGGCATACTTCAGCTACTATTACCCGCGCGGCAACCCGTGGGATGTATCGAGTTGGGTCGAGCTCAACTACTCCTACATGATGGTCTTCCCAGGCCCAAACGGCCCGATCCTGACGCCGGTCTACGAGGATATGCGGGAAGGCTGGGAGGACTATAGGATGCTGACCACCCTCCGGCAGCAAGGGAATGAGAGTGTGTTGGAGGAACTCCTGGCGGACTACACCAAGGGCATCCCGTTTCCTGAACTGCGACTCAAAGCCCTCCGGGCGCTACAGAAGAAGTAACGCAGCACCCTCATGGGACTACCAAGCAAACGACACAGAAGGAGTCTGATATGAATAGGATAACCCTGTCCTCGCCGCTCACCCACAGCGACTGGCACATCAAAGAGAATGGGCCTGATTGGGGGCCGGAGGGCGTCCGGCATATGCTCACGCGCTGCAAGGAGTTTGGGTTCGACAAGATCTTCTGGCGCTGCTACGACGCCGGACGCGCCACCTACCACAGCAAACTCATCGAGCCGGAGAGATTCAGCGAACACGAGGAATTCCACCACTACTCCCCCGGCTATATCCCACCCCCCGATCCCGAGAGGATCAAGAAGTTTGAGGAAATCGACTACTACAGCTTCGACACTCTCAAGGCCGCAGTCGAGATCGGGCACGAACTGGGGCTGGAGATATATGGGTGGATGAGCCTCAATGAAGACGACCACGGCTTCGGCTGGCCGTCGAAGTTCACGCGCGAGCACCCGGAGTTCAGGTGGGTCAGAAGAAACGGTGAGAGATACCATTCGCAATTGAGCTTTGCCTTCCCTGAAGTTCGTGAGTATAAGCTCGGGCTTGTCAAGGAAGTGCTCGGCTACGGCGTGGATGGCATCTTCCTAGACTGGATCCGCACCGGCGACATCCGGGACAACCCACAGGCTGACGAAAAGGGCAATGCGGATTTCGGCTACGAGCAGCCCAACATCGATGCGTTCAAGAGTAAGTATGACCTCGACCCACACGATGTCAGCGCAGACGATCCCCGCTGGGTGGCCGTATGTGCGGAACCCATCAACGAGTTCATGAGGGAGTTCCACAAGATCATCAAGAACCACAATAGGCAGGTGGGCACGACCACCATGCTCCAACACCCGTGGGCATACCGGGGGTTCCTGCCGGAGCATCTCACGGAGGATACACCGCAGTGGGTCATTAACATGGATGGGAACCGCTACGCAGGCGCCCTGAATGGCCTCTTCTGTGACATCAAGACCTGGGCGCGCGAGGGCCTGGTCGACACGATGCTGGCCTCGGGTTACTATGTGGATGGCGGGACTCCCGAGAAGGCCTATGAGTATATGGTCAAAGAGACAGAGGGCCGAATCCCCCTTACTCTGTACGTCTGGGTTCCGACCCAAGCCTCGGATTTCGAGCGCGATATCGCTCTCGCAGAGAAGCTCGGCGCGTGTGAGCTGCTGTTCTGGGAGGCCGATTACATCGACAATCTCCAGACGGACAAGTTCGAACAGATCGAGAGATCCATCCAGGCATGGAAATCAAGCCAAGCATAAGACGCGGAGGAACCGGCAGTGAGAACAAGAAAACTCGCAGTGGTAGGGCTGGCAGTATTTGCCCTGATACTCATCGGTATGGCAGTTGCTCAAGCGGACCTGATATGGTTCGACGGCTCCCGAGACTCTGGGAACGCGCCGCGCGGCAAGCTCCTCAGTGACAACCCAGGCTACTGGGGCGAGTGCGTGCTGACAGGGGTGGACTACAAGTATGAGGCAATACCCGACAGTCCGTCGGACGGGGACGGCAGCAGTGGCCGCGCGCTGATCAACGGCAGCACCGGAGCCGAGGCAGGGATGTCCGGCGGAAAGCCGCTTGTGGTGGTCTTTGACTTCAAGAGGGTGTGTGATTTCTCCGAGTGGGATGTGGTGACACCGACCAAGCGAGTGGCGATCACCATAGAGGTACGCGGGACTGCCGATGAGGCGTGGACGAAGGTATATGAGAGAAGCCTTGAGGCGTGCCCAGACAAGCAGATTCAGCGAATCAAGTTCGCCAACCGCCCGAAGGGACGCTTTGCCCGCCTCACTGTGCAATCGCCGGGTACCACGCAGCTTGGCGAAGTGCTGGCTTGGGGTGATGCACAGGTCAGTGAGAGCGCACCCGAGGCTATCAACCCCGTTGCCCAGGGGCAGTATCCCGTCGGTGTCGCCTATCCGACGCTCACCGGCATCAGCAAGTCCAGCGTCTCGGACCGGGAGTCATTCAACTGGGTGCGCTCCCTGAAGCCCCAGCACAAGAAGCAGGCTGCGGTCTGGGCGAAGGTGCCCACGTGGGAGGCCATCAGCAACACGCCTGTCATCCCAGACTCGAAAGCGATAAACAAGCCTGTCTACATAGTCATGAGCCGTAACGAGACCGAGACTGCTGCTATCGCGCTCAAGAACACCCTGGTCGATAGCCCGCGAAGCGTCGAAGTGAAGTTGAGCCGTTTCACCGGCCCCGGTAGCGCCAGTGTTGCGGGGCTTAGCGGGAAGATGGGCGTCTTCGGAGTGATCGGCGATCGCGCGTTCGGCAACAACCTGGGGCCGATCTTCGAAGCCGATAACCTCCTCGGAAAGAGTCTGATGAAGAAGTACCTCCTGAACGGAAGCGAGATAGCAGACTTTCCCCGGATTGCCCTGCCCCCCAGCGGAAGTGCGGTGCTGTGGCTGTCAGTGACATCCGAAAACGCCAAGCCCGGAGTCTACAAGGCATATTTGCTGATTTCAGGCGGAGAGCTTGTGACGGTAAAGGTAGAGGTGCTGGATGTCACCCTGCCTGTGACATTCGCCCACGTGGGAACCTACTCCGGCAACCGCACCGGAATGTTTCCGTTCGAGTATGCCGACCGCACCCAGCGCGACTTCTCCTACGCCCTGGACAGCGGCATCAGTGAGTGGGGATACTCGGAACTGGTCCGGAAGATGGCGAAGCAGCGAGGGATGAAACTGATGTATGAAATGGGTCTGATTATCCCGTTCTGGTCTGACCCCGCTACCGACTACGTGGGCATGATCTGGCAGGGCAGATGGGCCAAGGAGTCCGATTTCCCGAAGGATGCTCCAGAGGCCGTCGCGGCGAAGGTGAAACGTGTGGTAGATCAAGCGAAGGCATTGGGGCTGAAGTACGACGAGTGGTTCGGCTCAACGGGAGATGAGCCCGGCGCGGGGAACATCGCTGCAATCGCCTATATGTGTAGACTGATCAAGCAGGCAGACCCGAATGTGAATATCTATGTCAATCCCTGCTATTGGTCCGGGTTCGACAACGGCGGTGTCTCCGATGACGCGACCGTGAGTCGAGGGCTGCTAGGACAGGGTGCATCGGCAGGCTGGTATCGCAAGTACGTTGACATATCTATGCCCTTGAAGCTCCTCCTGCGCGATCATCCGCTATCCCTGAAGGAGTTCTCTACGCCCAGGAAAGTGAACAGCTACTACCTGGTATCCGGCCATCTGGGCCGGTCGGAGGAGGCTAGCGAGGTCCAACTCTACCGGCGAATGGCCTGGGATAGTTTCTCGCTGGGGTTCAACGGCTGGGCGTTCTATGCCTGGTGCTCGCCAAGAGCGAATCCCTGGAATCATTTTGACAAGGATGGTCGGGAGCCTTCCGATTACTCGATAGTCTATCCGGGTCCGCGAGGAGTGGTCCCCACACGCCAATCCGAGGCTCTGCGCGAGGGCTGGGAGGACTGGCGGCTCTTGAACCTGCTGAAGCAACGGGGCCTGCACCAGATTCTCAACGAGGTAATGCAGGCCTACAAAGCTGGAAAGCCCGTGGAGGAACTGCGGCTGAGGGCTCTGAGAGCGGCGCAGAGTAAGTGAAGCGCGCCTTACTCAACCAGGAGTACAGAGAACGGGCAAGCATGTTTTCCTGTTCCAGATGGGATATTACCGCGGCGGCAGGAGGCGTAGCTTTGAACAGCTTACGTGTGTTGGTAGTGGCTGTGCTATTGAGCGTGGCAGCGGTGTCTGGGTGGGCAAGTCAGCCGCGCGTGGTCGATGAGCCGCTGGGCGCTCGGTATTCGCTTGGGATGAGCCTTTGGCATTTGGGCCACAGTGCGGAGATGATCGGTCGGTTTCACGATTACCTGAAGCAATCGAAGCTGACCCCGGACAAAGTGCTTCCGCCTACGAAACTCAAGCCGCCGTCCAAAATGGTCAGTATCCTCATCGAGCCGGAACTGCTGAGCAAAGAACAGCTTGGCGGATGGACCTCAGACGGAGCGGGCATCAACAGTGACCTGGGTGATAGTGGGCCAACTGCCATCATTCCGGTTTCCGTCCCGCGCGCGGGGACGTACAGATTATGGGTTCAGTACTACGGGAGGCCCTGGGGCCGAGGGGTAACATTCATCAGTATCTACCGGACCGGCATGGAACACTTGGGGCCGATAGCTCAATACGACGAGTTCTACGACCAGCCGCCCCAGAAGGAGGGACCAGTTTGGAATGAGATGCTGCTGGACCTGCCGGCAGGCAGCCTGAGCATCAGGATCGGGCATGCGGCCCGACTGTGGCAGGGCGGTGGCGGGTATGACTCCAGATCAGTCGACTGCTTCTACCTCACCGATCGTATCTGGGTCGACCCGCCTACTGCCGAATCCCGCAAAGCCGTCCGAGATGCCGAGAAGCCGGTCGGGGCGCAGTGGACATCCTACGCTCCTCTCGCCGCTTCCGACCTGGCAGACTGGAAGTGGTGGCAGGTAAGGCCGCTTTCCTGGGAAGACAGGCTCGCCAGCCCAAAGCTGTTCGCTCTCAGCCGCAAGTTTCAGCATGGCATAATCAATGAGCTTGCCCTCAAAGAATACAGTGAGGCCGCCGTCCCGGACTACCGCGCACCCGAGCGTCAGGTGGTCTTCAACGAGACCTGGAACATGGTCGCCAACCCCGTCCGTGCGAGACGGCAGATCAACGTGCTCACTGCCGACATCAGCCGCAAGCCGCTGGGGTACCACTATGTGTGGCACGACGTCGGTGGCAACATAGAAGGCCTCAGGCCGGGCGGGGACTATGACCCCCAAGGCCCGCACACCAGTTATGGCGGCTGGGCAGGCGGACCGGGTGGGCTAGGGGCGCATTGGAGTGCGGGAGCCGGAACTGTGGCTACGAATGTACCGGTAACAGCGCCGGGCGTGTACAGCGTGTGGGTACTGTCACACTCCAACAATCTGTCCTATGCCGCGCCTTGGTTCGGTAAGGCGTACGTGGATAGAAAGGAGCAGTTCGCCTACCACCACTCCGGCAACATTCCAAGCGTCTGGATGAAAATGGGCCAGGTGGAAGTCCGCAAACCCGGAGACGTCAAAGTGGAGTTTACGCTCGACGGCGCCGGGGCCGCAATCACCCCTCGCAACATTATCGCGCTCTTCCTCGTGGACGATCCGGAGATCGTTCCCACAGGCACTGTGCGCCCTCAGTGGACCTTGGACATGTATCGCGAGAAGGCCGCGCAGTCGGGGGCAAAGCCGGGCGACAAGCTTCTGGTCTGGCTCTCCGAGAACTCCTATTCACGGCTTTCTCAGGAGGTCTGGGCGGATGAGATCACTCGCGGCCACGCCTGGCCGGACAAGCCGGTGAAGGGGCTGGTGAGGTCGAAGAACCTGCTGATGCCGGGGGAAGCCTGTCGGGCGGTGCAGGTCGGTCTGCGAAACCTCACCGACACCCCCATCACCCTAAGCGTCACCTCCGGCCCGCTGAGAGGCAAGGCAGGCTCATTCTCCAAGGCCGTGAACTGGCGAGTAGAGAGCTTCATACCCTATGGAGCGGACCGCCAGCAGTGGACTCCATTCTTCCTGCTCCGGCGGCAGGATATCACCGTGCCGCCGCTGAATGTTGCCGGAGTCTGGCTCACCGTTAACACAAAAGGCGTGCCCGCCGGGGACTATGTGGCCAATGTAAAGCTGCACGGCAAAGGCATCCCTGGGCACACAGTCACGCTGAGAGTCCGGGTATCCGCGGTCGCGCCGAGGCCGAGGCAGCCTGTGCTGGTTGACGGCTGGTCTGGCACGCACGAGGGCGAGGCATTCCTGCGGGATTACGTCGAGCACGGGATGAACGTCTGGCCCGGCCAGATGAGCAGGGCGGAAATGAAGAAGTGGGGCATCCGCCTTCTACGGCTACATCGGGGTTCTACGACCGGTGTGTCCGAATGGGTGGCACGCCTGAAGAAGCTTGGGCTGGACTATGAGGACTACTTCGTGGGCATCATGGACGAGCCTACCAGTAGCACCGCAGAGGACTTGAAGCCGTACATTGATGTGGCGAAAGCGATCCGTGCAGCCGACCCGAATGTTCGCGTCTGCTTCAATCCAGCCGAAGCGGCGGAACTCGCTACGTTCCAGGTTCTTGCTCCATACTGCGACTTCTGGTGCCCCTACTATGTGCATGTCTGGGGCAACGTCAACGCGGAGAAGCAAGCCATCTTCCAACCCAAGCCATGGATTTGGTACACTACCCCGTGTATGTGGGACAAGACGGCAGGCGACCCGGGCATAAGGAAAGTGCCGTCGCAGTTGGGGAACTGCGTGGGCGTAGCCTTCTTTGCCCTGAACCAGCCCTGGCGCGACCAGTGGGATACAGGCTACGAGCACATAGCCGACGCCTCAACGATGGGCGCAGTGCAATCCCGCCACGGCCCGGTATCTTCGCTGATCTGGGAGCAGATCCGAGAAGCATCCCAAACTGCCAATCTGGCAATGATGGTCCGGGAGCGGTTGGGGGTGAAGACCTTCGACGAGGTCAAGGACCCCAAGTTGCAGAAACTCATACGCGAGGGAAGCGAAGAGGAACTGATAAAGTGGCTTGAGAAGAGCAGGGCTGAGAAACACTAGCGAAGAGGTCACAATGAGCAAACGAATCAGTGTCACTACTGCGTTGACGATCGTAGGATTGTCCCTAATATGGCTGTATAGCGTGGTTAGTGCGGATCAACCGGGGCGGCGACTGGCGCCGGCGGGCGTGTCCGTTCGGACTGTGGACGACGAACCGTTACGCGCAAGTACGAAAATGGTATTCGACCAACTGGCCAACATGGTGGTTCTCCCAGACAACCTCGGGCGGCACGTGCAGTTCGTCAACGACGCAAACGACTACATCTTCTTTGAAGCCGAGGATATGAACGCGGCGGGGACTTACCCGCAACTTGAGTGGGTCGCGACGCGTACGGGATACCCCGACCTGTTCCCAGGGGGACTGCCTACTGAGTTGCCCAGACCTCTGGCCAGCCGTTCCCCGTATCTCTCCGGCACCGGCGTCGCCTCGATACTGCCGGGATCGGGCACGGATGCGATAAGTCAGAAGACAACCGTCGAGAAGAAAGGCGCCTATGTGCTGTGGGTTCGCTATCAGACCATTCCGCAGCTTCCCGCCCCGTTTGAGGTGACTATCTCCCAGGCTGGAAAGGAACTGCTCCGGCAGCGGCTTGGCGAAGAAAGTAAGGCCGTGGACACCCTGGCCGCACGGCTGTTGTGGGAACAAACGCTGCCCGTTGAGTTGAACCCGGGCGAAGTCACTGTTCAGCTTATCAAAGTAAAGGATGAGTCCCCGGGTCCCCTCCGTGGCCCCCGCTACGTGGACTGCTTTCTTCTCACCAACGATATGAACTACATTCCTGCCGGAGGGGAGCTTCTGCCCGGCGCAAAGCCGCTCGCACAGCGGCGGCGGGCGCTGGGCGTTACCAAGGATGAGTCCGTTCTTCTCTGGCGAAAGGGTCGGTACGAGGGTTTCAACATAACTTCCTGGCCGGCAGACAAGGCGCAACTGCGTCCTGCAGTCGATCTGCGCCTGCCCCGGAACGCACACGGAAACGAGATGATTCTGGTGACCTCCCTATCCAGGGACGCGCTGTCGTTTCAGACCAAGGTGGATCTCCGAGACCGTAATCGGAAGCCATTTGCGGGCACAGTGGAAGTATATACGGTGGTTCACATGCAGTCGCGCTACTTCGAGTGGACGCCGAACGCTTTGTTTCGCCGGAGCGCCATACACCTGGCCCCTTACCACACCGTCGGAATCTGGCTGAGTGTTTCCACCGGGCAGGCTGCGCCAGGTGTTTACACGGGCGAACTGACGCTGAACCGTGATAAGCGAAGTATCGGCCGGATTCCACTGACGCTCCGGGTTCTCAAGTCGACTATCCCCCCTGATCCGAATCTACGAGTGCTGCTGTGGGGCGCCGGGGGCAGTGGCGGCCCCGAACTCTGCCCGGAGGCGGAGCGACCCGCTATGCTCGAGAAGTACTGGGCAAACTGTCTGGCTTACGGCTGCAATGTCTTCCAGGAAAGGCCGCCCTGGCCCGCGGAGCAAGCGCGCAAGCGAGGGGTCAAGTCGCTGGTTGTTCATTGCTACCCGTACGGTACTGAGAAAGAAGCGGAGCTTCGTCAACACCTCCGGACCCAGGTGGGGCAACTGCGGGCTTTGGGATGGAGGGATAGGGACATCTGGCTTCAAGCGTTTGACGAACCTGGCGCCGAGTCATCTGAGAGTTGGCTGGCATTTGCCAAAGCAGTCAAGAAAGCGGTCCCCGGCGTCCGTATGTGGATTAACCCCAGTTGGCAGCGGTATCAGACTGAGGGGGCATTCAAGGAGTGGGCGAAGCACGTCGATGTCTGGTGGCCGTTCGCCGGCAACCTGAGTATGCCTCCACTGCTCGATGTGATGAAGAAGAGCGGAAAACCCATTGGTTTCTACATTGAGCGAGGCTGGAGCGGCATGAACCCGGCGGCGGCGGAATCCTATTTCCGAAAGATGCCTATGCTCGTGGCGAAGTACAACATAGACGGCTGCGGCTTCTGGTCGGCTACGTCGTGGTACAACGACCCGTGGGATGATCTGAACACCCAGATCAACTACGCAAAGGCGGCCGTCTACTATCCCGGTTCAAACGGCCCTATCAACACAATCAACTTCGCAGCCTGGCGGGAAGGGCTGGATGAACTGCTGGTGCTCCGGGCTTTGGCGAAGGCAAGGAAGATCGACCGTGCGGCGTGGGCTCAGCGATTCCTGAATGCGGATACCGTTCAACGGCACGACGAGTTGCGGGACGCATTGTTCGACGAATATGAGAAACGGTTCAAGTGAGGCAGATTGATTCGATAGGACAGAGGGAGATGGTATGACATCAAGAGTTCTGCGGACGCTTGTTATAGCCAGTCTTGTGGCAGTCGTTACACTGTGCTTCGGCGCTGCCGGGTGGTGTGAGGAAATTGTCTGGGCCACCGGGGACCGGGATCGTTCCGGGCCGCCAAAGGGCAAATTGCTTAGTGAAAACTCCGGGTACTGGGGCGAATGCGTGTCGACCGGCGTGGACTACCGCTACGAGAGCGATCCGCAGAACCCGACCGACAGGTTCATGGACGATTCATCCAAGTTTGGTCGCAGGCTGCTGGACGGCGGTA
Organism: uncultured bacterium; assembly: GCA_964611645.1. Classification (GTDB taxonomy): domain Bacteria; phylum Armatimonadota; class UBA5829; order UBA5829; family UBA5829; genus CAZTAO01. The sequence continues at coordinate 9,893 of CAZTAO010000015.1, read as the reverse complement.
TAGGCGGTAACTGGTGGGTTCCGGTCGGCCAGAACCCGGGCAGCCCGATGGTGGTAGTGTTCGACTTCAAGCGCCCGTGTTCTTTCACGGAAGTGGATACGATCAGTATGCGGACTCCGAAGACCTCTCTGAAGATAGAGGTCCGCCGCACCGAAACCGACCAGTGGCAGACCGCGTACGACCAGCCCCTGGACAAGTCTCCCAATAAGCCGCTCAACAGAGCAAGGCTTGCGGGCAATCCCACGGGCAGGTACTTGCGGTTCTCGATCAGCTCTGAGAGCATTACGTGGGTGGACGAGATACTCGTGTGGGGCTCCGGTGAAGTCTCGAAGGAGTACCCGGAGAACGTGTTCCCGCTGTGGACTTCGTCGCCGCTGGCGGAAGACCTGCTGGAATCGATCCCGGGGATAAAGGAAACGCAGTTTGCCGGTCCCCGGTTCGCCGAGTGGCGAAAGTCCATAGGAGCGGACGTATCGAACCCCGCCGTGTGGTCTGAAGCCAAGACTTGGCTGGGAAAGCACGAACCGGTGCTACCCGGCAAGACCTTAGTCAACGCGCCCATTCGCCTTGCGCTGGCAATGAACGAAACAGAGAGCACGATGGTGGCCCTCACCAACACATCGGCGACAAAGAGCGTTGCCCTGACATTGAACGAAATCAAGCTCTGCCGCGTGGGGAGCAAGAAACCGAACCCAAGCATCACGGGCCGACTGCTGATTGGAGGGGTGATCTTCGCCTCCAAGGATGACAGGCGGGTCCTGCCGTTCTTCGACCGTGGGCAAGCGCTTGGCAGAGGCCTGATGCTGCGGTATCTTGCCAATGGAGCGGATATTGCTGACTACCCGAAAGTCACCCTGCGGCCCGGCGGCTCAGCCCTGTTTATGCTTCGGATTACCACGGCCAACGCCGCGCCGGGAACGTATATCGGGGAGGTCTCCTACAGGGGCGGAAAGGGTGCAAGGGTGGTTGTGGATGTCCTGGATGTGACTCTGCCCAAGCCCGACCTATGGATCCATAGCTGGGGGAATGAGACCTCGCAGTTCCCCTTTGAGACGGATACGCGACGACGCAACGACGTGCTGACCAACCGACAACTTGGGGTAACGGTATACAGCGGAACGCCGGTGGTTGGCAGTAAAGCGAGGATGGCGCGACAGTATGGCAAGCTGTACTTCCATTCCATGGCTCTGCCGGGATCGTATATCAACGCAGGGTATTCGGGATCACTGAAACCGGAGCAGTTGACCTCCGAGGACGAGCAGCAGATAATCCAAAATGTGCGTGGTCTTGTGAAGAGTATGCAGTCGCTCGGGCTGGGATACGATGACTGGTTCACTGAACTTTGGGATGAGCCTGGGGTCGGCAACGCCGCAATATACGGAGCCTTTGCCAGGATGATCAAGAAGGCCGACCCGAACGTGAAGATATATATGAACCCGTTGTTCTGGACCAGCAGCGGCTTCAACTCGGAAGCCGATATTCTGGGATCGCTCAAGCCTTTCTACAACGAAGTAATAGATGTATCTGTACCTGCCATCCAACTGGTGGGAGGCAACGCCCTGACCAAGGAGCTTTGGGCGAAACCAAGGTGGGTGCGCGCAGGGTACATCCATCCGGCCGCCAGGGGTGGAAGAGGAATGGTGTGGACCGCCTTTGCGAACGGCTTGAACGGATGGGCCTACTTCAGCTACTACACCGGAGGTCACCCGTGGGACTACACCGCCGGTCGCAGCCTGGACTTTGCATACCAGATGGTCTTCCCCGGCCCGAACGGCGCTATTATTACCCCTATCTACGAGGAGATGCGCGAGGGCTGGGAGGACTACCGGCTGCTGACAGCGCTCAGGCAGCAGGGCAAGACCGGCGTTCTCCAACAGATTCTCAAAGACTACGAGAAGAGCGTGCCCTTCGCCGAACTTCGTCTGAGAGGGTTGCGGGCGTTGGCGAGGTAGTAGACTTGCGGGACTGACACAGACAACATACAGGAGGGCGGAAGTGGACGAGATAGTCAGTGGATTCAGTAACCCCGAGAGCATCTCCGGAAGCGTGGAAACAGACGGAAGGGTCGAGGCTGGCGAGGTTGAGAGCAAGGACATCTATCGCAGCCCTGAAGAACCCTCGCACGTTGCGTGGGTGGGTATGTGGAAGGCGGCTGATGGCTCTATCAGTGTCCGATTCCCCCAGATCACCGGCAACCCCGGGTTGGAGCCAAGCTATGCGCCGTGGTATGGGCGGGCCAACTTCGCCGACTATGCGATGGAGTCCTGGGAAGAGTTTGCCGAGAAAGGCCAGATGATCCTGGGGCCTCCGGATGCCCTGTCGACCACCCGCGTCGACTACATTACCCTCACCACACGCGATGGCGGCGACACGTGGCAGTTGGTAAGCGCTACTCACAATGACACGGTCAACTGGTCCAACGATGAGACACGCGGCTACAACGGTAAGATGGTCCTTGCTCCCAACGGTAAGCTCGTGGGAAGCGGGATGGCAACTCTCATCTGCCGTGACGGACGTATAGTCGATACCCATTCCTTTGCCCAGTGGACACAGGCTCTCAGCCACGGTCGCTACATACTGGGCATACGTGAGTCATTAGATCAGGGCGAGACCTGGAGTGAGATGCAGTGGGTGAAAGGCCAATATGCCGGCGGAGAGCCGGCGGACAATGCGACCGAAGAGCACGATATGGTCGAACTCGACGACGGCAGGCTGCTGTTTATCATTCGGGTCGATCAAGTCCAGCATCCCGTGGCAGCGTGGTTGAAGCGCGAGGCTGATGGCAATTACACGTGTGAAGGTGTCGAAGTGGTTGAAGCGATGCCTCATTCCGGGATGCCGGATATGGCCCGCACCGACGATGGGACCATCTGGTATTGGGGGGTAGGCCACTTCTACAGCCTCGATGACGGCCGAACCTGGCGCCGACTGCCGGACTCCCAATTCTTTGCGGCATACTACGGAAAGATGCAGGCGTCGGGAAACCGGGTGTTGTGCGTAACCCAGAAGGACGTCAGCGATTCCCCATACCCGGTCAACCATGATGGCTATATCCAGCAGATCCGGTTTTCGGGTAGAAGGGTGGGGGTGGTTGGGCAGACTGACGCAGACTCCGAACTCGCGCTGATGAAAGCTGGTGACAGCATCCTCAAAGACCTGCACCTGCGCGTCGATGCAAGGCCGGATCGAGCGGACGGAGTAGCGTTCCGGATCTCGCCCGACGGTAAGTCATACTACGCGTTTATGATTACCACCCCCGGAAGCGAAAGCGAGCGGTGGAAAGCGCCGCCGGTGCAGGGCGCAACACTCAGCGCGTATTTCCCGGGGCTGTTGGACGAGCACGTGCGGGAGAGGATTGAGCAGGGGATCATCACAATGCTTGATTGCCCGACTGCCGTGCTGGCAAAGGTAGACGACGGCAAGGTGACAGTGCTGCGGGGTCTGCGGCTGGAAGAACTGAGATCTCAGCCGTGGCTGCAACTTCAGGTGAAGGTTCGGGGAGACTTGATCCAGGCGGCTGTGTCGGATGGAATATCGCCGCCGACGTACATCGGCGCGAGGGACGCGGCCTATTGCAGCGGGGCTGTTGGTCTGCTTTGCGACCGCAGCCAGGGCAATTTCAAGAACCTGCAAGTCTGGCCCGAAGCCAGGATGATCAGGGACAACTGGACACCCATCGCGGATATGTCGGCCTGAGACGCAGGGAACGATCAAAGCTACGCGCAAGTAGTACGAATGCGTATTCTGATACTATTGGGAGAGCAAGATGGATTTCTTCAACACCGGGTTCCTGAGTGGAATCCCAATGATAACAAACGGGGTCGCCCGCAGCATCAGCGCTGAAAACCCCAACGGCGAGAAGGGCGGAGGGGCGAGAGCCATCCCCGTATCTCCCAGCCCGGCGGACATGCTTGGCGAGGGTTGGAAAGTGAGGCCTTGCGTCACACTGAAGCCTAATAGCGGGTTCACGGTCGCAGAGATCGAGGGGCCGGGGGTAATCAGGCATATCTGGATGACGGCTGACCCCAAGACCTATCGCAACTGCATCCTGCGCATCTTCTGGGATGGGGAGACCACGCCTTCGGTGGAAGTCCCATTTGGTGACTTCTTCTGCTGCGGTCACGAGAAGCGGGCCAGAGTAAGCTCGATCCCGGTTGCCGTGAACCCATCAGGCGGGATGAACTGCTACTGGCCGATGCCCTTCCGCAAGGGCGCGAGGATAGAGATCGAAAGCCAACTGGCCGAGGAACTCTGGGGGTTCTTCTATCAGGTAGACTACGAACTCTGCGACGTTCCCGAGGATGCAGGCTACTTCCACGCCCAGTGGCGGAGGTCGGTGACGCCCATCGAGAAGCCCGAGCATACCATACTGGACGGCATAGAGGGCAAGGGTCAGTATGTGGGCACCTACCTTGCGTGGGTCCAGTGCTCCGACGGCTGGTGGGGCGAAGGCGAGGTCAAGTTCTATATGGATGGAGACGGCAAGTACCCCACCATCTGCGGCACCGGCACCGAGGACTACTTCGGCGGCGCCTGGGACCTCTGGGGGCCGGACCAGCGCGAGCAGACATTCAACACGCCGTTCCTTGGATACCCGTTCTGCCAGCACGAGGATAACACCGTCCCCAAACACGGCCTTTACCGATGGCATATACTGGACCCCGTCAGGTTCTCCGAAGACCTGAAAGTGACCATTCAGGCGCTGAGTTGGTGGCCCAACGGCATCTACCAGCCACTGCGGGACGACATATCGTCGGTGGGATACTGGTATCAACTGGAACCCCACGCCAAGTTCCCGGAGATGCTGCCGGTGCATCTGAGGTGGACCCGGTAGGCGATGCCCCGAATTGGAGAAGTCTCTCTCCGGATTTACGCAGGGAATACTAGTCAGCACGTGCAATTAGTATCTGACTGTGCAACGACTTTCGGAGGCAGGGAAATGGACTTCTTCAAGACCGGGTTCCTGGGCGGAATCCCAATCATAACAAACGGGGTCACCCGTAGCATTAGCGCGGAAAACCCCAATGGCGAGAAGAGCGGAGGGGCGAAAGCTGTCCCCGTGCCTCCGAGCGGGTCGGACATGCTCGGACAAGGCTGGAAAGTGAGGCCGTGCGTCAAGGTCGAGCCAAAAAGCGTGTTCACCGTGGCGGAGATCAGCGGCCCGGGAGTTATCCGGCATATCTGGATGACCGCCAAGGCAGTGGTCTGTCGCAACTGCGTCCTGCGCATCTATTGGGACGGCGAAGCCACACCATCGGTGGAGGTCCCGGTGGGCGACTTCTTCTGCTGCGGGCACGGGAAGTTTGCCAAGGTCAATTCCATCCCCATAGCGGTGAACCCCTCCGGCGGGATGAACAGCTATTGGCCGATGCCGTTTCGCAAGAGTGTGAGGATCGAGCTGGATAACCAGTGCAACGAGGTAATCGACGGGTTCTACTACCAGGTGGACTACGAACTATGCGATGTCCCGGAGGACGCGGGTTACTTCCACGCGCAGTGGCGGAGGTCGATCACTCCAATCGAGAACCCCGAGCATACCATACTCGACGGCATCAAGGGCAAGGGCCAGTATGTGGGCACGTACCTTGCCTGGGTCCAGTGCTCCGACGGCTGGTGGGGCGAGGGTGAGATCAAGTTCTATATGGACGGCGACGGCAAGTATCCCACCATCTGCGGCACCGGCACCGAGGACTACTTCGGCGGCGCGTGGGGTTTCTACGACCCCAACGACCGCGAAGATACCTTCGACACGCCTTTCCTGGGCTACCCTTTCTGCGAGCACAAAGACAACACCGTTCCCAAGCACGGGCTATACCGCTGGCACATAATGGACCCGATACGCTTCGCCGAGGAGCTGAAAGTAACAATCCAGGCACTTGGCTGGTGGGACAACGGTACCTACGAGCCACTGCGGGACGACATATCGAGCGTAGGGTACTGGTATCAACTGGAACCCCACACCAAGTTCCCCGAAATGCTGCCAGTGCATTTGCGGTGGAGCAGGTAGGATCGTAGGTCTGATCGGGAGGAACAACGAATGCGTATATTCCTAGTCGTGCTTATCTTGCTAGCAGTCTCAACTTGCGCGATGGCCAAGCCTATCAGCTTTGTGCTGACGGGGAATCCGGGCGCGGATGAGGCTGGTGGGTTTGGGTGTTCCTATACGGCGGACCCGGCATATACCAATCCGGCAGACCCCAAGGGCGGCCGCCTGCTGGACTTCGACTTGCCGGGCGACTGGACCACTGTCACCGGGATCAATTACACGGATCAGACCGTTGTTTTCGACCTGAAGCAGCAGTGCAGGCTCGATGGTGTCGCGATGCTGTTCAGCAACGGCAACGCGCCGCTGTATGTGGATGTGTCCGTATCCGCGAGCAAGAGCGGCCCGTGGAGGGCAGTCGGGAAGATCGACACGAAGGGTAAGGCCGATGCTTGGCTGCGGCTGGATACCCCGAAGTTGCGGGGGAGATACGTGAAGCTCTTCCACAAGCTGGATAGTTGGGGCTGGTACCTGCGGGAGGTCAAGGTATACGGCGATTACCAGACCGGCTCTATTGGTAAGCTGAAGCACGAGAAGGGCTCGCTGGTCGTTGCTGATAAGGCCAATACCTACGCGACTATTGTGGTTGCGGACTCCCCCTCGCACAATGCCCTCAAGGCCGCGACCGACCTGCGAAAAGTGACCCGGCAGATGACCGGTTTCCTGCTGCCGATTTCCAAAGAGAGCGATTTCAAGGGCAAGTCGGCTGCGATACTGGTCGGGACATCGAAATGGGCTAAGCGATTAGGGATAGATGTGAAGCAGGACGAGGACGCCGGCGACCGTTACGTTATCAAGTCGTTCGACAAGGGGGTTGCGCTGGTCGGCAATGACGACGGTGTGCGGTGCGGGAGCCTGTATGCTGTCTACGACCTGCTCCAGAAGTGGGGATGCGGGTGGTATGGGCCTGATCCGCTGTGGCAGATTGTGCCGAAGGTGAGCAGGCTGTCGGTGGGAAAGATCAATGCGGACGAGCATCCTGCGTTCGATTTCCGCGAAATCTGGATGGTGGGTGACCCTCAGACGCGCAACGCATGGAAACTGGGAGGCAAGTCTATCGCCTGCGGGCACGCGCTTGGGCCGCTGATCCCGCGTGGGAAGTATGAGAAGGATCACCCCGAGTACTTCGGGTCGGAGCAGCCCTGCCTCACCAACCCGGATGTTATCAAGATCGCCGCGGACACTTTCCGCGCCCAACTCGATGCCGATAAGTCGAAGCGGGTGATGTCCTTCTCCCTGTCGCCGGAAGACACCGGCGGGTTCTGCGAGTGCGCCAACTGCCAGGCTGCGGGAAACCTCGGCGCGCGGATGCTCAAGTTCACCAACGCTATCGCGAAAGAACTGGCCAAGACCCACCCGAAGCGGTATATTCTCTGCTACCTCGCATACTGGTACACCCACGAGGCCCCCCAGCCGTTCGTCAAGGCTGAGCCGGGGGTGTGCATTATGCAGGTAAACGAGGGGAGCCACGTGCGGGCATGGGATGAACCGGAGACCGAGCTTCAGCGGGCGTCAAGCAGGAGCAACGCCCGGGAGTTGGCGGTCTTCAAGGGACTGCAGAAGACCGGCGCGACACTCGCCATCTACGAGTGGTGGATCCCCGGCTGTAGCTATGTCGACTGGCGAAAGGCCCCGTGGTATTCCGGCGATACCGCGCTGCGCAACCTGCGATACTGGAAGCGGGGCGGGGTGCGATACATCACCTACGAAACCGGCTACGAGACCAGTGGGGGCTTTCCGATCCGCTGGCCACTATACTATGTAGGCGCTCGTGGGATGTGGAACCCCAACACCAACGCCGAAAAGCTGATGTCGGAAGCCTGCGACAAGCTCTACGGCAAGGCCGCGAAGCCGATGCTGCGGTTCTACCGGACAATCGAGAAGGCAATGTCGGCCAGTAGACTGATGACTGGCAATTGGTCGCTTCCCCGCCCCGAATTGATCTACACACCGGGAATTGAAGCAAAGGCCACCGCATTCCTGGACGACGCAGCCTCCTCCACCACCGAAATAGGCCAACTCCGCCGCATCGCCGAGGAGCGGGAGATGTGGGACGAAGCAAGAGCCGTGATAGCGAAGGGGCGGGCGGGACTTTGAATCGCGGATTACGCGGAGAAGCGCGGATGACGCGGAACCCGATGGTCGAGGATATGCTATCCTCGACCCGGTACCCGGGCATGTTGTCCGGCAACCGCCGGTGACGAACAGCGGGCGGGAGAGAGGGCAACATGCCCGGGGACCGGGTCAGGGACAACATGTCCCTGACCATCGAATCTGGTTGTAGTTCAAGTTAGTATAGCTATATATCATAAAACTAGACTCAAGGAGCAATCATGACCTCCAGAGAACGAATCCTATCCGCTATCGCACACAAAGAACCCGACCGGGTGCCTATTGACTTCGGGTCCATGCGGTCTACTGGGATTATGGCTATTGCCTATAACAAGCTCAAGGCCCACCTGGGAATCACCGGCGGGGAGACCCGGATGTATGATACAGGGCAGCAACTTGCTGAGCCGGAGCAGTGGGTTTTGGACCGGTTCGGCGTAGACTCTGTGGATGTGGACAACAGCTTCGGGCGGTTTCCTGAGCGATGGAAAGACTGGGTTCTTCCGGATGGCTCATCCTGCAAAGTGCCGACCAGCTTCAACCCGGTGCGCGAGCCGGGGAGATGGGTGATCCGTGGCGAGGATGGGTGCGAATATGCCCAGATGCCCGACGGCTGCCTGTACTTCGAGGGCAGGTATAGCCCGCTCGCCGATGCTGAGACTATCGCGGATGTCGACCGGCTGTTCAACCCCCAGCCTTACCCCAGGGAAGCTCTGGCCGATATGCGGGAGCGGGCGAAGTGGATATATGAGAACACCGATTACGCCATTATGGTCGGCTTCGGCGGCAATATTTTGGAGGGCGGGCAGGGGCTGTTTGGCTGGGAGCGGTTTATGATGGAGGTCGCGCTGGACACCGAGGTTGTGAACTACGCCCTGGACAAGATGGTGGAGGGGTATATGGAGAACCTGCGGCTGGTTATCGAGGCGCTGGATGGTTACGTGCAGATAATCCAGATGGGCGATGACCTCGGCTCCCAAACCGCCACCCTGCTATCTCCCGCCACATACCGCCGCGCGGTGAAGCCTCGGCACTCAAAGCAGTATAAGTTTATACGCGAAAACTCTAGCATTCACGTCTTCCTGCACGCCTGTGGGTCGTGTTACGAGGTCATCGGCGACCTGATAGATGAGGGGGTTGAAATCCTCAACCCGGTGCAGACTTCGGCGGTAGGTATGGAACCGCGCAGGCTCAAGAAGGAGTTCGGGGACAGGATCACCTTCTGGGGCGGCGGCTGCGACACCCAGTCCATCCTCCCCAACGCCACTCCCCAAGAGATAGACCAGCACGTAAAGGAGCGAATAGAGATCTTCGCCCCCGGCGGCGGCTTCGTCTTCAACCAAATCCACAACGTCCAATCCAACGTCCCCCCGGAGAACGTGGTGGCGGTGTACGAGGCGGCGAAGAGTTACGGGGGTTGAATCGCGAAGGACGCGAAAACCACTGTTCTGAGCGGTGGTTTCCGAATCGCCACCCCAGTTTGTCAATTACCCCATTACCGGTGATTCTATTGACAAACCAGGCTCTCCCTCGTGTACTACAACCCTCATTCGTGGCATTTGAGCCAGTATATCAGCGGGGTGGCTTGACGTGTGGCGTGAGTTATCTGTTTTCAACCCGTGCATGGGGGTTGTGGTAAACCAGCGATAGCATCTATTTGGTCATGATGATCCCCCCTCTCTGAGAGCAGGGCAATCGCTTTAGAAAGTCTGTAGCAGTTCGGCCAGGTATTGGTCGTCGT
>CAZTAO010000014.1:0-94736 GCA_964611645.1 uncultured bacterium | reverse complement strand
AAGACTATCCTCACCACACGCAACTAAATCGTACTCACCAAGACTGAACTGTTACCCCCAACTCGCAACCGGTAACCCGATGTGCTACCATATCAGAGCACCTATACCCATGTTGGCGTATAGCCCATAGCTTATGGCACATAGCTATCAGCTGTTAGCCGAAACGGAGTTCCAATGAACAGACTCAACCGAAGCGAACTTAAATTCCTGCCACTTTCCGAGCGGTACAGCAAGCTGTCCGTTGAGGACACGATGGTGGATTCCAATGCGCCGCCACTCCCGATAGACCCCGACAGCAAGGGTCGGGTGGATAATCTGGCAGAGCGGATCGTCAAGGCGCGCGAGGCAGGCAAGCCGGTCATCCTCACCTACGGCGCGCATTTGGTCAAGAACGGATTGGGGCCGGTGGTGATCGATCTGATGAAGCGCGGCTGGGTGACCCACGTCGCCACCAACGGCGCAGGCTCAATCCACGACTGGGAGTTCGCCTACCTGGGGCGGTCCAGCGAGGATGTGCGAGATAACGCCGCCATGGGCCAGTTCGGCATCTGGCAGGAGACCGGGCTGTACATCAACGCCGCCATTGTGCTCGGCGGGCTTTGCGGGCTGGGCTATGGGTGGTCGGTCGGGAAGCTGATATCTGAGGAAGAGCTGAGCGTGCCGTCCACGGATGAACTCTTCGGCAGGATCACGGACCTCGCCCAGGCATCGGCCCCTTGTGAAGAGATTGCCGCTTTGTCTGATGCGCTGTGCATGCTCGAACCGGGGACGATACCGCCGGGCGATACCAAAGTGCCGCACCCGAACAAGGACATCTCTGTCCAGTGCGCGGCATACGAGCTTGGGGTGCCGTTCACGGTGCATCCGGGCATCGGGTACGACATCATCTACACCCACCCCGCCAACATCGGCGGCGCAATCGGCAGGGGGGCAGTCAACGATTTCCTGAGCTACGCCGACAGCGTGAGCAAGCTGGACGGCGGAGTGCATATGGCCGTGGGTTCGGCGATTATGGCGCCGATGATCTTTGAGAAGTCGCTGTCGATGGCCAATAACCTCTCAATCCAGCGAACCGGCAAGCCGCTGACCGAGCACTATATGGCGGTTGTGGATATCCAGGAGGGCGGCGGCTGGGACTGGTCCAGGGGCGAGCCACCAATGGACAACCCCGCCTACTACCTGCGCTTCTGCAAGTCGTTCTACCGAATGGGCGGCACACTGGATTACATCTGCTGCGACAACCGAGCCTTCCTGACCAACCTTGCCGCGCAGCTACGGTAGGTCACTTTTCATCACGAAAACACGAAATGACGAAAGCACGAAAAGAGGACTGTCATTCCGAAGGAGGAACGACTGAGGAATCTGCTGTTGGCTTTGGTGCCTGAGGTCTCGGAAAAGCAGATTCCTCGTTCCTCGGAATGACTATACTCACGCTTTCGTGTTTTCTCCCTTTCGTGTTTTGGTGATTCCGTTCTTCGTTATTCCGTTTCCTTGAGGAGTATGCTAATGGACAAATCGAGACTTTGTGAATTGCTGGAGAAGTTCAAGGCCGTGCGGGTGGCGGTGATCGGGGACTTCTTCCTTGATAAGTACCTGGAGATCCTGCCGGAGCTTTCGGACTTCTGCATCGAGAACGGCAAGCCGGCGCATGCGGTTATCGGCACGCGGCACAGCCCGGGCGCGGCGGGGAATGTGGTCTTGAACCTGAGCGCCCTCGGCGCCGGGGAAATCTACGCCATCGGGATTGTGGGGGATGACGGCGACGGGTTCGAGATGACCCGGGACCTCAACGCCGCCCGCTGCGACACCCGTTACCTGCTCCGCGACCCCAATGCCTTCACCCTCACATACCTCAAACCCCACGACATAACCGTGCCGGGGTTGGAGGGGGAGTTTGAGAGGTTCCACTCCAAGAACCGCTACCCGCTGGCCGCTGAGCCTGAGCAGAAGCTGATAGAGTCGCTGCGGGAGGTGGTGAAGAAGGTGGACGCGGTACTCGTGGCGGACCAGATGGAGTTGGAGGACCGGGGGACGATCACCCGGGCGGTACGTCAAGCTTTGTCCAAGTTTGCACACGAAAACCCTGACAAGATATTCTTCGTAGACAGCCGGAACAAGATCGGCTTGTTTGAAGGCTTGACCCTGAAGCCCAACGAGACCGAGGCAGTGCGGGCGTTCGACAAGGACTTCTGTGGCGAGATAGACGACGACACTGCCATCGCCGCCGGAAAGAAACTTGCCGCGATATCCGGCAAGACAGTCTTCCTCACCAGGGCCGAGCGTGGGATATGGCTGACCGACCAGAACGGCTGCGAGGTTGTGCCCACCATCCACATAGACCCACCCATAGACCCCACCGGCGCAGGCGACACCGCCTCAGCCGCAGCAGCCCTCGCCCTCGCATCCGGAGCAACACCCAAAGAAGCCGCGCTGGTCGCCAACCTGTGCTCGTCGATAGTGGTAAAATGCATAAGTACCACCGGCACGGCATCGCCGGAGCAGCTTCCCGAAAGGCTGGAAGAATGGGTAAGGCAGAACGGCAGGGGGTAGCGAGATGAGCAAGAGAGTTGACGACATTGTGCTGCTGGCCGTAACAGCCGCGTTAGGGGTAATCTTCGTATTGTGGGTGTTGCTCCCGCCGCAGCCGCGTGGTCTGAGGGAGGCTGCCCGCCAGGCGACTTGTGTGTCCAACATGAAGCAGCTCGGTATGGCCGCAATGCAGTATGCCCAGGACTACGACGGCAGCTTCCCACCCAAGTCCAGATGGTGCGATGCGCTCACACCTTATCTGAAGAGTGTCCAGGTGCTCAAGTGCCCAAGCGCCAAAGACCAGCGCAGCGGTTACGCTTACTTTGATGGAATGCCGCTGACCAAGGCGGCTTGCCGAGACCCTCAGCGCACGGTGATGCTGTTCGATGCTATTGCTTACTGGAACACATTCGGAAATGCAGACATAGCCGCCGCGCGCCACAGGGGCATGATGAATGTCGGTTTCGCCGACGGCCACGTGAAGTCATATTCGTCTTTACCTATTGCCAAGCCGGAGTGATCCGGCAATCCGGAGCACAAAATGGAAAAGCATATTACCACCGCACTCGCAACAGTCGTCCTGTCACTGCTCTTCGCATTGACTGCAGCAGCCCAGGAGCCTCTCAAGCCGACAGCCGTTCCACGAATCTCAGTTTCCTCCAGCCCGGGGGCAGCGGGCACAGTCTCAGTTGCTCTCGACAACCCGACCGGCAGTGAGCAAGACGCCCAACTGCAGCTAACGGTTGTGGATTTCTTTCAGAAGCCAGTCTTTTCAATAGAGAAGAACCTCAAGGTCGCGCCCGGCAAGCAGACTCTGGAACTGGGCGCATTCCCGGCAGCCGACTCCAAGCGCTTCCGGGCAGACCTGCGCTGGAGGTTTGGAGCAGGCGAGTGGAACAAGTCCTATGAATACGCCGATGTAGACTTTCTTGAGTCCGGCGAGAGGCGCATCCAACGCATAGACAGCGGCCCCTGGCAGAAGCTCGTCCCCGCGGAGTCCCCCCACGCAGGCCCATCATACCCTCCGCAGGGAACCTGGGAACCCACCACATTCCCGCTCAAACCCGAGTGGAGCGGTAAAAGCCACTGGACGTGGTTCCGGCAGGAGATACCCGTCCGGCCGTGGTTTCGACTCCGCTCAACCAACGAAGGACGCCGGTTGAGCGGAGTCGAAACCGGCAGTATAACCCTCAAACTTATGCAGGCGGACTACAACTCCCACGTGTATCTCAACGGCCACAAGCTTGGCGAGCATATGGTTGCTCTCACACCGTCTTACTACGAACTCTCCAAGTATTGGAGGCCCGGTGAGGTCAACGTGCTGGAGATAGCCGTGGGCGATATGTCCACGACCTACGCCGACTTCTCCAAGGATATGAGCTACAACATGATCACCCCATCAGTCGGCACCGGCGGAGTGCCCGGAATCTGGGAGGGGGTCTACCTTATCTCGCACTCGCCGGTGTACGTTGAAGATGTGTTCGCTATGCCGTCGACAAAGAACGGCGAGTTGAAGGTGCGGGCGTGGGTGGTGAACTCCGGCCCCGTTCCCGCGACGGCCCGGCTTCGATACTCAGTCGAAGATGAAGGCCGCAGGGCGCAGAGCATGACCGCCGAATCGGTGATCCTCCAGCCCGGCGAGCGGCGGATGGTTGAGACGGTAAGGAAGTGGGACACCCCAAGGCTCTGGTGGCCGCACGACCCGCATCTCTATCGCCTCCGCGCGCAGTTGGCCGTCGACGGTTCCATCCGGGATGAAATGAGCGTTCGCTTCGGCTTCAGGGAAGTGCGCATAGCAGGCACGGACCTTCTCTTGAACGAGCGCATCTTCCGCCCATTCGGCATGACCTCCGCCGGAGAAGGTCCCGGCCAGCGGCACCCAAACCGCGATGTCATCAACTGGTGGTGGGAGAAACGGGACTACGTCAGCCCGTTCCTTATGAGGCTCCACATCCAGCCCAGGGCCGCGTGGTATTCGGAGGTGGCGGATGAGATGGGGTTCTGCCTGGAGCCGGAGAGTTCATTCGTCAGCACCGTCTTCTACGACTTCAAAGACCCCCGCTTCTGGCGCAACACCATCCGCCACAACCAGGACCTGGCTATCAGAGACCGCAACAGCCCCTCCATCATCTACTGGAGCGCCGGCAACGAGGTCATTCACGCCGCCGGGGCGGCGAATGTGCCCCTGAAAGACTACATCGGAGGCTGCAAGCGGGTCATCGCGGCGATGAAAGATGTCGACCCCACTCGCCCGATCATATACGAAGGAGGGATGGATGAGACTGCCGAGATGGTCGACCTACACTACCCCCGCGACTGGTACAGGCACACAGACTTCCCCAACTCCACCTATTGGCTCAAGCCGGGCGTGAGGACCGAATCGGACAACGGCCAGACCCCTACATTCGTGTGGAAAGGCGACCGGCCTGTGGTGGTCGGCGAAGAGGGGCAGTTATACACCACATTCCCGCCCCACGATTTCGCGACATTCATGGGAGACTCGGCCTACCGCGAGAACTTCGGCTACGCCGGCTCCGCGCGGTTCCAGGAGCTTGACGCAATGATAGGCGGGGCATACGTCCACGGCTATCGCAAGACCGGAGTTATTCGGGTATCACCGGACTGCGGCGCGACGGGTGGGCCGGAGGTGCGGGCGTCGATGAAGCCGGTGCGGACATTCGTGGAGCCATGGGACGACTGCTTCCTGGCAGGCCACACGATCAACCGCGACATCACCATCTTCCACGACGCCCTCGTGCCCGACAACCTCAAGCTCTCCTGGGAAGTGGCTGAGGAGGGTTCCGGCAAGCCCATCGCGCGGGGAGCGAGATCGTACAGGTTGGACGCGGGCGACAGGCGCACGTTGCGAGCAACGTGGAAAGCTCCCGAGGTAAGCGCGCCAACGAAGCTGGTCCTGCGGACCAGGCTCACGGGCAAGCAGGGCGAGTTGTTCTCAGAGGAGCACAAGTATACGGTGTACCCGGCGGATGAACTGACGGTTCCTGCCAATGTCGGCCTCTACGATCCTGAAGGAAAGACATCCAAAGCTCTGGCGGAGTTGGGAGTGACGGGGCTGAAGCCCATTGAGTCACTTACCTCCACTTCCCTCACCGGACTGTCGGGACTTATCATCGGAGAGGACTTGCCCTCTGAACCTCATGGCGCGATAGAGGGGTTAGCCACACTCGTGGCGTCTGGTGGCAAGGTGATCATGCTGCATCAGAGCGGTAAGGTTGGGTTAGGCTGGCTGCCGGTGAAGTTTGGACGCAACGAGGGCGTCCGGCACACCTACTGTTTCGCTCGCGACTGGGCCAACCCCCTGCTTGTGGACCTAGATGACTCGCTACTCCGCCTGTGGTCGCCCTCTCACGTGGTTGCAAATGATTCCTATTACAAGTCCACAGCCCGCAATGTCATCCCTGTTATCGATGCCGGAGGTCCTAGTGGTTCGGGCCTTAACTATGCCCCAATGGTAGAGGTAACTAGCGACGCGACGGATTTCCGCGGCAATGGTAAGGGAAGCTGGGTGCTGTGCCAGTTGGATGTAGTCGGCAAGGCGGACGTCCACCCCGGCGCAAGACGGCTCCTGCGCAACATCCTCAACTACGCATGCGCCCCGGCTTACCGTACTACTGTTCCAGTCTATGTGATGACTGACCAATCTAGTGTCAGGACGCTTCTGTTGAGCACGAATGTGCCCATGGTATGGCTCAAAAACGCTCGTCTGGATTTGTTCAAGGCTGTCATAGTCGACGAGACAGGCGTCGTTGGCCATGCGGATGCACTGCGGCAGTTCGCTCAGCAGGGCGGTACCGTGCTGGTGAAGGGTCTTTCTCCGAACACTCTCGCCGCATTCAGCGGCCTCTTCCCTGAGCCTCTGGAACTGGTCCCGGATGACAAGACAAAGCGCCCGGTGCAAGATGTCCGCGATCCACTCACCTCCGGCATCAGTAACGAGGAACTGTACTGGGAGAGGCGCAAGGAGCAGTTCGCGTATGTGCCGGAGAAGTATGTCGGCACGCCGGTCTACAGTTATCTGATCAAGCCAACCGCCTCGATGACATCCCTGTACCGCACCGAGATGCGCAGCTACGAGGACAAGCCGGTCGACTCGCGCGGCTCCGGGCTGGTGAAGATACCGGTCGGCAAAGGATGGATAGTAATAGACCAGACAAGGTGGGAAGCAGCCTACGAAACCCAGCCGCCTGCCTGGGGGAACAAGACACCGTTTGCCGATGGTCTCAAACGATATGTGACACTTCTGGTTGCCAACTTGGGAAAGTAGGGGCAGCTCAATGAGCGATGACAAGAGACCCAGAACCAGCCTGTTGGCAATAGCCTCAATGGTTCTGGGCATAATGACGGTCACTTTCGGCCCGATAACAGGCATCTTCGCAATCCTGATTGGCGTAATCGCACTGGTGCAGATTGCCAGGAACAAGCGACTGCTTGGCGGCTGGGAGTATGCGGTTACGGGACTCATCCTGTGCGCTCTGATCATCCCGGTACGGTGGCACGTCAATAATGTGCTCCAGGAGAGACGGCAGAGCACCTGCATAAGCAACGCCAAACAGCTTGGCTATGCCGTCGCGGTGTACACTCAAGATTACGATTGGAGGTACCCGCCGAAGGCGACTTGGTGCGACGCGATTCGCGTCTATCTCAAAGGTGTAGGCGTGTACCAGTGTCCGAGTGCGCCCCAGCAGCGTTGTGGGTATGCCTGGAATCGCGATATGCCCGACATCCCCGAGTCCAATATGTCTATGCTGTTTGACGCTGTCGGCGACTGGAACACTGTCGGTGGCCCTGAGATAGCCGTCAAGCGCCATCCGAAAGGGATGATCTACGTCTTCGGGGACAGCGCTGTGAAGTCTGGCCCACGCTACCCGCTGCCTTCGGACATGGGTCCGCCTCTGCCACCAACCAAGAGAGGAGGACCATCAGAATGAGACCGCGCGCGGGAATTACTACTGTTCACTTGCTGTTGATAGTTGTGATCATCATCGTGGTGGCTGTTGTGCTGTGGCCTGTGTTTACCCCAAGCCATGGCGGGAATACACGCCAAGCTCGCTGCACCTCCAACATGAAGCAGATCGGCTTGGCGATGATGCAATACGTCCAGGACTACGACGAGCATTATCCGTTCGTCGACCCGAGAGTGGGGCTGGCGAAGAAGGACGGGTGGGAGTCTTATTGGAGCTACATTCTGCAGCCGTACATAAAGAGCGCCTCGGTGTTCCATTGTCCGACTCAGAAGAAGGGGCCTTTGGGAGCCTCGGCGGGGATGAGCCACGACTACATTGCCGCGTGCTACTCGGGCCGCGCCGACAGCATCTGGCTCTTCGGCTGCCGCAATGGCCGGGGTGTTCCCGACTCCAAGCCCGCAACTATGGCCCAAGTCAAAAGCCCGGCAACCGTCATAGCGGTATACGAGTCCGGCGCCGACGAGATCAAAGGCCAGTGCCGGGGGTACTTCACTCAGGCCTGGATGGGGGATGACCCCGCCGCCCCAATGCCACACTCCGATGGCGGCAGCTTCTGCTTCGGCGATGGGCATGTGAAGTGGTACAGAACAGCAGGTCTGGTGTGGAGCGGCCCAGGCCCCGGCCCAGGCAAATACTATGACATCGAGCCTTACAAGTTCAGCGTCCGCAAGGATGCAGATCCGCGTCCCTGAGTAACCGCAGCCCTTCGCAGCGCGCTCCACTAGCCGTGCTTCGATACGGTCTGCGGACCTACTCAGCACTAGCGGCACATTGTTCCCGCAACACTGAACTCACGCGATGGAACTTTGCACACCGGTGGGGTAGTCTGTTAGTATATAGCCTGAGGCAATTGCCTCTATTGAGCAAGACCGAAAGGACCCAAATAATTGAAAAGACGAGGATTTACGCTTATCGAACTCTTGGTGGTCATTGCGATTATCGCAATATTGGCTGCCATTCTTTTCCCCGTTTTTGCGAAAGCGCGCGAGAAGGCCCGACAGGCCACCTGTACCAGCAACTTCAAGCAAGTGGGGTTGGCTGTTATGCAGTATGTGCAGGACTATGACGAGACTTTCCCGATGCATGGTTGCTGCGCGTACGGCGTTCAGCCGCCGGCTCCCTACGGTGTTATGTTTGTGTTGGAGCCGTATATGAAGAGCGCCCAGGCGCTCAGGTGCCCCAACACTAAGTCGGTTGTTACGGGAATCCACAAGTGGGGCACCGGTTATCCCAACGCCGCATGGGGAGAGTTCCGCAATCTCCCAACCATGGAAGCCACAATGCTGGCCCTCATCAAGGCGCCTGCTTCCGTTCTGAACATAATCGAAACCAATGCCGTCAACGCCCATCTGCAGAACGCGTTGGGCTTCTACAAGCCCCAGCACTACGTAGCTGGCGTCGGTGGAGTTCACGGCGAAGGTGGTAACATCGGTTTCTGCGACGGCCACGTGAAGTGGTACAACTGGTCAAGCATGCCCACTGCGGCATGGGCATCCGACTGGCCCGAGCAGGGGATCAGTTGCAACCCATCCTGGAACCCGTAGGATATAGTCTACAGCAACAATACGCAGCCCTCCCTTCTGATCGGGGGAGGGCTGTTTTGCGTACGTTGGTTTGGAGACGGGTTCTCAGAACAGCTCCAGCGAGCCCTGGGTTGATTCCTCCTTCGTCGGAATGACAACTGCTCTCCAACCTCTGCCCTGCGTTGCTCTGCTTTCCACTTTCCTCTTTCCGCTCGTGTTGCCAAGGAGGATTCTGACCCCGGTACGTGGTATACGAATAGAGTGAATGCAATCGTCTGCGGCGGTGGCCGCGATTTTGGATTTGAAAGGATCTTTTGATGGAAGAGATTATTATCGCCCACGAAGGGCTTGAGGTTGTTCTGTATCTGGACGGGGAGACTTTGCGGGAGGCGGGGATGTTTCCCTCCCGTATAGCGGCAAAGGTGCGGGCGTTGGCTTCCACTACCGAGAAGCTGGCGAGCTTGGTGGAGACCGAGATGCACTGCACCGGCGAAGACCTTGATGAGCACCACGGCGTGCGGTTGGTCGGCGGCAACCCGGGCAAGCGGCTGTTGTTCAAGGGCATGACCGAAACCAAAAAGGCCAAGAACCGCGTGGTGACCCTCAACTACACCGACCCTGTTCTGGGGCTGGAGGTGAAGTCGAACTACGAACTCATAACCGGCCAGCCTGTGATCCGGAAATGGGTTGGCGTGAAGAACTCGGGCAAGGAAGCAGTCGGGCTGGAGCACGTGTTCTCGGCAGTGGTGCAGGGGATCGGGCTTGGCGGGGCGAAGGATTGGTCGGAGAAGCTGAAACTGCACATCCCCTACTCCCACTGGTGCCAGGAAGGGCAGTGGCAGAGCGGGCCGGTCGGGAGCTTCGGCCTCCACCGACACAGCCCCAGCGACTATGGCATGTCCGGCATCAGCGTGTCGCAGACAAGCTCGTTCTCATCGGTCGGATATCTGCCGATGGGCCTACTGGAAGACCTGGAACTGGGCATGACCTGGTTCTGGCAGATCGAACACAACGGCTCCTGGCACTGGGAGATAGGCCGCGCCAACCAGGGGGCGCTCTACCTCGCGGTCGGCGGCCCCGAAGAAGAGCACAGCCACTGGTGGAAGAACCTGAAACCGGGCGAGACGTTCGAGACCGTGCCGGTCGCCGTGGGAGTTACCGAAGGCGACTACCAGGAAGCGATACAGTGTCTCACCGGCCATAGGCGCACCTCCTGCCTCAAGCCCCATTGGGACAACACAGACCTGCCGGTCATATTCAATGATTACATGAACTGCCTCGCCGCCGACCCCACAACCGAGAAAGAGCTTCCGCTGATCGAGGCGGCGGCGAAGGTCGGGTGCGAGATATTCATGATAGACGCCGGTTGGTACGCGGACCCGGGAGAAGACTGGTGGCCGACTGTGGGCGTCTGGCAGCCCAACAACGAGCGCTTCCCCAACGGCTTCAAGGAGATAACCGACTCTATCCATGCCCACGGAATGATTCCGGGGATGTGGTTTGAGATCGAGGTTGTGGGAGTCAAGGGGCCGATGAAGGACAAGCCGGACTCCTGGTTCATGATGCGCCACGGCAAGAGGGTGATCGACAGCGGCAGGTACATTCTGGACTTCCGCAACCCCGAGGTCATCGCCCACGCGGATGAGGTGGTGGACAGGCTGGTGCGGGACTTCGGAGTCGGCTACATCAAGAACGACTACAACGTGACCGCCAGAATGGGCACCGAGACCGACGCGGACTCCTTCGGTGACGGCCTCCTGCAGCACTGCCGGGCGTTCCTGGACTGGCTGGACACCATGGCCCAGAGGCATCCCAAGCTGATAATGGAAAACTGCGCTTCGGGCGGGTCGAGGATGGACTATGCCACCCTGTCCCGATGCCAGATACAAAGCTCCAGCGACCAGACCGACTACCGCTACTACCCACCCATAGTCTCCGGGTGCATGGCGGCCTCTTTGCCGGAGCAGTTGGCCGTGTGGTCCTACCCCCTGGTGGATGCCACAGAAGAGGCAGTGGCCTTCAATATGATCAACTCCCTGCTGTGCCGGATCCACCTCAGCGGGCGAGTCGCCGACTTGCCGGCGGAGAAGCAGAAATACGTCACCCAGGCCATCGAACTCTACAAGGGCTACCGGAAAGAGATTCCCGAGATGGTCCCGTTCTGGCCGACCGGTATGTTCACCATGGGCGACCGCGCGAAGTGGGCATCCCTGGGAATGAAGCACGAGACCAAGCCGGAAGCGCTGCTGGCGGTGTGGAGATTCGAAGGCAGTGATACGCCCGACAGCTTCGCCATCCCCCTGCCCGAGTTTGCCGGGAAGCAGGTAAAGGTGGAGCAGATATACCCGGCCGACCTGCCATGCAGCTTCGGCTTCGAGCAGACCTCGTCTACGCTGAGCGTCGGACTGGAGACGCCGTGGTCGGCGAGGTTGTTCAAGCTGACTTGGGTCGCGTGATAGCGTAACGCAGTTGGATATCCAGGCGTGGAAGGTTCCCTCACCCTCCCCTCTCCCACTGCGGCGGGCGAGGGTATTACCGCAGCGATGCGCGACTGCTACTCCCTCTCCCGCGGCCCGTGGGAGAGGGCTGGGGTGAGGGTAGAAATGAAGCTATCGATCACTGGGATCCTACCCCGCTATGCTGAACAAGGACCAATAGTTGGATGAACTAACCATCAAACATGAGGGGCTGGAGGTCTTGTTCTATCGGGACGGCTCCAGCCTTCGGCAGCTTGGCATCTTTCCTCGGAAGATAGCCGAGGAGCTTCGCGACGACCCACCCACTGCCGACTCCCTCGCCTGTTGTGTTGAGACTGAGTTCCACTGCTCCGGCGAGGATCTGGACTCGCACCACGGCACGCGACTGGTCGGCGGCAACCCCGGTCTTCGGCTTGTGTTCAATGGGATGGACGAAACCACCGACGGGCCAGACCGGTTGGTCACTCTCAGCTACACCGACCCCGTGCTGGGTCTTGAAGTGCAATCCCACTACAAGCTAATCAGCGGGCTGCCGGTGATACGGCGGTGGGTGAGCGTTCGGAATACCGGTTCGCAGCCGGTTGGGATGGAACATCTGTTCTCGTGTGTTGTGAATGGCATCGGCATGGGAGGCAAGCAGGACTGGTCCGAGAAGCTGCGGCTGCACTTGGCCCACTCGGCGTGGTGCAGCGAGGGGCAGTGGCGGAGCGGGGCATTGGGAGAGTTCGGCCTGCACCGGTGCAATACCGCATCGCAAGGACGGGCGTGCGTGAGCGTATCGCAGACCGGATCATGGTCGTCGGCGGGGTATATGCCGATGGCTGTGTTGGAGGATTGCGAGGCTGGGGTCGTGTGGTTCTGGCAGATCGAACACAACGGCTCCTGGCACTGGGAGATCGGCAATCGGTCGCTGGAATCGCTGTATCTGAGCATCGGAGGCCCCAACGAGGAGCACGGCCACTGGTGGAAGGACCTCCAGCCCGGCGAGGAGTTTGAGACTGTTCCGGTGGCGATGGGCGTGGCGGAAGGGAACTGGCAGGATGCTGTCGCGCACCTGACATCCTACCGCCGAACCTCTTGCATTCGCCCCCACCCCGACAACCGCGAACTGCCGGTCATATTCGATGACTTCTTTAGCTGCCTCCCCGTCGGGCCGACCACCGAGAAAGAACTGCCCCTCATAGAAGCAGCTTCAAAGATAGGGGCAGAGATATTCCTGATGGATGCGGGCTGGTACGCGGCGCCGGGCGAGGACTGGTGGCCGACGGTCGGCGAGTGGCAGCCCAACCCCGAGCGCTTCCCAAACGGCCTGAATGAACTCACCGACTCCATCCGCGCCCACGGGATGCTGCCGGGGATATGGGTGGAGATAGAGTCGGTCGGGGTCAAGGGGCCGGTTGCAGCGAAGCCCGATTCGTGGTTTATGATGCGGCGCGGCAAGCGGGTGATCGACTGCGGCCGCTACCTGCTGGATTTCCGCAACCCGGAGGTTCGCGCGCACCTCGATGAGGTGGTGGACCGGCTGGTCAACGATTACGGCTTCGGCTACTTCAAGTTCGACTTCAACATCACAGCCAGAATGGGCACCGAGACCGATGCGGACTCCTTCGGAGACGGCCTCCTGCAGCATAACCGGGCGCACCTTGGATGGCTGGACAACCTCGCCCAAAGGCGCCCCAGCCTGACGATCGAGAACTGCGCCGCAGGGGGAATGCGGATGGACTACGCGATGCTCTCCCGGTGCCAGGTCCAGAGCGCGAGCGATCAACTGGACTACCGCTACTGGCCGCCGATTCTATCGGGCACAATCGCGGGCGCGACCCCGGAGCAGTTGGGGATATGGTCGCTGGGTTCCGGCGATGCCGACGAGGAGCAGATTGCGTTCCAGATGATCAACGCAATGCTCTGCCGCATATACCTGCTCGCCCACATACTCGATATCCCGCCGGAACGGTTGAACTATATCGAAGAAGCCATATCCACCTACAAAACCTACCGCCAAGAAATACCCCAAATGACCCCCTTCTGGCCCACCGGCCAGGTAACCCTCGGAGACATGAATGCCGGCAGCCCGCTGGTTGAGCGGAGTCGAAACCAGAACGCTTGGCACACCCTCGGCCTGAAACACAACGCCAGGCCGGAAGCCCTGCTGGCCGTCTGGCGGCTCGAAGGCCCGGGCTCGCCGGACACGTTCACAATCCCGCTGCCGCAACTTGCAGGCAGGCAGGTCAATGTCGAGCAGGTATATCCCAAGAACCTGCCGTGCAAGTTCGCCTTCGATCAGACTTCTTCCACCCTGAGCGCCAAGTTGGACAAGCCGTTCACTGCGAGGTTGTTCAGACTAGCCTATTAGCGCAGACAGCGTAGGGGCGGGCCTCCGTGCCCGCCCGCGCCCCATCCACGCAAACGCCGGGCGACCACGGAGGATCGCCCCTACGGCCGTCTTCCCACTCGCATCACTTAATAATATCAGTGAACACTTTGCCCCCATGTTGCGTTATTTATCTGTTAGGTATAGGATACTGGAAATGCAATCGTGGGCAAGTCAGCCCTTTGTGCCTTTGGGAGGTATTACATGCGCTCCGCACTCCACACTGGCGTCCTCGTGGTACTTCTGCTTCTTCTGACCCAGCCCGGCATGGCATCCGATGTGAAGTCCCTGGTGAAGCAGCTCGCAAGCCCCAACTATGTGCAGCAGATGGGTGCGGAGGTTGAGCTTTGGAGCTATGGGCCGGAGTCAACGCCGATAGTCCTCCAAATGCTCAAAGACAAAGACCCCAAGATCAGAGCAGCAGCCGCGCAAGCCCTCTGGCACATCCGCGACAGGAGCGCACTGCCCGCTCTCTACAAACAAGCGCTGATAGACCTATCCCCAGAAGTCCGTGCCGCGGCCAGAGATACCATTGAGAAGTTCACGTCGAAACCACTGGATCTCAGACTCACGCGGCCCCGGAGAATGAGCTTTGATGAGGCAGTCTGGAAGCTTGAGGGGACTGACGCCCAACAGAGACGGAAGGCTGTAAGTGACCTCAGAGGCAATCAGGACCCAAGACTACTCGAACTAGCTGCTTCGCTGATCCGAGACAAAGACCGGGAAGTCGCTTCAGGCGCTGTAGAAATCCTGTGTGGCTTCAAGGATGGCCGCGCCGACGACGTCATACTCGAGGCTTGGCGTGCGGGCAACGGCTATATCCATAGCGGCTACCTCGTGTCATATCCTCGCTCCGTTCAGCTCGCCCTCCGGATGATTGCTGATTCGGATGCAAATCGTCGTTGGGAGGCGGCATACGTTCTTTGTTATGCCGAAGCGCCAGAGGCCAAGGAAGCGCTTAGAACTGCCATTCGTGACACTTCTGCTGCTGTGCGGGGAATGGCTGTGGAGGGTTTGGGAAGACTCGGGGACACGGGCGCAGTCCCCCTGCTGGTGGGTGCGCTGGGCGATCCGGACGTAAGCGTTGCCAGCAGCTCCGCGGAATCTTTGGGTGAACTGAAAGCCACGGACGCCGTCGAACCGCTGCTCGCACTCCTCGCAAAAGCGCTGGAAGCGATGGAGTCGAGCGATCCAGCCCAGGCCAGGCGGTGGCAGAGCGTTGTGCCCGAGGCTGAGCCTCCTGTCTGCAAGGTTATCAGGGCATTGGGGGACATCGGCGATCCCCGCGCAGTACCCGCGCTCACAGCGCTCCTGAAGCATCCTGAAAACCACGTGATGGACATTGCGGCGGATGCTCTCGGAACGCTACACGCAACTGCGGCAGTGCCCGATCTCTGCGGACTCTTGGCTGACCCGGACAATGAGGTCAGGATAAGCGCAGCGGACGCGTTGGGGAGTATCGGCGACCCACGCGCCGGCAACTCCTTGATTGCCGCATTGGACCACACAGACCCATCGTTTGTGGGCTCGTGCAGGCTGGCATTGGCCCAGTTGAAAGACCCCAGGGCATTCCGCATACTGTTGGGCGCGGTCACGCAACCGCCAAAGCGTGACGGTTCGAGCATCATGGCCGTGGGTGCGTTGGGCGAACTGGGGGACAAGCGGGCATTCCCCTACATCCTGCCCTACCTGGCCGACCCGGACGACCTCTATACTGTTCCTGGAGCCTTGGCCAAACTTGGTGGCGGGCAGGCCGTGAAGTACCTGATGGCCGCCATTGAGAAACAACGGGGATCGCTGGATCCTGAGTCGCTGAGCACAACGGTTTCACCGGACATATACGAATGCGCCACGGCGCTGATGCGGCTGGACGATCCCGCCGGCAATGCATTTATGGCCAAGCAGGTGAAGCAGGGAAACCTCAACGTCGCCTATGGCGCGTGGCGGTTCGTCATAAGCCAGGGAATCCCGGAGTCTGAGGAAGTGCTGATCAAGACTCTCGGACACGACGACCATTACCTGGCGCACGACATGATCAAATCCGGAAACCCCAAGCTGGTAGAGGCGGGCCGCGAGTACCTCCTGGAGAACCCCGACATCGCTGACAACGTGGAACCCAACTACGTCTCCAACGGACCCATCTGGGGGAGTAAGGTGTCGGTGGGAAAGCACTGATTGGGCGGACAGGCGATGCGTCTGGGGTAATACATAGTGCACTCGTCCTTTCCGCCCCCCCATTCTTGCCATTACATGGTAAAATGGTAGTCGTGTTAGAATTAGCGAGAAAACGCGCGCATTTGCCTGGCGCCTTGAACCGGAGAATAACATGAAGCTCTTAACTGTATGCTTGGCGGCGCTGTGTCTGTCGGCGGTTGTATCGGACCTCCACGCAGCGAGTCTGCGCGAAGGGGTAAAACTCTACAACGCCGGCAAAGTAGATGAAGCGATCACGATGATCTCCAAGATCGCGAAGGACAGGCCCAAAGACCCCGCCCCGCGGGAGTGGCTGGGATTCATCTATCTTGAGAAGGGCCGATACGCGGAAGCTCAGGAAGTGCTGCTGGAGGGGGTGAAGCTCAAACCCAAGTCCCCAACTATGCACAACTACCTGGGTATGGCCTATCTGAACCAGAAGATGTACGACAAGGCAGAGCCGGAACTGGACACCGCCCTCAAACTCAAGCCCAAGTGGAGCGAGGCGTGGTTCAGCCTGGGCAACGCGTGCCTTTTCCAGAAGAAGCACGACAAGGCAATTGTGAGCTACAAGAAAGCCCACGAGCAGGCCCCAAAAGACACCCGCATCCTCAACAATCTCGCTGTGGCCTACCGGGAAAGCGGGAAGACCGACGAGGCATTTGCGGCTGTGCAGAAAGGGCTGGCTGTCGACCCCAAGAACAACGATCTGCTGATCAACCAGGCCGGGATTCTCTTGGACAAGAAAGACTATCCTGCCGCGAAGAGCGCGTTTGAGTCGGCACTGTCCATCAATCCGGACAACTACGCCGCCCGTCTGGGCTACGGCGACCTGCTGGCTGGCAGCGGGGATGAAGCCGGGGCAATCGACCAGTTCGAGGCAGCCGCAAAGATCAAGCCGACCGAGATCGCGCCTTTGCAGCGCCTGGGCAAGCTCTACATCAAGAAGGGCGACTTCGCCAAGGCGGCGGAAGCGCTCGGGAGCGCCAGCAAGCTTCAGCCGGACAACACCGACACCCTCGCGGAATACGGCTGGGCGCAGTTCAAGATTGGCAAAACGGACGACGCCCTGGCAACCCTGCGCAAAGCGGTTGAAGTGAAGCCCGGAAACAAGGACGCCTGGATATGGCTTTCTACCGTCTACCACGAGCAGAAGAACTCAGCGGAGGAGACAAAGGCCCTCGAAGAGGCGCAGAAGCTTGACCCGGAGAATACAGCCACCACTACCAGTCTGGCTGCCGCCTATCTGCAGGCCGGGAAGAACGAAGATGCGCAGAAACTCTACGAGAAGCTGATATCCGCCGACAGCAAAGACCCGGCGGTGTACTTTGGCGCGGGCACAGCGCACGCACGCCTGGGCCAGCACGCCGATGCCATAGCCAACCTGCGGGCATCGCTGGAACTCGACGACAAGCAGCCCGCAGTGTACAACAGCCTTGGCGCGGAGTTGGAGAAGCAGCAGGAGACCGAGGAAACCAAGGATTACACCGAGGCCAAGAGCATGTATCAGAAGGCCCTGGAGATAGACCCAAACAACGCGGACGCCAAAAAGAACCTCGAACGCTTCGGCCCACAGCCGGCCGCAGCCCCGGCGAAGTAGTGTGAGTAACTCTGGGAGACCCATTGAAACGGTAGGCATAGCCCCGAACCCTCTCAAGCCGGAGGCTGTGACCCTGGCTTGCGAGCTTGTTGCGCTGTGTAACGAGCGAGGGGTTCGGCCACTTCTGCTGGATGAGGTGGCAGAAGCCTGCGGCAGGGCTGAGTTGGCTGCCTCCGAAGACGCGCTGAGCCGAGCCGACCTGCTGCTTGTACTGGGCGGTGACGGCACGATGCTCCGCTGGAGCAGGATAGCCGCCCCCCACGGCGCCCCCATGCTGGGGGTCAACTTCGGAAGGTACGGGTTCATAACGGAAGTCACTCCCGAGGGCGCCATCGACACCGTCTCGAAGGTCCTTTCAGGGGACTACCACATCTCCGAGAGAGTGGCGCTGGAGACCGAGGTGCTGAGGTGCGGGCAAAGCGTCTACCGCCAGTACGCCCTCAACGAGGTAGTTATCTCGAAAGGCCCACTCTCCAGAATGGTGTCACTGCGCACCTACGTGAATGAGAAATACCTGGTGACCTATCGGGCGGATGGGATCATAGTCTCCAGCCCGACCGGCAGCACGGCGTATTCGCTGTCCGCGGGCGGGCCGGTGGTGCATCCGGACGTCAGCGTGCTGATAATCACCCCTATCTGCCCGCACACCCTCAACGAGCGGTCACTGGTCGTGCCCGACAGCGAGAGCGTGCGAATAATCGGCGAGGCGCACGAATCCGGGGCCGTCGCCACACTCACCATTGACGGCCAGATGGGCGAGCACCTGGAGTGCGAGGATGTGGTGGTGGTGCGCAAGGCCGCATTCAAGGCCAAGCTGGTACAGACCGAGCCCCAGAGCTTCTACGACAAACTACGCACCCGCCTCAGGTGGGGCGAGAGATTCGATGAACCGGGCGTCTAGGAGTTCTGGGTTCTGAGTTCTGAGTTGTTCTCATCCCTCCAGGGTCTCCGAACCTGGAGGGTACACAGCGACGATAACGTTGACCCTCCAGGTAGGGACTACCTGGAGGGATGATGACCCATCACGCTAAGCCTTGAGCCCGTCTAAAGGTCGAAGCGTGCGGTTTTCTCATCCCTCCAGGGTCTCCGAACCTGGAGGGTACACAGCGAAGATAATGTAACCCTCCAGGTAGTCCCTACCTGGAGGGATGACATGATTCCTTGTTCCTAGCCTTTCTCCTTTTGGTGGTCAATGCTTCTCGAGTTACATGTTCAAAACTTTGCTCTTGTTAGCGACTTGCGGGTTGAGACTGGTGAGGGCTTTAGTGTTCTCACCGGCGAAACAGGCACTGGCAAGTCGATAATTGTTGACGCCGTCAGCGCGGCGCTTGGCGAGCGGGTGGGCAGCGAGGTTGTCCGCACCGGGCAGCCCAAGTGCGTTGTGCAGACCACCTTCGATGTCACCGACTGCCCTCAGGCCGCCGAGGCCGCCGCTGCCAACGGTTTCGAGCCGGAGGATGGCCTGCTGATACTCAGCCGAGAGATTAGCCGGGACTCGCGTTCGGTGTTTCGGGTCAACGGCCGCACCGCCACGGCTTCGGCTGTCAAAGAGATATCCGCTCACCTTGTGGACATCCACGGCCAGCACGAGCACCAGTCGCTGCTTGCGGCATCCGCGCATCTGGACACATTCGATTCCTGGTGCGGCGCGGAGGTGGAGCAGCTAAGGCAAGATGCCCGGCAGACCTATGACGACTATCGTGGCGCCTCCGCTGAGTTGGAGGAGTTGGAGACCGGCGAGCGGGAGCGCGCGCGGCTTCTGGACCTATACAGATTCCAGCTTCAGGAGATCCTTGACGCGAAACTACAGCCGAATGAGGAAGAGGAGCTTTCCAGCCAGCGGAACCTGCTTGCCAATGCAGAGAAGCTGCGGCAGCACGGTGTTGAGGCGGTTGAGGCTTTGTGCGGAGACGCGGGAGCAGTGGAGACCCTCGGCGCCGCCCTGATCTCACTGGAGCGGGTAGCGGACCTCGACCCTGGAGCCGCGGGCGCGCTGGAACCGGTCCAGACCGCCCTCGCCATCGCCCAGGACTGCGCCGCCGACCTGCGCAAGTATATGGAGAAACTCGATGCCGACCCCGACCTGCTGGAGCAAGTGCAGGAGCGGCTCGATCTGATACGGACCCTCAAGAAGAAGTATGGCGCAGCACCTGCGGATACTGCATCCGACGATTCGGTGGAAGATATTCTCTTGTACGGCGACGACCTGAAGGCCAAAATAGACCTGCTGGACCATGCCCAGGAACGCCACGACGACCTCGCGGGGCGGATATCGGAGTTGTCCGGAAGACTGACCGGGATATGCGAGAAGCTGCGGAAGCTTCGTATAGCCGCCAAACCTCGTTTCGAGAAGCTGATCGAGGCTGAACTGGCTGATCTGGGTATGGAAAAGTGCCGGTTCGAGGTAAGTATCGAACCAACCGAGCCGGGGCCGACGGGCGGGGACAAGTTGGAGTTTCTGATATCGCCCAACCCCGGGGAGCCGGTGAAGCCGCTGGTGAAGATAGCTTCGGGCGGCGAACTCTCAAGGATAATGCTCGCGCTTCGGACCATCACCACGAGCGCGGATGTGCCGACCGTCATCTTCGACGAGATCGATGCCGGCATTGGCGGGTTGACCGCTCAGACCCTCGGCGACAAGATAGCGGCGCTGTCCGCGAAGAAGCAGGTGCTTTGCGTGACCCACCTGCCTCAGGTCGCCAGCAAGGCAGCGCGGCATTTCTGCGTGAAGAAGCACGTGGTGGACGGGTCCAGCGTGGTCGAGATGAGCGAACTCGAGGGCGAGGCCCGCGTCGCCGAAATAGCCCGAATGCTCGGTGGAACACAGAAATCCGAGGCTGCGGTGCTCCACGCAAGGGAGATGCTTTTACTTGCACATCAAAGGAACTCTTAGGCTCGACCAGCGCACCAAACGCCTGGCCAAACGCCTCAAACCAGGGGAAATCGCCCTCATCGACCACGAGGACATCGACTCCAACGGCGCACAGATGCTGGTGGATGCGAAGGCCCGCGCGGTCATTAACGCCTCCCGGTCCTGCACAGGTCGCTACCCCAACTCCGGCCCTATGCTGCTCCTGCGGGCAGGCATTCCGATCATCGACAGCGTCGACCACGAACCGTTCAAGCTGTTGAGCGAGGGTGACCAGATAGAGATCAAGGACAACCAGATCATCCGCAAAGGGGCTGTGCTGTTCAAGGGCGAGCTGCTGAACGAGAACGTGATCGCGGAGTGCCTGAAGCAGTCGCGCGCGAACCTCAGCGCGGAGCTGGAGAAGTTCGTCGAGAATACCCTGAGCTATGTCACCAACGAACAGTCCATCCTGCTGGACCCCACCAGCCTGCCGGAGGTTCGCACGCCTATCAACGACAAGCACGTGCTGGTGGTTGTGCGGGGGGAGTCGTATAAGCAGGACTTAGCCACCATAATGGCGTATGTAAGAGATGTTCGACCCGTGCTTGTGGGAGTGGACGGCGGCGCGGACGCCCTGCTGGAAGCAGGCTTGAAGCCCAACATCATAGTTGGGGATATGGACAGCGTGAGCGACCAGGCCCTGAGGTCCGGCGCGGAACTGATTGTGCAGGCCTATGCAGACGGCAAAGCCCCCGGGCTGGAGCGGCTGGAGAAGCTGGGGTTGAAGGCGGCGGTGTGTTCGGTGCCCGGAACCAGCGAGGACCTGGCGCTGCTATTGGCCTTTGAGAAGGGCGCGGAACTGATTGTGGCAGTCGGGACCCACTCCACCCTCGTCGACTTCCTGGACAAGGGCAGGCAGGGTATGTCCAGCACGTTCCTGGCGAGGCTGAAAGTGGGGCATCGGCTGGTGGACGCCCGCGGAGTGAGCAAGCTCTACCGCGACAGCCACAGAATGCGTTACATTGCGGTGCTTGCGGCTGCGGCTTTCGTGCTGATGCTGACAGTCATCGCGCTTTCGCCCAACCTGCAGGACAGGCTTATGGGCCTGATGGAAGACGTCCGTTCGCTGTCGTGGCGATTGTATACCAATTTCAAACTGTGGAGATTTGGACGTTGATAAGCCTCCGGAACCATATTTACAGCCTCGCGGCGGTGTTCTTTGCTCTGGCCATCGGTATAGTGATCGGCTCCGGGTTCACGAAGCGCCGTCCCGCGACCACATCTGAGCAGCGGATCATCCAACGCTACGCCGACTCTATGAAGACCCTCAAGGAGGACATAGAGTCTACCGCGAAAGAGGCTTCCCAGAACAAGGAAGATGCCGCGAACTGCGAGGAGTTCTGCCGGGTGCTGCTGCCCCAGGTGGCCGCCGGTTGGCTCAAGGGCAGCTTTGTGGCGATAGTGCAGACGGGAGATGACGATCAACTGGTGGGGCCGATTACCCGTGTGCTGGAATATGCAGGCGCAACCGTCACAGGAATCACGCAGGTAAGCCGCGAGTTCGATTTCGGGGATGAGGCGCAGGTGAACCAGGCGCTGGCGCAGATGGGAACGAAGGTGGTGGACCCCAGGGAGGCCCGCGCGAAGCTGTTCCGAATGATGGCCGGGGTTGTGAAGAAGCCGGGGAGCAGCGCGGCAATGTCCGGCCTTGAGCGCGCCCGGGTGGCTACATTCACCGGAGACTACGGACACGGCGCGAAACTGATAGTGCTGGTGGGCGGCGCGAACACCGAAATGCCCTCTCACGGGGATACGGTGGACGCTCAGTTGATATCTGAGTTGGAGGGGGAAGGGGTAACCATAGTGGGCTGCGAGAGCCACTTGGTGACGCTGTCCTTTGTCCCTTACTGGCACCGGATGGGGATTGCCACCGTCGACAACGCCGACACTACAATGGGGCAGGTCTCAATGCTTGCCGCGCTCAAGGGAGACAAAGCCAACTATGGGGTCAAGAATACCGCGGACCGCCTGATGCCCAGAAACCTGGGTGAGCGCTGAGCCATGCGCATTGTTGCCCTGATACCTGCTTTTAACGAGCAAGACAGCATAGTGGACACCATTGAGGCCGTCGAGGGTATCCCGGGCGTGGGCGAGGTGGTGGTTATTGACGACGGCTCGTGGGATGAGACCGCTTTCCTCGCGCACGACGTTGGCGCGACCGTCATCCAACTCGAGCAGCATTCCGGCAAAGGCGAGGCGCTCAACAAGGGCATAGCGGAGACCGAGGCGGATATCTACATGTTCCTGGACGCCGACCTGGGGTCGTCCGCCAGGGAATGCGCTGCGCTTCTGGAACCGCTGTTGGCGGGGCATGCGGATATGTCCATCGGTGTAATGCGAGGCAGCAGTCGCCGGGCGGGTGGAATGGGCTTTGTGCTCAAGCTCTCCGGCTGGGCGATCCGCAACTACGGCGGCACTATAGTAACAGCCCCCCTCTCCGGCCAAAGAGCCATCCGAAGCCAACTGCTCAAAGACATCGGCGACCTCGAACCCGGCTTCGCAGTAGAAACCGCCCTGACCATAGACGCCCTCAGGCACGGCTACAGGATAGTGGAGACCAACATAGACTTCCAACACCGAGCCACCGGCCGAGACCTGAAAGGCTTCGCCCACCGAGGCAAGCAGTTCTGGGAGATAGCCAAGATGATCTGGCGGAGAAGGAAGGATTGGTTGTAGGTAACCGGGGAGGAATGGGACAGATGCAACGTATGAGACCTATTCAAAGTACGTGGAGCAGTACTCTGCCGAGACTGCGGCCAACACGATCGTCTGCCTTCTTTACCAGACCCAATACCTCCTCGACCAGCAGATCAGAAGGCTGGAGGAGGAGTTCGTGAAAGAGGGTGGCCTTCGAGAGAGAATGACCAAAGCCCGTCTGGATCACAGAAGTACTCACAAGCCCTAGCCGCTCCGTGTCCCATAAGTCCCATTTGTCCCATATGTCCCATCCGTCCTAGTCACCAACAAGGAGTAAACAAATGCCAAAAGTAAGAGTCGGAATAGTAGGCGTAGGCCGTAATGCAATCGGGCATATTCGGGCGCATCAGGCTTTGGGGAAGTCTGAGATTGTGGCTATTTGCGACCGCAATGAGGAACTGCTCAACAAGGTGGGTGATGAGTTCGGGATTGCCGAGCGGTATACCACCGATGAGATATACCAGCGCGATGATATCGAGGCTATCAGCATCCACACCGGTGACAACCAGCACGCGGGGCCTTTCAAGCTGGCTGTGGCGGCGGGCAAGCATGTACTGGTCGAGAAGCCCCTGGCCAACTCCGAGCAGGACATACTGGATATGGTCAAGGCCGCCGATGACGCCGACCCCAAGCTCAAAATCCAGGTCGGCTACATATTGCGCTTCAACCCATTGTTTGAAGAGATTCACCGGCTGACTCAAAGCGGAAGCCTCGGTGAAGTGTTCTGCATGGAAGCCGACTACGTCCACAACCTGGAGTACCAGGCGGCGCAGACCGACCCTGTCACCGGCAAGAACTGGTACCTGGACGATGAACTCCCGATGCTCGGCGGCGGCAGCCACCCGCTGGACCTGCTGCGGTGGATATCGGGCAAGGAGATCGCGAGCGTGTTCGCATACTCTAACCACAAGGCCTTTCCAGCGATGCGCCACGACGACTGCGAGGTGGCCCTGTTCCGCTTCACAGACGACACCATCGCCAAAGTCGCCGCTCTCTACGCCCCCAAAAGGGAGTTCAGTTGGTTCTACAACCTGAGAATCTACGGCACCAACGGCACGGTAGACGATGACCAGGTGGCTATTTCCGCATCGCCGGATGAGGTCCACCCGCCTTTCACCCAGATCAACTACCCCAACGCCAAAGGCCACCCCTACGACCCCGAGGTAGCCGACTGGCTGGATGCGATAGTGGAAGACCGCCAACCCAGAACCCCCCTCCGAGACGGCGCCAACTCGTCTATGGCTTGTTTATGCGCGATCAGGTCGGCCAGGGAAGGTAGAGAGGTTGAGGTGCCGAGGTTTTAGGGGGAAGGGATACGAGACAAATAGGACAAATGAGACCTATGGGACAAGCTAGCGGAAGGCAGTCAGGAGCAGCGGTTACAGCAATATGGAGGCATACAAAATGGACTTCTCGCCGGAGACCTTGATGTCAATAGCAGGCTGGGGTGCTGCTGCTTTGTGTCTGGCAGCGGTGATCATTCTCGCGTTGCGCGAAAAGAAGAAGACTGGCTCCTACCCGGCTGAGGTAGTGGGTGACAGGCCCGGTGATGCCAGTTGGTTCCTGCTCATTTGGATCGGCTGGATAATGGTCAGAGGAAATATCCCTGACTCACTGGTCGGCGTATTCCCGGTTTCCATACTGGTGACCGGCGTAGACTTGGCGCTCGCGGTCGCTCTTGTGGCGATGGTCGGATTAGCGTATTCAAAGGTGTTCAAGGAGAATTGGAAGGGTGTCTGGACAGAGGTGGTTATGTGGCAGTTGTTCGTGGTTGTGTGCGCATGGTCTGTGTACCGAGATGCGAAAGCCGTCGCTGCGACTCCCTGGGTGTGGGTTTTTGCGGCGGGAGTGGCGGCGTTCCTCTCTCCAGTCTTGGCCAAGCTGGCATATCAGCACTTCTATTTGCGCGGGCGGAGGACCGAAAACTGATGTATGGTGTGGCTTGTGAGATTGCTCTGCAAAGTGCTGGACACGCAAACCCCCTGCGCCCCCCTTATCAGGGGGGAAGGGCTTTGGGCGTGACTGTCGACTGTCGACTGTGGACTGTTGACTAAAATGAACCTATACGCAATCTCAGACTTACACCTGTCCTCCGATGGCTCCAAGCCTATGGACAAGTTTGGAGACCAGTGGGCTGACCACGCCGGGCACATTGCGGAGAACTGGGACGCGATGGTGGCGGAAGATGACCTGGTGCTGGTGGTTGGGGATACTTCGTGGGCTATGAAGCTTGAGCAGGCCCGGGACGATCTGGAGTTTGTGGCGGCGAGATCGGGAAAGAAGCTGCTGGTCCGAGGGAACCACGACTACTGGTGGCGGCGGGAAGCCACCCACCGGATGCGCAAGCTGATGCCGGAATCCATATCGCTCCTGCACGCGGAAGGCATAATGCTGGATGGAATAGGGATCGCGGGAACGCGGGGTTGGCGCAGGGAACCGGAAGATGAGAAACCGCCCAGCACAAAGACCCTCAACCGCGAGCTCTCATACCTGCACAGGGCGCTGTCACAGATAGAGGAAGCGCCGTTCAAGATAGCCGCGCTCCATTACCCGCCGTTCGAGTCCGACCTCAGCCCCAACGAGTTCGACAAGCTCCTGCGGGCAAGTAACGTGGACCTGGTGATCTATGGGCATATTCACGGGACGGACTACATTGAGGGCGTGGTAGACGGCATGGAATACCGGCTGGTGTCTGTGGACCACACGGGGTTTCGGCCGGTGCTGATTGCAGAGGTTGGGTAGGCGCAGATTCGGGTTCGTTTCGACTCCGCTCAACGAACGGCGTACGCTGGTTGAGCGGAGTCGAAACCGAGAGCGGAGTCGAAACCGAGAGCGGAGTCCTGCTGCACCAGGCGCACGTGGTTACTGTCACAGAGCGCCCTCTCTCTAACTCTCTCCCCCGGGAGAGAGAATTCAAGGCCGCCCTTCCGCGATCAGACTATCAAACGATCAAACCATCCAACCATCAAGCAGTATTCTCAGTCGCTCCCCTACTCCTGCGCCCTTTGCTCCAGGTACGCGATTATAGCGTCGTCGTCATCGGCTATTACTGTGCCGTCTTCGCAGACCAGCGTGGGGACTCCGCTCTGGCCGGATATCTCCATAAGTTCGTCGCGCTGGGACCTGGACCTGGGGACCTCGACAAGGTCGCATTCTACCTTGAGTTCATCCAGTTTTCGCCGCACTCTCGCGCAGTAAGGGCACCATTCCGCATTGTAAAGCTTCAGCATTCCTGCCTCCGTTAGATTTGACGGCTCATATCACATACAAGCCGAAGGACATTTTCATCACGAAAACACGAAAGGGAGAAAACACGAAATAGGGACGGACCCTTTCGGGATTTCTGGTGTTTCGGGCTTTCGTGATTGATCTTGGTTCCTTCTTCGCCGGCTTAGCATCTAGCCGGCTTCGTGTTTCTCCCCCAGGAAGTCGGTGTAGGCGCTTGTGTCGCTTTCCCAGAACTCCAGTGGGGCCGGGATCTTGCCGCTGCCGTGCGGGGCGTCTATGACGTAAGTCGGGCACGCCAAGCCCGAGAGGGTGGACCGCAGTCGGGTCATAATCCGGCGTTCTTTGTCGAAGTCCGCCTGGAAGTGCATCGCGCCTTCCACCGGATCGCAGCGATAGATGTAGTATGGCCGGACACCGATCTCAAAGAGCTCGGTGAATAGATCGTAGAGGGTCTGGTATTCGTCGTTCACACCCCGCAGGAACACCGACTGGCTAATCAGTATAGCCCCGTGCCGCTGCAGGTCTTTGATGCACGCCCTGGTGGAGTCCGTCAGTTCCGACGGGTGCTCGAAATGGATCCCCACATACACCGTCTGCCTCAGGCCCTCGATCGAGTCCAGCTTGGCGGGAGACACAAGCGACGGGTCGCTCACTGGCGCCCTCGTGCCTATGCGAATAACCTTAATCTGTTCGAGGTCCCCAACGCTGTGCAGCGCATAATGGAAGAACGCATCGCTTACCGTAAAGGGGTCACCGCCTGAGAATATGACTTCGCGGACCTCCGGGTGGTCGCGGAGATAGTCCGCCCACCCATCCACGTGGCTCCGGCAGACAGGTCCACGCTCCGCCTCGGAGATAAGCCGCCGCCTGGTGCAAAACCGGCAGTAGGAGGCGCATTCGGAGGTCAAGAGGCACAGGACCCTGTTGCCATACTTGTTGATCATACCTGGGACGACCTCGAACTGACGCTCCATCAAGGGATCATCGTCGCCGCACTGTTGGGAATCCATCTCAGCCGCGCTCGCCTCGAACTGCATCCGCACGGCATCGCTCGCGGCCATAAGGTCCCTGGTATGGTCGGAAGTCCTCTCTAGGAGGGTATTGCACTTACTGCACACGGGCACATTACGGCGTCGACCATACCGTGTATGATCTTCTTGTCCTTAGGGCACGCCGTCGCCAGCACGCCCCCAAGCCTGACGCCTTCCTCCGCAGCGAAATAGTACACGCACAAACGCACCCGGGACTGCATTCGCCGGATGTCGCCACCGCTATCGTCTGCATAGTCTATTCCCACAACCGCAGTTTCCCGAAACGCCTGCAGCACGTAAGGCGTTGTATAGAACGTGTCTAAAGACTCATTCACCGCGGCCGCCCATTCTTCCTGCGCCATGTCGTGTCCTATTTTCACGCCCCTGCTTCCCCATGCCAGCGGAGAGTAACCCGAGGGCTTGAGCACCAACCGGCGGTCTTTCTGGGTGCCATTGGTGATCTCCCGCCAGTCCCGGATAGGCTTGTCCTTCCACCGGAACCCGGCAACCTCCGCGTGCGGCGGCACCGGTCGGGGGTCCATTATCCAGGTCTCCGCGAACACCTGATGCAGCAGGTCGAAGTGTTCATGCCCAAGCTCGGACACCCAGAAACCTGCCAGCCTGGGATGCCGCAGAAGGGCAAGCAGCATCTTCTCCTCGTGGATGTGCTTGTAGGGGGGAGTCACCCGCGCCATCCGCTTGCGGGCCGCATAGCTCAGAAGCTCGGACTTGGGGATGTTCAGCAGGTCGAAAAGCTCGAAGAACCTGTACACCGCGCGAATCGCCAGCCGCTTGCCATCCAACTCCAGGTACAGAGCGTCATCGGTGAATAACACATCCTTGGGGTGAACAGCGTAGGCCGGGATGCCGATATCGCGAAGCTGCGCGCACAGATAGAGCATCTCAGGGAGGTAGTCCGCCGACTCATCCGACACCACCACCGCGTAGAGCCCGTCCTCAGGCAGGACGCCGCCCCGAATCACATCCGCGAAGCCGTCTCTCATGCCCCTTGGAGAACCGATGAGGTCCATCCCGAGGCTTTCATAAGCCGACGAGAGGCAGTCCATGTGGCCTATCCCGCCGGGGACGCTGTCGAGTTCGGTGATGGTAAGGCCGTCTTTGGTGATGAGGATGTCTGGGCGAATGACCTGCGGGATGGCCTGCTTGTGGTAGTTCATCCGCGTGTGGCGGATAGTTTCGTCGCTCTTGCCCTGATCCAGGTACTGCGCCACCCAAGGCTCTTCCCGGAGGTTGTAGAGGCGGTTAACGGCCTTGTAGAAGCCGTGCAATGCCGGCCCCAGCCGCTGGAGCAGGCTGAGCTGGTCCGGGGTGAGATAGAACGGGCGCGGCGAGACCCTGTGGGTGCGTGAGTCCCCACTCCAGATCCCAGCCTCCCACATCCGGGCTTCAACCAGTCTGCATACCGACAGATCGTCTTGCATTAGCTGCTCATCTCAGATAGTTCGAACTCAGGGCGGTAGAAGGCATCAAGCGTAAGTGTTCGGTACTGATGAATACCGCACACGCCAGATAGTGCGCGCCCCTCACCCCAACCCTCTCCCCGCGAGGCCGGGGAGAGGGAGTTTCTCACGATAGTTTCGCCGCAGGCCCGGCTGGTTATACTCCCAATGTAAGCAGAAGTAGAAAGGCGGCTAGAATATGGTCACTGACGATTTCAACATTCCAAGCATTAGCTGTGAAGGCTGTGCCAAGGCGATCAAGGCGGGCCTCGTTCCTATGCACGGCATTTCCCTGATCGAGGTCGATGTCCCCGCCAAGAGGGTCACCATAACCCACACAGACACCATCACCCGCGAACAGATAGCTGAACAACTCGCCGACATCGGCTACGAGCCAGCATAGTAGCAGATGGTCATTCCGAGCTTGCGAGGAATCTGCTTTCTTTTGAAGCCTTGGACACGAAAGCAGATTCCTCAGTCGCAAGCTCCTTCGGAATGA
The DNA here is from genome assembly GCA_964611645.1 of uncultured bacterium. Classification (GTDB taxonomy): domain Bacteria; phylum Armatimonadota; class UBA5829; order UBA5829; family UBA5829; genus CAZTAO01. The sequence goes on along the minus strand of CAZTAO010000014.1, from coordinate 65,232 downwards.
CAACCCTAGTAGCTACCTCTTCTTCTCTTTTGCCGGGACTGTGCCCAGGGCGTAGCTGCGGCCTACTCGGGTGAGTTTGGCCATTACCTTGCCGCCAAGGAACTTCCCGCCGTTGTCCAATTCGATCATATAGCCGTCCGCCCAGGCGCTCGCACAAGGCAGCGACGAGAACGGGTTGCGCACAACTGTACACTCCACCATATCCCCCACCCTGCGGCGAGTCTGTTGCCTGTCTATCTGCCTGGGGTCTATCGGCTCGATCTCATATTTCTCATTGTGCTGGTGCTCGACAGCGCGGATGTATAGGTTCTTTCGGAGCAGCCTCTCGAAGCTGTCGACCTCCTCACCCTTGTCGCCTATGAGGTAGAACACCACCTCGGGGCTGGCCTTCACCAGAAACGCCTGCTCGTCGTGCTCCTTGACCCTCCGCCGCAGTTCGCGTTCAATTCGCAAGCTCACTGTCTCGGCCGAATCGACCCTTGCCTTGCCCTGGCAATGCGGGCACGGCTCAGTCATGATCTCCAGAATGGCTTCGCCTGTGCGCTTCCGGGTCATCTCAACCAGCCCCAACGGGCTGATGTGGGATATCTTGGTGCGCGCTCGGTCCTTGCGAAGCTCTTTCTCCAGCACCCCCAGCACCTTCTGCCGGTCGCGGGAGTTATCCATATCGATCAAATCGAGGACTATTATCCCGCCCAGGTCCCGAAGCCTCAATTGCCGGGCAATCTCCGCCACAGCGTCAAGGTTGGTCTTCAGGATGGTGTCCGAGAGGTTCTTGGAGCCAACAAACTTGCCGGTGTTTACGTCGACGGTGGTCAAGGCCTCGGTTGTGTCTATGCCCAGGTACCCACCCGACTTCAGCCACACCTTGCGGCGCAGCAGGTTCTCGATGGCTTCTTCCACCCCATACTGCACGAATATGGGCGTGTCGCCCTTGTGCTTCTGCAGCCTGCTCCGCATCCTCGGAGACATCAGATCGATCAGTTCGACCGCCTTCTGGTACTCCGAGTTGGAGTCTATGACCATCCGGCTGACGTCAGACCCGAAAGAGTCTCTCACCGTCTTGTATATTAGGCTCAGGTCCTGGTGGACAGTGCCGGGCGCGGCCACGGTCGCGGCCTTTTCCTTGATCTGGTTCCACATCCTCATCAGGATATCCAGGTCACCCCGAATGTCCCTGTCTGAGCGGCCCTCCGCCTCGGTCCGAACTATCAGCCCGTATCCCAGCGGCCTTATCTCATCGCCCAGTTTCTTGAGCCTGTCGCGCTCGGCCTCGGTGTCTATCTTGCGGGACACTCCGAGGTTGTCCGATTCCGGCATGAGCACCAGGTAGCGCCCTGGCAGGGATATCCTCGTGGATACCCTCGCGCCTTTCGACCCTCGTGGGCCTTTCACCACCTGAACCAGTATCTCCTGACCCACCTTGAGTACGTCTGCTATGCCGCGCCCCTTCGGGCGCTCCTTGACTCTCTCAGTCAGCTCATCATCAGTCTCGGGAATGACATCCCCAACATACAGGAACGCATTCCTCTCAATTCCTATGTCTACAAAAGCCGCGTCCATCCCAGACAGCACGCTGGCTACTTTGGCTTTGTATATGCACCCCACGACACGCTCTTCACGCTCCAGATGGAGCTCCACCACACTGCCGTTTTCCAGTATGGCGACGCGTGTCTCACGAGGTTCGACATTTACGATTATCTCTTTCGACAAACACGATCACCACCAATCAATTGGTAAATTTGTTAGCAACAGTTCGGCTTTACCGCGCGTCATGCTGAACTTGTTTCAGCATCTGGCCAGACCCTGAAACAAGTTCAGGGTGACGCACATTACCACAGTCGTCGCTTCACTCGCCTGCAAGCCGCAGGCCTATTCTGTGGACGCCCACCAGGCTCAAGCCCGGCACATACTCCGCGAGCAGGTCGGCAATTTCCCTAGGGCGGACTGTGTATTCCCCGTGGGCCAGGTCCGCGCATACCTTTGCCCGGCTCTCACTATGTCCGCACTCTTCCATTCCCAGTATTCCCGCTCGCAAATCCACTTGCCTGCGTTTTCCCTTGGAAACTCTCTCAAACGGAATGCTCTCGCGGCCCATGACTTCGCGCACAGCCTCACCCAGCCCGGCCAACGCTTCATCGGATTCCGCTCTAAACTCCAGCGCCATCTCTCCGGACACTACCCCCGGGGGCTTCCGATCCGGCGGCAGTTCCGCTCCTGCAACTATGCTCACACCCTCCGGCAGGTGGCGGTTGAGCATCTCCATAACTCGGGCCGTGCTCTCTCTTTTTGCGAGGTATATGGCCACCGCCTCGCACTCCGCTGTCGCGCCCAGCGGCAGAGCAGACAGCACTGCCAGCTTCGGCCTGGGGTTGAAGCCCTGGGTATAGGCAATGCTCAGTCCGGATGTCCGCAGCGCCATCTCAAAGGCCCGCATCAGGTCCAGGTGGCCTAGCCAATGCGCGGGAGACCCCTTGGTGAACCGCAGCAGGTATGCAGCCTTGGGGTTGCCCATCAGCATATTCGCCGGCTCCATCTCAGGCGCTTCCAGCTCCACCGTCTCCGGCGGGCACTGGTCGATGCCCATCACTTCCCGTACTCCGCAGCCTGAGCACGCGCCGGTCTTGCAGTCAGGGGTCTGCTCACCGGACTCCGCTTTGGCATCTTCGGAGGCCAGGAACTCCCGGCTCACCCCCACATCCACAAAGTCCCACGGCAGAGACTCGCCTGCAGGGATTGCCCGGTTGGCGTAGTGCGCGATGTCCAGCCCTGCCTGCTCGAACGCCGCCTGCCACAGACCGGCGTCGAACCTCTCCTGAGCCAACTTGGCGCCCATTTTCCACGCCGCAAGAATCGCTTCCCCTACCCGCTGGTCGCCTCTGGCCAGCGCGGCTTCGATCCGGCTGGAGTCCGGATCGTGCCAACTGACATCAACATTCTTGCGTGGGAGCTTGGATCGCAGGAGGTTGATCCGCTGCTCCAACTCGGCCGCCTCGATCATCGCCCTGCGCTCGAACGGTGTGTGAGGCTTAGGCACAAACGGGCTGATGGTAACGCTGACCATCAGCGGAGATTTGTGCTGCCGACCGATGGCTGTCACTTTCCACACCAGGTCGGCTATCCCCAGAACATCTTCCTCGGTCTCGGTGGGAAGACCGATCATGAAATACAGCTTCACGCGCCGCCAACCCGCTTGGACTGCCGCGTCTACCGCCCCAAGCAGGTCTTCCTCGGTCACGTTCTTGTTGATCGCGTCGCGCAGTCGCTGGGTTCCGGCTTCCGGCGCAAATGTGAAGCCGCTCTTGCGGACCGTCTGGATCTTCGCCGCGAGTTCCACGCAGGACGCATCCGCCCTCAGACTCGGCAACGAGATCCCCACCCGATCCCCTGCGTGCCGATCCAACAGCGCGCCCACCAGGGGGTTGATCCGGGAGTAGTCTGCGCTGGACAACGAGGTCAGCGCGATTTCCTCGTATCCACCACTCCCCACCAACGACTCCGCCTGCCTGCACAACAGACCCACAGACCGCTCCCGCACCGGCCTGGTGATCATCCCAGCCTGGCAGAACCTGCACCCTCTGGAACACCCCCGCATAACTTCCACCGCCGCGCGGTCGTGAACGATGTCGATGTGGGGAACAACAAACGACTCCGGGAACGGAGCGTTCTCCAGATCAGCCTCAACTCGTGCGCGGACCGTCTTACCAGAGTGCACAGAGGGCACGTACACGCCGTCAATTTCGGCCAAGGCGCTGAGGATAGCAACTCTGCTCTCCGCTTTCCGCTTTCCGCTTTCCACCGCCCCGAGCACATCCAATATCCCCGACTCTCCGTCGCCGATCACGAATGCGTCGATGAACTCCGACATTGGTTCCGGGTTGGTCGCGCAGTGGCCTCCGGCAATCACAATGGGGTCTCCATCGGACCTATCCCTTGAGCGAATGGGGATGCCGCCAAGCTCCAGCATGTTGAGGACGCAGGTGCAGGTCAGTTCGTAGGCCAGCGAGAAGCCGACAACATCGAAACATCTCAGCGGCAGTTTTGACTCGAGGGAGTACAGGGGAATGCCCGCAGCCCGCAGTTCGGATTCCATATCCGGGGCAGGCGCAAACACGCGCTCGGCAGCTAACCCTTCGCAGTTGTTGACCACCGAGTAAAGAATGCGCAGGCCAAGGTTCGACATCCCGACCTCGTATACATCGGGATAGGCCAAAGCAACGCGCACTCGGACATCCTCCGGGCGCCTTTTCACGGAGTTGATCTCTCCGCCAATGTATCGCGCGGGACGCGCAACCCTCGGCAGAATCTCCTCCAGCGCCTCCGAGACTCTACAATCCATAGTAATAGCTATAATCACAACCAAGAGCGCCGGCGGCAACAAACCGTAGTCCCGGCGCTCTCAGCCTTTCATCTTAACTTACATTCCGCCGACAGCGGGGCAGCCCACTCGCAAGCCGTCTGAGATCCCCCTACGGAGGAGGCGGCGGGCCGGGAGGCGCCGGAACTGCAAACCCGATAACATCGCTGCTTGCCGTTCTCCCCGACTTGTCGGTTACCGTGAACACCGCAGTGTATTCCAGCGGCGCACCGACACTACTGGTATTCGGCTGGGTCTTGTAGGTGGTGGAGTAGTATCCACCAGCCAGAAACTTCAGATCCACGTCGCCCGAGCTGCTCGGCCCGACTACGTTCGCCTTAACGCTCGCAACTCCGGCGTCTGCAACCACGACCGCCTTGAGGGTCACGTTGCCTCCCATAAAGGAGAACCCGTCCGGCAGTTCCACTCTGGCGATTGTTATGCTCGGCGGATCGGTCGGCGGGACCACCGTGTCGCTACCAGACCCGCCCCCGCATCCAGCCAGGGCCGCAAGGATCAGCACGGCAACCAGCAGACCGGTCACCCTCAACATTGTTCGCGCTATTGACATATTGCTGTCTCCATTCTCAAAATCGGGCAAGACTAGAACTAGTGTGCGCGAATGGCGGGAATTATCAGCGTGCACTCTTTGTATGCCCTTATCCAGTATCCCTTCCAGGGTTCGAGTGTGCTCTTGGCGGTGGGCACATATCTGGGATCAGTCACGAGCACGTAGCTTCCCGTGCCGCCCGCAACCGGATTCCAGCCCCACGCGAAGCTGGCCACTACTGACGGCGCATTCCCGATAGGAGTTGCCGACTTGCCCGGTTCCTGAACCTTCAACTCAGTGAGATACCAGGTCACAGGATAGGTGAACGGATGGCCTACCAGGTTCCAGCCAGGCTGCAGGGCGATTGAAGCCGCAACTTCCTGGTTAGGAATGGTGCCGTTCACAACCGAGATTGTATCATCGAAAGTCGCCCAGAACCCTCTGCCGATGGCCGACTCAACCGGAGCGAACATCGCCTTGGCGTTGGGGTACCTGTAGTAGCTGTTGGACGGGGTATCGAAGCCCAGCCAGTTGTTCCCGGAGAATCCAACCACCACCTTGGGATCGGTGGAATCCGGTATCACCGGTATGGACACCATGGTCATGCCGGTCCAAACGTCCTCAGGCGAGATGACCACGTATGTGGCTGTCAGCAACGCATCGGTCGTCTTCGACGCAGTATCCGTGGCAGTGAGTGTGATCAGGTTCTTGCCGGGCTGCAGAGTTATCTTCGCGGACCAGTCTGTCGTCCCGGTGCACGTGCCACTTCCACCGCGGTCAGATATCCAGGTCACCGACGTGACCCTCGCATTGTCCGTGGCTGTTCCGGCCACGTTCACGAAGTCGCAGGACCTTGTAGTCGGCCTGACCACCGGGCTGGTGATCTTGATAACCGGTGGTGTATCCGCATATACCACAACCGCGGCATTCGAGACTTTGCTCAGGTTACCGGCAGCATCGTGCGCCGCTGCGGTGTCAACCTTGCAGGACAACTGGCCGTCGCCGGACGGGGTTACAAGCAGGGTGTAGGTGGTCAACGAACCAGTCAGCTCGCCTTTGGTCCCACCGGTAACGGTAATGCCCGCAGCCGACAACCCGGTCACTGTCTCGCTGAACTTGATCAGGAACGGTATCGGCGTTGTATTGGTCGGTGAGGTCGGCGCCGTCACGGTAACTGTCGGCTGCTTGGTGTCATATTGCACCGTGCACAGGTTGGAGATAGTATTGCCGTTTCCGAAACCATCAACAACCGCATTCGCGAGAACGCGGCAGGTGACTGGTCCGTCAACGGGTTCAGTAACCACAAGAGTGTAGCTCGCGCCGCTTCCACTCAGAGTGCCCTTTGTGCCACCGGTCACAGCGATCTTCGAATCGGCGCTGGTAAGGCCAGTCACCGGCTCGGAGAAGGCTATGTTGTAAGTGATCGGAGCCGTCTTGGAGAACGCAGGCCCGGTCACAGTGCAGGAAGGCAGAACGGTGTCGTGAGCCACCACCACGGTGTTGGACCCTATGTTCAGGTTCCCGGCAGCGTCAGCAACCGTTCCTCCACGCACCCGGAAAGTAACATCAACTCCGCCCGCCGGCATAACCGACACGGTGTAGGTGTTTCCCGTGCCCGAGAACGCTGTCATTGTGCCGCCCGTAACAGCCACAGCGCTCGCGCCCATGCCCGTTACAGGTTCGGAGAACACGGCGTTGAACACCAACGGGGTAACAAACCGAGCGTCCGGGTCAATCGTCGCCTCGCAGGTGGGCTGAACCTTGTCTATCACGTAGAGAATGGTCTTGACCGGTTCTTTGTTGCCGTCCTTGTCCACCGAGAACACTTTCAGAATCGACGTCGAAGAAATGGTAATCGGCACAACATACTTGAATGCGCCGGTCGCCAGCGGGTCGTTACCGTCAAGCGAGAAGTATGTGGTCGGCTCCGGCGGCGAGTTGGGCGTCTCCGCCGTAAGCGTCACGGTCACGTCCGTATTGTAGACTCCGCCATCCGGGGTCGCCGTGGTCACAGGCAGCGTGATCGGCTCGCCCGTGAGGCTCAGGAGCGTCCTGCCACCACCGATGTAGTATGAAGCTATCTCCAAGACGTAGGTCACATCAGGTTCAGCGTAAAACTGCAACTCGGAGGTATCGACCGCATCCGATGCGTTGTCGTTGCAGGCCGCGCTGTGGAGTCTCCCATCCGCGTCCTGAGTGTAGACAGCCAGGATGGTATCGTAGTCACTGCCCGCTGTAGAGGCAGTCACTATCGTGGATTTAGGCAGCGTGACCGTCCACCAGGCCGTGCAGAATCCTTTGCGACCGTCATCAAAGCACGGAATCGCGGGGTCGTCCACGGACTCGGTGTAGTAGCTGGTGTCCAACTCGTCGGTAAACGGAAGTTCCACAACAAAAGTAGGCGAGAGGCGGAAGTCATTGGTGCCGCCGGTTATCTGGAAGAACGCCGATTTGGTCGCGCTAGGGCTGTTACCCGTCTTATATGCTCTGGCCTTCAGAGTCATTGTCCGGTCAACCCTGACTATGCCCGTGATCGGCACGAGGCGGTCTGCATTGGTCGGGGTCCGGCCATCCGTCGTGTAGTAAATCTTGGCGCCTATGGCAGGGCAGGTCACCTTGACATCAACCGGAGCGTCAAATGTGCCGCCATCCGGGTCAAACACCGGGGTGACCACTGGAGCGACGTAGCTGACGGTATTGTCGGTGCTCGTCGATGCCAGGTTTGCGTCCCCATCGGAATTGTGGGCAACGCCAACCGCGATTCGGGCAATCACAGTGCCGCTGCCGGTCATGCCACTCACGGCAACATTGTAGGCCATTTTCTTATCGTCCACTGCGGTAACAGTGGCAGTCTTCGTGCCGGGGGCCGAGCCGGCTATGATGACGTCACCGGTAACAAAGTCGGCGACCGCCTGGTTGAACACAACAGTGAAGTTGATCGGCTCGGAGGTTGCCGGGTCATCCTGTCCCACCGCCTGGTTTATCGTTACTGTCAGGTCCACAGCGGGCGTGTCGCTTCTATCGCGGACGAACACGTCTTTCTTGGCATTCGTATCGCCAGCGACAAGGTTCGTGGCATCGGACCCAAACGCGACATACTTGCCATCGTCGCCGACTGACGGGAAGTAGCTGTTACCACTCGCCTGCTGTGCCGGGATGGAAAGGTCTGAGGTGAGGGATACGCGCTCAGTAACGTGTGTCTGCCTGTCGCGCAGGAATATGTCTGTCTTAGTGTTCGTATCGTCCGTGGCAAGATTGGTGGCATCCGAAGCGAACACAACGTACCTGCCGTCCCCGCTAATCCTCGCGTGGTAACAGTCGTCGTTCCCCTGAACCCCGCCGGAGGAGACGGAAGCGCGCTCCATAACCCCAGTCGCCCTGTTGAGAACGTATACTTGCCTATGTCCGTTTGAACCTCCGTCTACCAGGTTCGTAGCCAAGGAAATGAACACGACGCACGTGCCGTCCCTGCTAATCGATGGGAACCGGCTGACTCCGTCACCCTCTGCCCCGCTCGGTGAGACGCTCAGACGCTCGGTAGCAGCCGATTGACGGTCGCGAACGAACACGTCTGTGTTGGCGTTTGTGTCACCGGCAACCAAGTTTGTTGCACCTGATGCAAACGCTACATACCTGCCATCAGCGCTGATTGACGGGACCCCGCTATTCTTGTTCCCTGCTTCCCCTGTAGACGACTGAGAGACGAGTTCAGTGATGCCGGTTTCCCTGTCACGAACGAACACATTTTCGTACGCAACAACAGTGGCAAAGTTCTTTGCTTGCGATTCAAACGCAACGTACCTGCCGTCGCCACTGATTGAGGGCGGCACGTGCCGATAATACCCATTATCTAAGGTTCCACTGCTGCTGGCATCGTCTCCCTCAACTCCGCTAGAGGATACTGAGACGCGCTCTGTGACGCCGGTCTGTCTGTCTCGAACAAACACATCGGCGTGGCCGGCGGTGTCGCCGGAGACCAGCATGTTGGCTGTCGAAACAAAAACAACATACCTGCCGTCCGCGCTGATCGATGGGGCGAAACTGTCATCATTCCCCTCTTCCCCAACAGAGGAAACAGACACGCGTTCGGTGACGCCGGTCTGCCTGTCCCGAACGAATATGTCGGACTTGGCGTTCGTATCGTTCGCAACAAGATTCGTGGCAGTGGACTGAAACGCAATGTACCTTCCGTCCGCACTGATTGACACTTCACCTATGTCCGTCGTTGGTGGAGATACAAAGTACCCGCTATCGCCATCTCCCTGCACTCCGCCGGAGGAGATCGAAACACGCTTGGTCACGGCGGCATATGCCGACACGGACCCCAACGCCACAAACGCCACCAATGTAATGAATGCCACCAGGTAGACCGGAATTGTCTTCCAACTCATCGCTTACACTCCTTGCGCGATCATCTCGCAAAATCAGACGGACTGACTCTCGACGTCAGCCGAAACTATACCAATCACTAAGCCAACTTACCAGGGCTGCATCTATCCAGGCTAGAAGCACGGAGAGCGTTATGCCTGCTCGTCGGGTACTAGTTCCCAGTCCTTCCAGAAAAGCCCTGCTGAGTACAGCGTACTGTATACCTCTCCTAGTTCCCGAAGCGTAAGCAAGCCCTGGGGCTCCCATCCCTCGACAATCCACACGGTGTCATCATCTATCTTCCGGAACTTTTGGCCTTTAATCGGCTCGGGCATTGATTCTGACATGGTCCTCTCCCTATTGGTTTGTCCAGTGCACGCTGCGGCTGCCCGCGCCCGCACTGCCGATACTAGACCTGATACCAAGTATCTAACACTGTAGCATCAGGCGCAAAGCTTGTCAAGGTAAAAACAGTACCGTTTCAGTACTTAAAGCAGCCTCTCCATAATCCGCTTGGCCGGTTCGTCGAGATACCGGACATTCAGTTCATAGCGGTTTCCGTCCACATCGTTCATTATGTACCGCCCGACATCGATCTCAACAATCGTGTCGCGGATGTGCTTAGTAACCATCTTCCTGGGACCGCGGTCCGTGAGGATGTTCCATTCCATCCCACCGTATCGCTGTCTCACACTTCGGATCGATTCTACTATCGGTACGAAATAGCGCATATTCAGCGCATCTTCCACCCAGCCCCGCCACTCCTTGCGGAGTTCCTTGAGGTCTCGGATAATTCCGATCTCCTCACCCGCGGCGTCGCGAAGCGATATATAGCTACTTCTATATGTGTATGGAAAAGACCTCCGTGGAAACACACCAAGATATGATCTGTCTTCATTCACGCTCATCCGCAGCGAATCCTGCTCCCCACGGAACATCGAAAATGTCCCAGGGTCCAGGTACCGCACGTTCACTGCCCTATCCAGATCCTCGCCTTGCGGCTTCTCGGCTGGGACAGTTTCGCTTGCAGCCGTCTCTAGTTGTGTTTTCTCTTCCTCAGACATCGTTCACCTACAAAACCACGTCATGCTGAACTTGATTCAGCATCCATAACCTCAAGAAGAGCGTAGACCCTGAATCAAGTTCAGGGTGACGTTGATGCACTACCCACCCAACGCAATCAGTTTGGACATCTCGTTCTGCGCGTCTATCAGCTTCGCGTATACTCCGCCCAGCGCCACCAGTTCTTCGTGCGTGCCCAGTTCGGCCTGCTTGCCCTTCTCCAGCACCAGCAGCCGGTCCGCGTGCCGCAGTGTCGAAAGCCTGTGCGCTATGGCGAATGTGGTCCTGTTCTGTACCAGACGAGACAAAGCTTCCTGGATCTGCTTCTCTGTCCCGGAATCAACGGAGCTTGTGGCTTCGTCAAGAATGAGTATCTTGGGGTCGTGCAGAATGGCGCGCGCTATGGCTATCCTCTGCCTCTCGCCGCCGGACAGCGATTGGCCCCGCTCGCCTACCTGGGTCTCGTAGCCGTCGGGCAGGTTAACGATGAAATCGTGGGCGTTGGCAGCTTTGGCGGCGCGGATGATCTCTTCGGGGGTGGCATCCTTCTTCGAGTAGGCTATGTTGTCGCTGACCGTGCCAGAGAACAAATACGACTCCTGCGGCACCGTGCCTATCTGTCGACGCAGATCATCCAAGCTGATGTTCTTGATGTCAACGCCGTCTATCTCAATCGACCCTTCCTGCGCCAGGTAGAACCGCGCGAGCAGGTTGATCATTGTAGATTTCCCCGCGCCGGAATGCCCCACCAGCCCGATCATTTCCCCGGGCTTTACATCTATGTTGATGTCATGAAGGACGGGGTAGTTCTTGTCGTAGCCGAAGGTTACGCGCTTGAACGTGACTGCCCCGGACATATCCGGCAGGCGGACTTTGTTCTCGGCATCCTCTTCTTCCCTCGGCGAGTCTATTATCTCAAAAACCCGCTCGGAAGCCGCCAGACACCGGCCAACCCAGTCCCACATTCTGGTGACCATCTGCAGCGGATGGTAGAGCATCCCCACGTAACCGATGAACATGATCAGAGTGCCGATGGTAACATCGGTTCCTCGAATAACCCCTATCCCACCGGCGTACCACACAATGAACTGCCCCGCAGTGAGCACGAACCAGAGAATAGGAAGCAGAGTCGCCCAAGTCTGCTCGGCCTGCATGCTTGCCACGTAGAGGTCGCGGCTGCGCCTCTCGAACCGGGATATCTCACGCTCTTCCTGAGCAAACGCCTTCACCACCCGCAAGCCCTGCAGGGAATCGGACATAACACTGTGGAGCTTCGACCACCTGTGCCACACCCGCCGGAATACCCACCGCAGCCGGGTAAAGACCAGGGTCGCGGCGATGGCCGCGAATGGGACGGGGATAATGGTCCACGCGGCAAGCTGCCAGTTCTGCTGGAAGAGGATCACCAACACCAGTATCAGCACCAGCAGGTTGGAGATCATCATCTGGACATCGCCCGCGAGGAAGTCCTGGAGGGAGCTTGTGTCCTGCGATACCCGGGAGATCACGGCCCCGGTCTGGCGTTTGTCGAAGAACCCGACAGTCAGCCGCTCCAGCGCCGAGTAGAGCTCCATCCTGATGTCATGGACTATCCTCGAACCCAGGCGCGCCGATATCCGGCTCTGGATTATGCCAAGAACGGTCCCCAGTATCTTGGACCCGACCAGCGCAATCACTATGTAGCTGAGTGTGAGGATGAGCTTCGAGGCTTCCGGAGCATATACCTGGCCCGAGGCGTCACGAAATGTGTCAGCCTTTCGCAAAACGTCATCCACCAAAACCTTCGTAAGGTATGGCGGAAGCAGCATCAGCGACTGGTTGGCCAGGGTGAGCAGTGCGGCAATGATGGTGAGCCATTTGTACGGCGCAACATAACCCAGCAGCCTGCGGACCGCACGTGTGCGGTCGATGCAGTTGGGACAGACCGATGAGCCTGTCTCCAGCGGGAATGCGCACTTGGGGCATCGGCGGGTGCGGTCTTCGTCGGTTGTGGCCGGAGGCTTCTCACCTTTGGCGGCAGCCTGCAACCGGCGTGCAACGTGGCCAAACTCCTTGGCAAGGGAATTGGTGTATCTGATGAGGGGCACAAGCTCGCCGTTCACGTTGGCAAACAAACACCCGCTGCCGATCATAGGCTCAGCCCGGGCATCCACAACCTCGGAAAGTGCGATCTGGCGCTCAAGGGTGGGCATGCCATCGGTCTCGCCCACAACCATCAGCCGCTTGTCGGTCCGGATAAGCCACTGCCGGCCAAGCTGACCGTCATCATTGAGGTCGCTCTGGACAACAAGGTCGACCGCCTCCCCATCAAGGGTCGGCTCAATAAGTTGCTTAACTTCAGGAGGCAGAGGATGCACGGACAGTATTACCTTACAAAAGTGGATGACTAGCCTAATGATACAGCCGGCAACGGGTGGAAGGCAAACGCTCGGCTTGCATGCGGGGAAGAATCGCGCGATAATGGCGGAGACGAATTTCCTCTCCCCACGCGGGAGAGGGCCAGGGTGAGAGGTTTCATTACTATGCAGAAGATACGTTTGGGACTGGTTGGCTGTGGTGGAATGGGTAATGCGGTGGCTGACGGCGCAGTGAAGAGCGGCCTGGGCAGCTTTGTAGCGGTATATGACCCTGTAACCGAGCGCGCCGAGACAACCGCGGCAAAGCTGGGAGCAGCCGTAGCCGAATCGGAAGAGGCGCTGCTGGCGATGAGCGAGGTTGAGGCAGTGGTCATCGCTACGCCCTGCAACATCCATATAGAGAATCTGCTGCGCGCAGCGGCGGCGGGCAAGAACACATTTGTCGAGAAGCCTATGACGCTAAGCACCGCCGACTGCGACCGCGCCAACAAGGCGTTCAAAGACGCCGGGCGATCACTGATGGTTGGCCATGTGCTTCGATACTACGAACCGTTCTGCACGGTTATCGCGCTGGCCAGGTCAGGCGTATTCGGAAAACCGCTGCACGGTTCGGTCTGGCGAACATCCGATGGCGGGTACATCTGGAGCGCGAAATGGCGCGAGACAGTGGAAGAGAGCGGGAGCGTGTTGTTTGAGGTCGGCATACACGAGTTGGACTTCATCCGCCAACTCTTCGGGGATGCGATATCGGTGAGCGCAGTTCTCAGGAAAGACTTGCCGTCGCCCCACGAGATCGAGGACTCGGTGGCGGTTCAGATACAGTTCGCGGACAATGTCAGCGGCAGCTATCTCGCGGGCACTGGGTTCAAAGTCGGTTCCAACGGCTTCGCCCTGCACTTCGAGAATGCCATTGTAAGCAGCGATTGTGGGTTCGACCCGGAGAAGCTCAAGATTCAGGTAGCCGAAGGCTGCGACTTCGACCCTGCAAGTCTGAAGATCGAGCAGATCGATGCAGTCGAAATGGAAATGCGACTGTGGCTCACCGCCCTGATCGAGGGCAAGCCGACGCCTATTACCGGAGAAGACTCCCGAGGCTCAGTCGCCATCGCGCAAGCAGCCTACATCGCCGCCAAGACAGGCACTGCCTGCCAGGTGAAGGAACTGTAGTCACATACAATCCCCTGCCCCCTTATCACGGGTAAACATACTTTCCCTCTGACAAGGGGCTAGGGGTATGCCACTATACCCCTCCGGGTATATTATTGGCCGAACGCCGGTCGAACTAGTTGAGCAAGAATCTGTAGTAACCTGATCTGTGTGGAGGCGCTTTGTGGACAAAGAACGCTGGTACTGGTGGCTGCTGAATGCTTGGATGATTGCGCTCGGCATGACGCTGACGTGGCTTACTATTCTGCCTGTGCTGAGTCGGGGAAACGACTTGTCATCGTCGGCCAGGGCGTGCATCCTGGCCTTGATGCCTGCGCTGACAGCGATTGTTGGCTACGCGCGGACTCCGCTTACCTCAAGGAAGGTCGACGGGAGGCTGCCGATCCTCAACTGGCTCGCGCTTATCTACCTGGAGGCCTGGAGGGCTGTCTGGCGCAACCGCTGGCTCCTGGGGCTGGTCGGGCTGATTGCGCTGGTGCAGGTAATCGGCTATCTCTACGGCGCGCTGCTGTATCAGCTCCATATGCCGGAGATAACGCGGCATCTGAGGGATAGTCCAATAGACTTCCCCTTCGCCACTCTCCCATTCTCCGAGAAAGCTCTGATCGAACTGAAGCAGTCAGTCGGTGATGCAGGCGCGAGTGTTATACAGTGGTTCTTTCCGGGCATTCAGTCCAACAGTCTGGTTGCGGTCCAAATTGGGATCATCAGCCTGGCGATGGCATCGGCAGTGCTCTGGACGGGGATGATATTCAGGAGATTGTCACCAAGCCCGGATTACTCCAAGGGCCTGGCTCTGCTTCGAAGAATCAGTTCACCACTGGTCTTGATATGTGCCGCAGTCTTCGCCGGTGACTTGATCGTACAGACGCGACTCCAATCCGTATTCGACCCCGACCCCGGCATCACGAGCCTTTATGCAGCAGTTCATGCTGTCTACTCATTCGTGTTCATAGCTGCAAACGGGTTTGTGATCGCCGGATTCGCAGGTTCGCTGAAGCGGACGGGCGAGGGGCAAAGTGTCTCGGCAGTCACATTCGTGGAGGAAGCAGTCAGGTTCTTCCGACCCGTGGCCGGCGTGTTTATGATATTCACCGCGGCGCATCTGCTGGTGGAGGTCCCATTCCTGTTTGGCGTAAGGTTTGGGGAAGCCGTGCCGGAGAGCACGGTCCTGGCGGTCACACTCTTCAGCACCCTTCTGCCTCTGGTAGCCCTCGGGTTTATTTTCGCTCCGTTTGCTCCTGTCAAGAAGAGTCTCACCGCCTGGCCTGCTCTGGCTGAAAGCTTGAGAGCCTGGCGGCGGTCCGCCTGGGACATACTCTCGATGATCGCCGTGGGTTACTCGCTGCTCATCGTGCCGACGATCATCGTGAAACTCGCGCGCAGCGTCTTCACTCCCCCAATTCCGGTTAGCCTGGCGCTGGGACTCCTTACCGCCATCATCGGGACGCTCCTGGGAGTCGTGACCATGGTGGCGGTATGGAAGTTCTATCAAAGTATCGGGGAAGAGTCGACTGAGACTGAGGAACAGTAAGTGGCAAACCCGAAATCGCGCATTTGTGCGCATCCTTTGGGACTCTTCGTGCGTTTATATTATGGGGATATTTGACACCCACGCTCGCATCCACCTATAATCGGAATTGGTCCAAGGAGCAAAATGAGCACAAGATCATCCACAAACCGCCGCGCAACCAGGCGTCCGCCGCCTCCGACCCGCGTGAGATTTGTGGTCAATGTCATCCAGACATGCATACTTATCGGGATTGGAGCCGGGATTGGAATGGCTCTGGGCTTGTTCATGAGCCTGTCCGCCAATCTCAAAGGGATCGACAACAGCAACGTCGAGGCCCCGGACGCCACCATCATATACTCCGCGGATAACGCGGTGCTGGCGCGCATCTACCGGGAAGACCGCACAAACGTCCCCTTCGACCGCATCCCCCAGGTCCTCAAAGATGCTACCGTGGCAATCGAGGACAGCCGGTTCTTCCAGCACTCCGGCGTGGACATGCGAGGAGTCGCCCGGGCAATCTGGACGAATGTGCGCGGAGGTCGGATGGCGCAGGGCGGAAGCACCATCACCCAGCAGCTCGCCCGCAACATCTACCTGACCCAAAAGAAAACCTTTGAGCGCAAAGCTCAGGAAATTCTGCTGGCAATCCTGCTCGAGCGCAATTTCGAAAAGAACAAGATCCTCGAACTCTACATGAACCGCATCTACTACGGCAGCGGAGCATTCGGGGTCCAGGCAGCCTCCCGGGCGTATTTCGGCAAGGATGTGGACCAGCTTACCCTCGCCCAGAGCGCCCTCATTGCAGGAATGCCCCAGCGGCCATCGGGTTATTCGCCGCACGAGAGTTTGAAGTCCGCCAAGAACAGACGCGATCACGTCCTTAACCGAATGGCTGAGTTGGACTACATCACAAACCGCGAGCGAGACGATGCCAAGAAGGAGAGCTTGCGAGTATTGCCGATCGCCCGAGGCCGCAACTCCTACCGCGCGCCTCACTTCGTGGACTATGTGAAGAACCTGGTGCGCGAGCGGTATGGCGATGACATGCTTGAGGCCGGCGGACTGAAGGTCTACACCAGTCTCAACTGGGAGATGCAGGAAGCCGCAGAGAAGGCTCTTCGAGCTGGGCTCAAGAAACACGGCGGGTCCAGACGCGCCTCGGAAGGTTGCTTCGTGTGCGTTGACCCCAACACAGGCTATATTGTGGCTATGGTGGGCAGCGTGAAGCCAGACTCATTCTTCAACCGTGCGGTCCAAAGCAGGCGCCAGCCGGGAAGCTCTTTCAAACCCTTTGTCTATGCCACTGCCTTCCAGCAGGGTGACTTCACCCCCCGCAGTCACGTTCAGGATAAGCCCCTCAGCTACCCGGGAGCGTCAAAACCGTGGCGACCCAAGAACTACAACAATCGCTATGTAGGCTCGGTATCGATCAAGACAGCCATAGCGCAATCCATCAACACGGTCGCCATCCAGGTAGCGGACAAGGTGGGGATAGAGAACGTTATCAGGACGGCGAGAGCGCTGGGTATCAAGTCCGAACTTGCGCCCTATCTCTCCACCGCTATCGGCGCCTCCGGAGTGCAGGCCCTGGAGATGGCGTCTGCCTACGGCGCGTTTGCCAACAAGGGAATGTATGTCCAGACGTGCGCGGTAACGCGGGTCGTTAACATGAAGGGCGAGGCGCTCGAGGATTCCCGCCCAACCCCGCAGCGAGTGCTTTCCGAAGCGACTGCGGGAATGGTCGACGAATGCCTGCGGGCGGTGGTCACCGGCGGCACGGGAAGAAAAGCTGGCTCAATCTCCCAGGCAAGGGGCAAGACCGGCACCACCAATGAAGACCGCGACGCGTGGTTCGTCGGCTACGTGCCGGGGAAACTCTCTGCTGCCTGTTGGGTCGGCAACGACAACTACAAACCAATGCGCAGCGCCTACGGCGGTCAGGTATGCGCGCCGATCTGGGTCGATTTCATGAAGAAGGCGATACCCGAATACGACCGGATCAAGGACGCGCAGAACAACACGAAGATAGAGGCCGAAGCGCCCAAACCCGACAGGAAGCGACCGAGCGAGGAGCCCCGAGCGAGCGCCCAACCTACTCCGACGCCCACACCCGCGCCCGATGGTCAGCCGGCAGCCGATCTCGCTTCGGACACAACAGACGAGATGGTCACCTGCGAGGTATGCGCCCAATCCGGCAACTTGGCAACAGAAGGCTGTCCTCGCAAGGTCTCCCGAACCTACCCCAAGGGCTCCGAACCGACAGCCTACTGTACTCTTCACCGGACTACCAGGCTACCGGAGCGGACTCCCGTCCAGGAACCGGTCCGCACACCGACTGTCGAGCCGAGGCCTGCGCCAACTCCCGCGCCAAGGCCCACACCTGCGCCGCGCAGAGAACGCACGGTCAGCGTGAACCTGTGTTCCGAATCGGGGCTTCTGGCCACACGCAACTGCCCCAACACGGCTAAGAAGCGTGTGCCGATAAGCGAAGTGCCATCAAGAACCTGCAACATCCACAGCTACACCATCATCGAAGAATAGGGTAGGAATTTCATGCTGCCCAGTTCCGAAGACCGCAAAATACAGGCGGGCCGCATACGGTTCCTGCTCTGGACTCTGGCAGTCCTCTGGCTGGCGCTGATTGGTCGGCTGTACTATCTTCAGATCGTCCAGGGCAAGGAACTCCTCGAACAGAGCGAAAATAACCGCGTCAAGCTCCTGCGTATGCGCGCCGCCCGAGGCACCATGCTCGACCGCAAAGGCCGTGTTCTCGCCACCAGCCGCCGCCAGTTCGTGGTTATGGCTATCCCCGAACAGCTCAAAAAGGACCCCGAGGCGTTCCACACTTTGAGTGGGGTCCTGGGGATCGCGCCGGAAGAGCTGGGCGCGCTGCTGGAGAAGTACAAGGGCAGACCAGGGTCGCCAACGCGAGTTATGAGCGATGTGGACCTGTCGGTGGTGGCTAAGCTTGGCGAGATGCGCATGCGGCTGCCGGGAGTAAGCGTGGAACTGGACCATATCAGGGAGTATCGCGACGGCCCGATGCTTGGGCATACCATAGGCTATATCCGCGAGATCGATCAGGAGGAACTGACCAAGCGCGAGCAGGAGGGCAAGAACTACAGCCCCGGCGACTACATCGGCAAGACTGGCCTGGAGAGACAGTATGAGGACTTGCTCAGAGGGATCGACGGCGGCAAGCAGATAGAGGTGAACGCCAAGGGCCGCGTGGTGCGAGTGCTTGGCGAGAAACCTACTCTTCAGGGCAACACCCTTCACCTCACCATAGACCGTGCGCTGCAGGTGGCAGCCCATCGAGCGCTGGGAAGCCAGGTGGGAGGGGTCGTGGCTGTCGATCCAAGAACAGGCGCCGTCCTGGCGATGGCCAGCAGACCCGGATTTGACCCCAACATCTTCGTCAAGGGAGTGAAGCCCAAGGACTGGAAGAAAATCGCAGACAACAAGCACACCCCGATGCAGAACCGGGCAGTGCAAAACGCGTATCCTCCGGGTTCGACTTTCAAGCCGATAGTGGCCATCGCGGCGCTTATGAACGGGGCATGCAGTCCCAGCACCACCGTGGTCTGCCGTGGCAGCATCCCGCTGGGCAGAAGAGTCAAGCGATGCTGGAAGGTGCATGGCGCGGTAGATATGAACCAGGCCATCGCACAATCCTGCGACATCTGGTTCTACGCAGTATCCAAACGCCTCGGCATAGACCGTCTGGCGCCGGTAGCGAAGAGCTTCGGAATAGGCAGCAAGACCGGGATAGACCTGCCTTCAGAGAAGGCGGGCAAGATGCCGGACTCCGAGTGGAAGAAGAGGGTCCACCACGAGTCCTGGTACCCTGGTGATACTCTCAACGTGGGAATCGGGCAGGGGTATGTGCAGGTCACTCCGCTCCAGATGGCTGTCGCCTGCGCGGCGGTAGCCAACGGGGGCACGATCTACCAACCGTATCTTGTGGAGAAAGCCGTGGGAACTGACGGCTCCACGAAGTGGTCGCACACAGTGACGGTCACAGCCAACGTCGACGCTCCCGCCTCGGCTTACGACATCGTGCGGCGAGGAATGCGGACTGCCGTAACCAGTGGAACCGCAAGGGTGGTGAACTTGCCGGACGTTGCCGTGGGCGCGAAGACAGGATCAGCCGAGGATCCACCCAGGGCAGCGCACGGCTGGTTCATCTGCTATGCCCCCGCAGACAACCCGCAGATCGCGATTGCGTGTATAATAGAGCAGGGCAGGCACGGGGCAACGAGTGCCGCGCCGGTGTGCAGAGCTATTCTCGATGTGTTCTTCAACAAGCGCAAACCTGAGACCGTGAAGCAATTCACGGCTAAAACCGCGGGGGACTAGGTCTTCCCTGCGTTTACCCTGCCCAGTTTGTGGGAACATGATAGCGCCGGGCGATGCTCGACACATTGGCATAGCTTCCCGCAGGAAAGCCGGCATCCTAATAAGCCTAGTCATCATTTACGGAGGTCTCTTCGTACATGCGAAACCTCGCAAGACTCGCAAGGCAACACTTCTGGGGTCTTCTGCTTATTGTAGTCTCTCTGCTCGTCGGCGCTTGGGCCGTACAGAATTGGAAATCGAAACACCCCGGGTTCATGACCGTTATGGAATCCCAGGCGATGGACATGACCATCATGAAGCCGCCGGTTGGAGCGGTCCCGGTGGCGACCGAGGTTGTTCATACTGGTTCACTTCAAGCCACCGTCACATACTCCGGCTCCGTTGCTCCCCTCCAGGAACAGACTGTATTCCCGCGTGTTGAAGGGTATCTCAAGAGCTTGTCTGTCTACAGCGGCGACAGAGTCTCTGCCGGGCAACTGCTGGCGGTCGTGGACTCTCCCGATCTACAGACCAAGCTTGCGGAAGCGCGGGCGGGAGCAGCCAGTTCGGAGTCTGAGATACCTTCGGCAACCCACGACGCCGAGCGGACCTCCGCAGAGAAATCGGCGGCCGAGGGCGAAGTCCAGGCGGCGCGTTCCGAGCTTGCGCGCGCTCGCGCGGAACTCGTGATTGCAACAAAAGCAGCGCAACAGAAAGAGGAAGAGGCGCTGATGATCAAGGCTGAACAGGAGTACTGGAAAGCCGCACTCGCCCGCGAGGAACAGTTGCTGAAGGCGGGAGCTGTGTCGCTGCAGGAGTTTCAGAAGGAGAAATCCGAGGAGAAGAGAATAGCTGCCGACTATCGGCGCGCACTGGCGGGGGTAGATGAGGGCCGGGCCAACCTGGATGCCGCGCGGGCAGACATAGCGGGCAAGGAAGCGGCGGTCGCTTCCGCAACCCAGAGAGCTTCGGCTGCCGGATCCGCCGTGCGATCCGCCAGGCAGGGGATCAAGACCAGGCAAGCATTTGCGGCGCAATCCAGGGCAGCGGTAGCAACTGCCGCGGTTGAAGCCGGGTATCGGTTCGTGCGAGCGCCGTTTTCAGGGCTTGTGTCCAAGCGTTACTCCAGCCCGGGCCAGTTTGTGTCTACCGAGACCCCCATCATCGATGTGGTTGAAATCGGGCAAGTGCGGTTGCAGGCTAACGTGGCGGACAAGGATTTGGCGGACATCCACGCCGGGTCGACGGTCACAGCCCGATTCCCCAAGAACCCAGGGATGACTCTGAAGACCAGGATCACCTCCATTGCGCCGCTTGCAGACCAGGCCAGCCGAACCTCTGTTGCGGAGGCGATTGTCCCCAACCCCGGCCACAAGCTGCTCCCGGGGGACAGCGTTGTGCTTGAGATTGGGGTGGGCAGTCACGGCGGCGGCATCAGCGTGCCAGCCGAGGCAATTGTGCGCAAGGACGGCAAGCCGGGAGTGTGGATAGCTGTCAACGAGGCCCCGGCGGGTAAAACCGTTTACTATTGCACGATGCATCCCGAAGTCGAGAGCGAGAAGCAGGGGACGTGCCCGAAATGCCTGATGAAACTTGTTCCCAAGACCAGCGGAGGCAACAAGAAGGCGCACCTGGTCGGCGTGACAACCGGCAGGTATTCAGGTGACCGGGTCACTGTAACATCGGGCATCAGCGACGGCGCCGAGGTTATATACCGAGGCCAGACCTACCTGCGAGACGGCGACACTGTATTCCCGACGGAGTGGACCGAGGACGGACCCAAGACAATGCCGCCCGGCCCCGAAGGCGAAAGCATGCCCGGTATGGAGGGTATGCCTGGAATGAAGCACGAAAACGAGACACCCTCCACCCCGCAAGCCAAGCCGGAGATGAAGGACATGCCGGGGATGGGGCACTCGGAACACGCGGCGCCGACCAAACCAAAGGAAGCCGGAAAGACCATCTATGTATGCCCGATGTGCCCTGGAGTATCAAGCACCGATCCAAAGGCTCTTTGCCCCAATTGCGGGATGAGGCTGGTGCCGAAGGAATAATGGTCGGCGGAAAAGTAGATTCCTCACTTCGTTCGGAATGACGCTCAATTCTTGACTGCAGACTATAGACACTGAGTAGGTAACTAGTGCCGGAAAACAAGTATAACCAGGAAGCAGGGACGGGGCTGCGGGCGACTGCTGAGCACCATACGCTCAACGCCCTGCACATGATCCACAAGTGGTCCATCGAGCATCCCTACATAGTGATCGCGTTCTACCTCGGGGTGCTGGCGATGGCTGTGCTCACCATCGGCTTCCGCATACCCCGGCGGTTTATGCCCTACGTCGAGAGCCCGCTGATCGGCGTAGTCACAATGATGCCCGGCCTGTCCGCACAGGACATGGAACTCTACGTCTCCAAGCCCATCGAGGAGCAGCTCGTCAACGTAAAGAAGCTCCGCTACATCCGCTCAACCTCGCAAGACGGGTTTGCGGTAGTGGCGCTGGAGTTTGAGTACGGCACGGATATGAAGAAGGCCCTGTTCGATGTGCAGAGCCTTATGAATATAGTGCAGGCCAATCTTCCCTCAACCGGCGCAAACCTCAAGCCATCCTGGGTCCTTGCCATCGACCCCCTGAACATCCCCATTCTCTCCCTGGCAGTGACCGGAGACGAACGCTGGGACAAAATCAGGCTGCGGGAACTCGTGGACAACGAGGTGATCAACCGGCTCAAGACCGTGCCGAATGTTTATTCGGTCGTGCCCTTTGGAGGGTTCAAGCGACAGTTGCAGGTGGTGGTCGACAGAGACAAGCTGACAGCCCAGAAACTGTCGATTCTCGATGTTCGCGACGCCATCGACAAATACAATGTCAGCGCTTCCGGCGGGACCCTGACCAGGGGCGGCAGCGAATCTATTGTGCGCGTCGATTCCAGGGCGGCGAACGCGCAGACCGTGATGGATTACCCGCTGACCTCCGTGGGCGAATCCGGAGGGTCAACCGGCTCAGGCTCCCTTGACCAGCCCAAGACTGTCTACATTCGGGACGTTGCTCGTGTGGACGACACCCACTGGGAGCGACGCAGCGGTTACCACTACTATAAGCACGGCAAGGTCATCCAGGCTATCGAGGCTTCGGTCATCCAGGACCCCTCGGCCAGTTCGGCGACAGTAGTGCCGGCGGTGAATAAGGTCCTGAGGCAGCTCGAGGCTGAGAACCCCGGGGTTAAGTTCGAGGTCGCATACGACAATGCCCACTTCGTCAACATACTCTTCAGGAACATGTTCGAGGAGTTGGGGATGGCAGTGCTGCTGTGCGGCCTGGTGGTGATGCTGTTTTTGGGCGAGTGGCGAGGCACACTGATCGCGCTCATAGACATCCCCGTCTCTCTCGCGATGGCGATCACGGTTTTGGGGATGATGGGAATGACCCTCAACTCCGGGACTCTTATCGGCCTGCTGCTTGCTATCGGGCGACTTGTCGACGACTCCATCATCGATATCCATGCAGTCGAGCGGCACATGCGCATGGGCAAAGACCCGAAAACCGCCACAATCGATGGTATCGCGGAAGTGCGGCTGGCTGTTATCGCATCTACCCTCGTCCTGGTCCTGGCGCTTCTTCCGCTGCTGTTCTGCGGCGGGATTGTGCAGCTTATGTTTGTGGAGTTGGTGTGGCCGATCATTATCGCGCTGCTCGCGTCGATGCTTGAGTCGTTTACTCTCACTGCCCTCATGTGCGCCAAGCTGCTCAAACCGCACGAGGAACTGGTGAAAGAGCGCAGCATCTGGCTCTATCGTCGCATCCTCAACCCAATCCAGGCAGGACTGGACCGGATGGAGTCCGGCTATACCCGCAGCATTCACTGGATGCTCAAGCATCGCTTCTCCAACATGGCGCGAATAGCGGTGACGGTCATTGTCGGGTTCACGTTCTACTATATGATCGGTTCGGAGATGATGCCGCTGGCGGACGTGGGCCAGGCGTATGGGGTGCTGGAGATGGCGCCGGGCACGAGCTTCGCCGAGACCGAACGCGCGGTAACCGGTATCGAGAAGATAATGGCCAAGCACCCGGAGATCGAAAAAGTATCCACCGAGATCGGGTCGGAGACCGTGTTCGAGAGCTTCAACCCGCTCTTCACCGGCTATGCAATGCCGCAGGTCAACGCCGCATCCATGATGATGACGTTCTCCGACAAGGATGATCGCAAACGGGACATCTGGCAACTGATCGACGCAGTGCGCGATGAGGCTCTGGCGACTATCCCGGGCATAAGGCGGCTACAGATCAAGGAGATGGGGTCGGATGTCATGGCGACCTCCCTTGCCCCGGTATCGGTGCTGGCCTACGGCAAAGACCTCAATGTCCTCAACTCCATCGGCAACCAGGTGCTGCAGGTTGCCAAGGAGACCAAGGGCATGTATCTTCCCGCGTCCAGTTGGGATATGGGCCAGCCATCGTACACAATAGAGGTGATCCCGGAGAGGGCGGCTGCGCTGGGCCTCTCGCCGGAGGAGATATCGCAACAGGCCTACTATTCGCTGCGAGGCGGCCTGACGTCCCAATGGTACCGGCTGCCCAATGTCCGGCAGGACACCATTCTGGTGCGTTATGAGCAGGATCAGCGCGGGACGCCCGCCGACCTTGAAAACATGTATATCACCGGTCGAGACGGCAAGCAGGTACCGCTGAAGAGCGTGGCGAATGTGAGGCGGGAGAGCGCGCCGACCCTCATCGAGCGTGACGGCCTGCGGCGGGTGGTCTCAATCAACGGCTACTACCGCAAAGGCCCGGGAGACCGGCCCTCGATGGACGTGTCGATGGACCTAATGATGGCGGCGATGTCCAAGGTGAACTTCCCGCCGGGTTACGGGCTGGAAGCGCGCGGCGATATGACCCAGATGATGGACAGTTTCGCGAGGCTGCTGGGCGGTCTGGCGCTTGCGCTGGTCTTCATATTCCTGGTGTTGGTGGCGCAGTTCCGGGGGTTCCTGCAGCCTCTGCAGATGATATTCTCACTGCCGCTGGAACTCTCGGGCGTGTTCATAGCGCTGTTCCTGGCGCACCAGGCATTCTCATCGGTCTCGATTATGGCGGTGATAGTGCTTACGGGTATGGATATCACCACCGCGATTCTCCTGATAGACATGATCGCCCGATACAGAGACAGGGGCATTCCGAGGGATCAGGCGGTGGCGGAGGCTTGCCCGCAGAGGCTGAGGCCGATTCTGATGACCTCGCTGGTCACGATTGTGGTTATGATCCCGGTGGCGTTCTTCCCCAGAACAGGAATGGACGCCTACCAGCCGCTGGGCACGGTGATCCTGGGCGGCTTGATAATGGGCACAATCCTGAGCCTGTTCGACATCCCCATAATGCACACCTACGTCGACGACATGGTGGTATGGCTGAACCGCAAGTTCCTGCACCGTGAATGGCAGTGGCCAATAACCGATCACCAACCTCCCCCACCCCCCGACCCAACGGTGGAAGGCTGAGGGATGGCTGGTCCGAGTTTGATGGTGTGATGGTTTGATGGTCTGATGGTAGCGGAGGATCGAACGTGACTCGTGGGATGCAGTGGCGGACGCTTAGTCCCCCTGCTCTCGCTCCAACCGTTCACCTTCGTCTTGAGCCGCTCGGGCCTCTTCTGGCTGCCCCAGTTCCTCCAGGCACTCGGCCAAGTGGAACCATTGTCTCGAATCGGAAGGATCGATACGGATGGCCTCGCGGAGGGCAGCGGCCGCCTCTTCGTGCTTGCCCTGTTCGTGGTAGAAGCGTGCGAAGTTGAACCGTGCGTTCCAGTAATCGGGGTCAAGCCGAATCGCCTCAGTGTATGCCTGTTGTGCTTCGTCGTACTCCTTCAAGTCAGTCAGAACGTCGGCCAGCCGTGTTCGACAGTCTGGACACTCCGGGTTCACCCGCAAAGCTTCGCGAACAGCCTCCAGAGCTTCATCCAACTGGCCGGTGTCCTGCAGCACGATGGACAGATCGTGGAGGGCTTCGTCGTAGTCCGGGTCTGCGCGCAGAGCCTCACGATAAGCCTCAATAGCTTCGTCGCGTCTCCCCTCCAGCCTCAGTGCTGTTCCCAGATTCTTCCACAAATAGCCTGTGTCTCTTTCGTCGACTCCGAGCCGCACAGCTTCACGAAGGGCGGCTATGGCTTCCTCGTTGCGCTCAAGGTCGAGCAGAAGCTCACCGAAGGACAGGTGAACATCACCACTGTGGGGATACAGCCTCAGAGCCTTCTCACAGACCTCCCGGGCCAGTTCGCATTCCTCCAACTCCAAAAGGCGGTCGGCGAGGAAGCAGTATTCGTCAGCCTCCGATGGACCAATACGAATCGCTTCCTTGAGGGCCGCAATTGCCTCATCACGTTTCTCCTGCTTCTGATAGACCACGCCAAGAGTATACCAAGCCCACCACCACTCGGGGTCCAGCCGGGCAGCCTCGGCATACTCTGCCGCAGACTCGTCCAGCCGGTCCAACTCCTCAAGAGCAAACGCGATGCGGTAATGCAGGCCGGCGCTGTCCGGAGTCAGTCTGAGCCCGGTATTGTAGGCTTCGATGGCTGCCTGGAATCTGCCCAGATCGTGCAAGATCAGGCCAATGTTGTCATATGCGCCAGCATCCTGGGGGTCAAGCCGGGCAGCCGCTTGCGCTGCTTCAAGCGCCTCGTCCAGACGGCCGAGATCCGAGAGAGCCAGCGAAAGGTTGTAGTGGGTCATGTCATCGTCGGGCTCGAAGGCTATAGCCTTTCGGTAGCAGTCGATTGCTTCGTCGAGCCCGTCCTCACGATACAGCACTACGCCAAGGTTGTTCCAGACTGCGCTTTCGTAACCTTCCGGGATTCCCAAGCTCACGACTTCACGATAGACTGAAATCGCTTCCTCATTGCGTTCAAGGTCGTAAAGAATGTCACCCAAACCATAAAGGAGATCACTATCCGCCGGATCAAGCGCTATGGCTTTCCTGTAGATCGCTTCCGCTTCTTCATGTCGCTCCAGAAGCGCAAGAGTGCGTGCGCATCGGTCCAATACACGGGCTTCTCCGGGATCCGTCGCCACTATGGTTTGCACCTCGGTCAACGCGTCGTCGGTGCGGCCCATCGTAGCCAGGACAAGACCGAGAACCGAGCGGGCATTGTTATCGCCGGGGTCGAGCGACAGCGCATCGCTATACGCCTCCACCGCCTCCTCGTACCGGTCAAGCTGCCACAGCGCCCATCCCTGGTCGGTGTGGGCATCTTTGGCGGAGGGGTCGCACTCAACGGCCTTCTTGTACTCCTCGACCGCCTCAGCCCAGCGCTCTTGTTCGTCGAATTCCTGCCCTCTGTCGTAGTGCTTCTTGTAGCCTTCGGTATCCGGCATATCGATCACTCCCTACCTTCTATCCGCCAAACATGCCCCTTCGTCCGGAAGTATAGCGACCCGTCCACCGGAGCGATTGAGGCGAAAACTGGCTCGCCCAGGGCGTTCTTGCCGACTATTCTCAGCTTGCGACTGCATTCGGTAATCGTAGTATTGCCCTTTGTGTCTGTGATGTAAACCAGGTTCCCGACCACCACCGGCGAGGCGTAGTGTTGGCTCATTGTGGGGAGGTTCCAGAGTTCGGCGCCTGTTTGGGTGTCTATGCAGTAGATTCGGCCCATGTCGGAGACATCGAAGAGCAGACCGTTGGCTATCACAGGAGACGGGCACTGCGCTCCCTCGCTGCACGGCTTGTCCCACAGGATCGGGGAACCCGGCTTGCCCAGCTTGTCCAGCGCAATCGCCACCGTTCTCTGAGGGCCTGCCAGGTAGATCGCTCCGGAGCCCGAAACCGCGCACCCCACCGGGTCTGCCGCTCCCCCGAACTGCCCCACCTGGTATGACCAAAGCTGCCTGCCGGACTTGAGATCGTAGCCCGAGAGGTCCTCATAGCCCCACACCACAATGGTCGGCTGCACGCCCATTACCTTGACCGATGGCGTGCGGCAGTTGCCGGAGACCGGGTGTATCTTCTTGCCCCTCTGGGTCCTCCACAGCATCTTGCCCGACGCCGGGTCAAACGCCGCCAGCCACTGGCCGATATTGGACTCGCTCAGGATAATCAGCCGGTTGTCGTAGAGGATCGGCGACGAGGCCACCCCGTTGCGGGAATCGAACGGCAGGTCTTTGTTGATCCAGAGGGTCTTGCCGGAGGTGTCCGTACAGATAATACCTGGGGTGCCGAAGTATGCGTAGATGCGGTCTCCGTCGGTCGCGGGGGTCGGGGTGGCGGGGGAGTTGTCTCCGTGCATATCCCCGCGCTCGCCCGGCAGCCCCTGGCTCATCCAGCGGATACCGCCGTTCTCACGGTCGATGCTGACGATGTGTCGTTGGGTATGAGGCGTTCTGGGAACCAACCGCACATCCACAAGGAACAGAATACCCGTAAGCGCGGCGGCCAGCGCGAGCCAGTTGAGGCCGGTCATTCCGAGCTTACCTTTCGACCGGATCACCGTCACATAAGCGATCAGACCATTGATCAGGCAGACCAACCCCATAGCCCACACACCCGTCGGAATGGCCCGGAACGGCCCGAGCAGGTATGCCAGGTAAGGCTCTCGCAGTATCTCCACCCACCCCAGCGCGAACAGCCCCACAGCCACCGCCGCTGCCCCGAATATGACCACTGAGGCACTCGAAGTGAGCGACTTCCCGCGAACTCGCCATACCGCCGCGATAGCCCAGAGGGCAGTCAGCGCAATGACCGTAACCCACAGGGCGTTCGGGACCTCGGGCGGGGAAAGATCGGAGATTGTGACCATCGGCCCGTTCTTGATCGCGATGAACACAGCCAGTGCAGGCGGGAGCATAATAGCGAGAATAGCGGCAGCCCAGCGGACGACAGGCCGGAACGTCCGCGCGAGCGACAAAGCCATAAGCAGGACCAGACAGGTGGTGGCATAAGTGAGGATCGCCCCATCCCCCAGCCAGACTCCGTAGAGCGTGTGCTCAGCGTCCGGGATCAGCAGGATTCCCACCAGGCTGAGAATCACCAGCAGAACGCTCCACGAAAACCTCGGAACAGGGCTCTCGCGCCGCAGGGTGGCACTCACGGCCAGCCCAAGCGCCGCAGCGACACACGCCGCAACCCAAGCCCGCTCCGGCGCGCGGCCAAGGTCCATCAGGTAGTCGGAGAACAAGACTATCCCGGCAAACACGCAGCAGAGGACAATCGTCCCCACCGACCCCAGCAGCCGCCCCTCGATAACTCCCAGGGCAATCACCCTACCGGCATACATGGCAGTCAGGAGCATCCCCAGCACGATCAGCGCCCGTATCAGGGTGAGAAGCCACTGGTTCCTCAGCGATTCCCGCGCGGTGGTCACATAAACCGAGTCCCCTGATACAATCGGCGAGGAGTGGCCGTCGCCTGGAACGGCGGTCTTCCAGCGGATGTTGGTATCAGCGGACCACTTCACAGGCGCGGTCAGGCTGTCACTGCGCCCCTCGCGCTCACCCCCCCGAAAACTCCCCCACTCCGGCGCAGCGGACTTACCGTATGCGGCGCACGCCAGCAGGGCCGCGCACACCACAACGGCTGCCGACAGAGTCCAGCTTCTCAAGTTGCTCACGTCCTCAGGCTGCTCCTAGTAGGCCTCGTTTAACCCCGCCGCCGACACGATCTGGGAGGCTTCGACGGGGCCGTCATACTTCAGGACTCCGCTCCACACCGGGACCGAGGTCGACCACTTCGACTCCTGTCCATCGTCAGTCTGGGTGCCGGTCAGAACTATGTCTACCCTGCCGGAAGAAGGCGAGATGTCCCAGGAAGAAGTGTACCGGTTGGTCTTGCGGTCGACACTGCCTGGTGAAATTCCCGTGACTTTCACGTTGGACGGAACGTTGCCGGGAATCCAGTTGTTCTTCACATACGCCAGAGCCGCCTCCGTAATCTCCTCATCGGAGCACGGCCGCATAACCCAAACCGTCGCCAAACCCTGATACAGTGGTATCCATAGACCACTGGTTACATCCGCGACCTCAAGGGTGACTTCATACTTGCCCTTGTTGGCAAACTTGTGTTTGACGTCGATATTGAAAGGCTGATTCAGCGGCTTCTCGTATGGATAGTCCATGGTCTTCGTGCCGTCGCCGAAATCCCATCTGTAGGAGAGCTTCTTGACCTTCTCAGGCGGAGGGTTGGCCGAACCGTAAAACTTGTATTCGGTGTTCACCCAGGCTGTCATCTCCTCCGGCAGTATCTTCAAGAAGTAGAAGTCCTCGGAGCGCAGCATCAACCCACCTATGCTCATCTCCAAGGCCATCTTTTTGGCATTGGCAAAGACGCGGGGATCGACTTTGCTCAGGTCAAGCTGCAGCTTGCCGTTCTCTACGGTGACCGTGTAGCTGCTGATGGCCTGTGAGAGTTCGTTGATATATAGCTCAACCTTGTCATCCGGGCCGCTGTTGTAGAGCAGAGGCTTGGTATGCGCGCCGTACGGAGTGTGCAGCACCTGGCCCTTGATGATCTTTGTAACCGGGTCATATTCCTCCAGCTTCACCTCTACCCGAGGCACATACCAGTCGATCAACTTGCTGTTGGCGTAGACGGCTGTAGGAACAAGCACCCCCGCCTGGTCCCTTACGCACTCATACGAGATAGCTACTCGCTTTGTAGGCTCGCCCCACCCCTGCTCGCCCATCCACGTGATGTGCGCCAGCTTCACAGGTCTGCCCGCGAAGTCCTGGATGAAGTAACCGGTCTTCTCGTCGAATGTCAGTTGGTCCAGCCTGGGGAAGGGGTAGTCGGGTCGGCCGTTGGCATTGTGGTAATCCACTCCGCGGAACTTGCCGGATATGGTTTCCGCGGTGAAGAACCGGTGATTGGTGTAGGTGGCTACCTTGTCGAAGATGGTCATTGTGTCCTTCGAGCCGTCAACAACCGCCTTTGCATTGGGAATTAGCGGATTCTTGGCCGCGGCCTCCACTACTTTGGTGATAGCCAACAGTTCGTATGGATCGTTTTTCATTACCCCCAGGTTGGCGTCGTGGTTGCCAAGGCCGATAAACTGGCCGACGGCTCGCCCGGGGTGGGAGTCGTTGCGCACGTGCGGAGGGCAGTTCATATCGCTCATCAGGTGCATGGTCTCACCCAGCGAGCGCCACGCCTTCACGAACAGCTTGTCTTTGTCCTTGTCCTTGGACGCGAATGCCTGGGCCATATACTCCAGGCCACGGTTCCAGTTGTACTCGTTGGGCCGAGTGCCGTTGTTCTGGGGTCCTTCGATAGCCCATGCGCGGGCGTCCACCCTGGGGTTGACCGAAGCCATGAACGTCTTCCACGGGTTTCTTGTGACCGCAAAAACGACAACCTTGAGCGTATACTCCAGTTCCTTGAGATGATCTGTGAGGTAATAGACCCCATCGGCCTGGGATGGGTCGTAGAAGTGGCGGAATGAGTTGAATATCTCCGGCTCATCAGCCGTGAAACCGCCTTCCACAATCCACCAGTCAAAAGTCCCGTTTACCGCCCCTTCAACTACGTTTGCTCCCACGACGCTGGCCAGACCCGGGTCGAAAGCTCCGGACTGGGTAACACCGATGCCGGTGAGAAGCGGCAGCCTCTTCGGGTCGATGTTCAGGCTCTTCAGGAACTTGTCGCGCTTCGCGTCCTTGTCTTCATTGGATAACCAGGCCTTCACAGCCATCTCGTTGATCTTGCGGTGCGGGCCAAAGTTCGTAGCGCGATCGACCCCGCCGCAATCATACGCAAACGCCACAGCGCCTACCACAAGCAGGGCAATACAGATCAGTGTACAGGCTATAGCTTGAGTCTTCATCTTCATCCTCATCTCACAAGTCCGTCACAAACCATCGGTCGCCGATCTTTTCCATCATGATGGTGAATGTCTTGCCGCCGTCCGTGATCTCGTATTCCGCATAGACTCCTTCAGCGAACTTGGGCTTAGCGGCTGCCAGCAGCGCGGCGATTCTCTTCATAGCCTCGGGATGCTCGGCGAATACCGCCCGAAAGCTCTCTTGCGCGAACGGAGCAAACGCCCCCGCCGCAGTCTCGGCGACGCCGCTTTCGAGCGCTTTGGCGATCTCTTTCACACCTTCTATCGGCGCGTCCGTGGGAGGTGGTTCGGGAAGCTTGGCCCCTGCCTCCGCTGGCGGAGCCTCCGGCTTGGCGTCACCGCCGGTTGCGGGCGGTGGCGGTGGAGGAGGCGGAGGCGTCTCGGCGGCGGGTGGCGTGGGCGTTGCAGCCGTAGGCGGCGCGGGTGTCTCGGCCGCCGGCTCGCCCTTGGGAATCTCGCCGAAGAAGCGGACTCTCACCGTTCCGACCATCGCGGGATGGATGTTGTAGGAGTCGCCCCAGGAGTCGTCTTCTGGGGTGTCGCCAACATAGACGGTCTTTCCGGAGAGCTTCACCGCCAGGTCCACTTTCTTCTCCAGCTTGCCGTTCACACTGATGGCGATGCCTTTCTCGCGCACGTCCACATCCACTTTACCCTCGGTATCCGGCGGGATAGCCGCATCCGCGGAGATCACGTGCCAGCCGTTATCCAGCTTCACCGCACTCTCGGTATCCGGGGAAAACACCGCAAACACCGGCTTGCCGGCGCTGTTGATGTTGAGGGTGAAAGAGCCTTCCGGGGCTTCGTTGATGCCCACGGTGTCCAGAACCACGCCGGACTTGGAGTACTTTACAGTCAGAGACATTCGGAGATTGGTTACCGGATACCCCTCCGGCAGTTTGGCTGAGGAGGATGAGGAAGTCAGTTCGACAACCTGCCCCTTTTCTTCGGACCGCGCGGGAGCCTTTGAAACGTCGCCAAAGTACAGAGCCTGAACCTCGCCGATCATGGCGGGGTGGATGTTGTAGGAGTCGCCCCAGGTATCATCTTCCGGGTTATCACCGATGTAGACGGTCTTCCCGGACAGCTTCACCTCCACATCCACCTCTTTCTCGACTTTCCCGTTCACCGACAGCACAATCTTCTTTTCCAGCACATCGATATCGATGTTCGCGTCGGTGTCTGTAGGGATGGCCGTGTCGGACGGGATGACGTGCCAACCGTTGGAGGCGCGCACGGAGCTTTCCTTGCCAGGTTCATACAGCAGAAAGACCGGCTTGCCGTCCGCGCCGATGGCCAGTGCAAAGGAACCGGCAGGCGCGGCATTGATGCCCACGGTATCCAACACAGTCCCAGGCTTGGAATACTTCACCCGCAGCGATATCCGCAGGTTGGTGAGCGGATAGTCCCCGGGCAACGCTGCGGATGATGAAGTAGTGGTCAGAACGCAGGTATCGGATGCCTGAGCCTGCTGTGTGCAAACCGGAAGGCAGAGAAGCAGGCCACACAAACCGGCCAGTAGCAGTACGGACGCGAGGGATCTCATAGTCGTCCTCCGAGTATACGGCATTGGGCCAAGGGCCGGTATCAGGCCGTTGGTCTTGATACTACAACAACCGCAAGGGCCACGTCAATATGCGCTACCCTACTTCACCACCACATTCAGCCCTTCGGCGACATCTCCTTGGCTTTGGTTCTCTATCTCTTTGCTCTTCTGGAATCTGTTGCCGGATATCACTGCCGCTTTTACACCCTTGCCGAGCTTGATGTCGGGGCGGTCGATGCTGAAGCGGCAGCCCTGGATTGTGAGGTCTCCGCCCTGGGCCTCCACAGTCCAAGCGCCCCGGCCTCTGCCCTGGTTCATAAAGTTGCACTGGTTGAGGCTTGCGGAGCCTTTGCCGTCGATCTGGGCGATGGTCGGGCACGGCCCCCAGAATGAGCAGTTGCTAAGTTGGACCACGCCGGTGTTGGTCGGCCGGATGTCCATGAAGACCTTTGCACCCTCCCTGCCCACAAACTCGCCGTTTGTGATGAGCAGGCCCGGCTCCTGGCAGTCTTCCACCACCACCGCACGCTCGCACCAGTCCGCACCGATGCCCAGGAAGTTGCCGTTGACGCTGCCGTCCTTGTCTGCGTAGAACCGGTAGCCGATGTTTGCGCCGAAGACAAAGGTGTTGAGCACGTACTCCCAGTCAGTCCGAGCGAACTCGAAGCCGGTGAGGTTGTCTCCGATGAACTTGATCAGCGCGTCACTGCTGGGCCTGTATGATTCATCGGTGCGGAACCAGTAGTGGGGGTTGAAGTGGACATTCTCGATGCGGCCAATATCGGAGCATTTGTCGATGTGGATGCCTATCTTGAGCGGGCAACCGTAGACGTTGCTGATGTAGTGAAGCTCATTGCCGCTGGTCCCGAAGTCCATTGCCTTGTAGGGGTTCACGAATGTGCAGTCGATGACGCTGCAGTGCATTCCTCGGCCGGAGACGGTGTAGGGATACTTCACCACATCGGGAATCCGCTGCTCCGGGTAGAAGAACGTAACACCCTTCACCGCACTGGAGGGGTTGAGTTGCACTGCCGGCCGCGCCGATTCATCGTTCTTGCCGGCATAGACCTCTATCACCGTGCCGTGGTTGAGTTGAGCGTGGTGCGGAGCCTCCCAGACACCCTGCAAGGTGACTCCCTCGGGCACGCTGATCGGCTTGTCGAGCCGAAACCGCCCGGCCCCCAGCTTCACAACTCCGCCCTTCGCCGCTGCAGAGTCCAGGGCCGTCTGGATAGATGCGGAATCATCCCCGCTTCCCTTTAGCTGAATTGCCTCGTCACACCGGGCGATACCCGCCACGAACACAACCGCCACACACAAGACCACTGCCAGAGTTCTCCAGTTCACCTCGCCACCTCCGCATCAAGTCTGGCTATAGTATCTGCCTGCGGGCCGGGTCTGTCAAACGGCAGGGCAGTCTTGGCCTTCGACTCCGCTCAGGCAGCGACGATGTGGTAGAATGAGTGCAACCTCAACGAACACTGGAGACTGATATGACTTATCGCGTGCTTGCGCTGGTCGCACTTCTGATCGTCCTGCTCGCCGCCTCTCTGGCTGCCGAAACAACTACCCCCGCCGAGCGTCCTGTCGGGGAGTTTGCGCTCGGGGTCTATTGGTCGTGGGAGTATACTCCGGGCGCTGCTAAGGCTGCGGGGCTGGAGAAGTGGGAGTTTGTGAAGCGCACGTGTGAGTTGCTGCAAGATAACGGCGTGAACTCGGTGTGGCTGGTCAACATCGACTTGGCAGACTTGAAATCGCTGCTCAAGATAACCAACCGGCTGGGTCTCAAGCTCCTGCCCAACCTTGGGGAGATCGCGCCGCAGAACTGCGGTGGCACTATGGGCCTCGATCCCAAGGCCTCCGATTTCCACGAGAAAGCGCTGGAGTACTACAAGAGAATCGTGCCGGCCATCGTGAAAGACATCGGCGATGACCGCTGCGGCATCCTGGCGTGGATTCTGTGTGATGAACCCGCCGGCCCTTACTTCGAACTGATGGAGCCGATGCGGAAGTTATTCGCCGAGGCCGACCCAGGCCGCCCGTCCATGGCGGTCTCTCAGTGGCACCTGACTCCGAGGCTCATCGCCGAATCGCGTATCAAGACGTTCTGCGTGGACGTGTATCCGTTCTTCGCCGACAGCAACCCCAACGGCCCGCATACTCCGGTCGCATCACGGGGGTATTACTCAGTCAACATTCAGAGAATGGTCGAGGATGCCGGACGGGATGGCCGGGTGGGATGGGTCATGCCCCAGTGCTACAGCGAGATAGCCGGACCAACCGAGATGAAGCCCAACGGCGAGTTCATCGCGCTGCCGGGAGCGTTCGTGAACTGGCGATCGCCCACTGTACCGGAGATGCGCTGGCAGATATGGGAAGGGCTGAGGCTGGGAGCGAAGGGGGTTGTGTTTTTCCTTCTGCTGGGAACCGGAAGCGGCAATCCTTCCGCGCCCCCACTGACGCCAAGTGAATCGAT
The DNA here is from genome assembly GCA_964611645.1 of uncultured bacterium. GTDB lineage: Bacteria > Armatimonadota > UBA5829 > UBA5829 > UBA5829 > CAZTAO01. Next base: position 29,672 of record CAZTAO010000014.1, on the reverse strand, counting down.
GGCCAACATACTCAAAGAGAAGAAGCTGGTGGGTTACCCGTCGCTGCTGAACTACAAGGGCCGCCCAACCCCGCAGTTCCGCGAGACGTCCTCGGTTTACAGGTCTCTCGCCAAACACAGCGACCTCCTGCGCAGGCTTTCGCCTGTCACCACCCAGTGGATTGCGGCAGATACAAACGGCACAATCGGCAACTTCACCGACCCGAAAACAGGCAAGAACTATGCGGTGGTAGTCAACAGCGACTTCGACCGTCCCAAGACCATCACCCTCACTGCAGCGATGGGCGTGAAGAGTGTGCGCAATCTGCTAACTGGAAAAGGCATCCCCCTGACCCCGCTTGGCTGGGCCGGCGGCAACTTCGGCCTCGGTATTACCCTACCCGCAGGAGGCGGAGCGCTACTGGAGGTTGAGAGGTAGTGAAAGGAACGAGTGCGGTATGTCGGACGATACTGACAGGCTGATCGTCGAACTGGACGATGAGACCCCGGAACCGGAGGCCGAACCCGGCAGAGGCGTACGGTGGCTGTTCTGGCTGCTGCTTAGCTGCGCGTCGGTGTTCTTTGCCGAGGCAAGCGGGGGGTCGCAGCCGTTTCCGTTTGTCACGGGTTGGGGGATCTTCGTCCTGATCCCATTGTACGGTCTCCACATACTCATTCTGGGCTCCATCTGCTTTTCCAGGGGAGAGCCACGCTACTCCACACTCTTTCCGGCCGGGGCGATTGTGGGGCTGTATGAAGCATACATCACCAAGATGCTGTGGGCGCACACCTGGGGCGGGAAGCAGAACCTTGTCCTCGGGGTGTCGATGAACTCATTCCCCATATTGGTCCTCTTCTGGCACCCGCTGATGGCGTTCATTGTGCCTCTGCTGTGGACCCGGGCGGTGTGCGTGGGCCTGCCGGAATCTCGGGCGAAGCGGTTTGGGGTGAAGTGGTTCCTGGCTTTCGGACTGGCGATCGGACTGATGCATTCGGCTGTCTCCAAGTCTCTGACCAGCGCGCTTGGCTGCCTTCTATCTGGCCTGATGCTGGCCGGGCTGGCGCTCTTGTGGCGAAAGGTCGCGGGGAACCACCGATACACTATCCAGCAACTGCTGCCAAACAGACCTGAGTTGATAGCGATGGGGGCTGTCCTGCTGGGTTACTTTGTTCTGTTCGGCTTAGGAGTAAGGCCCGAGAAGATCCCCGGAATAGGCGGCCAGGCTACAATCTGGGCCTGCTATCTCATCTTCGGCCTGCTGCTATGGCTGAACCTCGAGAAGCCGGCAACATTTCCAATTGCCCCGACCGAAGATGGGTCACCAGAACCGTGCTCGCCGGTCTCGATAAGGGGCCTGGTCGCGTTCACCATCGCCAACTCAGGGTTCTGCGCGTTGGTGATGTCTATCGCCCCATGGTCGGCTACAGGAGTCTTCCTCTTGACGATGCTGGCCACGGTGGTGGTCGGGTTGCATGGTTTGTGGGTGACGATACGAGGCAATGCCCAAACACCCTAGTGGGTCACTGCATCTCCTAGCCATATCTCCAACTCGTCGGTTGACCTGTCGGCTTCGCTCCTGACCAGGTCATCTAGCTGCTCTCTGCCGGGTCTCATTCCGTTTGCGTAGAACGCTTCGGCCACGCGGCCCATGCTCTGCGTCCACACCCACACGAACGCCGCGCTGCCCACTCCTCCAACACCCGGCAGCCCCAGCTTCATCAACTCCAGGAATATCGTCTTTCCCAGCACTCCGCCACCGATGACCGGCAGAAGCTCTTTCTGCACGGCGCGTTTGTCCAGCTTGTAGCCGTATATGTTGCCTATGGCTCTCACCATTGCGAGCTGCACCGGTGTGATTGCCCAGACGTGGGCGAAGGGTATCGGCATAGGCGCTAGTGCCGAGGCAGCCGCCGCGCTCAGGTTGCGCACCTCGGTGGCTTTCTTTTTCCGCTCTTCCGGCTGGAGGTTGGTGTAGTCGCCGGTATTATACTCCCGCATTGCTTCGGCATGCTTCTTCAGATGGTCGGCAAATGGCATCGGTAACAACATCCCTGTATCCTCCGGGTGAGACCTATCTACCCTTACCCAAATACCTCTTCCTCCACCATCGCGCAGATGACGTGGTAGATGGGGAGGTGGTATTCCTGGACAAGGAATGTCTCGGAGACCGGGGCTTTGATCATTATGTGGCAGAGAGGATCCATTGGGGATTCCCTGGAGCCGGTCATTCCGATGTTGGTCAGGCCGAGGACTTTGGCTACTTTGAGCGCATAGCCCACGTTCTTTGCATTGCCGGAGGTGCTCAGACCGATGAGTACATCCCCCGGCTTGCCCAGCGCGTAGACCTGTTGTGCGAAACCCATGTAGGGATCGTTATCGTTTAGCACAGCCGTGGATAGTGCGGCGTGCTGAGTGAGAGCGATGGCCGGAATCCCTTGTTGCAGACCTTTGGCAATTGCCTCACCATCCTCGAACTGGCTCAACTCCGCAGCAAATGAATCCGGAACCTCCCGCTTCAGCAGGAAGCCCTTCATCAATTCACCGACTATGTGCTCGGAGTCTGCCGCGCTACCACCATTGCCGCAGACCAGTATCTTCCCGCCGGCCTTCGCGCAGCCCACCATCGCCTCGACCGCCAGCCCTATGTTCTTTCGCTGACCCACAAGGACAGGCTGCCTCTGCATCAATTCATCCAGGTATCGAATGCTCCTTGGTTTCAAAGCCATGGTTGTTAGCCCTCACTTGATCTGTCTGCCGGAATCAGGGTCAGGCCCTGCCTGAACATCTCGCAGAATATCTCAGGCAGGCCGCCTTTTGCCAGTGCGCGGCAGGTTGCGTCGATGTCGTAGTCCACGCGGTGGACTTCAAATCTAGCACGACCCTTTTCCACATCCATCATCACGTAACAGGCTCTTGGGTCGCCGTCGTTTTGTCTTCCCACGCTCCCTGCGTTCACGAACGTCACCCCATCCACCTCGCCAACCCACGCCCGGTGCGAATGCCCGCACACCACAACATCCGCCTTGGCTATTCTCGCGAGTTCCTTCAGGCGGTCCGGCGGAGTCTCCGGGCCGATGTATTCATCAATGTCCGCCGGGCTGCCGTGGGTGAGCAGGAACCGCAAACCCTCCCGCCTCAACCTCCGGCTCCTGGGCATTGCGGCCAAGCTCACGCGGCGCACGTCGCTCAGATGTTCATACGCGTACTGGAATGCGAGGAACTTCTCGGGCGCCTTGGACTTCCGCCACTTCTCGCGCTTGTCCGGGAAGTTCAGGACCTTGAGGTCATAGTTGCCGACCACACTACGAGCCTTGCTGTGCCCGATCAGGCCGATTGTCTCACTTGGCAGTGGGCCATAGCCTACCGAATCCCCGGCGTTCCAGAATTCCTTCGCGCCCAGAGATTCAGCGTGCTTGATCACGGCCAGCAGCGCGTGGTAGTTGGCGTGGACATCACTCAGAAGGGCTATCCGCATCACTTACCTGCTGTGCTTCCTCTGGTATAGGTTCAATCTTGGCGGCGGCTGAAACGTGCTCCTGGAGAATGCCGCGAAGGCCGTTCCAGGCCTCCTCTTTCGCAAGCTGCTCCCAGAGCTTCACAAACTCCTTGTAGACCTTGTCCCGCATTGCCTTGCGGTCGCGCTCCATAGCGCTGATTCCGGGCACGAGTCTGTTGAATGACCGCGTGTCGCCGAAGTACTCCTTCGTGTGCTTTTTCTCAGCATCCAGAAACTCCGGCAAAAGGGTCAGCCAGACGTCGGAGTCGTGGATATCGCCCAGCAGTTCCTGGATGTCTCGCACGATCTTCAGGTGCTTCTTGAGGTCACCGTTGTACACCGGCTCGAAGACCTCCATAGTGTATCGCAGGCGCTTGGCCATTATGCGCATTTCGTGGAGTTGGGTGACAAACTGAGGCTGACGAACGTATGGCTCATAGGCCAGGAACTCCTCCAACCGCAGGGCTATATGCTTGAACGCTTCACCCTTGAGGTGACTCGAAACCGCCTCCGCCTGCCGCAGCCTGCCCTCCACTATCACCTGGCGGCAGGTCTGCTCCATGTCCTGCATAACCCCGCTCTTCTCCAGGCTGTCGAGGCTGGTCAGCACGTCCTCCTGGAGCTTGCAGCGAGACTGAGACAGCCGAAGCAGAAGCCTGTGGATTCCGGCCTTGGCGTTGGGATCGTCCATAGTGTGCATGAACGCTTCGACTGCCTCGATCTGCACATCGGTATCACGCGCAGCCCCCAGCGCGCGCGTCATTCTTCTGGCCTGTTTTGTCCACGAGTCCAGCTTCCTTCGGGGGAAGGCGTCGCCGAAGATAGACAGCACGCTGCGAATCCGCCGCGAGGCTACCCTCATCCGGTGGACGTTCTCGATGTCATCCGACCGCCGCACCCCCTCGACCTCAGAGGTAAACCCCTGCAGCCGCTTCAAAAGCGCATCCGCACCGAACACGCAGTAACTGAGATCAGTTTTGTTTCCCATAGTTTGTCCTCGGCCTCATTTTCCCCCTCCGCGCCAGGAGGGGGTCAGGGGGCGGTTCTTCTTGCCTGTCATATCTGCATAATCCTACGTGGAAAGTCCCTCACCCCAACCCTCTCCGTGCGCGGAGAGGGGGCTACTTCACTGTGATCTCCACGGTCTCGCTGGACGAGTTGCCGGCGGTGTCTGCGGCTTCTATTGTTATCTTGTGTTTACCCGGAGTCAGGGTTCCCAACGCGGCCCGGAAGGTCTCGTAGCCGGAGTCGAACAGGCCATCGGCGGGTTCGGCGGCCATGGCCATGCCTGAATCTATCTTGTACTGAACCCCCGCAACCGTCACCATCGCGCTCTGTGCAGAGCCTGAGATGACTACCTGATCCGCCGCCTTGACTTCCACTTTGTCCTTGCCATCCAGCCGGATGACCGGAGCCTTATTGCAGATGATGAACTCGGCGGATACTGCCTCATCGGTCATGAATCCGACCGGGTTGCTGGGCTTGTCGCTTGCTGCTATCTTCACTCGATATTTGCCATCCGGCACGGTGGACGTGTCCCACTCCTCCGAACTGCCGTCGCCATTCCGCTTGCTCCCCTGGCTGGATGGCTTGGGCGCAGGCTTGCTTGCGGAAGCGGCCTCGGGTTTCGTGCCAGGTTTCGCGGTCGCCGCAGAATCGGGCTTCGGCGGCTCGGCAGGCTCATCGTCGGGCTTGGGCGGATCTTCCGGAGACTCCGCTTCCTCGGCGGGTTTGGCCTCCGCCGAAGTCGGCCCTGCCATAAGCTTCCAGGTCGCGCCTCCGTCTCCGGAGTAGCTGACATCGTAGTTCACGGTGTCTTTGTCGGGGTCGGCTCCGGCCCACTTGATATTCTTCTTGCCGGACCACGCTTCCCCGCCAACCGGCAAGGCCAGCTTGACCGACGGCTTGTGGTTCGGTGTCAGGTAGGTGATGGTCACCGCCGAAACGCTGGGAGTTGCTCCCGGCTTCGCGCTCTTCATAGCCAGCCTGTACTGGACATACCTGGCGTCAATCTGAGGGATATCCGCGCCTGCCGGGCTAGTGGAAGCTGCCGACCACGCTGTCCAGGAACTGTCCGGCTCCGGCACGTTCCCGCACCTGGTCTGCGCGGTAACGCTAGCGCCGTCCGGGGCATCCGCCCGCCACCCCAGCCTGCCCCACTTTGAGATTGCGCCGGTGTCGAAAACGCTCGACTCGTACACGCCCTCTGCGGGGTTGAGCGACGCTGAATATAGAGCCGCGGAACCGGATGTGGTCGCGAGGATCGTGTCCGTGTCGGGGTCGTAAGCCACGCCGGTGAACTCCACCCGGTCGCCCGGAGCGCCGAAGCTTGTCGTGGAACCGTCGGGATAGATGACTGAAACAGAGTCGCCGGTAACAAGGTAGACCCGCCCCTGCTTATCGGTGCAGGTGGAGAGCATGCCGTCATCACCCTTGCCCAACGCCTCGGCAATCCCGGTGGCGGATATCTTGTAGGTCGCGCCGCCTCCCATTGCGGCATAGATTGACTTCTCCGGCCCGTTCGCCAGTGCCGTCACGCAGCCGGTTCCAGCGCAGAAGACAGGCGAAACGCCGCCGCCGGGCACAACTCGATAGACAGCGCCCTGGGTTCCCGTTCCGACCAACAGCGCCCCATCGGCTGCCCACGCCAGCGACGCAACCTGCTGCTCGCCGGTTTCCGCGTAGAGCGTGGCCTTGCCGTCCGGTGTCACCTTGAACACCCTGCCGGAATCCCCCGCCGCGCAGTAGAGGCTGTCCGCGCTGTCGATCACCATCGCCAGTACGTAGCGGGTATCCAGCTTGCACAGCAGCGCGCCCTTACCGTCGGGGCCGACCCGGAAGACCTCACCCTTAGGCGACGTGCCTACGATAACCCTGCCCTGCGAGTCCTTTACCAGCGCGTGTACCTCCATCGCGCCGGTTTCGAAGAACACCTTTGCGCCGTCCGGAGCTGCTCTGTAGACCTTTCCACCGTTGCCCGTGCCGACCAGCGGGCCTTCCTTGGTGGGCAAGACGCACCATGCGTAGTCTGCCGGTATCTCGATTCTGCCGCCCAGCTTCGGGGCCAGGGTCAGTTTGTCTTCACTGGTCGCGCACGTGCCGCTGAACTCACCCCTCGCGAAATCCTGCTGCTTGGAGGTGCTCCACTCGCTCATCTGCCTCACGACCGTCTTGGCGGCGGTCTTCGTCGATGGCGAGGGCTGCGATCCCTGGGCCGCGCCGTTCCGCGCGCCCGGCATCCCTGGAATTGATGGCATCCCCGGCATACCTGGCATCCCACCCGGGCCAGGCATCGGCGCGGTGACAAGGGGGAGACCAGCGTCTGTCGAAGCCATCCACGTCGATTCATCGTCCCCATAGTAGTAGGCGGGCACCGGGGGCATCGGCATTCCCGGGGGCAGTGATGGCATACCACCGCCCGGCATCGGCGGGCCGGACCTGGGCGGCTGGCCGCCATTTTCGGACTGGTTCTTGCGCACGTCGATCTGCACCTGCGCGCCGCCGAACAAGACCATATCGGTATCGAAGACGGTCTTGCATTCCTGCATGGCCATCTTGATGCCGCTGTTTCGGGGTGATGCGAAGACCTGTACGAAAGGCAGCGGCAGCCCGGACATCCGAACACCGTTAACAATCACTTCCGGATTTCGCACCATCAGCCGGACCGACAACTGGCTGTTCTTCTCGCGCTCCAGATACTTGCTTACCAACTGAGGCACAGTCTCCGCCTCAGCCAGCCCGCTTGCAGCCATCGGACCACCGGGAGGTCCCCCGCCCGGTAATGAGGCGGACGGCCCTCCGCCGCCGGGGCTGTTACCGCCCCGGATGGAGCAGACCAACGGGCCGTCCTTGACCCAATCGGGAATCTTGACGGTGAATGTGCGGGTGATAGGCTCCCGCAGATAGGGCCTCATGACCACGCTTATCTGAGCGCTCTGGCCGGGCATGTAGCTGCTGCGGTCCAGGTATGCGCGCTCGATGTTCACCGCGCTGACCCGATCGGTGAGCTTTACCGCAAGCTTGACCGACTTGATAGCCACGGGTTTGAAGCCATTATCGCTCAGCATCCCGACCAGTTGCCCTGCGTCGGCGGTCGCAGCCTGGTCTATGCTGATGTCATCGAAGAATGTGTTGGTGCGATGGATACTGCCGATGCCGTCCGCCACCACATCATAAGAGACTTCCGCGGTCGCGTTTCCCGGCGCGGGCCTGACCTGGAAGATGGCTTCGCTGATCACGCTGCGGATCAGGCTGGCGCAGATCAGCGGATGGTTGATGACTTTGACGTAGAACACCCTCGACCGCTTGCGCGAAATATCATCCACCCGCACTTCCACCGGAATCATCTTGGGCATCTCACCCATCCGGCCGGCAATCGACCACGGGCGGTCCTGGAACAGCCTTCCGACCACCTGCATCGGAGAAGCCATCTTGGACGACTCCATGTAGCCCGACATTATCTCCTCGACATACGCGGTGCACATTGGGATATCCACAGCGCCGATCCCGAGCATCGGGTGCCCAAATGCAACAAGGCGGTCGCCACGAATGTATGTGAGGGTGCCGACCCCGGTGATGTCGATGTCGCCCGTGGCAAGCTGGACACCAAGCGCCGCCCCAGGTTCGAGTTTGACATTCGGCCCGGAGGTTCGGCCGCCTCCGGTTCCTGCCACAGGCTCAAGCCGGAAGCGTCTGAGAGTATCGGCAAGGCGGCTGATGCCGCGAGAGGACATTCCGCTGATGGTAAGTGGGGTCATAAGCGGCCTGAGTTGGAGCAGGCCGGGATCGGAGACTGAGGCATCACCCGGCGCGCTTATGCTGACCCTTGTGAAAGTCTGGCTGCCGATGCTTACCGGCTTGTCCAACGGGCTGTCCGGAACCGCTCCCACAGGCTCGGTTGGCAGCGCATCGTCCCACGCTTCGAGCATATCCGCGATAGGCGTGAGCATGCCGACGGGCTCTCTTGAGAATGAACTCCCGTAGGACACAGCGCCTATGAGCTTGCCGTTGACGTAGCAGGGGCTTCCGCTCATACCCGCGATAACGCCGGTCTTGCGAGCTGTGATCGGCCCTCCGCCGACGCGCACGATGATGAGGTCCTTGCCGGTGTTAGCCCGACGCAGGAACCCGAGGATCACGAAGTCGAACTTCTCTACCTTGGTGCCGTGAAAGACTGTTAGGCCGTAACCGCGCATACCGCGTTTGAGGGCCGAAACAGGCATAGTGGCCGCCCGGTCTTCGCGGGACAACCCCGACACCACGTTCGCAGGAGCAGGCAGCGCTGGAATGCTGAGAAAAGCGAATGATGCAAGGCAGATTGCCAGAGTGAACTTCTTCAATACCACAGACCCCCTGAAATGGGCTCCGCGCACACGCGCACCGCATACATTGTACGCCGCGCCTGGTTTGAGGTCAACAAGCCGGTTTTGGGTGTTGGGTTTTGGGTGATGGGAAGCACGGAGCTGCTTGCGTGTGCGAGCCTGCTTCATCCCTCCAGGGTCTCCGAACCTGGAGGGTGGCGCCTTGCTTAGGACTCGATTGCACTATCGCTTGCGCGTTCGAGCCTGTGGGCGTAGAATACTCTCAGTGGTTTGAGCTTGATCAAGGAGTGGGGAATTGAGAACAGTTCTTAGTGCCATCGCGATTATTCTGGCTTTGCTGTGCGCTGCGCCGCTTTTGGCGGCGGGGCTGGACCTTACTACCGCGCCGTCGGAAACGATAGCCATCACCGTCGATGCCGCGAAGGTCGGCAGGGCATTTACTGAGTTCGACCGGGGGTGCGACCCTCACTGGATCAGTTGGTTCGACAGCTACCCGGACCTCTTCCGCAAGATCAAGGCGGATGGGTTCGACTTCATTCGGATTATGGGCGTGCTTTCGGTGACGCAGATGTATACCAGCAAGACCCCGGTCGACTCCAAAGGCAGCCCCATTTACGACTACAGCAGGCTCGACCAGTGGATGGATATTGTGGTGAAGTCGGGGCTGAGGCCGTTTCTGGTGATGAACGATGTCCCCAATATCCTCAGCAAGCACCCTCACGCGGATGAGACAAGCTGGAAAGGCCTTACAAACGAGCACGGGGTCAAAGACCACGCTCGCTGGGAGGACCTGATATACCGGATGTTCCTGCACTTCCAGAAGCGCTACGGCAAGGAGAAAGTGGCTACCTGGATGTGCGAGGTGTGGAACGAGGGGGATTACGGCGATTATGGGTTCTACAAATTCGACTCCAACTTCCTGGAGACCATGGACCACACAGTCAACGCCATCAAGCGCGCAGACCCGAGGATAAGAGTGGGCGGGCCGGGGACTGTGACTTCCACATATCGTCGGGGTGGGACATACTCCAAAGGCCATACTATCGAGCAATCCGCCGACTGGTTCGACTACGTCCAGCACACAGCCGAAGGCAAGAACTATGCGACCGGTAAGACAGGCACTCCCATCGACTTCATATCATCCCACATGTACGACCTGGAGGGGGACAAGCAGGCCACCGACTCCGCCACCAGCATCTTCAAGTGGATGACAAGCACGGCCTCCTCGTTCCCGGCGCACAAGGGAAAGCCGGTGATAATCAGCGAGTGGATGGGCGCGACTTTGAACGAGTACACCCCCGGCGAGCCACATGTGAGGGTGGGCAAGTATGATGTACCTTACGTGGCCGCAAGGACCCTTCGGACGATGGTTCTGGCGCGCAATATTGGAATGAGTGGGATGGTGTATCACGGAGCATTCGCCCCGCCCAACTACGAAAACAAGATGTTCACAGGCTACCCGTCGCTATTCACCCTGCAGGGAGTCCGCACTCCCCAGGGCGCCGTGCTCTCGCTATACAACAAGCTGGACGGGAACCAGGTGGAAGGTACAACAGCTAACGATGAACTAGGCTCCATCGCGGCAATCAAGGGCAAGACCCTGAGAGTAATGATCTACCACTGCCCCGACGATCCCACAGCCACATTCACCCGAGGCGCGGCGGTAACCATAAAATGGCCGGCCGCAGCCGGAAAGACCGCCACAGTAACAAAATACCTGGTAGACGCCGAGCACGCCAACGCCCGAAGACTCTGGCACGCAATGGGCGAACCCCTGGTAGCCACCCCGGACCAGTTGGCCCAGTTGCAGTCAGCAGGAAATGTCCCGACAGAGCGCTTCAACCTCAAGTTCGACGCATCGGGAAGCGCGGCCGTCTACTCGACGTTGACCTCTCCGGCGGTGCAGATGTTTGAGATTGGGTTGGGGAAGTGAAGGAAGCGAGTGCGAGCTGAGCAAGTACTTGCGAGACAAGGTCATTGCTGAGTCGAGGCTAGAGTATGCTACCTGAGCCTGACCGGGTTCGTATCCAGCACTACTCCTCCTTCTGAACGTCATCCATCGTCCCACACTCTGAGGCTTCCATTTTCATCGGCTTCGTCTTCGCAGACCAATCCAGGCTATAGAATAAGAACCCCACGCATCCGACGGCTATAGCAACCCAAGCCCAGTTAGGGATGCCGCCCCCATATAGGATAACAGCCACCAGCAGGAGCGATGGAACTGCATAGATTGTGCTGACCAAGCCGCCGTATTTGGGGTTGGCTGGGTGGACAAGAAACACCTGGGCGGCTCCCAGCAGAGCGAGCGCACCAATCCATTTGACCCAGTATATGTCCGAGTTTTGCGTGACTATGAAGAAGTAGACAGTCGCGCAGATGCTTGTGATAGAGGCAAAATCCCTCCAGGTAACAGGGCGGCGATACGTGCCGTAGAGGATGCACCCGGCGGCGGCAGGTATGGCCCACAGCCACGCAGGCGGTGTCTGGTTTAGAGAGATGACAACCACGAGAATCAGCAACAAAGGCGCGACAGTAAGCGCGTCCCGGGTCGTCAGCTTTTCGATGTCGAGTTGCCTCAACCCCGGGGCCGCCCCCCTGAATGCCGCGAACGTGCATGCCACAGAAACCACACGCAACGGGCCAGGACTGTCCTGTGTCGCCAACATCCAAGCGATTGTAAAGGTTATCCAGGTCAAGAACCAGTTGATGTCACTAGCTGTCCACTTCTCATCCTCGCACTTCTCCGCCCCAGTAGCTTCCTGTGCTTGCTCCTCACTCATCGTCGTCGTCCTCATCGTCCTCATCGTCCTCATCATCCTCGTCCTCATCATCCTCGTCCTCGTCATCCGGCAGGTCTCGCGTGGCGACGATGGAGAAAACCACGCAGGCGCAAGCGAGTGCGATCCATCCCCAGATAGGGATTTTGCCGCCAGTATACAGAAAAACAGCCACCAGCAGGAGGGATGGCGTGGCGTGGGGGACGTTGTTGGCGAAGCTAGTGTCATGGCGGTTGACGCTGGAGCTGAGTTGTCGGTTGGCGGTATGCAAGAGGGCAGAAGCGCATACGATCGCGAGCCACCAGTCGCTTGTAGCCATCGCCACATACGCGCATGCTGATATAACGATGGCGTATGCCACGTCTTTCCACGTGTAGGGTTCGCGAGACCATCCGTAGACCAGACACGCGGCGACCACCGGCAGCGTCCACCGCCAATTGAGCGCGGGAATGTCCTTGGTAATGCCCAGGGCCAGAATGGCGAATTGCGCCAGAGTTCCCAGACCCACGCGCAAAAGCCTGCGGACCTCAGCCCAACTCACTCCCGCGGGGCTTGGCCTCTCCTGGAGTTGGCTTGCCGGTATCGCGATGCCTCTGAGAACCGCGAGCAGGCACGCCATCCAGACTACATACGCCAGACCGTGGATGCCGCCGGACATCTTCTGAACAACAAACAATAGAAAGACAACCCACGGGATGCCGTCGACATAGGGATGCCCGCGTCGCTCCTGGGTATCGCCCGCAGTGTCCCCGTTCATCTGTGCCATCTGGTCATTCATCCCGATCTCCAACCCAAACGCCTTCCAAGAGAACCTTCTGCAAGGTGCAGGCAATTCCTCCATGAGATTCAGGCAGCAAAAAGGGCAGGCACGGAGGCCTGCCCCTATGGTTCATTCAGTTCAGCGTTTTCACGCGTTTCAGTGTCTCAGCGGTTCAGGAGTTCATCTCCCGGATAATCGCATCCGCCACTTGGCTGGTGCCTACTGCGGTGGGGTCGTTTCGGTCGGGTTTGAGGTCGTAGGTTACGTCCTTGCCCTCTTTGACTATCTTGGCCACAGCCGCTTCGAGCTTGTCGGCGGCTTCCTGCTCTCCGAGGTAACTGAGCATCATCACGCCGGAGAGGATCATCGCGATCGGGTTGACCTTGTTCTGGTTCTTGTACTTGGGCGCGCTGCCGTGGGTAGGCTCGAAGACCGCAACGTCGTCGCCGAGGTTTCCGCCGGGGGCAACTCCCAGCCCGCCGACCAGGCCCGCGCAGAGGTCGGAGAGGATGTCTCCGTAGAGGTTGGGCAGCACTATAACATCGTAAAGCTCAGGCTTCTGCACAAGCTGCATGCACATATTATCCACAAGCCGCTCCTGGTATACAATCCCGCTCGCCTTGCCCGCGCAGTCGGCCAGGGTGGGATCGGCCTTGTCCTGGAGCTCCGGCCACTCGAATGTCGCGCCGTAAGCCATGGCAACCTCGCGAGCCACCTGGTAGAAGAGGCCGTCGGTGAACTTCATTATGTTGGCTTTGGCCACCGCGGTCACGCTCTTGCGGCCGTTGGCGATGGCGTAATCGAACGCCTGCTTCACTATTCGCCGGGATCCCGTAACCGAGATCGGCTTGATGGAGATCGCCGAGTCCTGCCGAATCTTGCCGCCCGACATCTCGATTATCTTCGCCGCTTCCTCGCTGCCGAGGTCGTATTCCACGCCCGCGTATAGGTCTTCGGTGTTCTCTCGCACAATCACCAGGTCGACATCTTTGTACCTTGTCCGCATTCCCGGATAATACTTGCAGGGGCGGATGCAGGCGTAGAGGTCGAGTTCCTTGCGCAGGGCAACGTTCACGCTGCGGAAGCCCTTGCCGATTGGGGTGGTGATGGGGCCTTTGATTGCGATCTTGTTCTTGCGGATGCTGTCGAGCACCTCGGTGGGAAGCGGGGTGCCGTACTGCTCCATAACATCGATTCCGGCATCGCGGACTTCCCACTCTATATCAACGCCGGTGGCCTCGATAACGCGGCGGGTAGCCTCGGTAATCTCAGGACCGGTGCCGTCTCCGGGTATCAGGGTGATAACATAACTCATCGGGTTTCCTCCATTGGGGCGGGTATCTAGCAGAGGCGCTACATTCACAAAAGTTTAACATAGGGGCCAAGTGCTGTCAAACACCGGGGCGTGGGAGGAGGACGATGGGACGTATGCGACGACACCCAACCACCATGTCTCTCGCTGTACCCATGATCGGGTGCGATTTGCAATCGCACCCGCGCGAGAACCGGTTCCTGTTCCGTTGCGTGCGCGATTGCAAATCGCGCACGATCCGTGACGACGACCAACACCTAACACCCATCACCCATTTTGCTTCAGCTTCCACTTCGGGGTATACTGTTGTCTGGCGCGGGATGCGGGGTATTGCCTGGTTTCCGACGCTCACTCAGAAACGATTACTCAGGGGGATAGAGATGAAAGTTATAGTCATAGGCGGAAGCGGGCATGTGGGCGGTTTCCTGACGCCGATGCTGGCGGACGACGGCAACCAGGTGGTGGTGGTTTCCAGCGGCAGGACCAAGCCGCACACAGCCGCGCCCGCGAGCGTGCGCAATGCAGCTATGAGCTATGGCCAGATGCTGGCCGATGGCTCTTTCAGGAAACTGGTCCAGGAAGAGAAGCCGGACGCGGTGGTGGATATCCTCCAGGGTAATGTCCACGGCGTCTATAACGTATGCAAAGAGTTGAATGTGCGGCAGTTGGTGGTGTGCGGGTCGGTGTGGATGTTCGGCAGGCCGAAGGTTGTGCCGTGCCCGGAGATCGCGCAGACCGTGTGCCCGTTCGAGGGCTATGAGACCCGGTTCCGCGAGATGAGAGAAGTGCAGGCGGAGTCCATGGGGAGCGGCATCTCCTTCAGCGCCATTATGCCTCCCAACATCTGCGGCCCCGGCAAGATACCGCTGGACGGCGCGGGCGGAAGGTCCATTGATGTCCACAAGGCCCACAAGGCAGGCAAGCCGGTCATACTGCCCGACCCCGGCACCAACCTGGTCGGCCCGTGCGACGCGCAGGACATCGCGCGAGCCTTCTTCCTGGCTCTCAATAACCCAACAGCCGCCGCAGGCGAGATATTCAACGTCGGCTCGGCCTACGCTCTGACCTCGGAAAGGCTCATCGGAGTCTTCGGGGAAATCTACGGGAGCAAGATTCCCATCGAGTATGTAAGCCCGGAGAAGTACCGCACGGAGGTCAGCCCGGACCTGGGAGACAACTTCCACTTCCTCGAGCACATGTGCCCGGACATCACCAAGATCCGCACCAAGCTCGGCTACAACCCCGCCAACACCCCCGAGCAGACGCTGGAGCGCGCGATAAGGTGGATGTTTGACAAGGGGTTGTTTGCGTAGAGGCTGCCTTGGGGGTTCGCAGATGAGGTCATTCCGAACGCAGTGAGGAATCTGCTTTTCCGCAGCGTGCCAGCATAACAGCAGATTCCTCGTCGTTCCTCCTCGGAATGACCATAGTGGGTTCAGATCAAGAGGCATGCAAGGCCGGGAGCGATAGCTTCCGGCCTATTTCTATCCACGCGGCCTTGTCTTCTTCGCCTCTGATCTCCGGCACGAAGCCGAAATCAAGGTAGATGGCTATGGCGGCGATGCGGTGGCTTTCGGTCTGGAGCATGGCCACTTTGTCCATTGTGGCCATCACCCGAAGAGTCTCCCCGACCAGCGCCTTGCCTATCCCTTTGCCCTGGCAGCAGGGATGGACCCCAACCCAGTGCAGCCTCCCACGCCCGCTGAACGTCTCTCTGTCCTCAAACCATGTGGTCGCGGTGCCTACGATGGACCCGTCCGCAGCTTCAACCAGCACGCAGCGCTCTTGAATCTCCTTCGGATGGTTCTCGAACTCTTCCTGCCACTGGTTCACGGCGGCGGCGAGAGTCGGAGTCAGGCCCGATACCTCCAACAGCTTCGCCCAGGCTTCCTTGTCCCCAGCCCGGAGCATCCGAAACCTGAACCCCTCCGGCAGCGGATACTGCGGCAAGTTCTCCAGGTTCTCCCGGGACATGTATACTCCGACTGGTGTTTCGTTGGTCATCAAGTTACCTTTCTGGGCTGATGGGACATATGGGACTTATGGGACGGATGGGGCACGCACGAAACCTTCCCCCCTGATAAGGGGGCGCGGGGGTTTGCGTGTACCGGCCACTAGAAATAAGATACGAAAACCCACCCCAACCCTCCCTTATCAGGGAGGGGGAACCCTAGAAATCAAAGTATATCGGCGTTTTGGTCACGGTCTCGTCGTTGGCTACTTCTGCTACCGCGCTGGCTACCAGGTCGCCTACTCTTGGGTCGAAGACGCTAGGGACTATGAAGTCTTCCTCAAGCTCATCGTCCGCAACCACCGACGCAATCGCCTTGGCCGCCGCCGCGAGCATTTCACGGGTTACCCGCTTGACACCCGTAGCCAGCAGTCCCCTGAAAAGGCCGGGGAAACACAACACATTGTTGATCTGGTTCGGATAGTCGCTGCGGCCCGTGGCAACCACTGACGCGAAGTCGAGTATCTCTTCCGGTGGGACTTCCGGGGTCGGGTTGGAGAGAGCGAAGACTATCGGTTCCTTGTTCATCTTGCGAACTTCCGCGCCGGTGAGGATATTCGGCCCGGAAAGGCCCAGGAACAGGTCCGCGCCCACCAGAACCTCCGCGACGGAGCCGGTGAGGTTATTCTTGTTGGTCACTTCAGCCAGCCACCGCTTGGCTGGAGTGAGGTCTTCGCGAGTCTTGGAGATTGCGCCCTTGCGGTCGCAGACCACCACATCTCCCACGCCGAATTCCAGCAGAGTCCTGGTGCAAGCCGCTCCCGCTGCGCCCGCTCCGGCTACCACCGCCCTCATATTCTCGGGCTTCTTGCCGGTTAGCCTGACCGCGTTGGTAAATGCCGCCCCGACAACCACCGCGGTGCCGTGCTGGTCGTCGTGGAATACCGGTATATCGACAGCCTCGGTCAGCCGCCTCTCAAGTTCGAAACACGCTGGGGCAGCGATGTCTTCGAGGTTAATGCCGCCGAATGTCGCCGCAACCGCCTTCGCGCACTGGAACAGGAGTTCGTTGTCCTGGGTGTCGAAGCAGATTGGGAACGAGTTCACCCCGCCGAATTCCTTGAACAGCACCGCCTTGCCCTCCATAACAGGCAAAGCCGCCACCGCGCCGATGTTGCCGAGGCCCAGAACCGCCGTGCCGTTTGTCACCACGGCCACCGTGTTCCGGCGGATTGTGTATTCCCTGGCGAGCGCGGGATTCTTGTGGATGGCGGACGAGACCCGGGCGACTCCGGGGGTATATGCCATCGATAGGTCGGCGTAGTCTTTGAGCGGCGTTTTGGAGTTCACAACCAGCTTGCCGCCCTCGTGGAGCCTGAAAGTGCAGTCGGCAACCTCCACCACCTCCACATCGAGGATCGACTTCACCGTCTCCACAATCTTGTCCGCATGGCTTTCGCTGGTGGTGTTAATGGTAACGTCGCGGATGGCGTGGAAGCGGTCGGAACCTACCACCTCAACGTGGCTGATGCTGCCGCCGACCAGCGAGATCGCGCCCGCCACCGAAGCAAGCTTGCCTACGACATCCAGGTACCTGATCCTGATGCTGATACTGTTTCCCGGACTAGGATTGATTGCCAAAACGATATCCCCCTTTGCCGGCGTAGCCGGAACCGAGATCTATCACGAAATCCCGAAATTGAAGAAAGCCAGAAAAGGCTTATTCGTATTTCGTGTTTTTCCCTTTCGTGTTTTCGTGATAGGAATTCTTTGTGTCAGTTATGTAGCTAGAGGCTCGGCGAGTTTTAGGGTTTCCTCGCCTAGAGCCGGTTGAGATGAAAGGACTGTCTCAAGCGGAGTGGAGCACATCTTGCCGGTCCGGATGCCGACCATCACTCCGGACTGGCCGTCCATCAGCAGATCCACCGCCGCCGCGCCCAGCCGCGTACCCAGGACCCTGTCGTAGCAGCTTGGGGAACCGCCGCGCTGGACGTGTCCCAGCACGGTACACCTGGACTCATGCCCGGATTCGTCTATGTACTCGCTCAGCAGTTGAGATATACCCTTTTCAGGAGTAGATGCGCCTTCCGCCGCCACTACTATGTAGTGAGGCTTGCCCCGCATGAACGCCGATTTCACGTCCCGGATCAGGGCCTGCTTGTCGATGCAGGTCCCCGGAAGCACAATAAGCTCCGCGCCACCCGCCAGACCTGCCATCAGGGCAAGATAGCCGTGGCTTCGGCCCATAACCTCGATTATGAATGCCCGCTGGTGAGCGGAGGCCGTGTCTTTGATCTTGTCCATGGCTTCAAGGATGGTGTTAAGTGCGGTATCTACCCCAATGGCCATCTCGGTGCCGGCGATGTCGTTATCTATGGAAGCAGGCACGCCGACTACCGGAAACCCCAGCCTGTGCAAAGCCAGAGCGCCGTTGAGGGAGCCATCACCGCCGATAACTACCAGCCCCTCGATGTCCCAGCAGTGGAGCACATCCAGTGCTTTCGCCTGGCCTTCGGCGGTCTTGAAATCGAGGCTCCGCGCGCTCATAAGCATAGTCCCGCCCGCGCGAATTATCCCGCTCACATGCCGCGAGTCCAGCTCGAGAACATCATTCTCCATCATCCCTGCATACCCGCGCCGGATACCAAACACCTCAGCGCCGTCGGCGATCCCATACCGCACAACAGCCCTGATGCAAGCATTCATCCCAGGGGCATCTCCCCCACTGGTCATAACAGCAATCCGCTTCATATCTCTCCCAAGCACCGACAAATCAACAACGGCGCAAAGGCTATTTCGACACGGGAAGAGAGATTTCCTGCATGGGAGGGTTGGTGAGGGTTTGAGGGTTGGATAGTCTGATGGTCTGATCGCGGAGGGCGATGTCAATGCTGGGTGGCGATTTCCGAATCGCCACCCCCAAACACTCATCCCTCCAGGTTCTCCGAACCTGGAGGGCAACCATCCTACTTCAACAAAAACTCCACACCCTTCACATTCGACCGTATCACCACTGCTTTCTTTGCGGAGAGCTTCCCCCACTTCGCCTCAAGTCTGTACTTGCCGGGCCGGATAGGATATAGCCGGAAGTTGCCCCGGGCATCGGTGACCACACGCCGATCAACCGGCTCCCAGACGTACCATTCTTCGGGTTCCTCATTGGGTGGGTAGTCGCCCATCACGCTAATCGTGGCCTCTGTTGACGCTAGGAGCTTTGACGTGGTGCCTTGTAGGAGTTGGCCTTCAAGACTATATGCAGCCCATTTCAGCGGATAGTGCAACTGCACTCCATCCATATCCTTGCCCGGAGCGACACTTACAGGCTCACTCCGTTCCGCGATGGATGCGTTCCCCCCAACAGCGGGTACGCCATAGTGAAACTCGTAGCTGCCTGGAGGAAGCGGTCCAACCTTGAACACGCCGTCACCATCCCGAGAAGTGGCTGACATCGGCTCGCCCACAGTATATGGATAGCTCTTGAAACCATACTGGGTGTTCCACCAGCCCCAGGGATCGCCCTTGCCCGGCTGCCTGCTGGGATACACCTTGACTCCACCCAGGGGGAGGCCGTTGCTCTCTCCGACCACCCTCCCCGAAACGTACTGTCCTCCGTGAAGTCGCACGACAAGAGGATTGTCGCCAAACATGGTTTCTTCGTCGGTGACATTCACATCGGCATACCCTACCCCGGCAAGAACAAAGAACGCGTGAAACGGCAGGTAGCCTTGAGTGGGCGCTCCGACGCAGCCGGTCGGACCTACTTTCACGAAGCCTCTACCACCGAGGACTCCATAGATTACTGTGGCATTTGTGAGGGGCTTTCCGTTGGGACGCCTGAACTCCAGCAGCAGCTTGTTATTGGGGCTTGAGATCACGGTGACTCTCGTCCCCGCATCATCCGGGCTGGCCGTGAATGTGATCTCTTTCGATCTCGCGCCGTAAGCCCATATCTTGTAGGGACCGGGCTTGAGCTTCAGAATGAACGTCCCGTCTGCTCCCGAAGTCCAATTCGGTCCCAACATCCCGCTGCTCGGGTTCTGACATTCACCTTTCACGTTCGCCAAGGGTTTTCCGTGGATCGACACTGCCGTGCCCTTGACCGTCACCAAAACCTCAGACTTCTCCTTCGGAACAGTCGAATTCGCAAGCAAAGGCAGCGATATCATCAGCGCAGAGCACAGCATTAGTATCACGGCGCGCATGTCAGCCTCCGTGGGGTCGTTCTTGGTCCCCCACCAATACTAACGTTTCCCGGAGCGTTTGGTTACGAAGCAAGTGGACTGGTTGAAGGGTTACCCCCCAAACAGCCTCCTAAGCTCTTCGTTGGGGATGGGTTTCTTGCGGGTCAGGACTTCTCGGGCGCTGTCTATGTCTTGCTTCATGTTCCAGAAGAGGACTCCCCGCACGCGGCCGTCCGACAGATAGTAGACCACGCCCTCCTTGCACTGGACCTTCCACTCGGCCACCATCTCCAGGCGGGAATCGATCTCCCCAACCGCCCTGTAGCCCATATCGAACATTCCTGCGTAGGCGAAGGCTATGTGGTTGTAGGGCTCGGGCCGGCCGGCCATGGCCCTGCCGGCGCACCTGCCGGAGTTGACGGCGTTGTCCGCGTGCTCGCTGCGCTTTCTCTTTTCAAGCGCCTCGCTGTAGAAATTGGCGACATCGCCCGCGGAGTATATGTCCGGGTCGGAGGTCTGCAGAAACTCATTCACCCTGATCCCGTTGTCCGTCTCCAGACCCGCTTCGGTGGCGAGACTGTCCTCCGGGACTGCTCCGATGCTGGCAACCACCCCATCCGCCGCTATCTCTCGTCCGGCCTTTGTTCGCACCACGTACCGCCCGCCGTACTTCTCCACCGATACCGGAAGATCGCCCGCAATGATCTCGACCCTGTTCTCCCGATAGTAGTCGCTGAGAAAGCAGGTGAGGTCGAACGGAAACACCCGGGCCCCGATCTGATCCTCCGGGAAGATCATGGTGACTTTCTTCCCGATGCCTGCAAGCTCCGCCGCGAGTTCGGTGCCGGTGAAGCCGCCGCCAAGGATCACGAAGTCCTCGCCCGCGTCCGCCTGCGCCCGAAGCCGATGGTAATCGTTGAGTGTGCGGTAGTAGATCACATTGTCGTCACCAAATGGCAGCTTGCGAGGGGACACGCCGGTTGCTATGAGGAGTTTGTTGTAGGAGCAGGTGTCGCCGGAGTCGTCGGTTACTTCGTGCTTGCCGGGGTCGATGGCGGTTGCCGATCTGCCTTTGACCATTACTGCGCCGGTAGAAGCTGTGTTCAGCCAAACTCTCTCAAGCGGAACCCCGTTCCACAGTTGCTTGGACAGGGTCGGACGTCTGTATGGTTCGTGGGATTCCGAGCAGAGGATACCTATCGAGCCGGACTTGTCCAGCGTTCTGATGGCTTTGGCCGCAGAGTCGGCGGCCATTCCGCCGCCGATGAGCAGGTAGTCGTAATGTGGCATGGTTGGACCTCACTGTCGTATTTGCCTACAGACATGTTCAAGACCAACCGCGCTTCTACCTTCGTGCCGTTACTTGATGCAGCCGTTGTTAGCCGCCAGCGCGCCTTTTGCGATTGAGGTCACGTATTCGCGGAGTTCAAGAGGTTCCTGGATAATCGCGTTCTCGCCAAACCCCACCAGCCACCGGCCTATCTCCTCCACTCCAGCAACCGTGGCCTCGAAAAGAACGCTGCCATCTGCGCAGCGGGTTACTTTCTGGGTCGGGTGGCGCCTGGTTTCCAGGACCGAGTTGGCTGATGGCTGCAGGAACTTGACCCGCACCAGCGTCGGTTTCTTCCCCGCCCAAACTTCCCAACTGTACTTGAAATATTCGTCCACCGAAAAATCCTCGGGGATGGTGAAGGTCTCGCCGGTCTCACGCATGGTGTCGAATCGGATAAGCTTGAACAGGGAAATGCGGTTCTGCTCGCGGCAAAATGCCACCAGGTACCAACTGTTCTTGCGGAAAGCGCAGGCGTAGGGGTCGAGGTGGTATGTCTTGGCGCAGCCGCTGCTCAGCGAGCGGTAGAGCGCCTCCACTGTCAGCTTCTCGCCCATCGCGCGCTGAAGCTCGTCGCGCACCAGCGGGTTGATCTCGGGAGCTGTCATGTCCCCAAAGACTTTGTGGGTTCGCAGGAGCTCGTCAAGGAGCTCGAAATCCACGTCGCACGCCGCATCTCTTACCTTCAACCACGCGCTCCTGGCCTCGCTCGCCAGAGGCGAACCACCCACCAACTGCGGCGTCTTCACGCTCAAGCTCAGAGCCAGAAGCTCTCGAAGCGTAAAATCCAGCGTGACCGTGCTTTCCTTGCCCTCGAGGTAATAGCCCCCTCCCCGGCACTGGAGTTGCTCGCCAAGGTCGTCCTCGATCTCCCGGAGCCAGCGATAAATGCTCCTGGGTGAGCGGCGCATGATCCTGGCGATGTCCTCAATGCTTACTCCCGGCTGCGACTTCACAATCGCGAGAGTCTCAAACAACTTCCCTGCTTTTCCCACTCTATTCCTTCCGTATGACCGTTACTTTGCCGCGGGACGCGAGACGAATTCATCACGAAAACACGAAAGGGAGAAAACACGAAAGAGGGAATACGCAAAGGCAACTGCGCGTTCTCACGTGGTTCTTCTAGCTCTCATTACCATGCACTGCGGGAACTCGGCTGTGCAGACTTGGCCCGATTGCGCAGTCAAGCGTTCCCGCAGTATAGTCAGGTCCGTTTTCGTGCTTTCGTAATTTCGTGTTTTCGTGATTCAGTACTTCTGTCCCCTTGGCTTCACGCTCTCAGATATTGACCCCTATGAACTTGACCTGCATTGGGGGGATGCTTACGCTGGGGGCTTTGCGCGGCAGTTGGCTGCCCAGGTCCTTGGCATCCGTGAGGCTGGTCAGGTCCGTGAGTCTGTGTTTGGCCTCGCCGTCAAGCTGCAGTTCCGGCTCATCCAGCGGCACCCGGGCGTTCTTCTCTTCTCTGGTGGGGTTGATAAGCACTATCAGCCCTCTGTCATCCAGGAAGTGCGCATAGCCCTCAACATGCGCGCCGTCGGGGTAGCCGAGCACGTGGCGGTAGTCCGCAAACAGGCCGATATACTCTCCCCGGAATTTCTCCAGCTTTCCGGCAAACTCGGCGATCTCAGCGGGCGCGCCATCCGGCAGCGGAGCCTTCTCGACAGCCCAGTGGCCGATCATACTCATCAGCTCATACGCCGTGTGGCGGTCTTCCAAATCCGGCCCCTGCCACCCGGACACTATTGACGAGTACGGATGCTCCCAGGTTGCCAGATACATGGCCTGCCGCCAGTCCAGCGCCGTGCCTGTTCCGGATGGAAGCGTCAGCCGCTGCTGGGGGCATTGGGCCAGGAGGTGATTGTCGAGGTGATCGAGTTCCTCACCGGAATCCGCGGCCCACCAGCGGGCCAGGTGCTCCCCGAACCGACGGAACCCCATTTCCTGGGGGCCGTCATATCCTCCGATGGCCGACGCGCCCGTGGTGACTTTCTCAGACAGGTCCGCATCTAGGCTCTCGGACATCAGCAGCCCGGCCTCATGGCTGAACCGCTCGGAGCCGGTGGCGGACTGGGTGAAGAAAAAGAGACCTTCGTGGTAGCCCCAGAAGTTTATCACGCAGTTGGACTCGCCGCCGTATTCGAAGCGCTCAGGCTTGTGGGGGTCCTCCAGGCTGACGGCGCGTTTTGCGCTCGTCCTGACGCCTTCTACCATCTCCTTAAGTCGCATCCGCTCCAGATGCACACCAGTCAATTTCCACTTACTCTGCTGCGCAGGTCCGACCTCGAGCCACTTGGTAATGGCCTCATCTCCGGCTCGAACCTCGTAGAAAACGCTGACCGGCAGCAGGCTGTTACCGAGGGCGCAGCGCAGGTCCACCCGGATCCTCTTGACGTCCGCTTCCCATATCGCCCACTCGTGACCCGCAAGCTCACACTGCCTGCTGCTGAGGGTAACCGGGCCATCCGGACCAATCAACTCAAGCTCAAACTCGGCGGCGCACTCCTCCAGATATTCCTCGCAGTTCGCCGCGTTGACCAGGCTGGAAGTGGCCAAACATCCGCCGGCGAACTCGACCCTGCGGATCACCGAGTCGTTCTCAATCTCAAAGATCAGGCCATCGCCGGTATCCTGGGCGAAGCCTATAGCTAATTCTTCCTCGGGTACCAGGTCCTCAAATTCAGTATCCATGGCAGCTCCTGTGAAGCGACAAGCGGCGCTTCATGGTAATTTGTTTGACGGCGATGCGTCTAATTCCTCCTGCTGAGCCTAACAATTTCCTCTGCGCCGAAGCCTGTATTTGTCGGACGCCCACTGCTTTCCACTTTCCGCTCTCCACTTTTCACTCCGCAAGACCTTTGCTGCAAAATCTACTATACTAGTAGAGGTTTCGCGCCCATCACCCATCATTTGAACCGCAGTGGTTCACCATGGAGGAATAGTCATGTCTGTTCTCGCCTCGTTGCAGCGTCTGAAGGATTTTGATGCAGCACTGCTTGCCAACACAATTGGTTACATAGACGATACCCCCGCTCACGAGATATATATGGGCGGATCGATCAAGCTGATGACCCCGAACCTTGGCCCACTGGTGGGAGTGGCCGTGACCTGCAAGATCGACAGCAGTACCCCCAACCGGCCCGGCGACTGGGACCCTTTCTGGGAGCAGATGGAAGAGATGCAGAAGATGGACCTGCCGGTGGTCTGGGTGGTTGAATCCAATGGTTCCAGGCCTGATCATGAGTGCATCATGGGAGATGGCATGGCCAAATGTCTGACCTCCGTGGGATGCGTTGGCGCGGTGATCGACGGCGGCATCAGAGACGTTGCCGGCATAGCTACCACAGGCCTGGTGGCATTTGCGCGGGGGACTACGGTCCACCACACCAAGCTCGCATGCAGCGACCGGGGTGAACCGGTAAGCGTGGGCGGGCTCACGATCAGCCAGATGGACTTCATCCACGGCAGCGAAGAGGGCGTCATTCGCATTCCCAAGTCATGCCTGGAGGAATTGCCTGACGCAGCGGGCAGAATGAGGAAAGTGGAACACGATGTGCAGTCTCACTGGCGGCGCACCGACCTGACCTTAAAGGAAAAGCGCCAGCTCACTGGTAAGATATTCGCGGACAACGGGTTTGGTTCAAGGTAGACGCCCCTCACCCCCGCCCTCTCCCGCTTAGGGGAGAGGGGGAGTTGTAAAGAAAGGAAACTAATCACATGGCATACGTGGCTGCGGAAAACAGATACGCTACTATGAAATACAACAGATGTGGGCGCAGTGGATTGCTGCTGCCTGCAATATCGCTGGGGCTGTGGCAGAACTTTGGCGGGGTGGACAGGATGACCAACACCCGGGAGATGCTCCACACAGCCTTTGACCTGGGCATCACCCATTTTGATATCGCCAACAACTATGGCCCCCCTCCCGGCTCGGCTGAAGAGAGCTTCGGGCGAGTCTTCGCGGCGGATTTTCGCGCGTATCGCGACGAGATCATAGTATCCAGCAAGGCCGGCTACCTGATGTGGCCGGGACCTTACGGGGAGTGGGGTTCGAGGAAGAACCTGATTGCCAGCCTGGACCAGTCCCTCAAGCGCACCGGGCTCGAGTATTTCGACATCTTCTACTCCCACCGCCCCGACCCCGACACCCCTCTTGAAGAGACGATGGGCGCACTGGACTATGCGGTGCGAAGCGGCAAGGCGTTGTATGTGGGCATATCGTCATACTCGCCCGAGATGACTGCTCAGGCTTCCGCTATACTCAAGCAACTGGGGACGCCGTGCGTGATCCATCAGCCGTGCTACTCGATGTTCGAGCGATGGGTTGAGGGCGGTCTGCTGGATGTGCTGGAGCAGGAGGGCATTGGCTGCATAGCATTCTGCCCACTTGCGCAGGGGGTCCTGACCAGCCGGTACCTGGACGGCATCCCGGAGGACTCCCGCGCCGGCAAGCCCGGCCCATTCCTCAACCCTGAGAACATCACTGAGGAGAGGGTGGCGAAAGCCAAGGCTCTGAACGAGATCGCGGAGGCTAGAGGGCAGTCTCTGGCGCAAATGGCGCTCGCGTGGGTCCTCAAAGACAGCCGAGTCACCAGCGCCCTGATTGGCGCAAGCAGTTCAAAGCAGATAAGAGAGAATGTGGCCGCGCTTGAGAACCTGGCGTTCACCGCCAAGGAACTCAAGGCAATCGAACGAATACTGAATGGATAGACGAATCCCCCCTCCGCGCCGGAGGGGGTTAGGGGGCGGTTCTTATCACCTACCGACTTCGCGGACCGTTACGCTAGAAGAACCTCTCCCCGACCCCTTTCGCAGCCCCGCTTCGCTAGGGGCTGCTTGCGGGCGACGCCTCCGGTGCGCGGGGAGGGAGCAGAATGGAGCAATCATGAACACAAGAGAACGATTCATCCGCACGCTTACCGGTCAGGAAGTCGACCGCGTGCCGTACATGAAGATCTTCGGTGGGACAGACGCCGTGCTCCCCAGATGGGAACAGGAACGCCCTGGAATTGCCGATGTGATAGATACGGAACTGGGCTTTGAGGGAGTCTATCGGGGTTGGCAGATAACACCGGTCAACTTCGGCCTATGCGGCAGGCCCGAGCCGGAGGAAACTAAAGGCGCTGACGGCCAGACTATCTTCACCTACCCCGATGGCCAGGTGAACATCGCCCTGCCGGATGGCGACTTCCACGGGATGACCGTCGCCTGGCCCGTGAAAGACCGGGATAGTTGGGAGAAGCTCAAGGCTTACCTGGACCCCGATGACCCGCGCCGCTTCCCGGA
Source organism: uncultured bacterium (assembly GCA_964611645.1). GTDB lineage: Bacteria > Armatimonadota > UBA5829 > UBA5829 > UBA5829 > CAZTAO01. The sequence continues at coordinate 3,278 of CAZTAO010000014.1, read as the reverse complement.
CAACTGGAGCAGCTACGTCGCCGAGTTCAACACCCGCGACTACCCCCTGCAGCTAACCCACGGCGGAGTCTACGGCTTCGCGCGGAATATCGTCGGTGACGAGCACCTGGCTTATATGTTCTACGACGACCCGGAACTCGTCCACGACATCATGGACACCTACACCACCGTGCAGATAAAGATATGGGAGAAGTTGGTTGCGGAAGCGGAGTTCGACCTGGTGGAGTTCTGGGAGGATATGGCCAGCAAGAATGGTTCGATAATCTCCCCGGCAGCGTTCAGAGAGTTTATGAAGCCCAACTACCTGAGGGTCCGCGAGTTCTGCCAAGAGCACAACGTCCCGATCATGCTGGTGGACTCGGACGGCTTCACCGAAAAGCTGGCAGAGAACCTGGTGGAGTGCGGGGTGAACGCGATGTACCCGTTCGAGGTCCTGGCGGGCAATGATGTAGCCAGAGGCCGAGCCGCCCACCCAACCCTCGCAGCCATCGGAGGCCTGGACAAGAACGTGATGGCCCACGGCAAAGAAGCGATCGACAAAGAGATGGAGAAGGCGCGCGAGCTTATCCGAGGCGGCCGCTTCATCCCCGGCCCAGATCACTTCGCCCTATCCGACACCCCCTACGAGGGCTACAAATACTTCATGCAGCAGATGCGCGAAGTGGTGATGACCACCAAGCCGGGGGACTGAGAAACGGAATTCTACATCGATATACAGGATGAGCAGGATAGGGCAAAACGGTCCAACCCAACTATGCTGCGGGAACGTCGGTATGGTATGTCCCGTCGAGTCTCAGCTAATGTAAGTTCCCGCAGCTTTCTCTCAGTAGGGTACGGGGCTGCGGGAACTTACACTGCGCAGACTTGTGACTGAGTTTGAGTCGACGTTCCCGCAGCATAGCCTATATCTATCCTGTATATCCTGTCGATCCATGTTAGTCTTTGCTTTTTGAGGCCATCCAATGCCAACTGAGGTTATAGTCGAGTTTCGCGGAGTCGTGAAGAAGTTTCCTGGGGTGGTGGCGCTGTCGGATGTGACTTTGGGCATCCGGCGGGGGGAATGCCACGGGCTGGTCGGGGAGAACGGGGCGGGCAAGAGCACCCTGGGGAAGATCCTTGCGGGCATCTACCTGCCTGACGCCGGGCAGGTGCTTGTGGATGGCGAGCCGGTCCACCTCAGCAGCCCCCGCGACGCCCTCAAAGCCGGGATAGGCATGGTCCACCAAGAACTGGCATTCTGCGAGAACCTCACGGTTGCAGAGAACCTCTGCCTCGGACTGATGCCTGCCAAAGCCGGTTTCCTCAACCGCCGCGCGCTCCTTGCCAAAGCCCGCGAGTATCTGGAAGGCATTGGCGCAACTATGGACCCCGAAACCCGCCTGGGCGAGCTTGCCATCAGCCAGCAGCAGTTGGTGCAGATAGCGGCGGCAGTGGGACGCGGCGCCCGAGTCCTCATCTTCGACGAACCCACCAGCAGCCTCTCCCAGACCGAGAGCGAGAAGCTGTTTGAGCTGATTGCCAGGCTCAAGTCCGAGGGCGTGACCTCCATCTACGTTTCCCACAGGCTTGAGGAAGTCTTCAAGGTCTGCGACAGGATTTCAGTCCTGCGGGACGGCCAACTCATCGGCACATCCACTTCAGCCGAACTGGACGAGAGCCGGCTGGTGCAGATGATGATTGGCCGAAAGCTCGACAGCTACTACCCCGACCAAGCCGACTCCAAGCCCGGCAAGGAACTTCTTCGAGTCGAAGGACTCTGCAGCCCCGGCAAGTTCGAGCCAATATCATTTAGCCTCAGGGCCGGTGAGATTCTGGGCTTCGCAGGGCTTGTCGGCTCAGGTCGGACCCAGATCGCCGAAGCTCTCTTTGGCCTGGACCCGGCGGCGCGCGGCCGGGTGTATGTGGAGGGCGTCGAGGTTCGCATAGGCAGCCCCGCGCGCGCAATGAAGCTGGGTCTGGGGATGGTGCCCGAAGATCGCAAGCGGCACGGGCTGATGTTGGGGATGACAGCCAAAGAGAACATCACCCTGCCGATACTCGGGGAACTGGCGCGGTTGGGGTGGGTGGACCGCAGGTCCGAGAGGATTCTGGCCAAGGAGTTCTTCGACCTCACCCAGGTTCGCGCTCCAAGCATCGACAGCCTCGCCGCAGGTCTTTCAGGCGGGAATCAGCAGAAACTGGTCCTGGCCAGATGGCTGGCCGCAAACTGCCGCGTGCTGATAGTGGACGAGCCCACTAGAGGGGTGGATGTCGGCGCAAAAGCCGAGATTCACACCCTCATAGACAGACTCGCCAGGCTGGGCAGCGGCATCATCCTCATCTCCAGCGAACTGCCGGAGGTGGTGAACCTATCCACGCGAGTGATAGTCCTCAGGGAAGGCGCCCAAGTCGGCGTAATGGAACGCAAAGACCTGAGCCAGGAGTCTGTGCTGCGGCTGATGGCGGGGGTTGGGCAAGACCAGCCTACTCCCGCACCAACTCCTCAAGCCTCCTGAGAGCTGATCTGTTACAATCTCATCAGTTCAAACGCCAGTATATGCGTATAGTGTGAACCATATGTGTTCGCGCGATTGCTGCGGCATTAAGGGAACGGCGGGGATGGGATTATTCGGGGCCAAACCCTCGGAATTCGAGGCTGGAATGCGAAAATTGAAGAAAATCGCGAAAAAGTGCAAAATCCATGCAACTATCTGGGATTACGGACGTCTATTATATCGAGTGTAAAGCCTTTTCTTTCAGAAACCTCCTTTTCTGAATGCCCCTGCTACCGCAGGGGTTCTTTTTTTGTACGTGCTTCCGCCGCCGAGGATTGGGCTGGGAAAGCGCTATCACGAAAACTAGAAAGGGGAGAAGACCCGAAACCAGACAAAGATCTTTCCGGCTTTCGTCAATTTCGGGATTTCGTGATTCGGGGCCCCGTTCGGGCTTCGGTCACTGGGGTTTGTACAAGAAGAAGCCCCGCAAGTGCCGTGTGTCTACCGAGTTTATGAACCCGGCCAGACAAAAAGAGGGGCCTACCACTAAGCTTCGCGATTCCCGGGTTTCCCCAGGCTGCCACTTGGACATAATGGGCACGGCTCCAAACCTCGAGAGTGTCGGCTCAAAACACTTCGACAAACACGCACACCGCAGGGCCTCAAACACCAACGGCCCAAAAGCCGCAGCATTCATCTGCATTCAAATAATACCACACCGGGTTACAAGTTCCAAGTTGGATGTTGCAGGTGGTGGTGTACCCTATCAGTGTGTAAATTGATTTTGGGGAGTATCCTTGTTGT
>CAZTAO010000013.1:0-103918 GCA_964611645.1 uncultured bacterium | reverse complement strand
TGGTACATTTTCAAACCGCCGTAATTGGTACATTTTCACTCCGCCATTGACAGCATTACCACATCCGACACAACGGGAGCTTCATCCGAGGCTTCCGTTTTTCTATGTACCCCAACATCGAAAGGAGAGCAAGGATGATTTGTGCCTTTGACCCCATCCAGAACAATCAAAACCGGAGGTGATCTATGCCAGCAATACCCACTGTCAGCCATTCTAGTGTGTGTGCGACAAACAAGTTTGACGATGGCTCAACCATCTGCTTCACAGGCCACAGGCCAGCCAGGCTTGGTGGCTACGAAGAATCCAACCCAACTGCAACCCTCGTGAAAACAGCACTTGCCAGGGTCATTCACATCGCCTATGACCAGGGCTTTACAGACTTCATAGCCGGAGGCGCTCTTGGTGTGGACACCTGGGCTGCCGAGGCTGTCCTGGAGCTTCGTAAGACCGCCCTAGTGACCTTGACCATCTACGTTCCGTTCCAAGGCTTCAACTCCAGATGGCCCGACTATTCCAGGCAGCGCTTCAACGATATATGCTCATCAGCAGATTCAGTCGTTATATGCTCGCCATCTACCACCTACAACCCAAAACTACTATTCGAGCGTAACGAGAGAATGGTAGACGACTCAAAGGCCCTGATCGCTGTCTGGGATGGCAGCAACTCAGGCGGCACCGCCCATTGCATCGACTACGCCAAGTCCAAAGGCCGCCGAATCATCGTGATCGACCCCAACTCCGGCTCAGCTTATACCCTCAAGTACTAACCAACTCCCACACTCCCCCCTTCGGGGGGCCTTTCAATAAATACCATACCTTAGTGGATGTTATTGACGCTTATCTTCAGGCTCCGCCTGAGGGTGTAGCGAATTGAGCATTCACGCGACCGCGCAACAAGGAGGAGAGACTTGTACACGCACAACATTTCAGGGACCCACATCAACACCCTGTCGTTTGACCCCGAGGTCTTCGACACCGACCTGCTCGACTCCGATGGCAAGCCCATCAAGTCCAGACTGAGATCCCGGTGGGACAAGCTCAACGAAGTCATTGCTAACCCCGATATGGCGGATGCTATACCCTGGTATGCCGGGGCCTATGAGCGGGAAGTCCTGCTCACTCTGGGTGAAGCTGTAGGATCGGCAATCAGCCTGAGAGACAGCCCGAATATGAGTTCAGCCTACCTGCTGGGTGTGCTGAGCTATGACGAGAATGCCTTTGCCGGTGGGATTCTGAGTACACAGAAGGCCTGGGAGATAACGCTCCATCCGACTACCGCCTCAAAGCTGGGCATTGCCGATGGAGACAAAGTGTTGCTGTTCCGGCACCCCATAACGGCAATCCTGGCTATGGAGGTTAGGGGCTCCAGCCGATTGAATGCCTGCTGCATTGGACTTCCCGTAGGCAGGATAGTTCGTAGCGGTAAGCTGGTTACAGTCCCCGAAATCCTGGGAGGTGACACAGATGGCGAGGGCTACAGTGTCTGTGCCATTCACACCAACGAGTGCCAAGTCTATGTCAACAGCCTGTTCGAGGATCAGTGGCCTGATAGACCTGAACTGGATCAGAGCGACATAGTTCTCGAAACCGAAGAACCCATCGTTGAAGACCCCGCCGGGATACTTCTCGCCAAGGGGACTCAGAAAGACGCCGTGGGCCCAGCCACCAACGCTTCGGACGCCGCCTGCTGTGTCAAAGTGATGGCCAAGGATCGGTTTCCCGTACGCCACCACCTCCACCCGAGTTCGAAGGCAAAGATAAGCCGTTACCCAATCCGCTTTCTCAGGATCAACCATCCAGAGAAGGTGCTCCATCCCAGGATGCTCAAGACTCGAAGGATGAAACCAAACCCCCGAAGGGTAGGAAGTCCAAATCGAAGAAGGACGACGATGCCAAGGGCGAGCCTGCCAAAGATGGATCCGCTGAGTCTGATGGTAAAGACTCAACCAACACTGATGACCACCTACCTGATGGAGATTCTGAAGAAGAGAGACCCGGGAACGACACCCCAGATGAAAGTGCTAACCCTGATGAGGGTGACCCCCAAGAGTCCGACGGGCAAGTCGATAGCGCTACCGATGGCACAGTTGAACAATCAGCCAGTGTAGACCAACCCAAGAAGCCCAAGCGCAAACACGTCTCAGATGAATTCGGCGAGCAGTTGGATGATCTGGTGGGCCAGATAAACGAGTCGCTCGATGACGTTCTCGATGATGATCTCCAGTCCCTCCTGGAAGCAGGCACCGGCAGGGGAAACGGTTTCTACAGCTACGAGCCGTACCGAGAATGCCTTAACGGGGCGGCGCCTTTGATACACCAACTGCTCCAAGAGTTGAGAGCGGAAGCCCCCAAATCTACACATGGCCCAGATGCACTGACCGGCAGGTTCAGGACGAGGTACTACCTCAGGAACGCCGAAACCCCGTTCAGAAGGAAGCGCTTCATAGGTCGGGACATCCCGAAGATGGCGATCTATATGCTCCTTGACCTCTCAGGCTCGATGCTTCCACAGATAGATGAGTTGAGAGTGTTCGCCACAGCGGTCTATGAGACCTGTCGGGTGTTGAAGATCCCGCTGGCAATCTCGCTCTTCAATGGAATGTGGGAGCCGCTCAAGAGCTTTGACGAGTGGTCTGACAGATACCTGGCTGCACTGGCCGGCGTGAGAGCTTCCGGGGGAACAAGTATCAGGTGCGGGATGCTGCACGCTGAGATGAGTCTGCAGAAGAGGCCGGAACAGCTCAAACACCTCATAGTCCTGCACGATGGCTGCCCCTCTGAGACCCCGACCGAGATGCAGCCTGTCATAGAGCGGATACGGCGCTTTGGAGAGGTCTTCAGCATATACACAGTCGCGGAAGGCACGTACGAACACCATATCCAGACCGCCCAGACTAGACTGGAGCAGATCTTTGGGGCGAAGCACTTCAAGGTGTGCCCAATGAGAGACGCCGCCAGATCGTGGTGTGTCTACGTCAAGCAGAGGCAGAGGGTCAGGGCGACAGGAGCTTGACTAGATAGAGATTACCACAGGTTCACCCTGCTAATTGCTCACGACGGCAAGAGGAAAATCGGTTACCGTTCTGGGCAGAGAGAAGTTGGGGGACTGGCGACCTCGCGTGAGCTCCTCAACCCTGTCCGATACGTACACATTGAGACTCGAGCAGGTGACTTTGCCTTTCTTGAGCAGGTCAGCTCTGCCATTCAGACCCTCTATCAGGGCCTTGGTGAATGCTCCGTTCTGCCAGACGCTATTCTCCAATGAAACTTGATTACTAGAAGAAGCTGTGAATACGGCAATCCCGTTCTCAGCTGAAATCAGTTCATTGAGCGCTTTAGTCATCCCTTCGGTGCCCCGCGCAGTTCCGCCCATCACGTTGCCCGAGTCACAAGTGTCTACGAACAACACAGCTTTTCCTGGAACTCGAGTCATGGTTAGCTGAAACTCCGTGTAGAGAAGACCAGTCCGCTGCCAGGCGCTTCTGTCGAAATCCTCAGGCAAGTAGTAATAGTCTCCTCGTACATCGTTTGCACCGTGCCCCGATACGAACAGTACTGCAACGTCCTTGTTGGTAGTCTGTTCATTCAACCATTCTAGCGCATCTATGATATTGCTTCTCTTGGCATCCTTGTTGGTGAGTAATCTCGACTTGACGTTCGCGTAGAGCATCCCTTTCTGTGCTGAGATGGCAGCAAGAAAGTCAGTAGCGTCCTTAGCTGCGTACTTGAGCCTGGGTATATCCGAGCTCGCGTACTCGCTGATACCGATAGCCACCACGTACAAATTGGCTTTGGGGGCCACGCTTCCGGGAGTCGTTGCCAGACCAGCCGCTTTCCGGTTTATGGTGACGATTGCAGGCTCGCCGACCGCATACTTGTTTTCGGCCAGAACTGTAACCTTGCATTCTCCGCTCGGCAGTTTCACTTCCGTCGTCCTTTTGACCCCACCGTTGGCGCTAGTGAATGTGAGCCCAGGTTCCTCGGCGGAGGGTCTGCCATCGACCAGTATCTTGATCTTGGTCACTGGCTCCCCCGACGGGCTTCGCACAGAGTATGAAATTGTTACCGTGTCTCTATGAATCTGAAAGCCCTGATTCGGGGAGAGTATGGTAACGACCGGAGGGCGGGCATCGAGAACGGTCTGGGCACTTAGAGTGTCACGTTCCCTTCCGGCTTCGGCGTTGGCGAGCTTCATTGCCTCGTCTTCATCAAGGGTATCAAGGACTCTGCAAACAATGTCCGGCCTGTAGTACTTGTCTCGGAACCTGGACGCCGGGAAGAAGTCGGCTGCCCGATCTTTGCCATTGTTCACGTGCCAGCCAAGGATGTCCTCCCCTCCCACGGAACAGTTGTAGTAGCCAGCAGGTGTCCATAGAACCCATCGCTTCTTATCTGCGTGTGGGAAGAATGCCAGGAGTTCCTTTCCGTCGGTCATTCTAAACCATCTAATTGTACCGTCCCCAAAGGCAGCCACGCATAGCTTGCCATCGCGTGAAACAACAACGTCAGAGGCACGGCTGGGAGTGGCGACTTTCCAGTTCTCGGCACCCGATTTGCTGAAGCACCAGACGTAGCACGTAGTACCAAGTATGAAACTCTGCAGACCGGGAGTTATTGCGAGGGCAGAAGCTTGCTCGTAGTCTTCCAGTTTCAGTCTCTTGCCGTTCAGCTTTGGTTCGTAGCTGTGTCTCCAGTCCGTCACATTGATGCCGGCGGACTCCTGAATCGGCCTTGCCAACCCATATGCAGAGAAGCTTCCCAACTGCAACATGGCATTCGAAACGTCAAGAAATGCCGGCTCTTTCTCGCGCGTTCCATAGCCGAATCCCACGGTCTTGCCGTCCGTGGATAGTGAGAGCAGATTCTGATATTCATAGCCGACTATCGACGGGTAGATGACTGAAGAGCGTTTGTCAAGACCAACGTATCCCAGCGCAGGATCGGCAGAACTGAATACTGCCTTCTTGCCGGTCAAAGCTACGATATCAGTCACGTCGCGACGTGCGCCACCAAGACTGATCGGCTTCCCGCGTCCTGAATTCGGGAAAAAGAACACTGGATATATGGCGTTTGCACTGTCGTAAGCAAATCCTCCTGCGAACAGGCCGCTGCCATCCTTCGACCACGACACTTCGCTCAGATTCCCGTCCTCGAGTGCCTGAGTGTTGAGTGAGAACACACTTGATAGGTTTGAGCCTGAAAGGACATCCACTTTGCAGCGGCTGAAGAACCCAACGGCAACGCTCTGGCCAGTCTCAGAGAAAGACACATCACGGGGCATAGCCGTAGAGGCCATTACCTTTTCGGTACATTCAAACGAAGTATCATATATCCTGACGCTGCCATCATAGCAAGACGTCACTAGCTTCCCGTCTGACGAGAAAGCAAGGCCGCGGACGCTGCTAGCATAAACAGAGTCCGAGGAGACCTCTGCATATGCGCGACTCACGTCCCAGACCTTTGTGCCACCCCAAGCCATGCCAGCGGCCAGATGCCGTCCATTCGGACTGTATTGGAGTTCGGTAACACTGCTCAGCCCAGTTAACCTCTTGACAATAGCACCTGTCCCGCGATCAAAGATATATACACACGCAGAACCATCATCCCACTGGCCACCTGTAGCTCCTCCGCAGGCGATTTGCTTCCCGTTGGGTGAAATGGCCACGGCGTTTAGCGCACCTTCGAACCCGGAGCCTATTGGCACCCGATAGACAGACAGCGAAGGAGGATTGCTCTTCAGACTGCCCCCAAGTAGCTCAGGCAGGCTCCACAGCCTTACTGTCTTGTCTATTGAACAAGAGACCAGGTATTGCTCCTTGGCATCCACTCCGATTTGGAGGATGGCATCTGTATGTGTGCCCGTCTCCATTCGTAGTATGGGCTCGGATGGCGGCTCGCCGGCCAACGCTACTACGCAAAGCAGAGCACTCAGCACGACCAATACAATTGTTCTCATTCACACGACCTCGCTTGATGTGCATTGACACCGATGAGATGCCTATGATTAGGGCCAGCAAGCATATAGGAGTTCTCCAGCGATCCAGAACTATCCTTCCACATCCATCATCCCCAGACTCGCGATTGGGCCCTGGTAGGTAGTAGCAGAGTAGGTATCGTTCCAATGCAGCAGGTCTACAACCAGAAGCATACACTGCGCAATGAGACACCATTGTAGAGTCGCTAGGCAACCAATTTGGTTCATTGTCACCATACTAAGGCAGCAGGATTGAACCAGAAGAACCGATAAGGAGGCGTCATAGAATGGAACTCCACGAAATCGCAACCCTACCTCGCAAGCCTGTCACGGCCATCAGCTACAGCCAGGTGAATACATTCTTGGACTGCAGGATGGCCTATTATCTGAGATACATACTGGGGGTCAAGAAGCCGCCGACCCTGCCGATGATGATAGGGAGCGCATTCCACGCGACTATGCGTCACTTCTTCAACTACAGGATGCTCTACAACTTCGACTTCACCCTCGACCAGTTGACCAAGATACTGGAGGCCGAGTTTGCCCACCTGAGAACGGAAGCCGGTCTGCCGTTCATTGACCCCGAAGCTGTGGCCAAGATGCTCAACGGCACCCAGAATGTCCTTGAATACTACCACACAGCATATATGGGCGGCATCGACCCAGCGGCCAGTGAGCTGACAATGACAACCACCCTGGACAATGGGAAGTCGTTCACAGGCATCGTTGACCTGATCCAGAAAGACGGGATAATGATCGACTGGAAGATCACCGGATCGACCTGGAATCAGAGCAAGGCTGAGAGTAGCACGCAGTCCCAGGCATACGCCCTGCTTGCTGGTGGCCCAGTGGATTTTGAGTATCACGTAGGCTACAGGGCGCGAAAGACCAACCCTGTGGCGGTATTCAAAGTATCTCGCACCCAGCAGGACATCGACGACTATTTGGAATTGCTGAATCGAGTCTGTCTGGCGATGGACGAAATGGCCGATGGTCACCTCGCTCCAACCTGCAAGACTGGTTACTGTAGTCCCGCGATGTGTTCCTATTCTCGCGAATGCCAATATCTGAAGTATCACGTGCCGGAGGACCCAAATGAACTTGAGTATGAAATACCGCCCGCAGCGCTTGTCTGACGTGGTCGGCCAGTCTCACATCACCAGCGTTTTGAGTAACGTCGCCAGGATAGGGCAACTCTCTTCCTACCAGGCCCTGCTGTTTACCGGAAGTCGAGGGCTGGGGAAGACGACAACCGCAAGGATACTGGCCAAACTGTACAACTGCCCCAACTCTATGAGTGGCGAGCCGTGCAACACCTGCAAAAACTGCCTTACCGTAGAACGACTGCTGAAGAGCGGCACTGCCGGTGACGTGGTTGAACTGGATGCTGCCAGCAACAGGGGTATCGACAACATCCAGAACATCATAGAGATGACCCGATACTATCCGACCAGTGGACTATCTAAGCGGGTCTTTTTGATTGACGAAGTGGCACAATTGACTGGACCCGCGAAGGATGCTTTTCTGAAGACGCTGGAAGAACCGCCAAGCCATGTAGTGTTCATTCTCGCTACCACCGAGAGAGGCAAAGTCCCGGCTACAATGGCAAGCCGGTGCATACCGTTCGTGTTCAGGGAGGGCTCGCTGGATGATATTGGCGGCTACCTAATTCGGATACTGACTGCTGAGCAAATCTCATTCGAGGCGTCTGCCGTAAGTAAGGTAGCATCACTGGCCCACGGGAGCTATCGGGATGCTGTCAAGATCCTCGAGGGTCTGCTTATGTCGGGTGAGTCACTCACACTGGATAGAGTATCCAACGGCCTGGGCATACCTGACAACCGGCTTGTAGGTGAAGCTGCCTTGGCGATTATCACCGGCGAGATAGCCAAAGCGGTGGACTGTGCAACCAAAGCCGCCATCCTCGGAAGCGATATGCGGACTTTCACCCATGAGGTTCTGGGAAAGCTGGTTGGAGCCCTCCAGGCTACGGCAAAGGAGAATAGGGTTCAAATGAACGGCATCAGCTACACCCAACTGCTGGACGTAACTCTCGGTCTTCAGGATCGGATTCTGATGAGGGACAACCCGGACGCCATTACAGTCGGTCTGGCTATGGCGGCTGCGGCATCACAAGCAAAGGAGTCAATACGATGAAACTGACGTTCAAGATAACCCCTGCCCTGAAGTCTCTGCTATCAAAGGCGGCGAGTGTATTCCCGGCAAGGGACAACGCACACCCATTCGATAAGATGCTCATATCGGTCAATGGCGACCAGGATGTGATGCTGGGAATGGCCAACGAGTTCACGGCCGCCAGGCTCAACATCCCCTGTTCTCTTACATCCGCAACAAAGAAGCCGAGACTGTGCGTGCCCGGCAAGCTGGTTCTGGACATAATGGCCCAGGCAGAAGACGGCAGCAGCGTCGATATGATTCTGGAGAAAGGCACTCTGACCGTGGAAACCTCAGCTAACGAGACTTCAAAGAGGAAGCGAAGCTATAAGCACATCCCGGTGATCGATATGGACGCTAACCCCGACCCTGCTTTCGAGGCGGCAATGTCACCCATAGCCGGCGGATTGAACTGGGACAACCACGGTAGCTTGGATGCGAAGCAATGGATCGACTGCTGCAGTGTAGTCATACCCACGGCGGACAAAGGAACCGCAATAGACAACACTCCCGGAATCTATCTTGAGCTTGAGGAAGACCGGGTGAACCTGGTAGCCACCAACTGCGTGGCTATGGGCTTTACATCTCTACAGGTCAGTGAATCGAAGAACCCACGGGCACTGCTTCTGCACAGGGACTACCTGGCCTATGTGAACAAACTGCTCGGCGAAGCTTCCGGTCAGGTTGCCCTCTACACCAACAACGACCAGGTCTGCCTGCTATTTCCGCACGACGCAGCGTCAAAGAAGATTGGCGTGGTCACGACCCAACTACCCAATGCCGACAAGTTCGCCCATTGGAGCCAGCACGTTCCAACGAAAGAAGACGGCCTTGCTTTCCGGACAACTGTGGGCGCTATGCTGCAGCTTGTAGCCAGGGCCGAAGTCATATCCAGGGGGAACAACATACTCATATCGGCCAGTGCCAATGGGAACGAGATCACCATATCAGCAGGAGAGGCGGGAGGTCTGCAGATTACTGATATGGTAGCCCCAACCAGCATATCGGGTAACGGGAAGTTCACCGTGGCAAGCGAGATAGTGAAGCGTTCACTCCGTAACCTGGATAAGAGTGCCGAGCTGGACATCATGTCCGTAGAGGACGGCTGCCGGCTCGTAGTAACGCCAGTTTGGCCGGTAGATGCCAGCAACCCGATGACGCCGATCATAGCCAGCCAGGTCTGGGGGACGATGGTGACGCAGGTTCAGAATAAATAGGGAACCTCTGCATAAGCAGCAGTGGACCGCAATCGAGCTTGATGAGTTCCCATACCGCGAGTTGGGACCCTAAGAAGCTGCGGCAGGCAAGGCCATCGTCTGGCTTTGCAATCTTAAGCGACTTCCGCAAGAGAGCGTGCTTTTGCCCCACTCTAGAGGAGTGGCCAAGCTTCTCCGCTCCGCTGGTGGTCACACCAGTCCGTGAATTAGCCTCGTTCAGTCCGCATTCATAGGCCGCAGGTTAACGCTGTATTGGATCGACGTATCCCCGGTTCATTCTTCTGTCGCCAACTCACCGAATACAAATCACGCACAGTTTGGCTTCGCTTGCCGACTATTCTGAAATATTATGGATATTCTGGCCGTCTAGATGTTTAAAAGTCGCAACTACTGGGTATAATAACCCTAAGAGAGCAATATAAATGTCGGTTGCCAGTCGCGTCAATGCTATGGCGTGCTGGGGAAAGGCGGGTATTTATGACTGATTAGGGGCAATCTTGTCTACAGCGTCGAGAGCGCATTGCTGGGCAGCTCGTTCAGCGGAACAATTTCATAAATGTGGCACCTCCATTGCAGGTGCAAGGGAAGAATAGTGGTGTATAAAGAGAGTATCCCAGAGAAAATTGACAATCATCAAATCGACCGGTCAAGAAGTGCCCGCGAGTTGGCAGACAGGTTGAACAGAATGCTTGGAGTAGAGTACCGAGAACAGTTGGACTATTGGGGAACCGATGTCCGCCAACTTGACTTTACAGAATCCGATCTCAGTAACGCCGATTTCACGGAGGCAAATCTGAGCAACCTTGACATGACCGTGGCTGATTTCAGTAGTAAGCTGAACGGCAACGTAGTCTTGCTTGGCTCACAGCGTATGGGAAAGACGTTCACGCGTGCTAACTGCCAGGGAACGAACTTCTCCGGCTGTGATTTGTCCGAAGCTGACTTCTACCAAGCCGTTTGTACGAATGCGAACTTCTCGAGTTCGAACCTCGTTTACGTCTGCTTTCAAGAAGCGGAGCTTGAGTATACCATCCTGAGGGGCTCGCACTGTTACAAGACGAAGTTCAGTCGCTCTCGGATGCAGGGGGTAAATGCCTCCGAATGCATCATGTTCAGGGCAGCCTTCCTTGGCTGCAATCTCACGGGCGCGAACCTGAGCTCGTGTGACCTCAGAAACGCAGATCTCCGAAAAGCGGATTGCCGCGAGGCAAGACTCGCCGGTGCCGATCTATCAGGTGCCGATCTACGAGACGCCATTCTCGTCAATGCTGATTTGACCGGAGCTGATCTTACAAACGCTGACACGAGAGGCGCGGACTTCACAGACGCGAACTTGTGTGGCATTCGTGGCGATATACAGCCATAGGAACTGCAATCGATGCGCCTGCTCTGACAAAAAAAAAGGGCAGGCGTATCAAGCTCTAGCAGGGTCAGGAGAGACGGCTCTGACCTGTAGAAGGGACGAACGAAACCATTACGGAGCGCTCTAGGGAGGATAGCGAAAGTGAGCAACGAGGGCGAAAGACCGAGGGAATGAGGAGAGGGCAGGACAGACCAGGAGAGGAATGAGCACAGGACACTACAGGAACAGCAACTACCTATACAGACAACATTTGAAGCTCGACAGGGCGCGAAGGTACCCCCTGATCGTCACCTGTGTCACCCGATACGCCCGATACACCCGAATCGCCCTCCAGCTTCCTTGACACTCAGTCCCACTCGACAGTACGATTGGGTAGACGGTTACAAGGAGATCAAATATGGCAGACAACGCGTGGAAACAGGCTGAGCGCAGGATAGCCAAATCACTCAACGGCACACGAGACCCGAACGACGGTACCGGGAAACCCGACATCAAGCACCCCATCCTGGCACCCGAAGTCAAACACGGTGAGCAGGTGCCCAAGATGCTGGTCGATGCGTTGACTCAGGCGCGAAAGAACGCCCCGGAGGGGACGATTCCGTGTGTGATCCTCCACCCCAAGGGCGCTCACAGTAGCATCGGGGCCGTGACCGCTAAAGAACTCGCCGAGATGTGCCCGGACGCCGTGGTGCTGATGGACATCAGGAACATCAAGGATGTTTTGGGGGAAGCAGAAACCTCCCCCGATTGACGCTACCTACGTGACCGTTTGACCGACATCACCAGACTGTGACGATCCTGAGCCGCTCTGAGGTGCTCGCCGTCCAGATCAATGTACTGCCTGGTCGTACTTAGGTCGCGATGACACATCAGTCTCTGCAGGCTGAACACGTCCATGCCACTCTTGATGGCTTGGGTCGCGTATGTGTGCCTAAGGGTATGGGGCGAGGTCCGCACCCCCTGAATCCCGGCCCTCCGGCAGAGTCTGGTCACCACCTTAGCCAGAGAGGCCCGGTTCAAGGGTCCGCCTCTATCGCAATAGAACAGGTGATCATCGTCATCCAGGTCGTGTTGAGCAATATACAGTTGGATGGCTCTCGCTGTACCGACCGAGAAATAGAGTGTGTCTTCCTTGTTGCCTTTCCTGATTACGATGGCGGTTCTCGACGCAAAATCGACCTGGCTCACGCGGATCCCGCATACCTCAGACGCTCTCGCTCCAGTGTCCATCATCAGGTATATCAGAGCCTTTTCTCTGGGGGTGCTCTTGTCCGCCGTTTTCAACAGCGCAGCAACCTGCTCATTACTGAACGACGGTATGATTCTCTCGGGTACCTTGGGTCTCTCTACCTTTCGCATTGGGCTATCCGGACGGATCTCATCCATCTCAAGGCACTTGAAGAACACGTTCAGGGTGATATAGCTGTGCCTCGCCGTCTTTCGGGAATGGGTCGTTGACTCCCACATGAGAAACCGCCTGATAAGCTGGGGAGTGATGTCTACCGGAGTAGCTTCGTGGCGCTCCTGCTGAAGCCAACGGGCGAGGGCTATCAGTCTACCGTGGTAATATGCCAGTGTGTTTACTGAAAGCGCCTTATACTCGCAGTAGTCGATGAAGTAGTGAATCCATTTACTCCATTCAGGTAACAGGTCGGGAGGGTAGGTGCATTTTCTACTCGGCATGGCGTGTTCTCCTCGCCAAGCATTATGGGCGAACCATGTGCTTATCTCCACAATTCCTGATGATTTCGAGGCTAAATAGCTGGAATTACAATATCGCATGGTTCAGGACCATGTCCTCGCAAGGGGGTAGGGGTTCAACTCCCCTCTTCGGCACCAATACTCTTCCGTGTAGTGATCCCAGACTGGCCTCAATCGCGAACAGACCCTGATAGTCCTGAACTTGTTTCAGGATCAGGGTGACGTGTACGAGCGACTTAGCGTGAGTCACCTAGCTTATGAACAGGCTCTTGGTTGCGAAGTCTGGGTCGCTGGTCAGGTTCACTCCCAGTTTCCGCAAACCCGCCTCATCGCCCGGCGTGGGCATGTGCGTCAGATGCACCTCACAGTCGCGCAACTGGGCAAGTGTGTCCAGGGCCATCTGCGCGGCAGGGTTGGTGGTTGCGCTGATCGCAAGCGCTATAAGCACCTCGTCCACATCCAGGCTCACACGCTTGCCTCGCAGCACATCTGTCTTGAGGTGGCGCAGCGATTCGATGACCGTGGGCGGCAGAAGGTGCAGGTTCTTGGGCAGTCTGGCCAGGTTCTTGACCGCGTTGAGCACCAGGGCGGCCGCGGCGTGCATTAGAGGCGAGTTGCTGCCCGTCACCACAGACCCATCGGGAAGTTCCAGCGCCGCCCCGCAGAAGATGCCTTCGTTACCCTCGTCCTCCAGGCGTCCCTTCTCGGCGGCTGCCCGCGCCGGCAGCACCACAGGCCGACTCTCCGGCGCCAGGTTCAGGTCGTCGAGCAACATCTTGATGCGCTCCACCGGCTCGCGTCCCACCAGCCCCATCGCATGTTCGCACGCATAGCGGTAGTATCGGCGGATTATCTCCTGAGCCGCGGCTCGGCGGACAGCGCCGTCATCCACAATGCCGAACCCGGCCCGGTTGACGCCCATATCCGTGGGCGATTTGTAGAACGAGGGCTCGCCCGTTACCTTCTCGATGATCCGCCGCAGAAGCGGGAATGCCTCGAGGTCGCGGTTGTAGTTGACGGTCGTCTGACCGTATGCCTCCAGGTGGTAATGATCGACCATGTTCACGTCGCGCATTTCTGCCGTAGCCGCCTCGTATGCAACGTTCACCTCGTGCCTGAGCGGGAGGTTCCAGATGGGGAATGTCTCGAACTTCGCGTAACCCGCCTTGCTGCCGCGCCGCCAGTCGTGGTAGAGCTGAGTGAGGCAGGTGCCTAGTTTTCCGCTGCCCGGGCCGGGGCCGGTTACGACCACAATGGGCTTGGTGGTCTCGATATAGTCATTGGCGCCGTAACCCTCTTCGCTCACAATGACATCCACATCGGTGGGGTAGCCCTTGGTCCGGCGGTGCGTGTATACCCGCACTCCGCGGCGCTCCAGCCGGTTTCTGAACACCGCGGCGGAGGGCTGGTCTTCGTATCGGGTGATCACCACCGCGCGCACCTCGACCCCCCACTCCCGCAGGTCGTCGATCAGCTTGAGAGCGTCGGCATCGTATGTGATCCCGAAATCAGCGCGCATCTTCTTGCGTTCAATGTCCCCAGCGAAGATGCACAAGATCACTTCCGCGTTGTCCTTGAGCTTTTGCAGCAGGCGGATCTTGACACACGGATCGAATCCGGGCAGCACGCGCGCCGCGTGATAATCGTACACGATCTTCCCGCCGAACTCCAGGTAGAGCTTGTCATTGAAGCGCGTCACGCGCTCGAGTATCGCGGCTGTCTGCTCCTCGAGGTATTTCTCGTTGTCAAAACCAATTGCCTGCGTCAATGCTGTAACTCTCCTTTGAGTCGGTTATTGCCGGGACGTCGTAGTCCCTGGCCGGTGCCGCTGTCTCTAACTTCACCCTCAAGCAGGCGAATTCCTCCGGGAGCGCGCCCTCACGCCTTCAGCGCCCCGGATGTCAGGCCCTCCACGAAGTATTTCATCGTGAAAAGGAACAGCAGCAGCAGCGGCAGGCAGGCGAGGGTGTAGCCGGCCATCAGGGGACCGTAGGTGGTGGCGTGCATACCCTGGAAGAACGCCAGGCCGATGGTGAGGGTCCTCTTGGCATCGTCCGACAGCACTATCAGGGGCCACACGTAGTCGTTCCAGACCGCCAGCAGGTTCATAATCGCCATAGTGCCCAGTATCGGAGTGGAAAGCGGGAGGACCAGCTTTCGGAATGTCTGCCAGTCGCTGGCCCCGTCTATCCTCGCAGCCTCAAACAGGTCCTCGGGGATGCCGGCGATGAAGCTTCGGAGGACAAAGATGGTGAACACCTGCCCCCCGGAGATATAGGGCAGAATCAGCGCCAAGTGGGAGTTCAGAAGCCCGATCCCGCCGCGCCCCAGCCAATCGTTCCCTCCGGCAAGGGGGAACTGCTTCATCCACATGAACGAGGAAATGAGCGTAAGCACTCCGGGGATCATCATCAGCGAGATCACCATATAGAATATCACGGTGCTTCCGGGGAACTTGTATCTCGCGAAGGCATACGCGCTGAGTGACCCCACCACAAGCACGCCGACAACGGATACCACGCTGACAATGAAGCTATTCAATACATAGCTCCGTATCCCGTCCCACGCCTGAATGTAGTTCGCCCATTGCAGCGGTTTGGCTATCCCCCAGAACTGCTGGTAGAACTGCTCATTGGTCTTGAGCGACGTGATGAGCATAAAGATGAACGGGTACAGGGTGAGCACTGCGATCACGCCCACTACCAGGTGAATCGGGAAGTCCTTAACGATGGTGTTCTTTGCGTTTTTCATTTCCCCTCATACTCCGTGCTTGATTTCACATACTTCATGTTGGCGTAGGTAAGACCCAGTATCACCACGAATAGAACAACCCCTATTGCGCAGGAGTATCCCATGCGGTCAAAGGCCATCGCGTTCTGATAGAGGTGCAGACCGGGGACGGTGGTGGCATAACCCGGGCCGCCCTTGGTTAGTATCAACTGCGTCTGGAAACCCTGCAGACCCCCGATGAAGCCCAGGATCACCAACAGCTTTATCTGAGACATGACCAATGGCAAGTCCACGGACCATATCCGCCGCATCACGCTCGCGCCGTCGATCTTGCAGGCGTCCAGAACATCCACCGGGATCCCCTGCAAGCCGGCGTAGTATATCAGCAGCGCAAACCCGCTCACCCACGGGAAGCCCATGAGCATCAGGGAGTAGAGCGCCACTTTCGGGTCGCCGAGCCAGACCTGGGCCAGGTTGGCGAGACCGACCAGCCTCAGGAACTGGTTGATTGTGCCTATGTTGTAGTCATAGAAGAGACCCCAGATCAGAAGCCCCACAATGCCGGGCACCACCATCGGTATCAGGAAGATCACGCGATATGCGTATTGGGCCCGCGCGCTTCGCAGGTGGAATATCAGTTCCGCTACGCCCAGCGGCACAGTGATAGAGACGACTATACCGAAGGCCAGCAGTTTGAGCGCGTTTATGGCGGACAGGCCGAGTATAGGGTCGCCGAAAAGCTCCCGGAAGTTCGCCAACCCCACCCACACCGATGACCCGCCACTGGTCCAGTTGAACAGGGAATGGTAGAACGCGGACACGATCGGGTAGTAGTTGAACGCCACCAGAAGCAGGACTGTGGGCAGGATGAAGAGATACATCCCTCTCCTCTTTCTGATGTCACGAGCGAGTTCGTGCCGTCTCCGCACAATCACCACCGCCGAACTCACGAGAAACGCGCCCAACAACGCCCACGGGATGTACCTCACAACCGGCGGCGACTCTGCGGGTTTGGGCCACTTGTCCTTGGGCCTGTCGGGGAGTATCTCCCAGTTTTTGTCGAAGCTCCACTGCGGGTTCTCGGCAATTAGCGTGTCCACCGACCCCTTCAGGAAGTATTCAAGCTTGGCGGTAGCTTCCTCCAGCGTGAACTGCCCGCCGAAATACCCCTGCAGCACCCGGTAGCACTGTTCGTTGTACTGCTTCATCTCCGGCTCCCCGGTGAACATCGCCCGCCCGGCTGCCAGCGAGTCGGCGAAAGCCTTCATAGAGGGGTCCGGGGCCACAAGAGGGCTGTTGGGCAAGCTGACCTTCGCCTCGGAAACCAGGGGGCCGAGGTTCCGAGGCGCCGATATGAACATCAGCCAGTCCAGGCAGAGGTCCACCTTTCCCGCCTTCATTGCGCTGTTGGTGATGCCGTACTGTTGGCAGGCCGCCCCGCCAAAGCTGCCCGCGGGCGCTCCGGGGGCATATTTGGTAATCTTCTTTGTAAGCATCGGCATGCGGAACACCCCGAACTCGAACTTCCGCAGGGGGTCGCGGTCAAGCTCCGCCGTGTACCAGCAGCCGTTGAAGCACATAGCAGCCTTGCCCGTGCGGAACAAGCGGGTATCCGTAGTGCTGAGGTAGTCCTTGTTCCAGTACTTGATCCAGTCTTTGTTGATGCGCAGGCAGTCTGTGGAGCGCGGGTCCCGCAGCGACCAGATGCCTTTCTTGTATGCGCGCACAAACTCCTGCTGGTCCACCCCTCGGAATCCGCCGAGTTTGCTCTGTCGCACATCGATGAGTGGAACCTTGTCTCGCCACACCTGATCGTGAACAAATGCCCTCATCTGCATCATCCACATCCACTCCCCGATCATCAGCATAGGCACGTAGCCCGCATCCTGGATCTTCTGGCAGGCGCTCGTGAACTCTTCCCAGTCATTGGGCACTTCCACGCCCAATTTCCGGAAGATGTCTTTGTTGTAGTAGATGCCGACGTCGCCGAGGTCGATTGGCAGCACGTAGAGGTTTCCATCGGGAGCGCGCCTGGTGTGGATGTGGTCCGCATACAGGAGGTCCAGCCATCGCTTGTTGCCCGGCACATACTTGTTTGGCTTCTCGAGGTACGGGCTTATGTCTTGGAACCAGCCGTTCTTGGCGAAATCGTTGGCTTGTTCGGCCTGGGTCCAGACAATATCCGGAGCCATACCGCCCTTGAGTTGGGTGAGGAGCCACGTGGTGTACTCACCGAAGGGCTGCTTGACGAACTCGATCTTCGCGCCGGGGTGCAAGGCCTCCCACTCGCGGGCGAGTCTGGTGAACTCGTGCAGCGGCCTGGGATTATCGCCACTCACTATCTCGGGCGTGAATGCCTGAGCGAAGAACTTGATCGTGGTCACTTTCTCAGCGTGCGCTGTCTGAGCCGCAAGGCCCAGGCAGATCAGCACCAGCAATGTGACCACGCGAATGACAGTAAGTTGCGAAGTACCGCACCTGAAAAGATAGTGGCTTCTATTCATACCGGCAGTCCGTACCCCCAATACTTGTTGTCGCGAGCAAACGTGCCCCCACCGAGGCAACCACGAGCCCGCTCATCTACAACCTCGCTTGCGTTGGGTTCCTGATCTCTGAGTTTGCTTGCCTCTGTATACGACATCTCCGTGCAACAATCCTTGTTCCTTATGAGTCCAACCCGGAGGAATTCGCGCCGCTTCAGGCGAAGCAGTTTGAGTTGGTATTGCAGCGCCGTTCCTGAACGATCATTTACTGGGAGAGTGATAAGCGCAATGAGCCATTTTGCTCCGATTGATTACACCATCTTCATCGTTTACCTGATCGCCTCGGTGCTGGTCGGCGTGGTGTTTGTGAAGGAGCAGCGCAATCTGAGCGACTACTTCCTCGCAGGCCGCAGCATGAGCTCCGCAGTGGTTGCCATATCCGTGCTTGCGGCGCTGTTCTCCGGCATCAGCTATCTTGGAGCGCCCGGTGAAGTATACGCCCACGACCTGTCATTCGTGCTGGTCGGACTCAGCTTCTTCATCGCTACTCCCGTCACCACTCTGCTCTTCTTGCCATTCTTCTACCAGAAGCGATTCTTCACTGCCTACCAGTTCCTGGAGGAGAGGTTCTCCCCCGGTGTGCGGACTCTGTCCTCCTCCCTCTTCATCATCCGCGCCGTCATCTGGCTGGCGCTTGCCACTTATGCTCCCGCGCTTGCGCTGCAGCAGGTAACAGGGTTCCCGCTCTGGGCGACCATAGTCCTCACGGGTGTGCTCACTACCATCTACACCACCATCGGCGGTATGAAGGCGGTTATCTGGACAGACGTGATGCAGTTCGTGGTCCTCTTTGGCGGGCAGATCATCATACTTGTGGTTGCGACGATGAAGATTCCTGGTGGGGTCGCGGGCGCATATCAGTTGAGCCACGATGGCGGGAAGCTGGCGCTGAGCTTTGATCTCGACCCAAGGGTGCGGATTACCATATGGGGCCTGCTTATCGGCGGAGCGTTCACTAATCTTGTGCAGATGGCAACCGACCAGGTATCCGTGCAGCGCTATCTCACAGCCACCGACCTTAAGGCCGCTCAGAAGTCGCTGTGGATAAAGCTCTCGCTCACGCTGCCCGTGATAGCTGTATTCTACGTCACAGGCGCAGTCTTGTACGCGTTCTACTCGGTCCACGGCGACCCACTGGCTGCGGGCAAAATCACAAAAGCCGACCAGATTCTGCCATATTTCGTGATCAACGAGCTTCCGGCGGGTATGCCGGGAGTTCTCATTGCCGCCATCTACGCCGCCAGTATGTCCACCATCTCTGCAGGGATCAATGCGCTGACAACGGCTACCGTGGTGGACATTCTGCCAAGAATGCGCAAAGGCAAGGAGATTGTTGCGGACACCCAGATCCGGCTGGCGAAATGGATGACCCTGGGCTACGGGGCGCTGGTGCTTATTCTGGCATTCGTCGTGCAGCGACTTGGGTCCCTGCTGGAAGCAAGCAATATGGCGGTGGGAGTGGTAGGTGGACCGCTGCTGGGCCTGTTCCTGCTAGGCGCGCTCTCCAAGCGAACCACCACCGCGGGGGCGCTGGTGGGATGGGGTGTCGGGGTAGCAGTCCTGCTGCCGGTCACATTCCTGACCACGATATCGTTCATGTGGTATGCAACGATAGGCTGCGTCGTCACGGTGGTGGTGGCCAAGCTGTACAGCATGGCGTTCCGGAAGCGGGCTGAAGTAGTGGAGTCGGAGTGAGTGAGGGCTGTGTAGTCGGGTGCCCGAAACATCGCCCCCACTCGCTCCACATAGTAGCTACTTGGCGTCTAGGACTGGAAGTGGTATTCCCCGGAGCCTACCTCGTATACGGCGGCGCCGTCTTCAACCCTCAGGAAGCTGACGCATTCAGCTTCGCTGGCGGGCTTGGCTGACTCGGTGACTTTCCCCGCATCGCTTGCCGGAATGTAGACCGTGGCTGTGGTGTTTGCCGGGATGGTCACGTCCAGCGTGAACTTGCCATCTACGAGCTTCCAGTCCGTCGCAACACGGCTGTAAACGCTCATGAGACTAGCCTCCGCGCTGGTGATGCCTTCACCCGGGCGTGGCCGGATTATCAGGTGTTTGTAGCCGGGGTTGGCGGGATCGAGGTCGATGCCCGCGACTGTCGCATACATCCACTCGCCGACCGAACCCAGCGAATAGTGGTTGAACGAGTTCATGCCGGGGTCCTGGAACCCCTTCTCCGCAGTCCAGCCGTCCCACCGCTCCCATATAGTGGTAGCGCCGTGCTTCACCGGGTAGAGCCACGAAGGGAATGTGTCCCGCAGGAGCAGGCGATAGGCGGTGTCCAGGTTGCCGGTCTGCGTGAGCACCGGCAGCAGGTATCCGACTCCAACAAAGCCCGCTGAAAGATGCCAGTCTTTCGCCTTGATGTCTTCGACCAGGTACTTGACTGCGATCTCGCGTTGGTCCTTCGGCAGCAAATCGAACCGCAGTGCCAAGACATAGCAGGTCTGCGTATCTCCTGTAATCCGGCCCACTGAGTCTACAAAGGCATGGTTGAAAGCAGCCTTGATCTGCTGGAAAAGGGCTTCGTATTTCTGCGCATCAGCCTCGTAGCCAAGGACGGATGCTATCTTCGACACCAGGCGAGTGCTATAAGCGAAATACGCAGTGCCAAGAACGTTCGGTGGTGTGTTCGCGTTGATGGAAAGCCAGTCGGAATAGCCTTCGTCGGGGCGAATGAGGTCTTCGCTCTTGCTCTTGCAGTACTGGACCCACGCTGCCATTGACTGGTAATGCTTCTCAAGAACCCGCGTGTCGCCGTAGGCCTGGTAGATCGTCCAAGGGCAAATCACTCCGGCATCCCCCCACGCGGCATTTCCGACTCCGCAGACGATGTGCGGTGCAAGATCCGGGAATGCTCCTTCGGGAGTCTGGTCGTCGGTAAGGTCTACCAACCACTTTGTGAAGAAGCTCGCGACATCCATGTTAAATGTCGCCGTTCGGACAAAAACCTGCGCATCGCCTGTCCATCCCAGCCGCTCGTCGCGCTGAGGGCAATCGGTGGGGACGCTGAGGAAGTTGCCTTTCTGACCCCATAGGATGTTATGCTGGAGCTGGTTGATGGCCGCATGAGAGCACTTGAAGTGGCCCGTCATTGGAGTGTCGGAGTGCACGACTACTCCCGTGATTTCATCCAGAGTGGGCGTGCCCGGGTATCCGGTAACCTCGACGTAGCGGAAGCCGTGGAACGTGAAACTAGGCTCAAAGACTTCCACGCCCGAGCCTTTGAGCACGTAGGTGTCGGTTGCTTTGGCGCCGCGAAGATTCTCTGTGTAGATGCGGCCGTCGGACTGGAGGATCTCGGCGAACCGCAGAGTGACTGAGTCTCCGGCCTTGCCGCTGACCTTGAGCCTGGCCCAGCCTACCATATTCTGGCCCATATCGAACACAAATACGCCCGGCGAGGCCTCGACAACCGAAATCGGCTTTATTTCCTCGATCTTCCGGACTGGCGGGCCGACCTGCGCTTCGGGGAGCTTCCCCGGGTCTGCCAGGGCCACCACCGACCAGGCAGTATCCTCGAAATCGGGTTTGCTCCAGCCGGGCATATCGAGCCGCGCATCATATACTTCGCCCATCAGGAGGTCGGACTGAAGTATGGGGCCGGTGGAGGTCTTCCACGTATCATCAGTCGCGACTACCTCCGTGGAGCCGTCCGTGTACTCTATCACGAGTTGGGCGATAGCCACTGGGTAAGGCCCGTAGACATTGGGCTTGACGACACCGCCCACCCAGCCGGAGTACCAACCGTCACCCAGGACCATCCCAAACGCGTTCCTGCCGTTTCTGAGCAGTTCGGTGACATCGAATGTCTGGTGGTAGACGCGGATACTGTAGTCGGTCCAGCCTGGGTCCAGCACGTTCTCTCCTACACGAACGCCATTCAAATAAGGCTCGTATACACCAAGGGCGGACGAGTACAGCCTGGCGCGCTTGACCTGCCGGTCGATGCTGAAAGGCTTGCGCAGGTAGGCGGCGGGAGCGAGAGCGGTCGGCTCAGCGCCCTCCGGTTTGGCTGAGATCCACTTGGCCTGCCAGTCCGAGTCCTCCAGAAGACCCATCTCCCAGAACGCTTCCTCGGACTCGCATTCACGGCCTTTGTTGTCCCGTATCTGCACTTTCCAGGAATAGCGCACACCGGACTTCACAGGCGCTCCAGCGTAGGTAATGTTGGTCGACTGGCTCGTCTCAACTCTGCCGCTGTCCCAGAGCAGGCCTCCATCGACCGCTGAGACTGTAACCTGATACGCGGACTGCACGATGCCACGCTCAACTGATTCGATTATCCAGCTCAGCAGTGGCTGGCGGACACCAATGCCTATAGGATTGACTGCATATTCGCAGCGCAACCGGGATACCTTGATCTCTGACTCAGATTTCTGCAATTCTTTCTCCATTAGTTTGTGTTGGAGGACGCGGTCCTCAAAACGTCGGCTTCACATTCTTCTCGAACCACTCCAGCAATACCTTCTTGCGGTCGGTAGGCTCTTTGGTGGGCTGAGCGTCGTTCTTGTCGCTGCCGTGCTCCACGCTCCAGCCGTCCCACTCGCGGAAAGCGTGGTATGTCCAGTCCCAGCCATATTCCTCGAATATGTCGATGCAGTCTCTCAGGTAGTCGGCGGCTCCCGGAGCCCAGCGGATTGCGCTGAACTCACCCACGTATATGTGCGCGTTGTAGGCAAGCTCGAACTCGCGCGCCGGCTGAAGCTCCTTGCGGATGCGGTCTTTGTTCCAGAGTTCACCCGCGATCACGCCCGGATATGTGGCGGAAACCCAAGGGCGGCCTACCCCCTGATGGGTGTACTCGCCTGGGCTGTACATGTGGACCTGGTAGATCACGTTCGGAATCTTGACTGGTTCGAGCTCACGAAAACCCCATGCTGAATCACCTGCCGCCGCCTCGATGAATATTGGCACCTTGGGGTCGATTTTCCGGATGGCCTTCGCGGCGAGAACTTGGGTGCCGAGGTAGTCCGCCACGCCTCTCGGTGATGGCTCTTCCTGCTGCGGCTCATTGATCAGGTCATATCCCCAGATGGTTGTGTTGCCTTTGTAGCGGCGGGCGATCTTTCGCCACATCTCAACGAAATATTCCTGGTACTTGCGTTCGTTGAAGATGGCCATATCGTTGTTGGCATAGCGGCCACCGGGTGGTGAATGGATGTCCACCACCACCTTCATCCCGTAGCGGCGGCAGGCAACCAGCGCCTTGTCCAATTCATCGAGCCGGCCATTGAGCCAGCGGCCATACTCAGCAAGATCGCGGTCGGTGCCGGGGGCGCCCCAGTTGCGCGTGAGCTGCCAACGTATGACGTTGGCTTTCCATTCCGTGCCGAGCACCCGCATGTCCTCGTCACGGAAGTAGTTGGGCGACATAGCCCCGCGCAGCCGAGGCAGGTTGTGGCCTTTGAATGCAGGCGGAGGATTCACCGGCGGCTTGGGGCGCACCGGCGGTTCTGTGAGCAGGCTGAAAACCGTGATATTGATGTCATCGAACCACACCTGGCCGGAGCTATCCTGCAGGCCAAGGCCGATCTGGCCGCCTGTGACGTCCTCGGGGATACGAGCGGTGAAGCGGACTCTGCGCCAATCGAATGAACCATGGACGTCGTTCTCGTTCACCCAGGCAGGCCCTTGCGACTTGGACCCGTAGTGTACCATGAACTTGACGCCGAGATACGGGTGCGGCGGTTTGGTGACTTTGTCTGCCTTAGCCATACACTCGAAAAGCAGCTTGCACTTGCCATAGCGGGACAGGTCGAGCGGTATGCTGATCATGTGCCCGCCCGCCAACTGATCCGGGGCAACCGTCACGCGCATCGATGTCGCGCTCTTGAACCCCTTGTCCCAACTCACGAAATCCGCCTGAGGCCAGGCATCCCGCTCCGAGGACTTCTCAAAGCCGGCCCGAAATACGACATCGCCAGCCTTAGGCGCGGCGCAGTGCGCCACACACGCCAGGGCCATTGTCATTACCATCACGCAGATCAGGTTTCTCATAGCTTTGCTCCAGACTTCTGATAGGGATCCTACATCAATCCTGCGGTGGTCTCGCAGGCGAAGCGGACGTACTTGGGGCATATGTTCTCGTGCAGCCCGGCTGCCGCAGCCTGCTGGAGACCCTCGTGGGTGGTCAGGTCGATCCCAATGAGGTCAAAGCAGCCACAGGTGCCAAACTCGCTCTCGAAGGCCTTGAACAACTCGCGCACCTTGCCGTAGGTGATGGCCTTGGACTCGTTATCATCGCCTCGTTCACGCCCAAACTTCAGGCCCAGCGCCATCATAGCCCCGGTCAGCGCCCCGCAAGTCTTCCCCTGTCCGCTCATCCCCCCGCCAAAAGCCGTGGCGACCCGAGGTACGCAAGCGCAATCCAGCCCAAACTCCTTCACCAACCCAGTCAACACAACCTCAGCGCAGTTGAACTTCTGCGCAAACATTTCCAACGCTGTTTCTACCGATACTCGTTCGGACATACGATTACCCCCTTACAACTCAGGCTACTGATGCAGTATACCACGGGCGTGGGGTGGGTACCAAAGAGGGGCCAGCGACTTGTGCGGGGCCGGGATATCTTTCGCCTGCACCGCTGTTTGCTACTCAAGTGAATGTCCCCATTCCTATAGTCTAGCGGACAGAGTCCCTTGACAGCTAACCAGGGCGTTTTCCCTCGGATGCAACATGTTTGACCAGAACTGTTGACAATCGGTCAGTCCGGCACTATACTGCTACTGGTAGTGTGGTAGGGCCACCCTGCCGCTTGTGACTTGCAGCGGCTGTTCTTGCCGCGGAGGTATACGCTTTGAGTGTTCTTAGTCCGCTAACGCCGGTCACTTTGGTGGACCAGATATGTGAGGCTGTGCGAAAGCACATAGAGGATTCCAAACTCCAGTCCGGCAGCAGGCTGCCGTCCGAACGTGACCTTGCTCGGAACTTCGGCTGCTCCAGAAACGCCGTTCGCGAGGCCCTTACGAGACTGCAGGCCGAGGGTGTGCTTGTAATCAGGACCGGCAGGGGAGCATTTGTGAAGAGTCCCGATGCCCCTTTGCTGGCCGATAAGCTGAATGCCTATATACTCGAAGGCGCTCACGACTCCGGCGCGTTAATGGAAGGAAGACTGGTGATCGAAGCCGGGATCATGAATATGGTCATTGAGAAGATAGACAAGCCGGGGATTGCCCGGCTCCGAGCGTTGGTCGGGAAGATTGAGTCTTCGAAGACGGAAACTGAAGCGGCCATCTACGACATCCAGTTCCACGAAACTCTGGCGCAGATAGCAGACAGCCCGATATTGGCGGGGTTCAGCCTGCTGTTGAGGGAGTATGTGGCAAGGGGCTATGAGTTCTTCTCGGGTTCCGTCGAGCTTCGGGACGATGAGGAGTTGGTGAAAGCGTCGATTCGTCACACAACCGGGCAGCACCGGGAGATACTCAACGCGATAATATCGCGAGACAGGCAGACGGCACAGAGCAAACTCCGTACCCACCTACTCGACCCGGGGGTGAGGTGGAGACCCAGGAAGACGGGCTGAGAGGCTCGGGAGAATCTGTATACTGCACGAAATTGCGCTCTGAAAGGGGTATTTATGAGCAAGTCTGAGAGGTTTGAGGTCACATCTACAGGGGTCATCTACCGCGAGCAGAGAGGCCCGCAGGGGTACTACGCCCGTGTCTTGAAGCTGTCAGGCAGTGAGTTTGTGTGTTCATTTGTCGCCAGCAGGGAGATGGAGACATCGGATATCCACCCAATGATCTCCAGATCGACCGATGGCGGCCAGGCCTGGCAGTTGCAGGGGCCGGTGGATCCTGGGTGGTCTGCAGACCCGATCCCGTCCTGGTCGGAGATCGACTTCATCAACCATGGTCTTGACGGTGAGCTATTATGCCTGGGAGGGCGATGGGAAATAGACCCCGCCAACCCTGACGCCCCTCTGGTCGACCCGGTCAGTCTCGGCATGCGGCGCAACTCTATGGCCTTACGCAGATCAAGCGATGGCGGAAGGACGTGGTCGAAATACGTGAAGGTCCCCCACGGAATCGACGCCCCGCTGGAGATTCCCACGGGGGTCCTGGCGCTGGGGAGTGGGGACCTGATAATCTCATTCTCCACGTGGCCGGAGGTAGTGGGGGAGTCGCCATTCGGGCACAGAATCTGCTGCATCCGGTCTTCGGACAATGGCAAGACCTGGACCAAACCCTCGATCATGTTCTTCGACCCCTCAGGCAAGACCGGATACTGGGAGGCCAGAATAGCCGAGCTTCCGGGTGGCAGGTTGATGGCGACCTGCTGGGCCAATGACCTGGCTGTTGATGAGGACATTGCCAACGGCCTTGTATTCAGTGATGATGGCGGAGCTACGTGGTCAGCGCCAATGCAGATGCCGGTGATGGGCCAGACCGGCTGGCCCGTGTCGCTTGGCGGTGACCTCGTTCTATTTGCCTACAACCACCGCCGGAACCCGGTCGGCGTGCGGGGGATGATAGGCAAGTTGACCAAGACCGGATGCGATTTGCTCTTCGACGCCCCGATCTTTGAGCCGCAGGTAAAGACCGTGGGCGCCATATCTCAGGGCAACTATGCGGTGGTAGACTTCCAGTTCGGCGCGCCCTCGCTGGTTTCCCTGGGCGCGAACCGTTATATGGCAGTGTACTGGTGCGTAGTCGGGGGCACGTCCGGGATCAACTACACGATACTGGAAGCGAACTGATAAGAAGCGCAGCCCGCTGGTTGAGCGGAGTTGAAACCAGTCGTTCCGTGTGGAAGCGTTGCAGAGAAGCCGTTCATTTCGACTCCGCTCAATGAACGCCGCCGCTGGTTGAGCGGAGTCGAAACCAATACCGAAGTGTGATAGGAGAAAGAACCAGATGCTGAAGATTGAGCAACTAAGAGGGCCCTGGGCCGGACTTCCGGTAGCATGGAAGCAGGACTACAGCTTCGACGAGAAGACTTACCGCGAGGATATCGCCCGATGCTGCGAGGCCGGGGTGCCCGGTATATACACCGGCGGCACAACCGGCGAGTTTTACGCGTTGGATTTCGATGAGTTCAAGGCGGTCACCGATGCTACCATCGCCGAGTGCAAGGGTACCGGAATCCCTGTGATGATCGGCTGCACCTCCACATTTACGGTTGGCGCTGCCCGCCGGGCGAAATACGCGATGGACAGGGGCGCGGACGCCATACAGATCGCGCTTCCGTTCTGGATGGAAGTCCCGGACGATTCGGTTGTGCGGTTCTTCAAAGAGGTCGCGGCGGCAGCGCCAGGGATGCCTATCAGCATCTACGAGACTCTCCGCGCCAAGAAAGCTATCTCGGTTGATCTCCACAAGCAGATAAAGCAGGCTGTGCCGGAAGTGATCGGCGTGAAGGCCAACGATGGCACCGTGGGCTGTGCCGTGGAAGGCTGCGCCGAACTGAGCAAGTTCCTCGCCGTCTTTGTGGGTGAGAACGAGATCGGCAAGCTTGGACCTTACGGCGCGATCGGGTGCTGCAGTTCCTTGATCTACCAGAACCCCAAGCTGATCCTGATGATCTTCGACCTGCTCTTCGAGAAGAAGTGGGACGAACTCGACGTATGGATGACGAAGCTGGACAAACTGATATTCGAGGGTCTGAAGCCGTGCTTTGACGCAGGCTGCGTGGACAGCGCAATCGACAGGCTCCTGGGCCTCTCGGCAGGGTTCCTCAAGACCAGCCTGATCTGCCGTGGACCCTACCCATCCTGCACCCCAGAACTCCTCGCGGGCTTCCAAGCATGGCTAAAGACCAACCTGCCGGAGTTCTTGGAGATGTAGTAACAGGCTATGCGTCGGGACGCTTTTTGCCCGACGCCTTTGTGGTGTAGCTTCGGCGCGAAAAGCCTGCCGAAGCATAGCAAGGTTGTAGCCGCGTCCGGAGGGCGCGCGCTGCAACCTTGCGTTGTAAGCTGCCAATTCGCACGTGTGGATGATAGACACGAAGCAGAAATGTAGACCGGAGGCACGTTACTTTGAACTCATCGAAATCCATCATACTCAGTTCCCCGCTCACGCACAGCGACTGGATCGCGGAGCACTTGCATGAGAACATAACAATGGACGCAGCGGGCGTGAAGTATATGCTCGATAACTGCAAGGCCGCAGGGTGGTCGCGAATATACTGGCGGACCCGCGATGGCGGCAGAGCTGTCTACAAGAGCGCTCTGCAGGACCCGGAGGGCAAGAGAGACCCGGACAGCTTCCTCACTCCGCAGGCCCCCGAGGACATAGAACTCGTCAACAAATTCAGGGCCTCCATGGGCAGGACGGCGGAGGACGAGGCGGAGAGTCTGAAAAGGCTCGAAGCCTGCGACTACACCAACTTCGACAGCCTTGCGGAAGCCGTGAAATACGGCCACGAGATAGGTCTTGAGATTCATGCCTGGATCAGCATCAACGAAGAAGACCATGCCTGGGGGATTTCCAGCCGTTACGCAAAGGCCCATCCGGAGTATCGATGGGTCAGGCGGGATGGCCGGCCTTACCACTCGCAGTTGAGCTTCGCATACCCCGAGGCGAGCGAATATCGACTGGAAATAGTAAAAGAAATCGTTGAAAACTATAACATAGATGGACTGTTCATCGATTGGATCAGAACTGGTGATGTCCGCGACGACCCACAGAACGACTCAGACGGTGTGGCAGACTATGGCTATGAGGAGCCACTGGTCGAGGGCTTCAAGGCCGAGTATGGCATCTACCCTCACGACATCGCCAACGGCGACCCAAGGTGGGTGCAGTACCGGGCGGAGCCACAGACGCAGTTCATGCGCTCGGTCAAAGAGTTCATGACCGCAACGAAACCCGGCCTGCCGATCTCTGTACTCGTCAACCACCCCTGGTCTCATAGAAGCGGCTACTGGGTGAACGGCAATCTGGAGGGGATGCTGCTTGATGTGCGACAGTGGGCGCGTGAGGGTCTGATAGATGCTGCGGCGCCTGCGAGCTACTATGCCACCGTGCCGGAGGGACACGTCGCGCACGGGGGAAACATCGAAAAGGCGTATGCGGCGCTGAAGGAAGAGACTGAAGGGTTGGTGGACCTGTGGCTGTTCGCATGGGTGCCCGAAAAGCCTGCCGATTTCGAGCGAGACTATGAGCTAGCAGAGAAGCTGGGCGCGCCGCAGATTCTCTTCTGGGAGGCTGACTACCTCACCTACCGCTCGAACACCAGGGAACTCCAGGAAGCAATGCGGAAGAAAGTCGGGTGGCCGGTGATGGAGCAGTGATGAGTTCTCAAGACTGAACCGTACGGCTCCATGGCGGGAAGCAGGCTTAGGGGTATTCGCAGTATAATAGCAGAGGCTGGAGACGGGTCTTTCTTCAGCCTGATCTGGACAATGGGTTCAGGCAGGCTGTTTACTCAAAGGAGATACTGAACATGAGAACACTAGCATTCGCGGCGTTGGTTCTTGGGTTGATTGTGGCATTCGGCCCGGCTTGGGCACAGGACGCCACCGGTGACCGGCAGGTGATCTGGCGCAACGGCTTCGAGGCCGGGGATGAGGGGATGGTCCGGTGGTGGGACAATGGGGAGTTTGTTGTGAACTTCGCGGGGATTACCGAGGAGAAAGCCTACAAGGGCAAGTCATCCTTCAAGCTTGATATCTCATTCAGGACCGGGACAGCCTCCTACTGGAAAGGGACCCATTTCTACATCCCTCTCAAGGGCAGCCCGACCGTTCGCGGCGCTCTTCTGGTGGAGAAAGGCTCCGCGAAGCTGGGCTTTGGCTATTACGGCGGGGCGAGCGGCATGTGCGGTGGTGGCGGCGAGTATAAGCAACTTCCATCAGGCTGGCAGGAGTGGGAGTCCAAGAACGAACCGACTCTGATTGACACCGACCACCTGGAAGAGGTGGCGGTCTACATCAACAGCCCGCCCGGCGAGAATGTAGTGCTGTATATGGACGAGTTCGAGGTGGTCGGCGTCCCCATGCCTGAACTCTCCAAGCGGATAGAAAAGCAGATGACCACCGAGGCCGACGATGCCAGAAAGGCATCTGAGGAGTCGTTTCGAAAGGGCGTCCGCAGTCTACAGCGCCAGTTCCTGGAGTTGCAGAAGCAGGAAAGCACAATTCCTGCTCAGCCGCTTTCAGGCAAGGCTACTCCGTGGTTGCGTGAGATCGACAACAAACTGACAGGATTCTACGCGAAGAACATAGCGTCAGCTGCTTCGGACATAGAAAGCCTGTCCGAGGCAGGCAGTGGGGATATGCAGTCTGTCCGGGAAAAGATGCGGTATGTTGGCTTTGCCGCCGACTGCCTGCGGAATCTGCCCGGATGGGTTAAGACCTCCGGTGATCGACCCTACCTCATATACAACGTGCCCCCGATCCGAAACGAAAGAATCACGCCCGACTGCTTCCCCGTGCCGGGGGTGGTCGGCACAAGTCTGAACGTCACCGCCTGCGCGGATGAGTACGCTCCGGCCAGTTTTGCGATATATGCTGATCAGGAACTCAAGGATGTGAAAGTGGTTTCTACTGCGCTTAGTTCGCCCAGTTGGCGCAAAGGCAGGCCGTCCCCCAAGGTGGACTTGTTCGCGGTGAAGTGTTGGTGGCAGGCTGGGAAGATGCTGGAAAACGGCGACCCGGAGAAACCGGTTTTCACTCCCGAACTGCTTCTCAAAGACCCGGGTTTGGTGATCGTTGACGATGTCGCCAAGCGCAACAAGCTCAGGAACCCGGAGGGACCGAGGGACGCCAAGACTCTTCTGCCCGTCACTATCCCTGCGGGGAAGTTGCAGCAGTACTGGGTGACCGTA
The DNA here is from genome assembly GCA_964611645.1 of uncultured bacterium. GTDB lineage: Bacteria > Armatimonadota > UBA5829 > UBA5829 > UBA5829 > CAZTAO01. Next base: position 73,435 of record CAZTAO010000013.1, on the reverse strand, counting down.
CACATACCAAAGAACACCTCGGCAGGCGTCTACAAAGGCAATCTGAAGCTGACGATGGCAGGGGCAAAGGGCATTACTCTGCCGCTGACGGTGAACGTGCTGCCGTTTCAGTTGGAGCCGCCGGTGCTGGAGTATGGCATATTCTATGAGAACTTCCTCTATGACCCGGTATACAGTCCCAAAGCGTCCAAACCTCATTTTGATTCACTGATGAGGAGCCCGGAACAGTATCTGGCGGAGATGAAGGACCTGAAAGCCCACGGGGTAGACCTGCCGGCCTGCGAAGACGACATCCTGACCGGCCCCGATGGCAAGCTGGACTTCTCCCACTTCCGCCGAATATGGGAACTGAGGAAGAAGGCCGGGTTGACCGGAAGCCCGATAATCAAAGTCCGCCCGGGCATACCCATCAGCGAGTATGCCTACACAAAGGACCCCGCACGACAGCAGGAATTGATCAAGGAGATCAAGGAGAAGACGAAGCAGTGGATTGCGTTCTGTAAGGAGACAGGCTTCCCCACTCCTCTGATCTACGGTATCGATGAAGCTGGCGGCGATATTCTTGGAGCCGAGCGTGATGCTTACAAGGCCGTTCAGGAAGCCGGCGGAATGACTGCCGCGGCAGTCGGCCAGACTTTCTACCGGTTCGCGGGCGACTCCCTGAGCCGGGCGATCATCCACAGGGGCACCACCGAGGACGAACTGAGAATGGTTCACGAGGGAGGAAACAAGGCTTGGATATACGGTAACCCGCAAGGTGGCCGGGAGGAACCGGAGACATACCGCAGGAGCTACGGCCTGGAGCTATGGCAGCGTGGCTACGACGGCTGCGCCACCTGGGCCTACCAGTGGCCGTTCGGCAAGAGCATGTGGGATGACTTCGACTCCAACTTCGAGATTCGCGACCACATGATGACCTATCCCGCAGTCGATGGCCCCATCTCCACCATACAATGGGAAGGCTGGCGAGAAGCGCACAACGATGTCCGCTATCTGTCGACCTACCTGAAGCTGATAGAACAAGCGAAGGGGAAGCCCAAGACCCGCCAGTTGGCTCTGGACGGAGAGAAGTGGCTCAAGGGAATGGGCGCCGGCAGCGGAGATCTCGATGCAATAAGGCTGGAGATGGTCAAGAGGATTCTGAGCTTGAGGAAAGCGCTGGGGAAGTAGTTGGCCTGGATGCTGGAGGCGGAAAGATGCTGAGGAATAACATTCTGTTGGTTGCAGGTATCGGACTGCTGATCTGGTTTCTGCCTGCAGTCTTGGCGGCCCAGACCCAGTGGTCAGATAGCCAGATGGACTGCGGGTATGTTGTGTTTGGCTATAACACTCTGCAGAATCTCCCCGCCAATTACGTGCCGAAGCCTGCGGAGACTGCAAGTAAGCTGTCCTGCGTGATGGCACGGGGGGAGTATGAGTCGGTGCAGTTCGGGGTCCACGCGCTGGATGGCGGCCTCGCCAACATCAAGGCAACGGTTACGTGCGACATACCCGTAACCATCTACCATCGCATTGATCCCGCCGTGAAGCAGAAGCTGGCTGAAGACAAATCCGAGCGGATGCCGGGGTGGATGTCCAGCGAGATATACCTGCAGCGGGGTGAGAGAGTTCTGAACCTGCAAAAGGGCGAAAGCGTGAACTTCTGGCTCACTTTCAGCGCTCCCGACAACGCCGCGCCAGGAACGCATCAGGGCAAGTTGCGCGTTGAGGTGGAAGGCAGGCCCGCGACTGAGTTGGACCTGGAAGTGAAAGTCAGGCCCTTCAAACTGGCCGATCCGAGGGCCAGGTTCAGCATGTACTATGAGGAGAACAGGATTCCGGGCGCGCGCCACTCGGTCTGGATGGTAAGTGAATCGCTGCAGACTGCTATGTTCGGCGACATGGCAGCGCACGGCCAGAACTCGCTTGAGCTATATATGGTCCCCGACTTCTCCAAGATGCCCCCGGAAGAGAGAGCCGGGGCTGTGCCGATGGCAACCCGCATCGACCTGGCGAAGAAGGCCGGGCTTGTCTCGCAGGACATCCCCTGCACAATGCTCCAACACAACCTCTATCTGCAGTCCAAGGAGAGTCCTTCGGGCCTTTCCGAGAAGCAGTTGACGGCCGCGACCACGTGGCTGCAGGCCCAGCATCGCGACAAGGGCTGGCCTGAGTTGATAGCGTATGGCCAGGACGAGCCGCAGTATCCTACTGCCGGACTGAGAGAGACCTACGGCCCGCTGCGATCCTACCCTATTCGTGTCGGAACGGCCATCAGCGCAACCGGCGTCTACGCTTACGGCGACGTGCACGACGTGTGGATAGTGATGGGCGGGGAGATTACTCCGGAGATGCAGGCCGAGGCTAAGCGGCTGGGAGCGGAGGTCTGCACATACTCCTACCGGATTCTCAGAGAGGGCTATATGCCCCTGCGCCAGCGGTTCTTCACCGGTCTATACACCTGGGCGCACAAGCTGGCAGGCAACTACGTGTGGGCGTATGTGGACGGCCCCCACAGCTATGTCTGGTTCATGCCCGGCAGTGAGGAGCCGATGCCCCTCACGGGATACGAAGGCCGTCGCGAGGGCGTGGACGACTATCGCTACCTGCAGATGCTTGAGCAGAGCATTGCCGCAAAGAAATCCGACCCGACAGCGAAAAAAGCAGTCGTGTGGCTGAGTGCGCTTCGTGAGAAGACGATCTCTCTTGATCCCCACCTTGCCGATGTTGGGACGCCATTGGGCTTGGATGAATACGACTCGCTGAGAGCCACGGCTGCATCCTACATCGAGAAGCTTGGGGTTGTGCCACCCGGAAAGACTGGACCGGTCCCAATCAGCTATGTCAGGGATGAGGCGAAAGCGTTCCGGGGCAAGTCGGTGGCCCAGTGCAGGGCTGGGCTCAGAAGCAAGAATGCGCCTACCCGCCGCGCCGCAGCTTCCGCACTGTTTGAAATGGGCAGCAAGGCAGCGCCTGCGGTTCCAGAGCTTGGCAAGGCTGTGGGCGACCCGGCAGTTCGGATTCCTGCGCTGAAAGCCCTGGAAGCGATAGGTCCTGACGCATTCCCGGCGGTTGTGCAGATCAAGCCTCTGCAGGCCAACAAAGATAGCTTCATTCGACTGGCCGCAACCTTCGCGCTGGTCGGCATAGCCCGCCCAGGCAGTTGGTCAGAAGAACTGAGCGGATATGACCCCGGCGACGTTTCCCCGCATGCCCGCGAGCTTGCCGAGCCTCTCGGCAAAGCGCTCGCTGACGGATACCCGCAGATCTCAGACGCCGCATCATTTGGCCTCTTCTATTGTGGCGAGGCATCGGCGGATTCTCTTCCCGTTGCCATCGCAACGCTGGAGAACAAGACTAATGACGGGGCAGCGGCCAAGCTGCTCGCTGGGCTTGGGCCAAAAGCTGCAGCCGCTGTGCCTGGTCTTATCAAGCGGGTTGAGGCAGTCAAAGGCCAGGACATAGTCTTCATTCAGGCGCTTGCGGCCATCGGCCCGGCCGCATCCGACGCAGTGCCTGTTCTTGAGAAATACCGCACCCCGGACAACCCCTACAGCCCCGGCATTTCCTACGCCTTGTTCTGCATTCGCGGAGACCAGAAGGACCTCGAGGCGATAGTTGAGTCCCTTGGCCAAACAGGTCTGCCATACGGGACGAGTGAATGGTACGCGGCTGCCAGATTCCTCGGGGCGCTTGGGGGCAGAGCGGCTCCGGTCGCAGACGCTATCCGGGATAAACTGCCAATGCTCGATGCCGAACCGACTGTAAAGCGACAGGTTGAGAGTGTTTGCTTGAAGAGAATAACCGACAATGCAAAGCCCCTTCGGCTGCTGCCGAGGTAGAGAAAGGTAACAAATATGCTCTCCACCAAACGAGTTATACTGGTCGCGGTTGCGGCAGTTATGTGCTGGTGCTGCTTTGGCTTTCTGCCGCACAATGCCCAGGCAGCGGGACCGGAACTGGTGAAGAATGGCGATATGGAGCAGGGAAATCCGCCAACTGACTATGGCACCAACGGGGCGACTCTGAGCGCAAGCAAAGACGCCTACTCCGGACAACAGAGCCTGAGCATAGTCCCTTCGACCAACTTAGGCAGGGCGACTCAGATCATGCCTGTCAAACCGGCGACCAGATACCGGTTCTCATTCTGGTACAAGTGCGTTACCGGGGGCGGGCAGTATATGTATGTGTACCTCAACCAGCCGGGATCGACTCTCTACGCAGACGCCAGGAACGATGAAACCTGGACCAAATGGGTCGGCACGTTTGAGACCCCCAAGGAACTCCTGGCAATGGCTACCGTCAGTCTGGGCTTCTGCGGCTGGCCGGACAAAGAGATACTGATCGACGATGTGTCCGTAACGGAGATCGGGCCAGGCGAAGAGGCGCCTGCTGCGGCTCAACCAGTCACTGAGGTTTCCCCAGCCGCCGTGCAGGCTGCTCTGGCAGTGGCGAGAAAACAGGCTTCATCTGAGTGGCAATCCATGTTCCACGGACGCAAGTACATCCTCTGGCAGAAAAGCCCCTGGGAGAAGCTGGCGAAGACTGCTCTGCCGACTGCGTCGTTCAAAGAGTGCAAGACCATCAACCTCGCGATGGGGATCAACGAATATGAGTCGGCCAGTTTTGTGTTGACCAACTTCTCGGGTAAGACCGCCGACTTCTCCGTCTCGGCCAGACCTGGCAGCATTCCACTGACTCTTCGGCGGGCCGTATGGGTGACCTCTTTCAGCGGCAAGCAAGTGAACGACGCTCTCCCGCTGCTTGAGGGCAAGGTCAGCATTCCATCCGGCGAAAGCCGGGAGATATGGTTGACGCTATACAGCCGGGGTATGAAGCCGGGCGATTACACGACGCAAGTGGCAGTCGGGGCGAAGGGACTTGGTGTCTCTATCGTGAACCTGAAAACAAAGGTCTATCCCGTCACGCTCCCGGACGACAAGCCCATTTACACTTCTTATTGGGACTACGTGGTTCCGGCGTGGGTTGGCCCGGAGCTTGCCGGCGCGATGGTGAAGGACCTGAAGCAGCACTATGTCAACGTGCCTGTGGTCCATCCGTGGCCGGTGAGGCTTCAGGTGAACCCGGACGGCACGCTCAAAGAAGACTACAAAGACCTTGATGAGGTTCTTGCAGCATACCGTGCGCTTAACCCCAAGATGCTGTGTCTCTCCTGGAACCCGGACGCCTATCTGGAGAACATCCCCGGGTATGAGTTCTTCGGCGATAAATGGAAAGGGCTGTTCAAGAAGTATCTCACTGGAATGGTCAGCCACCTCAAGGAAGAAGGCTTCGGGTACTCCAAGTTTGTCATACATCCCTACGACGAGAAGCTGGACGCGAAAGTGTGCCAGATGGCGAAGCTGATAAAGGAGATCGACCCGAAGATCCTTGTTATGGCCAACTCGACAGGAACACCGGATGATATCAGGAATATCGCTCCCTATGTCGATATATTCATGCCGCACTACGCTAACTTCATGTACGACCAGACCCAGGAGGTCAGGGACCTCGCCACCAAGCTTCTGCCCAAGAGCGACAAGTTCCTCTGGACCTATACCAACTGCGTCCCGCCTTTCCCCCAGGAGTCATCGCCATACGCAGACTATCGGCTGGCAGTGTGGAGAGCCTGGGAGAAGGGCATGGGCGGATTCGGTTACTGGGTCTACTGCTACAAAGGCCATTGGAACGACTACAAGAATGCCGACGGCGAGAACTGGTCGGTTGTCTACCTGGCCAAGGACAAAGACGCTCCCGCTGGGCTGAGCAAGAAGGAACTGGTGGTTACCAGCAAGCGTTGGGAGGCAACTCGGGAGGGAGTGGAGGACTATGTCTATCTGCGACTCCTAAAGGACAAACTGGCCAAGTCGGAAGGCAAAGTGTCCCCGGAATTGCTGGGCCAGGGGGAGGATATTCTGGCCGACAGCCCGAAGTCAGTCCTGTCCAACTCCGGGAAAACGGGCCTGGCCGATGCCGCCAAGGAAAAGGTCTTGAAAGTCCTGTCCAGACTCTCTAGGGGAAAGTGATCGGGTATGCGTCGGGACGCTTTTTACCCCGACGCCAATGTTAGACGATGCTTCGGCGCGAAAAGCCTGCCGAAGCATAGAAGCAGCCAGAAGAAGACAGAAGTGAGGAACGAATGAATAGCCATAGTGACAAGCCGACTAACCTGCGGACGATGCTGCTGCTGGTGTCAGCGCTGGTAATCCTGAGTTGCATGTGCAGCGTGGCTACTGGCGCTGAACAATCCCAGCCTTCACTAATCAGTAACGGAGACATGGAAGCAGGTAATCCTCCCGCCAACTGGGTTGCTGAGGGCGGAGCGACCGTGGCAGCAGACTCGGACACCCATTCCGGCGCGCAGAGCCTGAAGATATCGGTCACCAACGGCAGAGCCACGCAGAGCTTCCCGGTGAAGCCGGGCACAAAGTACGGGATGAAGTTTTGGTACAAGTGCGCGCCATTGGTTGGCAGAATATACGTTTTCGTCAGTGACGGTGGACCGTCGAACTTGACCGGCGACCTGCGGAGCGAAGATGCATGGACGCAGTGGATGGGCGAGTTCAAGACCTCAAGAGAATCCACCTCCACCAGCGCCATTGTAGGATTGGTTGTCTACGGAGGTAATGACATACTGGTAGACGACGTTTCCATAGTGGAGCTTGGTCCCGCTGAAGACGCGGCTCCACCAGTGAACGAACTGGTAAAGGACACTCCGAAGATCCCCGTGCAGGAGGCGCTCCAGAGCTGGCAGGCCCTCTTCCCGAAGCAAAGCTATGTCTGCTGGGAGAAAAGCCCCTGGGACAAGCTCGCCAAAGTAGCTCTTCCGCCTGCTGCCGTCAAGGAGTGCAAGTCGATCAGGCTGGCGATGGGTGTGAACGAATACGAATCCGTCAGCTTCGTGCTTACAAACATCTCTGATAAGCCTCTGGATTTCTCGGTAACCGCAAAGGCCGCCGGTCTGCCGATCACCCTGCGCCAGGCAGTTTGGGTAACAACCTTCTACGGGGTCGAGGTAAACGATGCCCTGCCCCTGCTTGAAGGCAAACTGAGCATCCCTTCCGGTGAGAGCAGGGAGATATGGCTGACTCTGTACAGCCATGGTGTGAAGCCTGGTGACTACAGCCCGCAAGTAGTGATAGCCTCTGCCGGGCAGCCCTCGACCTCTGTAAGCCTCAAAGTCAAGGTCTATCCGGTTACCCTGCCGGATGACAAGCCCATCTACACCTACTTCTGGGACTACGTGGTTCCGGAATGGACAGGCCCGGAGATGGCCAGGGCGCTGGTACAGGACATGAAGCAGCACTATGTGAGCGTGCCTGTGATCCATCCCTGGCCCACGAGGCTGGAGGTGAACCCCGACGGGACGCTGAAGAGTGACTACAAGGAGCTGGATTCCATCCTCCAGTTCGATAGGGCGCTCAAGCCGAAGATGTTCGTGTTTGCTTGGAATGATGCCTTGCTGGCAGATATCCCCGGTTACCCATTCTTCGGCGACAAATGGAAAGCGCTGTTCGCGTCCTATCTCACCGGTCTGGTCAGCCACATGAAGGCGAAGGGCTTGGGTTACGACAGGTTCGCCATAATCCCTTACGACGAACGGATGGACAAGCCTGTCCACAACATGGCGAAGCTGATGAAGGAGATAGACCCGAAGATACAGATATGTCTGGACGCCATCGGCACGCGCTCTCAGGCGGAGGCCATCGCTCCGTATGTCGATATCTGGTGTCCCGATCTCTACGAATACATAACCCCCGCGACCCAATACAACGACAAGAACCAGAATCCCAAGCTCCTGCCGAAAGCGGACCGGTTCTTCTGGACATACGCCAATCCCCCCGGTGGGCGGGCGCAGGAAGCTTCTCCATACGTTGTCTATCGCCTCGCGCTCTGGAAGGCCTTCCAGGCCGGGATGAGCGGGTTTGGCTACTGGGTATACAGCTACAAGACCCACTGGAACAGCCTCAACCACGAGGACGGAGAGAACTGGGCGGTTGTCTACCTCGCCAACGCCAAGGACGCGCCCGCGGGGCTGAGCAAGAAAGAGTTGGTTGTTCCCAGCAAGCGATGGGAAGCTACCCGGGAGGGGGTGGAGGATTACGTGTATCTCCGCCTTCTGAGAGATCGGGTCGGCAAGGCCGACGGCAAAGTCTCGCCGAAGCTGCGGAGCGAGGCAGAGGATATCCTTGCCGACAGCACGAAGTCGGTCCTGGCAAGCCCCAAGAGCAGTTCACTGGCTGATACCGCCAAGGAGAATGTGCTGAATGTCCTGTCACGGTTCCCGAAGGGGAAGTAGGTTGGTATGCGTCGGGACGCCTTTTGCCCCGACGCCAAGCCCGGTACAGCTTCGGCGCGAAAAGCCTGCCGAAGCATAGAAACCCCCTCTCCCCGGCCTCCGGGGAGAGGGTTGGGGTGAGGGGAAGAGATAAGCCTTCGGAAACGGCATTGCCCCCTCCATGAATAACAGCTAGGATCGGTAGTACACTAGATGGCTTGGATTTATATATGTATCTGCGTCGCCTCGGGGACGGGCTGTTGGGTTTTTGGCAGATGGGCGATGCGCCCGGACGGCCGCGCGGACGTGTTCGGGTTCTGGATATCGCTGTTGGGCGCTATTGGCGCCGGGCTGCTGAACGCGCTTATGGGAAAGCCGTTTGATGTCTGGCCGGTGTGGGGCGCGGGCGTGGCATTCGGGGTGGCGTATTCGATCGGGTTCTGCATCCTGATAATGGGCGCGCTGCGAGTCGGCCCCGTCGGCCCAACTACCACCATCAACAATATGGCGATGGTCTGCGGGATCCTGTTCACTATTCTGTATCTTCAGCCGCACATGCCTAACAGCATTGTGGTCGCGGGGATAGTTGGGGTTGTGGCTGCGATCATAATGTTCGGGGTCGCCGGGTCAGGGGCGGAGTCCGGAAGCAGCGCCAACCGTGAGTGGGCTGCGATGGTGATACCTGGCGGTCTGCTGAGCGGGGTATCGTTTGTATCCCAGGCCTATGCGGGAACCCTTTACCCAAACAGCGTGTGCCTGTATTCGTTCGTGGGGTTTGGGGTATCGGCCGTGATACTGCTGGTCATCACAAGCATCAAGCGTGTGAGTCTGTTCCGGCGCAGGGAGATGATCGCTGGCATTTCGGTCGGGGCGTGGATGAGCTTGACCGTTCCGATGTCCATCTACGTCATATCAATGGTGGGCGCGGAGATAGCCCTGCCGATAATGGTGGCGACCCCGACCGTGCTGGTCCTGCTGCTGGGCCACTTTGTCTTCGGGGAAAGGCTGCAGAAGATGACGGTCGCCGCGTGCGCTTTGGGTACACTGTCCGTGGCTCTGTTGTCTTACGGCAGCGGTAAGTTGTAGGTGCTGGAGAGGTGTGTGAATGAGTTCATCTAGTGTCCCGCGCCGGATGATGGGAAAGACCGGTGAGAGTATCTCGATAGTCGGCTTGGGCGGCATCGCCGTGATGAGCGCTGCACAGGCGGAAACGGACGAGTTAGTGGGCTTTGCGCTGGATCACGGGGTCAACTACTTCGACGTCGCCCCAAGCTACGGTCACTCCGAGGACCGGTTGGGCCCTGCGTTGGAGAAACATCGAGACGGAATATTCCTCTCGTGCAAGACTCTGGAGAGGTGCGCGGAAGGAGCGGCTGCGGAGCTTCGGTCGTCTCTGAAACGCCTGCGCACCGATCACCTCGACCTCTACCAGATGCACGCTCTCAACACCGTCGAGGATGTGGATGAAGTCCTTCGTCCTGGCGGGGCCATGGACGCGTTCGTGCAAGCGCGGGAGCAGGGGCTGATTCGCTTCATCGGCTTTTCCGGCCACACAATGCGCGCTGCGCTCAACGCCATCAGCCGCTTCGACTTCGACACAGTCATGTTCCCGGTCAACTGGATAAGCTGGTTCCGTGAAGACTTCGGCGCAAAAGTGATTGAGGCTGCCACGGCGAGGAATATGGGCATATCGGCAATCAAGGCTGCGGCGGTGCCAACACCTTTGGAGCAGCCGGTGAGCGGTCTGCCCCCGAAGACCGAAGACGAACTGGCCGAAATGGGCCTGCGGTTCGCTCTGAGCCAGCCGATCTCCACAACTCAGCCGCGCGGCCACGCTCCGACCTTCCGGCTCGCGGTCCATGTGGCCGAGCAGTTCTCCGGGATGAAGGAAGCCGAAATCGACGAACTCAGACAGCGCTCGGCGGACTTTGTGCCGAGGTTTAAGCGCGAGACATTATAGAGGGAGTGGTGCAATGATCCAAAGGAAATTCGACGAAGGCCAGATGCTGGACGTAGCTGGCCTCAATACCATCAAGGTTGTCATAGACCGCAGCGAGACCAAGCGCACGGAGGTTGGCTTCGAGACATTCCGCGCGGGTTTGGTTGGCCCGCCCCACAAGCACGAGGAGAAAGAACAGGTCTACCTGATGATGTCGGGCAGCGGATGGGTGACTGTGGACGGAGAGAAGCGCCCGGTCAGCCAGGGGGACATCATCTACGTCCCCGCGAACGCCGTCCACCAGACCATAGCCTCACCCGACGAGGACCTGCAGTATCTGCTCTTCAACTCGTTCTTCAACGACGACAAAGAAGGCAGCGCCACCTACGCCGAACACATCTCGAAGGTGAAAGCGCTGCGCAAAGAGCAGGCCAAAGAGGCGGAGGCGAAGGGGTAATCCCTACTCCACCTTCCCCGCCGCCAGCGCATCCCCCAATTCTTCCGGGTTTAGCGTGGGCGCTATGATGAATATGGGCTCGGCGGAGAGCCTGATGGCAGGCTTCAGCGGCTTGTTCGACTGCAGGATGCCGCCCATCATATCGACTACGGTTACAGGGGCTTTGAGTCCTTTGGTCAGACGCCATTGGGCCGGCGCGTCAGTCTCCGCCCATTTGCGTCCGACCACCACCGCCATCGAACCGCCCTTCTCCGGGAACTTTGGGTCGCCGGTGGGGTTGACCCGTTTGAAGAGGCAGATGGCAACTCTGGGGTCGGGGTCCAAGCGGCTCGCGGGCTGCGTGCCGTAGAGCAGGTTGGCTGCGTTGGATGCGGCGACTCCCGCGGGGTGGGGGAAGCCGTAGTCCTCGATGACCCGTGAGGTGGTCTTGACCCACTGGGCGTTACGCTGGGTCCGGCGCATCATATCGTACAGGATGGTCTTCTTCACGCCCGCAGCGGTGTTGAACACGATCTTTCGGGACGTGCCAGCCGCGCTGAAAGCTACCTCGCTCTCGGTATCGAGGCTGGAGCGGTATTCTCGGTTGAACGATCCGATGCCTGCGCGGTCCTCGGTGTCCCAGATCGGCTTGACCTCGCCATACTTGGCCATCAAGGCGCGCAGGTTGGCAACCAGGTCGCGCTTTGGGTCCGGCGTGGCTGTGCTTTCATCGGCCTCGTAGTAGTGGTAGCTGATGGCGTCGCAGTACTTGAGCGCGCCAGCCTTGAATACTTCCTCCGTCCAGGGGAGCAACTGCGCGCTACCGCCAAGGCCTATTACTGTCGCAGTCGGGTCGATCTTCTTGATATTCTCGTATGTCAGCTTGCTCAGGTGGACATACTCCTCCACTGTGCCGTTCCAGAACCCATTCCACCCCGGCTCATTCCATACCTCCCAGGCGTGGATGCTGCCTTTCCAATGCGAGACCACCGCGCGGACATACTCCTCATATTTCGACCAGTCCTTCGGCGGATAGGTTTGGAACAACCCAGCGATGTCGGATGTGCTCGCCCATTTTGGTGTGGCTTCGAGCAGGCCCAGGATGCTGATGTTCTTGCTTCTGAACGTATCCACTGGTTCATCCCAGAACGCGAACGGCCCATCGGTCGGCTGTACTTTGGTCCACCAGGTGCACTGGCAGGCGTCGTGGAACCGGGTCCAGTCAATCCCCATCCTGCGGCCTGCCTTGGCATGCCACGCTGCATCTTCCCACCACAGGTGAGTGCCAACTACGCCGTCAGGGTTGTCCGGCCGATCAATGACGGACGCAGGGATCACGGCAAAGGTGAAGAGATCGCGTTGCTGCGAGCTCACAACTGCAGTTACCCGGAATATCCCCTTGCGCCCTGGCATTACCGAGAGTGGGCTGGTGGTCGATCCTTTTGCCGCAGGTCTTCTGATCAGAATGGTCTTCCCGGCAGGCTTGCCCCAAAAATCTGTGGTGCGGATTTCGATGCTCTTGGGCAGGTGTGCGGGGTCGAGATTCCAGGAGAAACTGAACTCCAGCCTTTCGCCATCGCCTACTGTACCTGTGTCCGATAGAACCGTGACAGACGCGTTCCGCAGGATGCTCTCGGGCCGGTCCGCGAGGTCAAATGTAGTCTGGGATTCGCCCAGGGTCACCTTTGGAAGCCTGGGCAGCAGCGACGGAACGACCGCGTTGTTCAGCTCTTCCTGATACTTGCCATCATAGAGACCCTTTACCTCAGCCTCGGAAAGTGGCCTCCGCCAGATTGCGAGGTCGTCATACGAGCCGATTCCCCACGAATCCTTACCCTGGTCATTCAGCGTACCGCCCAGGTAGAAGCTCATCTCGTCATTGAACCCCGCGCTTACCCCCGCGCTGAACCTGTCTTCGGCAGCCAGACCGCCGTCCAGGTACAGCTTCCTCTCGCCTCCGCCGCCCGGGAAGCTGACCCACGTTACCGCCACGTGATGCCATTCTTCGGGCTTCCACCCGACCCCCTCCTTCAGCGGCGCCCAGACCCACCGCCAGCCTGAGTCATCGATCACCGCCATCGCGGCTGTGAGGCTCCCTCCGCCTGAGGTGCTCCAGAAGATCTTGAACCCGGAACCCGCGCCGCTGTCCGTGCAGCAGATAAAGAAGAATCTGAACTTGTCCGGGGATGACGGTATTGGCTGAAGCTGGGCGGGCTTTACCCGAAAAGCCACGGTCCCCTGCTTCACATCCATATTGGCGATGCAGGGGTAGGCTGTGCCGTGGGACAGCTTGGTGTCATCAACCAGCAGCCCTTTGCCGTGAACACCATCGGTCAGTGCAAACGGTCCGGGAGTGCTTGGGGTAGAAGATCCGGCTATAATCTTTGGCAAAGTTGAACTATCGTAGGGGCAGTAGACGGTGAGGCCGTCGGTTATCCCAGCCGCACCGGCACACTTGGCCATCGCCACCATACCAATCACCCAGAGAAACGACCTTGCCCAGCCCACTGTCACCCTCCCGGAAAGCAGAACCTAGACATCCATTATAGCCGTTAGTTCCGCGAACTGCTTACTCCGTTCTCTGTTCCCAGTCATCTGTGCCATGTGCGTCATCTCTGATCTTGGCTATGCTGCGGGAACTCCTGCCTGCACCTGTCGCTCAGACCTTCACTGTGCAAGTTCCCGCAGCTTGACCATGTCACTCCGCCGTGGTACGATTGTTGCGATGGAAATGTTTGTTCGCGCGCAGCCTGGTCCGATTCTCGCGCCCACTGCCAGATGGTGGGAGCACAATGCTGTCTTCAACCCTGCGGCGGTGTATGACGGCGAGCGCGTGCACATCCTGTATAGGGCGATCGGCGAGGACAATATGTCGCGCCTGGGTTATGCCACCAGCAGGGACGGATTCCACATCGACTACCGTTCCGAGCTGCCTGTGTTCGAGCCTTCGGAGAATGTGGAGTTGGAGAGGCTGGGGGTGGAAGACCCTCGGATTGTTGAGATAGACGGGTGGTATTACATCACGTACGTCTCGGCGTCGGTGTATCCGGCAAACCACCCCAGACCGGCGTTCAGCAGGGGTGCGCCTTGGAAGACTCGGGTCTGTCTGGCCAGGACAAAGAACTTCTCGGCGTTCGAGCGGTTCGGGGCAATTCTGCCTGATCTGGACGACAAGGACGGCGTGTTGTTCGCGGGTAGAGTGAATGGGCGATATGCGCTGCTCCACCGGATCTTCCCGGACATCAAGTTATGCTTCTCCGATGACCTGGTCAACTGGTCGGATGACCAGTTCCTGTTCTGCCCAAGGTCGGGCTACTGGGACTGTGACAGGCTCGGCGCGGGGCCTCCTCCGGTGCTGACAGACGGGGGTTGGCTGATGATCTACCATGCCACCGATGAGAACCTGGTCTATCGAATGGGCGCGGCGCTGTTGGACAAGGACGACCCGACCAAGGTCCTCTACCGCTCCGATGAGCCGTGTCTGGAGCCGGAGACCGAGTGGGAGATGTGTGGGACGGTTCCCAACGTGGTGTTTGGGTGCGGGCTGGTTGAGATAGATGGGCGATATATAATGTACTATGGCGGCGCGGACTGCGTGGTAGGCGCGGCGTGGGTGGATAAAGACAGATTCCTGGGGAGCTTGAAATGACACAATCGAAGAAGCTGTGGGGCGGCAGGTTCGAGAAAGCCACAAACAGCGCGGTAGAGGCGTTCACGGAGTCGATCTCGTTCGACTACCGGCTGGCCGAGCACGACATCACCGGCAGCATCGCGCACGCCCGGATGCTGGGCAAGTGCGGGATTATCTCAGGCGACGACGCGCTGGCGATAGTCGAGGGCTTGCAGGGGATACTCGAAGACTTCCGGCAGGGCAAAATCGAGCTTGACCCCTCAGCCGAGGACATCCACATGAACGTGGAAAAGCTCCTCACCGAGCGCATCGGCGAACCGGCTGGCAGGCTGCACACCGCCCGCAGCAGGAACGACCAGGTTGCGACCGACATCCGGCTGTATCTGAAAGCCGAGATCGCCCGCATCACCGGCCTCATCAGCAGACTCCAGAGCGCGATAATCGACCAGGCGGATGCTTATGCGGACGCCGCAATGCCCGGCTTCACCCACATGCAGCACGCCCAGCCTGTGCTGCTGGGGCACCACCTGATGGCGTGGTTCTGGATGATCGAGCGGGACAAGGGCCGGTTCGCGGACTGCCTGAAGCGGCTGGATGTGCTTCCGCTTGGCTCAGGCGCGCTTGCCGGGACCACTTTCCCCATAGACCGGGGCTATGTTGCCCAGCAGCTTGGCTTTGCGGCGGTATCGGAGAACAGCATGGACTCCGTCGCCGACCGCGACTTTGCCGCCGAGTTCCTCTCCTGCGCGGCCATCCTGATGACCCACCTGTCCCGGTTCTCCGAGGAGATCATCCTCTGGAACACAACAGAGTTCGGGTTTGTGGAGCTTGATGATTCCGTGACCACTGGCTCGTCGATAATGCCGCAGAAGAAGAACCCGGATGTGGCGGAGCTTGTGCGTGGGAAATCGGCGCGGGTGATCGGCGACCTCACCCAGATGCTGGTCCTCCAAAAGGGCCTGCCGCTGGCCTACAACCGCGACCTGCAGGAAGACAAAGAGCCGATATTCGACGCGGTGGACACCGTCTCGCTGTCCCTGGAAGTCTTCGCGCTGATGCTTGCCACGGCCAGATTCAACCGCGACCGGATGCAAGACCTCGCCGGCAAAGGCTTCTCCACAGCCACCGACCTCGCCGACCTCCTCGTCCGGCAAGGCGTGCCATTCCGGCAAGCCCACGAGCAGGTCGGCAAGCTCGTTGCATACTGCATCGCCGAAAACAAAGAACTAGAAGACCTGACACCAACCGAGATCACCCGCTTCGCCCCCGAAGCCCCAGATGACGCCGCGGACCAGCTAACAGTAGCCGCCAGCGTAAACGCCCGCAAGGCGCACGGCGGCACGGCGCTGAGCGAGGTTAAGAGGCAAATTGAGAAGGGGCGGGGGCTGATTTAGAGAAATCTGCAAAGATATGTAACGAACCGCTCACTTCGCTCGCCCAATTGGTTGGGACTGTTGTCCCAATAGAGAGCACTTGATGAAACGACAGTTGACTCTGCTACGTGTGATGGTTGTTGTCCTTTGCACCGCGTGTTGCTCGGTTCTACCTGCGGATGACGCGAATGCACCGCTCCCGCGGACCAATACGGCCCGCCTCTTTGACTGCGGTTGTTCGCTCATCGTAGCTCGCGTGATCGGGACGGAGACGCGAGTCTGGATCGGGATAGACATTACCGTTTATGAGCTGCTGCCGCTGAGAACCCTTCAGGCAGGAGATATGAAGCCTCACGACTTGGCGTCGCCCATATTTGTTATGGCTGGCACAAATCACGATCTGGAGCAAGCGAAATCCTACGCCGTTTTCATCTCCAAAGAGATTCCAGACGGGTTTCGTATGCTGTTCGGAAATACTATCGTGCCGGTAAATGAGCGCGATCAGGCGCAGATAAGCGCATTGACCAAAGCCGCAGCTTCAGCATACAAGGCTTCCTCGATCAAGGCCTTCAGAGAACGACCTTTGGACATAGAGCCTACGGACCTGCACCTTACCCAATCCCTCCGGGCTACCTTGAAGTCGTTCAAGGCCAAGCCTCACGTCAGAACTACGGAAGGCAGAGCCATCTGGGAATCCGACCTCGGCTCAAGGAAGGATGAATCTCGCCCGTGGAGCTCAAACGTCACATACCTGCCGCCCAAGTATCCCCTCACCCGTGGCCAGGCGTTGGAGTTACTGGGCAAGCCTACGCTGGTGTCTGGTTTCACATACTTTTGGTACTGCGGCCCAGACCCTCAACCGGATTTCGCAGTTCATCAGGGACCCGAAACGATGGACTATGCCGAGGTGCCGCACTACGGTGTGCTCACAGTACGGTTCGACAAAACCGGCCTCGCCAAGTACATGCGTTACACCGCATTTGATGACGAAGACATCACAGACTTCCACTCGATATGGCGATAGACTTGTCGACGGGTAGCTCAGAATCCTATTGTTTGGGACTGTGTTCCCGATGGAGACGCTGGCAATGAGAATGCGTGTTACTCTCACGTTAGTGGCGGTTCTCGGGTGTTTGTTGATGGCTGCGTCTGTCAGCAGCGCTCAGACGAAGACGGTCTCTCAGCTATTCTCGCAAGCGCTTAAGGCCAATGGCGCTGACTACGTGAGTGTCCGAAGTGCGATCATTGCGAGGAAGGCTGAAGCTCTTCCGTTCCTCAAATCGAAAGCTAGCGATCCTGATTGGCACGTTCGAGTTTTGGCGCGGGCGATTGTCAGCCACGCAGACGACCCCCAGACCTATTCCAGGTGCGAAGAGATCATTATGACCAAGGGTGGCCCAAGCCGCTTCCACGCTCCATCCTTTTATGACCACGCGCGGGGCGGACCATTCGACCCGGAAGTCGGGTCAACCGCCAAGAACCGGTTGCTGGAGACTAGAAACCAGTATCGAGAAGCCTCCTGGCTTTGGTTCCTGGCAGAAATCGCTCTGAAGAACTCAGTGTTGTGCAAGCCTCTCCGTGAATACGATGCACCAAGTGACGATTCGGACACACTCTATACCAAAGAAGAGGTAGCCGGTATGTTGAATGTTTCACGCAAGGCTGTCGACTCCTGGATGCATGGGCCGATTCGATCAACACGAGTTCCGGGCAAGGGTGATCAGGCAAAGTCACGAGATGTGGCTCTCTTCGCCAAGGAATACCTGCAACCCGATTCGTCGCTAGACTATCGTGAATCAGTGAGATGCTGGGCAATGCTGACGCTCAGTTCATTCACCGACAATCCTGCCGTGATTTCGCTGCTCACGGAACTACTGCAATCGCGCGAGTCCACGGAGATACGTGGCTACGCCGCCATAGCCCTGGGCCAATCGGGAGACCCTAGAGCCGCGCAACCTCTGATTCGTGCGAGTCACGATCCGGATAGCCAGGTGAGGGAAGCAGTGCAAAGATCGCTTAACAGACTGTACGAGATCATAGAGGAGACCAGACAAAGCGACGCCGAAAGCAAGAGGAAGTAGCAGGGAATTGCGCTAACATGCCAACCTCCATCTGGACAATAGGGCATTCTACCTGGAGTGTTGAGGGGTTCTGCAAATAGCTGTAATAATCCGGTCACTTCGCTCGTCTAATTGGTTGGGGCTGTGTTCCCAGTGGAGGGATAGGCTATGAGATGTCTCATTGCTCTTTTGTTGGCCGGTATGCTATTGTCTGGCTGCCGGACGCCCGGCGTTTCAAAGGCTGTGGACACATCGCCGGAAGCACTGCTCTTTGCGCAAGCGCTCAAAGCCGATGGCGCTGATTACGTGAGCATACGCAGCAAGATCATCGCCAGAAAGGCAGAAGCGCTCCCTTTCCTCAGATCGAAGATCAGCGATCCTGATTGGCATGTTCGAGTCGTAGCGCAGATTATGATCGCGCACATTGAAGACCCACAAACCTACGCGCGCTACGAAGAGAAGATGATGACGATAAGAAGAGGGATTATGCACAGGGGGGCACCATCATTCTATGACGATGCCTACGGCGCTCCGTTTGCCCCTGGACCAGACTCGAAGGCTAAGATCAGGTTGGCAGATGCAAGAAGACAATACAGTGAGACCTCGGCGATTTGGTTCCTTGCGGAGACGGCGCTCATGAGGTCTGTGTCCTGCAAACCTGTCCGGGTGATGAGCCTACCGAATGCGGATCCCGATACTCTATACTCTAGTGATGAGATAGCTCAGATGCTGAATGTCTCGCTGAAGACGGTTGAGTCCTGGATGAATCGGCTAATCCGTATACAACGGATCCCTGGTGTTGGAGTGAGAGCCAAGTTACGCGACGTACGCTCCTTTGCAGAAGGATACTTACGTCCAGATTGCTCCATATATTACCAGGAAGCAGTGAGGCTCCGGGCAATGCTCACGCTGAGCTCATTCGCTGACAACCCTACGGTGATTCCGTTGCTCAGGGAACTGCTCGAATCTAGGGAGTCCACAAAGATACGCGGCTACGCGGCGATAGCCTTGGGCCAATCCGGCGACGCACGGGCAATTATCCCACTATGGCGAGCAAGGAATGATTCGAACAAACAAGTGAAAGAAGCTGCTGGGAAATCACTAAAGAGGCTCTACGAGATCATGCAAGAGCCGGACTAGGAGAGGCCGAGAGCGAGAGGAAGTAACAGGGAATCTCACTAACATGCCAACCACTATCTGGACAATAGGGCATTCCACTCGGACCATCGAGGAGTTCATCGAAATCCTCAAGGGGTTCGGGATCGAGGGTGTGGTGGATGTGCGGACTGTGCCGCGTTCCCGCCACAATCCCCAATTCAACAAGGACGAACTTGAGCGCCTGCTTCCCGAGGCGGGGATCGAGTATGTTCACCAGAAGGACCTCGGCGGGCTGCGGCATCCTGTGAAAGACTCCATAAACACCGCGTGGCGCAATGACAGCTTCCGGGGGTATGCGGACTATATGCAGACCCCCGCGTTCAACGAAGCCCTCACCAGGCTGATGGAGTATGCGCGGGGCAGGCGGACGGCGATTATGTGCGCGGAAGCGGTCCCCTGGCGTTGCCACCGGTCGCTCATTGCCGACGCTCTGCTGGTTCGGGGCTTCGAGGCTGTCGAGATAATGGGCGAAGGCAAATCCAGACCCCACCAGATGACCTCATTTGCGGTGGTGCGGGGTACCGCGGTACAATATCCAGGCGAGATTGCCGAGTGACGGAGTGGCGCAAACCCCCTCGCCCCCTTATCAGGGGATAAGAATGCGTCTGACTTCGCGTCGGCGGGCTTGCTCCCTCCTTGACAAGGGAGGGCTGGGGTGGGTTTGCGCGTCCTATATGTCCTATTCGTCCTATTCCCACTGAAGGAAGTATTCTGAATGAAGTTACGCATCGGTTTTATTGGCAGCGGGTCCCGGTCGGCCAGCTATGGCTGCCATCTTAAGAAGCATGGAGTCGAGGTGGAGTATCCGGCCATCTGCGACACCAACCCGGAGTTCTCTAACAGGTTTAACGAGTTCTACGCAGACGGCAAAGCCGCCATATATTCCGACTACCGCGAGCTGCTGGCCAACCACCCGGACCTCGACGGCATTGTCATCGGCACTCCAAACGACCAGCACGAGCACATAGCGGTGGACTGCCTCAAGGCCAACGCCCACATCCTGCTGGAAAAGCCTCTGGCCACCACTCCACAGGCCTGCCTGAATATCCTGAACGCCAAGCAGGCCTCCGGCAAAAGCGTGACGCTGGGATTTGTGCTGCGGTATACCCCTTTCTACAAGAAGCTGCGGGAGATCGCGCAGTCCGGAGTCTGCGGCAGGATCCAGACGGTGACAGCGGAGGAGTATGTTAACACATTCGTGACACGCATCCTCATCGGCGGCTGGCGACGGAGCGAAGCCAGGAGCGGCGGCGCTCTGCTGGAGAAGTGCTGCCATGATTTGGATATTTTCAACTGGATTATGGGCCGGATGCCGGTCAGCGTGCATTCATTCGGAAGTTCAACTGCATTCCCCAAGAACCCCGATGCTGGCCCGCGCTGCAGAGACTGCCGCATTACCGCGAACTGCCCCTATTACTTCAACATCAACGACTACAGCCTCGAAGCGCAGAAGGCCCACGAGTGGGGCTTCCTGGTCACCTGGACCGACACCTGCCTCTACGACGGCGGCGCAGAGATCTGCGATCACCAGGTTGTGAGCTTCGAGTACGCGGACGGCGCGCTGCTCAACTTCACCATGACCTTCAACAGCGACATCCACACCCGCACAACGCGCATCGTCGGGACCAATGGGCACGTTCAGGGCGACACGCACACCAAAGAGATCAGCATGGGATCGCTGAAACCATCGGCTCATGAGAAGCTAACAATAGCCGATGACGGTTCCGGCCACGACGGCGGAGACGGCGAGATATGCCGGTCATTCATCCAAAGCATGACCGACCCCACATACAAGCCATCCGCCACCATAGAGGACGGCTTCCACAGCGCCATGGTAGCCTTCGCCGCCGACCGCTCAAGGCTGGAATGCCGGCGGGTGAGGGTGGCGGAGTTATACGAAGAATTGGGACTAGAATTCCCTCCCCTCGCAGGGGAGGCGTTGCCCGAAAGCAGCCTCTAGCGGAGCGAGGCTGCGAAAGGGGCTAGGGAGAGGTTCTTCTTGCGTTAGGTCCTACAGAATTGTTAGGCAAAAAGAACCGCCCCCCAACCCCCTCCTGCGAGGAGGGGGAGCGTAATAGATATGGAGTAACCAATGAAGCAGCTTCTCGCACTGGTCTTTGTAGCCTCACTTATTATCGCCGTCGTGTGCGGTCAAGCATCCGCCGAAACCACTCTCAAGCCGGGCGAGTACGTCCAGGGCGACGCGGACTGGGTTCAGGCGTCCGGCGGCAACATGAAGAATGTGCCGGGCCGGGCATCTTTCTACAACGGCTCCAACCTGACCCTCATGACCACTCTCACCAAAGCCGGCACATACAAATGGCTCATCCTTGCATGGGGGGACATTGCGGTGGAACCCGGCGGGGAAAGCTGGCCGATTATGACGCTGTCCATCGATGGCGCGGAGGTGAGCCGGTGGAGAGTGGGCAAGAACAAGCAGGTCTTCGTGTCCGCGCCCATCAAGCTCAAACCCGGCAGCTACCAGGCCACGATAGCGTTCATCAACGACTACTACAACGCCGAAACCAAGGCTGACACTAACCTATACGTGCAGGGCTTTGCGTATGCTCTGGTCGCGGATGCGAAAGGCGTGCCGGGCCTCACTCTGGATGGCAAGCCTGCCTCCGAATATGGCCCCGCGGTCGAAGCCATCTCGGCTCCCGCGAACGTGCCTGAGAGCAAGCCAACGGGCGCGCCGGGCTTCTACCCACCTGTCAAGAAACTGACCTACAAGCCAAGAGTTGTTCCTGTTGATCAGTTATCGGTCTTGCTCAGGAACGGGACATCCATCAAAATCGCAGACTTCACCCGCACGGAATCGCTGGAAGGCCTTTGGAAATTCTCGGGCCTCATCAACAGCAATGAACCCTTCGATTTCGACTCCATGCCGGTAGACTTCGCCAAACCGGGCTTCGATGACAGCCCCTGGGGCCAGATCAAGGTCCCGGCCAACTGGTTCGACTGGTCACCGCAATCCCGACAGCAGGCTTCGCCCTATGTCAGCGGATGGTACCGGCGGTCGCTGGATGTTCCGGCATCCGAGAAGGGCAAGAGCGTCATATTGCACTTTGGGGTCATCGGCTACCAGGCCCGACTTTATGTGAACGGGGATTTTGCCGGGAGCCACCACGGGGATTTCACGCCGTGGAATCTCGATGTCACCAGATTCGTCCGGTTCGGACAGCCCAACTCCCTCGCCATTCACGTGCTGTCAGACTGCGGCCCCATCAAGCCTGTTACCCACGTCTACGGCTCGCAGTGGAGCATTGACAACTACAAGGGCGGCATCTGGCAGAATGCCTATATGCGGTATGTGCCAAGTGTCTACGTCAGCCGCGCGCTGGTCACGCCTCAGTTATCCAAGTCCAGCATCCGCATTGACTACGTTATTGTGAATGCCACGGACAGCGAACGCAAGGTGGACCTCGTTGCCCTGGTTTGCCCGGCAGTCGAGAAAAGCCGTGCTCAGACCACAGGCGAAACCGGCAGCCACCTGGCCACCCTTGCCCCCGGTGAGAACCAGGGTACCATCGAGGTCAAGCTCAAGAACCCCAAGCTCTGGTCGCTGGAGGACCCCTATCTTTACTACGCTGTTCTCGCGATATCCGAGGGCAAGCGGGTTGTCTCTTCCCATTCCGAGAGGTTCGGGTTCCGAGAGTTCAAGGCGGTCGGGCCCAATTTCTTCCTGAACGGTAAGCGCATCTATCTCTTTGGGGAGAACCTGGCTTCGGTGGGTTACAGCGGGGTAGTCGGAGATCAGGCTGAACTCAAGAAGCAGATTGCCAAGACCCTTCTGGGGTTCAAGGAGCGGGGATATGTGATCATCCGCACACCTCACATGCCCATCCTGCCGCTGGTGCTGGATGTGGCGGATGAGGTCGGGCTGATGGTCTTCGACGAGTGGGGCTGGGCTTTCAGCAACACTCTGGACAAAGACCAGTTCGAGAAGAACAACCTGCAGGAAGTGAAGGAGTGGGTCTACCGGGACTACAACCATGCCTCGGCGGTGATGTGGTCTTGCGGCAACGAGGTCTACTTCGGAGAGCATCCGCTGGTGTATGAGAACCTCAACAAGCAGGTTGAGTTGGTCCGAAAGCTGGACATCAGTGGGCGGCCCGTGAGCAGCTTCTCCGGCGGCGCAGCGGACTATGGGCGCGAGAAGCTTACCACCGACGTCCTCGACCTCCACACATATATCGGCATCAGTGAAGAATGGACCCGCTTGGAGGACAAGCTGAAGAACGTCCTCAAGACCGATACCGCCACCTACGGCGTTGGCGGCAAGCTGCAACTGCCCTTGATCGTGTGGGAGTGCGTCGGGTATTCGTGGGGCGGACAGAGCGATTCCAACTTCAGGCCCGGAGATGTGGACGCATATGCCTCCTACGCCGCCAGACCCACCAATTGGGGTCAACCCAACAGTATAGCCTGGGCAGGCTCACTGGGCCTCGCGGCTGCTGTCGACCCCAATCGCGGGACCACATACGCCATGCAGACCGTGGGCAAGCGCATACTTGAGGTCATCCGGTACACCGATACATTCCAGGGCTTTGCGCCGTGGTTCCTGAATCCCGGGCTAGACGCGGCGACCCTCTGGAACCAGCCGACATACTGCGGCCTGCGCCATCGCGACGGCAATGGCGCCACCATCCGCAACGTCTTCGCAGGCAGGAGCTATTCACAGGAGTTGTTCATAGTCAATAGCCGAAACCAGAACTGGTCCAACCTGCAGCTTCGGCTGATACTGGTGGACAAGAGCGGGCAGCAGCGAGAGATAGGCAGAGAAGCCATTGGCAAGCTCGCGGCCTGGGAGAAGCTGGACCGGTATATTCAAGTGGCGTTCCCGAAAGACACCAAGCCCGGCGAGTACCAGCTTCGGATGGTTCTCTCCAAGGGGAGTGCCGAGGTCAGCCGCAACTTCTACGACGTTTTCGTTCAAGACGCGGGTATCGTCACCGCCTCGATAAAGCAGACCCGCAAGGCGGCGATCCTCAAGCCCGAGGACAGCTTGGGATCGGTCCTGCCGGGGATTCTGTCGGGCCTTGGCGTCAAGGCCGACACGCTCACGGATTTGGCCAATCTGTCTGACTACGAGCTACTGCTGATCCCTGCCGCAAGCGCAAAGCACTCCCTGTTGGAGCAGCCGGCTAACAGGCAGACTGTGATGAAGTGGGTCTCTGACGGGGGGCTTCTTGTGTCCCTGGAGCAGGATTACCCGGGCGCGGCGTGGTTCGGGCAGACGACAGCCAACATACCCAACACCCTCACAGATCTCGTCCTGCCGCAGCACCCGGTATTCGAGGGCCTGACCCAGAAGCAGTTCGATGTTTGGGATGGCTCGGACTACGGCCAGTCCATCCGGCACGCCCTGGCCCCGTTCAACAAGAACGCCATCGCCGCCCGGCCTCCAACCCTGGGCAGCGCCGGGGTGTACAACGCCATCTCCGAGGGGTCTTATGGCAAAGGCAGAATCCTGCTGAGCCAGCCGTGCGCGACGCCACTCTGGAACAAAGACAGCGCGGCGACTACCTACCTGCGGAACCTCTTGGACTATGTGTTGTCGGGCAAGCCTGCTGATACCGTCCGCCCGTGGGAAGCTTCTCGGGATGACGAGCAGCTTTCCGTCGAACAGGTGACGATGATCGACTTGAGGCAATACGTGAATATGGGATTCCGCGATGAGACCGCCGCCGACCAGCAGGGTGGGTGGAGCGACCAGGGCGATAACGACTTCCGCGCGATGCCCGTTGGCACGCTCACATCCAACGGGGTCCCTGTCAGCATAATCGATCCTTCGGCCAACGGCGGCAGAAGCTGCATAGTGCTCAAGGGAGCCAACCGGGCATGCTTTCCGGAAAGCGTGACGGGGATAAGGGTCGGCGCAAAGCTCAGCCGCCTCTATTTCCTCCACGCCACAGCCTGGGGCAACACCAACCAGACGATAGGCCGATACAGGATCAACTACCAGGACGCCTCCAGCATCGAGATTCCACTGGTGGACGGTTCCAACATAGGAGACTGGTACAACCCCAGTCAACTCCCCCAGGCTCAACCCGCTCTTGTAACCAGAAACGCAGCGGGAAACAACATAGGTCTCTGGCAATACCAATGGAACAACCCCAACCCCGAGCTGGAGATCGCCAGTATAGACTTCATATCCAAAGGCGACGGCGCGGTACCGATACTGGTGGCGGTGACGGGAACGAAGGCTTCTTAGGTTTGATGCTTGGAGAGTCGGAGGGCAGACGGCTCAAGCGTCGCAGCCGCCGGCGTTGACTGCGGCGGACTAACATCAGACCATCCCATCCTTCCAGGCAAGGTACCCGGAGGGATGGGATGCGTCTGTGTTTGTCCTTTCTATCTGCTACATCCTATCAGACATTGGCTATAGGCTAACTCGATGGCACGTACCGCTCGTACTTGTAAGTCAGAACCTTTGTATCTCCCGCTGGGACCTTGATTTTCCACTGGATCGCGGCTTTGCGCTCCAGGAGCCTGAGGTTCTCTGTGTCGAGCTGGATGTTGCCATCGTCCGACACGCTCACAGGCTTGCCCCTGACTCCAAAGTCCACCGTCATCTCCGCCGGTTCATTGCCATAGTTGATGAGCTTGAGTTCCCCGCTCACCGTTACCAGGTCCATGTACGCGTTGGGCGACGGTGAGTAGTCCTTGAGCTTGCGGTCAACTTCGGTCTCCTTCTGCTCATGGGTTATGTTGATCGCCGTGGTGACCGGGAACTCGCCCTTGCCGCCCTTGGGCACATACTTCAGAAGGTCTTCGCTGAGCGCATTCTCCCCGCTGATTGCCAGGCACGGGCCGGTTGTCCAGGCGCTGTCGGACTCGTTGTGCAGCACCAGGAAATGCTTCACCTCATCGGGCGGGGTCCAGCGATAGGTGTGGCCGTACTTGATCCGCTTCACAAACAGCGTCACGATCATCTTCTCCCCGCGCCGTACTGTAAGGTCCTTGCGGGTATAGACGGTGTAGTCGGTGGCGCCGGTCCCCTCCCACTGCGGCAGGTTGCCGACCGACTCGCTGATCTCTCTGCCGCCCGCCGCCGCGGGTATATCCACTATCCCGGGAGAGTTCGTCCGGTTGTCCTGGGCAATTGCCGCGCGGTTGGATATCTGCGACATCACCTGGGACGGCGCGACCGCAGCCCCGATGGTCCGAATGATCTGGCCGACCGCGATGGGCGCAAGGTACTCGGTGTGGAGGAAATTCGGCACTCCAACCACGAAGTTTACGTCACAATGCACCAGGTCCTCGGCCTCATTCACCAGCGTCCCGCGAAGGGTAAGCTCGGCATCATCATCGTCGATGAGCTTCAGGGTGTACTCCGGTATCCAGGTAACCCCTTTGCGCAGGTAGGCCATGCCGATTGTTGTATTGACCGGAACCTTTCCACTGTCCGATGCCACGTGCACCCGGAGCGGGTTCTCCAACACCTGCAGTTTCTTGATCCCCGCCAGTGGCACGGCGGCGCTCCCAGCGTCCGTATCCAGCACCACATACTCCGGCCCGACCGATACCAGCTTGCCCGCGCTGGTGAGGTCCTTGCCCTGGCGGGTGTAGGTCAACTGCACGGCAAGGAACTTGCAGCTTTCCAGCCGCGACCGCTTGGCTGCGGGGTCTTTGGAGGCATCCTTGCCGTCGAACTCCACCACTTCCCCCGGCCCTGAGCCGACCACATCCACAGTCTCATCCGCCTTGTGCGAGAATATGGCCAACGTCCCGAAAGCCGCGGGCGGCACCGCATCGGACACGCACCAACCTTCCCTCAACGCCACATCTCCCTGCCTCAGAAAGAATCCCAGTCCGTTCTTGAATACAGTCACCGAAGTCACCTTCGACTTCCACAGATACGCGTTGTCTTTCTCCTCGGCCAGAGCGGCGGCCCCCGCCGCCAGACCTATCACTCCCACCATAACCAATCCCAGCAATGCTCGTCTCACAGTATTCGCCTCCCGCCAGAAATATCTAATCATACGGATTAGACGAACTCCAGCAAGGTTTCACGACAGTTGGTTGTGAATGGTTTGACAATTGTGGGTTGACTGTTGGTAATCATCCCAAGGAACGACGAGGAATTTGCTTCTGATTGGATGGTATGATGGTGGAGGGAGGATGGCTCGCGCGATGCAGGCGTTCGAATGTCGACCACCCCAAGAAGGTTCTATCCTCCTCCACGCCTAAGCAGTCCGTGTGATCTGCGCCGAATGTGACTGACAAGGGGAACCTGGTAGTGGTATTCTTGTTCTCGCTGACCATTTTCGTGGGCTCCACGCTGCTGTTTCTGGTTGAGCCGATGTTTGCCAAGATGGTGCTGCCGATGCTGGGCGGCACTCCCGCTGTGTGGAACACCTGCATGCTCTTCTTCCAGGCCGCCTTGCTGGCAGGATATGCCTACACCCACTTCTCAACATCTAAGCTCAAGCTCAACCTGCAGATTCCCGTGCACGCCATTCTTGTGCTGATTCCCCTGTCACTGCTGCCGGTTCACATAGCTGCAGGCTGGTCTCCCCCAAGCTCACCTAACCCTATCCCGTGGCTGCTCTTGGTGCTGACGGTGTTCGTGGGAGCGCCGTTCTTTGTAGTTTCCACGGGCGCGACGATGATCCAGAAATGGTTCTCCGAAAGCGGGCACCATTCGGCCATGGACCCCTACTTCCTCTACGCCGCCAGTAACGCCGGCAGCATAGTTGGTCTTCTGGGCTATATTGTGGTGTTTGAACCCAATTTTACCCTGGCGGAGCAAAGCCACTTATGGACCTATGGGTACATGGTTCTGGTCGCGCTCACCCTCATTTGCGCCGGCTGGGCATATCGCAGCGCGCCCCGCACGGTGAGCGAAGCGGAAATCCCGAAACATAACCAGCCCGATGCGAGCGACGTCCCGCTGCCGCCGGTCGAGGAGTCGGCGCTGTACTCGGACGCTGAGCAGATCACGACCGCGAGGCGGATCAGGTGGATCGCACTCTCATTTGTGCCATCCAGCCTGCTGCTGGGCGTGACTACCTACATCACCACGGACATCGCGGCGATTCCGCTGTTGTGGGTGCTGCCGCTGACGCTGTATCTGCTGTCTTTCATCTTCGTGTTCAGCCGGAGCAAGTTGCTTTCTCAAGGGTGGCCAGTGCGGATTCTGGCACCTGCTGTGCTGATTCAGATGGTGGTCCTCAACCGCACTCAGGTGCCCTTGCCGTATGCGCCTATTCTGCACTTGTTCACATTCTTCACGGCGGCGATGGCCTGCCACGGCGCTCTGGCTGTCGACAGGCCCCACGCGAAGCGCCTCACGGAGTTCTATCTGCTTATGAGCGTCGGAGGCGCATTGGGCGGGGTGTTCAACGCGATTGTGGCCCCTCTTGTGTTCCGGACCGTCGCGGAGTACCCGATAGCGTTGGCCCTGGCGTGCTACCTGTTCCTCGTGACCCGGGGGGACAAGCCTGCGACCAAGCCTGCCGAGGCGAGGTTGTGGGCTACAGATGTTGTCTTCGCTGTCGGTCTCGCGATTGTTGCCGGGGTTGTTGTCTATGCGCTCAACACAATCACCCATCCCAAGAGCAACAGTCTGGCTTCGCTGTTGGACGTGGGCCTGTTGGCGCTGGTCGCGGCTGTATGCTTTGCATTCTCGGGCAGGCCGCTGAGGTTCGGGCTGGGCCTGGCTGGGATACTTCTCGCGATTAGTGTTTCCCCAGGCGCGCGCCAGCAGACAATCTTCTCAGCCAGAGACTTCTTCGGCATAATCCGCATAGCACGCGACCCAATTCGCAACGCGCACATTCTGATGCACGGCACAACCGTCCACGGAATCCAGTGGCGCAACGCCGGGGAACGCGACGTCCCCCTGACATACTACTCCCGAGGCGGCCCCATTGGCCAGGTGTTTGAGATGGAACAGAAGAGGGCGCCGAAGATCGCGGTTGGGGCGATCGGCCTTGGAGCAGGGACGATTGCCAGCTACGCGCGCCCGTCCGACTCCATGACCTTCTATGAGATCGACCCGAATGTAGTGAGGGTCGCCGAAGATGCCAACTATTTCAGCTATATCTCGGACGCGCAGTCGCGTGGGGCGATGGTGCAGACGGTGCTCGGTGACGGTCGCTTGAAAATCGCTCAGGCTGCGGACAAGATCTTCGACCTCATCGTCCTCGATGCATTCAGCAGCGACTCGATCCCGGTGCACCTGCTTACTACCCAAGCTATGGCCATCTACGAGACCAAACTGAAAGACGGTGGGGTGATAGCTGTCCATATCAGCAACCGCTTTATGGACCTGCGGCCGGTGGTGGCGGGGATAGCCGAGAGCCTCGACCTGAAGTGCATATATCGGACTGACATGTCGGTCGCACAATCCAACGTTACCAAGGGCGTCGCGCAGTCCAGGTGGGTGGCGCTGGCGCGCGACCAGCGGGACTTCGGTATCCTGAACCAGAACAAGGACTGGAAACCCGCCAAGACCATACCCGGCATGAGAACCTGGACCGATGACTTTTCCAACATTCTTGACGTGATGCTTCGGGCCAGGAATAGGTAGGATCGCGGAAGACGCGCAGATGTTCGGAGAATACGAAAGCCCCGCTCTCTGGGTATACTTGCCTTAGGCAGATCACAGCAGCAGGAGGGACCGGACGTGAGCAAGTGCGATTTCATAAGCTCGGACAAGGCGGCGGGGTTGTGCCTTGCGAGTATGAGCTTCCCAGCAACCAAAGAGGACATAGTCTACAGCATCGAGGAAAGCGGCGGGTCTGAAGCGGCCATCGTAGCCATCAACCAGATCCCAGACAGAATCTACTCCAGCTTGGAGGAGTTGGTCAAGTATCTCGAGGGCGAAGCGTAGCCTCCTATCCCCACGACACCCCTCGATCGCCAAACCTCCAGTCCTAAGATGGGAGGGAAATAGCTCTCGCACGGCGAAGTTGTCGGTGTGTCCATCGACAAGAGGAGAGAAACATGCGACTACTGACGGTAGCGATATTGCTAGCCATAACGACCTCGGTCTGGGGGGCGGTTAAGCCTGCTGCTAGGCCTCTGGCCAAGCCTGCGGCTGTGAAACCTGTTGAGATGACGAAAGGACCAAGGATGACCACCCGAAACTTCAAGGATTTCCCACTCGTTGATGGAGTTATACCAAGCGGCCCATACGCCGAGAGCGCCAGGCTCAAGGCTGCGCTTACCGCGGGACCGGGGATTGTGAACCTCGACGCGGGCGAATACCATTTTGCGGATGTCACCATACCTGCGGGAGTTACGTTGGTCGGAGCCGGAAAGGCAACCGTCATCAAGCTATCCAGGATGACAGGCGTGAAGCGGGTGTTCGTGCAGGAGGGAGTCAACGACTGGCGGCTGAGGGATGTAATGCTGGATGGCGAGACCCCGATGGTCGATCCTTCGGCGAGAGTGGATTCCGGCGAGAACGGGATTGTCATCAGCCGCTGCAGCGGGTTTGAGGTATCCGGGGTCACCGTGAACAACTTTGCGGGTATCGGCATCATGGTTTCCTACACTGCCGGCACGGCCTACGGCAACTGGGCCACTTCGGCGACTATCTTCAACGTCTCCACCGAAGGGAACTACGTGGGGTTCAAGTTCGACACGCGTTCGGAGTATATGAACGTCTCAATGCTCACCAGCCAGGGCAACTACTACGGCTGCATCATCCACGGCGGCAACGTGAAGATAGGCACTTCCCAGTTCGTGCACAACTACACCGGAATGCTGATCGAAGACCACGAGAACGGTTCCCACGGGGCCATCTCCAACTGCCTCATCAACCACAACATCCGCTATTCGATCCAGGCCATAAACGTCGCCAACGGGATGCTGATCAACAACTGCTGCTTCTTCTACGGCGATCTGGATGTCAAAGACAGCAAGGGGGTCAGCGTCACCGACAGCACCATCGGCTGCAACGTATATTTCTCAGGCGAAAGCGCCAACCTCTTCGCAGACAACTTCATAATCTCAGGAACCCACACATTTGCCCCATCCACCATAGTCAAAGGCAACTACAACGAAAAAGGGCCGTGGGAACCGGGGAAGTAGCGAGGGCGGTTTGATGGTCTGATAGTTGGATGGAAGCCCGAGGCTCGCCCCCCAGATCGTGCGCGATTTGCAATCGCGCACGATCATGGACTCCGGCCAAGCACCTGTTTCGACTCCGCTCAACCGACGGCGTCGCTCGTTGAGCGGAGTCGAAACGCGCGACGCTGTCCGAAGTAGCCGTATGGTTTGATGTAGGGGCGAGACCCGCCGCATTTGACACAGCCTCGCCACCCAGCTAGACTAAGCCTGATATGATGCTATCCCATCGGATGTCTTCAACAGCAGTTCTCTGGTGGCTCTGCGGGCTGGTCCTGGCCTTGCTCTGCCTGGTTGCCCCGGCAGCGGCGGACGGCCCCAGCTTCGATGACCTGGTCAACTACCCATTCAGGAACAACCAGGACATGAACCGGGTTTCTAACCTCGCCACGGAACTGCTGGCCTCGCCGGAGGTGAGGTATAGCCAGGACAGCGCGAATGTGCGGAATGCCGTTGGGCTGGTGATAGCGTTTACTTCAACCGACCCTGAGCAGGGCGGGAGCTTCAAGTTGGTCAACTTCCGCTCCTCCCAGGACAAAGCCATCATGCGGTTGCGCGAACTGGTGAGGATCCCGGCTCCCAAGGGCGGCGCAATTCTCCGGCTCTACAGTACCCGCGATTCTATGCCGGACGTCATAGCCAAGCTCTTCAACAAGGACACCGGAGGGCTGACGCTCTGGTGCAGGTTTGTGGCTGTGTTCAAGGAGAATAAGTCGCCGGACCAGCTCCAGGACACCATCTCACATGAACTGGTCCACGCCTACATAGCGAGTTACCTGGGGGCCTCGCGAGATGACCTGCCGAGGTGGTTTCACGAAGGGGTGGCGCAGTATCTGTCCGATTCCAAGGATACCTACTCCTACAGGACCGGCATGAATACCGAAATGATAAGCTGGTCGCCCCAGGACTACGCCAACTACCGGCTGTGTTTCCGGTACCTGGACTCTCGTCTGGGCACGGCCGGAGTGGATCAGTTCGTCCGGGAGGCGGTTGTCGGCAGGAATGCCGAGAAGGCGCTGTGGCGGGAAGCCCGTGTCACCAGCTTTGAGGACCTGCTCGCCAAAGCCAACCGCTGGCGGCTCAACTGGCAGTTGTTCTACATAGCCCTGGTGCTGGTGCCGTTGAGCGTGGTGGCTCTGGTGCTTAGGCTCCGCGCGATGCACTTGCGAAACCTGTACATGGAGCCACCGGAACCACCCGTGCTGCGGTTCGATCACGAGCTTGATCTGCCGTTCGAGGGCAATCCATCGGTGCCGAGTTTCGAGGCCAGGCAGAAGCGTGAGCAGTTGGCCCGAAAGCTCCTGGTTCAGGGTATCAATCTGGCCGCATCACGCAAGAACTTCGAGGCCAGGAAACGGTTCACCGAGGCCAAAGCCGCCGCGCCGTGGATGTTTGAGAACGATGATCTGGTGTGAGCGCGGCTTTACCTTCGCGGCATAGCAGGCAGCTTATCAACTCTCGCTTTGTAGTCCTCTGGCTCTAGAGTCGGCAGTGTTTTCATAAATGCGACTGTGGCCCAGATGTCCTGATCGGACAAAGCGCCGTTCCACGCCATCATGCCGGTCATTCGGATGCCGTTTCTGGTAATCCAGAACAACTCATTGGCCTTCCACTCCGCAGCCTCTTCCACCAATTCCGGGGGCTGCGGGTTCATTGCCATCGCTCGCTCCCCACGATCAACTCCGGGCGCTCCGTGACAACCGGCGCACATCCGGTAGTTTGCCAGTCCCTTCTCTACCATTGCGGAATCCGTGAGAGCCGGGATCTCTGTGTTCTTCGCGTGCCTCTTTATTGAGTTATCAGCCGTGGTGCTGAATACCCATTCGGCCAGTGCGCTGTCGGGGTGATTAGCCGCCACATTGTAGATGCCGGAATAGATAAACGCAACACCAAGAATCCCCGCTACTACGATCAACGCAACTATTGCTCCAATACAACGCCAAGCTCGCATCTGTCACCTCCGGTTTGTAGACAAACGATTTTACCCAGATTTGGGCAAGTGATTCAGCTTTACCTTTGCATCTACGTAATCGCTTTGGCCAGCCTCGCGCGCATCATCATAGGCATGGGCTTCCGCGGCTGCCTGGCCTTGACCTGTCGGGTTGCCGAAGTCCCCGCGAGGATAGTCCATGCTCAACAGATCGGCTACTGTGTCATCTTGATCAGGCCATCTCGCTGGGCGATCTCTCCAGGCACCATCAGATAGGCGGGTGATTGGGCGATCAGGGTCGGGATATTGTAGAACCACAATTGCCCGACCTTCCAGTTGTTGATGTACCACACTTTCCCGTCGCGTCCCGGGCCAACCGGTATCACGTTGACCTGCGCATCGCCGAGCATCTTGTGGGTCTTTACCCCGTCATAGACGTCGTGCGTGACCACTCCCTGGAGGAAGTACTCTACCTGCTTGGTTCCTTTGGGCACGTAGAAGTAGCCGACGCCCATGTGCGCGCCGTAGTAGTACTTATCGCTCCGTTTCGGAGCCAGAGCGCACAGCCGGCCCGCCGGAACGGTCAGCGAAAACCCTCCGCCGCCATCCTCGATCTCGGCGAAGTAAGCTCCCGCTCTTGGAACGGGGAATGTGAGCGCGTGCATCTCGCCGTCCAATGGCAGCACACGCCTGCCTATACGCTTGCCCTTGGGGTCAAGGATTGTGCAGTGGCCTGACGGACGGTTGCGATAGCTGGGGATGGTGCCTGCAGCGATGGATATCTCCAAGGGTTCTCCGGCTCTGCTATAGAGGGCGTAGCGCGCGATGCCGTACCAGTAGGGCAAGCCACTTGGATTGTCCGTCGAACCCTCGAACCCGCCGGGTACCAGGTCATCGGAAAACTTGACCTCGTGCAGTTCCACCGGCTTGCCGAAGCGCTTTTGGTCATCGTGGAAGAACTGCTCGATCTCATCGTGGGTGTAGGGTTTGTTCACCATCCACGGCGGGTTCGGCGCGTCGTATCTCCAGGAAGGCTCCTTGTATCGTTCCGCGTAAGGCGCTGTGTCGCTGTACACCATGGCTCGAATGTGGTTCATGTAGCTGTGGCGGCTGCGATAGACGTGTGTTAGCCTTTCAAGAGCGGTGGCTTTGGACGAAGCCTCGTCTAGAAGTCCCGACCCCTGGTCCATAGTCAGCCGCACATAGTGCAGGTATATCTTCAGATCGTCGAGGCGGGCCAGCACATCCGGGCGTGACTTTGCTTGCTCTGAAGCCTGGGCAAGGTCGTCGAGGAGTTGCGCGACCAGGTTTCCACTTACGAAATAGGGGCGCTGAGTGCGTTCGTAGTATCGCCGCATGGTATTGGCAGCCGGGCCGAATGCCTTTTCGTGGAAGTCGGAGATGAGGGCGTCGACGTCTGTCTTGGGGTTCCACATCAGCCGGTTCGCAACGTAGTAGCCTAGGCCATGAATGCCCCAGTTGTTTGAACTCTCGCACTCTATGGCTATTACGCCATCCCGGACAAACTTGGGAATGGACTCGCGCAAGTACGGTAAGTACGCCGCCTTTCCACCGGGGAACATATCTACATCCCAGCCATAGACAGAGTAGTACTCATACACGCCCAGATGGCTGCTGCGCATAGCCCAGAGCCGGGCGAGTTCGTCATCCGTGAGTTTGCTTACCTGAAAGCCTCTTGCGCGCATCACAAGAACATTGGGTTCCATGTTGAACGACGGCGGTTCGCAGTGGTCGTAATAGGCGGTTGTCCCGATCCATTTGCCGGGGAACCGTTTCCGCACCGCTTGGGCGACCTCGTTTGCCAGTCCGAAAACCCTGTTGGATGTGCTTCCCAGCTTGCGGCAGTTCTCGCACTCGCACTGCCCACCACCATCGGACGCGGCAAGCGAGACCATCTCCACAGCCGAGTTCCGCTCGAACTGCCTCATCGCCCATTCGGTAACCAGGGCGCATAGTCCGGGATTGCTCACACAGAGCTGGTTGCCCTGCCGTTTGCCGCTGACCAGGGCAAGATACTCAGGATGCTGCTCAAAGGTCTTGGCGTTTTCAGCAATGATGCTTTGCCAGGCTTCGCCGATTGACGCCGGCAAGGAGGCGGCCATGCGGTTGTGCCTGCCCCAGGCGTAGTAGTCGAAGTATGTGTGATCGTCCCACATCCCCCAACCATACCATATACGGCGAGACAGCACGGCAGGTCTGCTGGACTCATTGACATCGACGGTGAGTTTCCGCACGTTCGGCACGACCTCCCACGTCTTGCCCGGAAAGAACCAGCGGCATCCGAGTTTCTCAAGGAACCTGAAAGCAGCGTGGGACGCGCCCAATTCGGCTCCGCCCAGCAGTCGCACTCGTTTGGGTTCAGTGCGGATGGCGTAAGCTTCTCTCCCATCAAAGCCGTTGCGGATATCAAGAGTCTTGGCAAGCGACGGATCGGGGAACTGCTTCAGAGTGCCCATTACTATCCCCGACTTGCCATCACCGCTCTTGACTTCAAACGTTGCACCGGTCATCTGTCTGAGATAACCCGCCAACTCCGCCGCGACATCTTTGGTCTCTTTGGACGCATCCGCCGATATGACGACTGGCATAAGTGCCTTACCACCCGCTGCCAGCGTTGCGGGTGCAGTAGACGCTGGACTTACGAACAGCGCCTGAGAAACCGTCGTAAACAAAACCCAACTCATGAGGGTTCGCAGGTAGTTCATTGGCAGTGTTTCCCTGTCTCCCAAGTACGATCGAGGCTTGGTCGCCAGCCTACCTCACCGATATCTCCACCCAAGTCAGAGTAACAGCCTGCTTCGAGTTGACCTCCACCAGGTTGTAGCCGGCGTCCAGCGCGTCTGCTGGAATGGCATATACGTGCCGCTTCGGCTCGGGCTGTTTCCAATCGGCCGATGTATAGTATTCCGGGCCGGCGAGGGTCTCCCACGGGCAGGGAATGTCATTCACACGGACATCGAGCGGCTGGTCGCTGTCCGGCACGACCAACTCGACGCGAGCATTCTGGCCGGCCGATGGTTCTGGCCCAATGTGGATACGGAACAGACCGTGTGTTCCGCTGTACGGCAGTGGCCGCTCCGGTCTCGGCTCTCCGGTTGAATAGGGGCTGATAATAGTCAGCGGATGCCGCCTCGGCCCGGCACAGAGCGCGGCGTATGAGCTTGACTCCTTGATGAGGTTGTATGGGCCGGTAAAGAGGTTGAAGAAGTAGACTGAATCCGCCCCCCGCTCCAGACCGCTGACGAGTGCCCCGCGGAGTTCCTCCCCGGTCACAGTCCGGCGACCACTTGCCCCCGAGTCTATCCCAGCCTCAAGGCTCGACGCGATCTCTACTTTCGTGCCTGCAAGTTGGCCATTCCACGTTTCAATGGGTATGTCGGTATCCAGAGAGGACCACCATGGAGAGGGAACAACGATATCCACCAAACCCGCCTTACTCCATGCCACCGCATCCAGCCCGTGCCTTCTGGCTATCCACGGAGTTGCCGGCACCCGGACCGCCAACTCGACCGGATGCTTCAGTCGCTTCGCCGCCTGCTGTGTGATCGCTCTTGCTTCCTTCACAAACGCCGTCATCAGCTTTTCGCATTCATGTTCCCGCCCTGGCCTGAAGTAGAGCCAGAATCGCAGGTAGTCCAGTTCGAGGCCGTCGATATCATAGCGGGAGCAGACCTCGCGGATCAGCTTCAGGTAGTGATCCCGGACTTCCTTCTGCTCGTAATCCAGTCCGGTATTGGAAAGATGCCATTCGGGGTGTGACTTCCACAGTGAGCTGTGCCCTGGGCTGTCCGGCTCATCGGGCCAGTGTGCATCATTCATCCGCAGCGATATCCAGGCCTTCACGCGATTCTTGCGGGCGCGGTCAATCATCCGCTTCGTATAATCGCAGCCACTCTTCTGGAGCGAGTACATGTTCTTGATCCAGAATAGCTCGGTCGCCTTCCCCGCGAAAAACGCCTGATCGTCACCCAGAGTGGGATCGAACCCGTCCCAGTATGCCTCCCAGACATCGCTGCGGTAAAGCACGCGCTGGGCATTTAGGTTGACTAAGAAGTCTGTAACTCCCAAGGCGGCGTGCTTGTCGACATAGCTGTCGATAGTCTCAGGCACAACCGGCCCGAACGACCCCACGAAGTACTCCGTGCAGTCCAGGTTGAAAAGAACGCGCACTTTGTTTGCCCCCTCTGCCGCCGACACGAGCGTCGGAAAAGAAATTGCCAGATAAAGCACAACAAGGAACATAACGCACTTCAAGCGATAGCCCATCCTGCCCATCCTCTAATCCTTTGATTCGTATTCAGGCAAACTACCTCACCGATATCTCCACCCAAGTCAGAGTAACAGCCTGCTTGGAGTTGACCTCCACCAGGTTGTAGCCGTCGGCGATGGCCTCTGGGGGAATCTGGTATACGTGCCGCTTGGGCTCATTGGTGATCTTGATGGCAACGAGGTGGTCCGGGGTTTGCATGCCTGTGAACTTGCACGGCGCGCTGTTCACCAGCACCTCGAATGGCTCCTCGCTGTCTTTGACCACAAGCTCCACACTGGCAGTCTGTTTCGCCGTCGGCTTTGGGCCAATTGGGATGCGAAAGACGCCGTTTGTGCCGGTATATGGGA
Organism: uncultured bacterium; assembly: GCA_964611645.1. GTDB lineage: Bacteria > Armatimonadota > UBA5829 > UBA5829 > UBA5829 > CAZTAO01. The sequence continues at coordinate 35,929 of CAZTAO010000013.1, read as the reverse complement.
GGCGGTTGGCTACCCCCGGCTCGCCGGCGGCGAATGGGCGGGTGATGGTTATCGGGTGGCGGCGAGGGGCTGCGCTGAGTTTGCTGTAGGAACCGGCATCCTTCACGATCTGGTTGTAGTCCTTGCGCGGCCAGCTCTGGTAAGGGTTGGTGAAGAGGTTGAAGAAGTAGAGCAGATCGGCGCCCCGCTGAAGCCCGCTCAATGCCGCCCCGCGCATTTCCTCCGGCGAGGAGTTTCTGATCCCGCTGCCGGCGTCGATGCAGGCTTCCAGCCCGAATGCAACCGGCACGTTTGTTCCAATGAGCGCCCCTTTCCAGGTCTCGATGGGCATGTCGCTGTTGATGGAGGGCCAGAAGGGCGAGGCTATGATCAGGTCGACCAGCCCGGCCTTCGCCCACTCCACAGCCTCCAGCCCATGCATTCGCGATATCCACGGTGTCGACGGCACCCGCACCGCGAGCTTGACGGGGTGGCCGAGCCTCTTGGCGGCCTGGTTGGTGACCGTTCGAACATGCTTCACGAACTCATTCATCAGCTTTGCGCCTTCGTGCTCCCGGCCCGGGCGGAAGTATAGCCAGAAGCGCAGGTAATCCAGCTCAAGGCCGTCGATGTCATAGTTGGCGCAGACTTCCTTGATCAGCTTCATATAGTGTTCGCGCACTTGTGGCTGCTCGTAGTCCAGCCCGTAGGGCAACCGCCACTCCGGGTGCTCTTTCCAGAATGTGCTGTGGTAGGGGTGGTTGGGCCATTCGGGGTAGTGGCAGTCGTTCATCCGAATGGAAATCCACGGCGAGATCTTGTCTTTGCGGCAGCGGTCGATCATCCGCTTGGGGTAGTCGCAGCCCTGCTTGTACAGGTTGTATGTCTCTATCATCAGCGACGACTCCCACTTCCTCTCGGGGTCGATCCCGGCAAAGAAAGGCTGGTCTGCCCCGAGACTCGGGTCGTAACCGTCCCATGTAGACTCCCACACCTTGCTGCGGTAGCTGGTGCGCTGGTCGTTTGCGTTTATGAAGAGATCGGTTACTCCGATGGCTGCGTGGTCGTCCACGAACTTGTCGATGGTCTCCGGCTTGACGGGACCAAACGTGCCATTGTAGAACTCGGTAGCGTCCAGGTTGTAGATCACCCGCAGTTTCCCGTTACCCGCTTGCCTCATCAGCGTATTCCCCTTGTCCTGAGCGGCTCGCGCGTCCATCGAAGCCCACGCCAGTAGTATCGCCGATAGCACTATGTTTGCCAGGATTAGTTTCACGATCAATCTCCCTTGCATTAAGGTGCTTTCTGGTTTCGACTCCGCTCAACCAGCGGATCTCTGCGCCGTACCAGCGAACTGTTCGTTGAGCGGAGTCGAAACGAACCGATACACGGAGTCGAAACAAACCGCTGTCTCGGTTAGTTACGCTCATCACCTCACCGAAATCTCTACCCACATCAGCATTATTGGCTCCTTCGCGCTTACCTCTATCAGGTTGTAGCCGTCAGCCAATAGATTTGTTGGGATGTCATAGACCTGGCGCTTTGCCTCCGGGCCTTTCCATCCCGCTGCTGTGATGTGTTCCGGCTCCGCGAGGCGCGACCACGGGCAGGGGATTCCGTTTACCTTCACGTCCGGCCTCTGTTCATCGTTTGCCGTCACCAGTTCCACCTGCGCCCGTTGCGTCTGGGTCGGCTTCGGGCCGATGTGAGTTCGGAAGACGCCGCTATTGCCGGAATATGGCAGAGCGCTCGCTGACAGAATCCCATAGACAAAGGAAGCCTGCGGGCCAGGCTCACCGGTTGCCCAAGGGATAGTGATCGTTACAGGATGGCGGCGCGGCTGGAAGGCAAGCGTGGTATAGGAACCCGCATCCCTTAACACGCTATAATAATCCGGGCGAGGCCAGGCGGAGAGCGGATTGGTAAACAGGTTAAAGAAGTAGATATCGTCGGCTCCCCGGTGTAGCCCGCTCAGCGCCGCTCCACGTACCTCTTCGGGCGTTGAAACGCGGTAACCACTGGTTCCCGCCTGCATTCCGCCTTCGAGGCCAAATGCAACAGGCACTTTGGTGCCGATGAGCATCCCTTTCCAGGTTTCGATGGGCATGTCGCCGTTGATCGAGGGCCAGAACGGCGAAACAATGATCAGGTCTACAAGCCCGGTCTTCGCCCAGTATACCGCCTCCAGCCCATTACGACGGGCAATCCATGGGGTAGATTGCACCCGCACCGCCAACTTGACCGGGTGCTTCAGCCGTTTCGCCGCTTCGCGTGTGGCTGTCCTTGCCTGCTCGACGAACGCAGTCATCAGCTCTGCGCCGTCGTGCTCGCGTCCCGGCAGGAAGTAGGGGCTGGTGCGCTGGTAATCGAGTTCGATGCCATCGACGTCGTAGCGAGAGCACACTTCCATAATCAGCTTCAGGTAGTAGTCACGAACCTCGGGCCGCCCGTAGTCGAGACCACCGCTGGATAGCCGCCAGTCCGGGTGTGACTCCCAGAACGTGCTGTGGCCGGGATAGTGTGGAATGTGGGATTCTTCGGCATCGTTCATCCTGAATGATATCCACGGCCGCACCCCGTCTCGCCGCGCCCTGTCAATCATCCGCCTGGGATAGTCACAGCCCTGCTTGTAGATGAGATATGTGTTTATGTAGAACAGGGTGTCCCAGGGGCGGTTTACAAAGTCTATCCCCTCAAAGAACGGCTGTTTGTCACCGGCGTCCGGGTCGTAACCGTCCCAATAGGACTCCCACGCGCTGCTGTGGTAGTTGACGCGCTGGGCGTTGACATTGATGAACAGGTCCGTGACACCGGCTGCGGCGTGGTCGTCCACGAACTTGTCTATAGTCTCAGGAACCGCCGGGCCGAACTTGCCCATGAACATCTCGCTGCAATCCAGGTTGTAGATCACCCGGCCCTTTGACGCGCCTGTTTTGATGGAGATTGGTTTGGCCTTGACTTCAACTGCCCACGCGCCTGCTCCAGGTGCTCCGGCGGCCATCCGGAACCCGTAGTCGTAGTTGCTGCCGTACGGGAGCCGATCGCTGCCCCGGTAGCCGCTGCGGCAGTAGTTGAATCTGTCCCCTTTGTTCGCGCCGTCTCCCGGGTTGTAGTACCAGCCGCCACCCCGCAGGACACGGTAGACATTGGTGAAATCGAATGGCTTCGCGCTCTTGGGGTAGGACTTGTACCAGTCCTGGCACCATTCCCGCGCATTGCCCGCCATGTCCACGCATCCGTATGGGCTTGCGCCGTCGGGATAGCTGCCCACCGGGGTTGTTCTGAATAGCCCGTAGCCGCCCGCGGGGTTCTTGTCCAGGTAGTTGTTGCACTTCTCCCTGTCCCACGTGTTGCCCCAGGGATAGACGTTTGCAGACTTCCCATTCCACCGTGCGGCTTTTTCCCACTGCGCCTCGGTGGGCAAATGACCGCCGGCCCACTTGCAGAAAGCCTCGGCTTCATAGTAGCTGACACCAACCACGGGGTGGCTGTCTGCCTGAGCGAACTCTCCAGTGCCCCAGTTCTGGTTCTCCGCCCAATAATCAGGCTGAGCGCGTTTGCCCGATGTCTTCCACTGCCATCCATCTTTGGACCAGAAAGCCTGGTTGGCGTATCCGCCGGCATCGATGAACTTCCGATACTCGCCCCTGGTTACTTCGTATTTGCCGATGTAGTAACCGCCAAGAATCACCGAATGCCTGGGAAGCTCTTCCTGCTGGGCCTCCGTGGCATCGTCTCCAGCGCCGGAGTTCCCCATCAGGAAAGACCCGGCAGGGATGAAGATCATCTCCCCGGAGTAGTTCCTCGGCTTCGAGACCGAAGGTGCGGCAAAACACGCTGCGCTCACGGCAATAAGCGCGATCACAAACCATAGCGCCACGCCCCGGTGTTTCGGGATTTGAGGAGCGAGCACTGTGCATCGGCTTCCCCACTGGCCATTCATCCGCTCCGGAAATCCCGAAACGATGCCCAGTGGCACGCTAGTTTCGGGACTTCCGCTGCGCTCAAGTCCCGAAACACCTTGCGACCATACTGCAGAAATCTTCATCTCACTCCTTCGTGTCGTATCAATCGCGTGCCAACCCGTCACCGCACGCCGATCTCTACCCATGTGAGGGTGACAGGCTGCTGGGAGTTCACTTCGACCAGGTTGTATCCTTCGTTCAGCGCTTCTGCCGGCACGTCGTATACCTGCCGGTTGCCCTCTGTTCGGGACCACGGGCAGACGGCGCTGTTGACCAATACTTCCGGCTGCTGTTCAGGCTTCTCCACACCGAGCTCCACCGACGCCTTCTGGTTCGCCAGCGGTTTGGGCCCGATGTGTATTCGGAACACGCCGGCCGTGCCGGTGTAGGGCAGGTACTTGTCGCTGCCTGGCTCGCCTGCCGACCACGGGTGGGTGATGGTAACCGCGTGTCTCCTGGGAGCGGCGCGGAGGGCGTTATAGTCGCCGCTGTCCTTGAGTAACTGGTAGTAAACCGCGTGAGGCCACTCGTGGTAAGGCCCGGTAAAGAGGTTGAAGAAATATGCCGCATCCGCCCCGCGTTGCAGACCGCTCAGCATTATCCCCCGCACCTCCTCAGGGGTGCCTGTCCGCCTGCCCGATCCGCCGGAGTTGATGCCGTCTTCCTGGCTGACCGCAACCTTCACGTCTGTGCCAAGGAGTGCGCCTTTCCAGGTCTCGATGGGAATATCGCTGCACATCGACATCCAGAACGGTGATGCAATTATCATATCCACAAGCCCTGCCTGCGCCCACGCAACCGCGTCCAGGCCGTGCCTTCGTGCGATCCAGGGGGTTGTCGGAACCCGCACCGCAAGCTGGACGGGGTGCTTCAGCCGCTTCTCAGCCTGCCGAGTTACTGCTCTCGCTTCTTTCATGAACGCGTCCATCAGCTTCGCGCCTTCGTGTTCCCGACCGGGGCGGAAGTAGAGCCAGAAGCGCTCGTAGTCGAGTTCCAGACCGTCCACATCGTAGCGCGAGCAGACTTCCTTGATCAGCTTCATGTAGTAATCCCGCACTATCGGCTGTTCAAAGTCGTATCCTCCATTGGAGAGCCACCACTCCGGATGCTGTCTCCACAGCGTTGCGTGCAGCGGGTGCTTGGGGTTGTCCGGCTCGTGCGAATCGTTCATCCGGATCGATATCCACGGCGCCACCCCTTTGCTCCTGCTCCGGTCGATCATTCGCTGCGGGTAGTCACAGCCCTGCTTGTATAGGAGATATGTGTTTATGTAGAACGTGGTGTCCCAGGGTCGGTTGACCAGATCCAGCCCTGCAAAGAACGGCTGGTTATCGCCGAGACTCGGGTCGTAGCCGTCCCAGTACGACTCCCACACGTCGCTGCGGTAGTTGGTCTTCTGGGAGCATACGTTGATGAACATATCGGTAACGCCCGCGGCGGCGTGTTCATCGACGAGCTTGTCTATACTCTCCGGCACTACCCCGCCGAATGTGCCAACAAAGAACTCGCTGCAATCGAGGTTGTAGATAACTCTCCCGCGCGATTTGTCTGTCTTGCTCATAGTTGCTCTCCCCTTGATCCGAGAGTTGTCAGTGCCCGCTCCGGGCGCTCCCGCAGCCATCCGGAAGCCGTAATCGTAGTTGCTGCCGTAAGGGAGGCGGTTGCTGCCGCGGGAACCGCTCCGGCAGGAGAATATGGTGTCTCCTCCATTATTGTTGCCGTCTCCCGCATTGTAGTACCAACTGCCGCCCCGCAGGACGTAATAGACATTCGTGTAATCGAATGGCTTCTTGCTTTTGGGGTATGACTTGTACCAGTCCCTGCACCACTCCCGCACATTGCCGGCCATATCCATGCAGCCGTAAGGGCTTGCGCCATCCGGGTAGCTGCCGACTGGGGTTGTGCGATAGGTTCCGTAGCCGCCTGCGGGGTTCTTGTCCATGTAGGTGTTGCACTTCTCGACATCCCAAGTATTGCCCCACGGGTAGACATTGGATGACTTTCCGCTCCACCGCGCGGCCTTCTCCCACTGCGCCTGAGTGGGCAAGTGCCCGCCCGCCCACTTGCAGAATGACTCGGCCTCATAGTAGCTGACTCCGACCACTGGGTGGTTGTCTGTCTGGGTGAATGTACCCGTTGCGAAATTCTGGTCCGCGGCCCAGAAGTCGGGCTGGGTGCGCTTGACCGACTCCTTCCACTTCCACCCGTCTTTGGACCAGTAGGCGGGGTTTGAGTAACCTCCGGCATCGATGAACTTGCGATACTCGCCCCGGGTGACCTCGTACTTGCCTATGTAGTAGTCGCCAAGATACACGGAGTGCTGCGGTAACTCCTCCGGCTGACCCAGTCTGAGGTCGTCTCCAACTTCGGAGTTCCCCATCAGGAATGATCCGGCTGGAATGCGGATCATTTCCCCGGAGTAGTTCTTCGGCTTGGTTGCGCTGAAACACGCTGCACAACTCACGGCGAAAAGCGCGATCACAAGCCACGCTGTACGAATCCTCATTTGGGTCCTCCATTGCTCAATCTATGTGCCAATAATCAACCGGCAAGGTCTGTTCTCCCAGCCGGATGTCCCATGCGCCTTTTGTCTTTGGCGAGAAGCCCGCCTGTTCGAAGAAAGCGGTTTTCTCTGCGTCCGCCTGCGCCAGATACGCGCCGTAGGAGGCAATCCCCTGCTCCCGACCCCAATGCATCGCCGCTTGGAGCAGCGTACCCGCGTTTCCTACGAACGCAGGGTGCATGAACATGTCCAGAATAACGTGGCCGGGCGTGTCCATCGAACAGGCCGGCTCCATTGTAACATAGCCGACCATCGCGCCGCTTTGGCTATACATGCCCAGCCACAACCCCTTCGTCCGCCGCCAGAGCGGGGCAAACAGGCTTCCGCAGCGGTTGTGGCGATACCAGTTGGGCGAGTAGATTCCGGCGGACACGCATGCGGAAACCCAGGGGTTGGGTTCGTTCAGCAGCACGACCACCCGGGGCATATCGCCGTAACGCACCTGGCGTGTTTTGATCTCACCAACCGCGAAGTAATCCTGCAAGAAGCTCTCACAGCCTGGAGTGAGCCTTCGCATGAAGCCTTCAGGGTACGCCACAAAACCAAGGCTGCCGTACAGTTTCGCGGCCACGGGGTTGCCAGTGGCCAGCATCATCAGCTTTCCGCCGGACTGCTCGAAATGCTGGACAGCAAACCCGTTGAGTTCCTTCGCCAGTCCCTTGCCGCGATATTCAGGCGCGGTGTAGACTTCCCCAAAGCAGCTAAGTGAGGGGTCATCGTCCGGCTGGATGTACCAACAGATGGAGACTATCTTGCCTTGGCTCTCGGTCCAGAAGAACCAGTTCCGCGACTGGTCTTCATACAGCCCCTTCATAGTCGGGCCAAGGTAGATGTCGCTCTCGACCCCGAATGCCCCCTCCAGAAACCAAAGCGCCCGGCTGCCGTCGGCGTCTGAAAGCGGGCAGGACGAGCAGTGAATCGAAAAAGCAGAGGGCTGAGAAGCTGAGGAGCCGAGCAGGCTTTCGCCCCTCTGCTCTCCGCCATCGCCTACCATCGATAATCCCTCGCGGCATCATATATCGCCACTACGTTCTCCGGTGGGGTGTCTCCCTGGACCATGTGGGACGGTGCTACTATGTATCCGCCGTTCTGGCCAAGGATGTCGATGATACGGGTCGTTTCCGCGTAGACCTCCGCGGCTGTGGCGTGGGGGAGCAGGTTGACTTCGTCAATGCCTCCGTGGAACGAGAGCCTGTCACCGAACTGTGGAAACAACTCCTCCGGAGACATACCGGCGGCTGTGGGCTGGATCGGGTCCAGCAGGTCCAGCCCGACCTCTATCAGGTCGTCTATCACAGGAACCAGCGAGCCGCAGGAGTGGTAGAAAGTGATGTAGCCCATGTTCTTGAACGTGGAGATCAGCCGTCCGGTGTATGGTTTGATGCGCTCGCGCCATATAGCAGGGCTTATCATCATTCCCCTCTGGGAGCCGATATCGCCGCCGGAGTACGTGATATCGATGTCATGGCCCACAAGCTCCACCACACGCAGCGCTCGCTCGCGGTAGTAACTCTCCACGTGGCTGCAGATTGCGTCGGCAATCTCCGGGTTCTCGTAGAGGTCCGCAAGAAACGCCTCCATCCCGCGAATGTACCAGGGAGTCTCGAACGCGCCGCCGTGGAAGAATGAAACCGATCTTGGCTGCTTCTCATTGATCTTGGCGATAAGACCCGGGACGGCGGAATAGTCCCACCAGTCCAGGCTCGGCCAGTCGTGCGCTTCGACATCGGCAACGGAAGTGGCGGTAGCCAGTGGGTGGAAGTCGAACTCGAAGTAGGCATTGAAATCGTTCTGCACCTTGCGTGTGTGGCAGCCCCAGAAGTCGGTCCCCTCGGTGCCAAGCGGGATTGCCGAACGTTCCGGCGGGCCGATGAAGGGCACGGACAACTGACGAACGTCAATATCCAGAACGTCCATCACCTCATCGTTGGTCTTGACGCCCAGGTAGTTACGAAGCGATTCCCAGGCTTCGGGTGTACAACGCAAACTGGTCGCCGGCCTGTCCGGCCTGATTCGACTTGCTGCTGCTCTCACTCGTTCTTTGCTGTTCATACGTTTCTCCATTCCTGCTCCCTCCCCTCGCAGGGGAGGGTTGGGGTGAGGTTCTCTTACGGTACCAAATTTGGATGATCTTGCGCGAGAAGAACCGCCCCCTAACCCCCTCCTGCGAGGAGGGGGAATGCTTCTTTGAGAATCTCGTCCATCTGGTCTTCCTGATCTTTGGTAAGCGGTCTTGGATGGTGGGTGGCGAGTATGTGCTCCACTCTGGCGTGGGCCTTTTCCAGAACATCCTTGGCGCCTTCTCTGAACCATTCGCTGTAGCACTGCCGGTTCCACAGGCTCGGCTGCCAGTAGACCGACCGCACTTTCTCCGCCACGCTCGGGTGCTCCAGGAAAGAGCCTCCGATGCCCATTTCCTCGATCACATCCAGCCTGATGGTCTCATCGGAAATATCGAGCCCGCGAAGATAGTGCTTCACCATCCCGGCAATCTCATTATCTATAACAAGCTGCTCATAGCTCATCGAGTCCATCAAAGACCCGCAAGCGCACACTCCCGAAGCTCCGGATAGCCCCGAGATCATAGCGTGCAGAGCCTTTTCCACCGCCGCCTGCGTGCCCGGTAACTGCCCCCCGGTCTCCACAACCGGATGGTTAGCCATAAGCTGGAACCCATACCATCGCAGCAGCCCGGTAGCGCACATCGCCATCAACGAATGCTCGGGAGAACCGTTGGCGACGTTGCCGCAGGTCATGTCCATGAAGCTGGGATGATTGACGAAGTAGACGTAAGCGTTCGGGTCAACAGCCATCAGCAGGGACAATCCACCCAACCGCTCGGCATTCTCCATCGCGACGGTTGCGGCCAGCGTGACCGGCGCCTGCGCGCCGCCGAGAACATTGGAGCCTATGGCGACCACCTGTTTGTGTTTGGCCAGCTTGAGCATGCACTCCAAAATGCTCTCGTCGTAACGGAGCGGCGACGATGCTCCGATGAACCCGCTGATGAGAGGGTGGCCGTCCGGGCGGGTTTCCGCCTGGTACTTCACTCTCGCTAGCCTAATCAGATAGTCTATGGCGGGAGGGGTGATGTTGAAGCAGACGCAGCCGTTGCGCGAAAGCCCGCCGCCTCCACCTTTGAATGTATTCGCCCAGGTGTGGCGGTTGATGACGAGGTCCAGCATCAGATAGGGGACTTCCGAGGGGAAGATAGGGAAGCTGGTTTCGTCGATGTTCTCAAGAGCATCCAGCAGTCGGCAGAAATCCTGTAAATCCTTCACAGTCGCGCCGCGCCGTTTGCCGGACTCGTAATCATGCACGAAGCCCGATCCGCCGTCGCAACTGAACCTCATTGTCTTCGGTCGGGGGCGCCTGTCCAGAGAGTTCTTGCAATTCTTGAGATTGCACTCGATAAGGTCTCCCGGGAACTTCACGATCTTCGTGTCAAAGTCCACTCTCGCGCCAGCCAACTTCGAGCGCTCCAGAACCTCGTGGTGGTCGACGTAAAGCCCGACCTTTTCGAGGATGGAGAGCGTGGCCTCGTGCAGCCTGCGATAGTCGGCGTCCGTGAAAGGCTCCAAACGTCCGTAAAGTCCTGGCATGCGGCAAGTCTCCTTTGTGGATCAGCGGAGAGCAGAGCAGCAGAGAGCTGAGGAGTTTGTCAGATTCTCGGCTTCTCTGCTCCTCAGCTACTCGGCTGTCTTTGTTACATTCAGTCGGAACTCCTGGTATACGATGCTCTGGTCGATGGTCCCGTAGACGTCATCGGAACCGGCGTGTCCCACCAGCACGATCTTTCCGTCCTTAAGCTGCAGGGCTTTGGGGTAGTAGGGTGTGCCGGGGATGTCCAGGCGGGTCCAGGTTTTGCCTAGGTCGGTGGTCCAGTTCACGCCGTCGGTGGCAAGATGCAGCACGATACCCTCTTTGGCGTACATAACCATCGGGTAGCCGCTGTGCGGGAGTTTGGAGGGCACGCAATCGCCTGCTACAAAGTCCTTGCCCTTCTTTCGGACGATACTCTGCATCCGGGTCTGCAGCGGTTCGGAGTTGTAATGCACGGCCCGGTGGACCCAGAACAGATCGCCGTTTGGCAGTTCGCAGAAGTCGCTCTCCTCGCACTTGCCTACCTCGGACGGCATGATAACTATCGGCTTGCCCCAGGTCTTGCCGTTGTCGGATGAGACAAACATCGTCTTCACAAGGTTCTGCAGCATGACCCCTTCGCCGCGCTTCCACACGCCGCCGAAGAGCACCAGCCTGCCATCCTGGAGCCTGCGGATGAGCGTCGGCCACACTCTGTACTCTTTTACTGGCAGGGCATATATCTTCGGCCCCCAGGTCTTTCCCCAATCCTTTGAGCGCTCCACATACCCGCTCGCCGATTCTTCCACCGGTGCCTGGATCGCCCTAACCAGGGTTCCGTCGGGCAGAACAGCCATTCCCCGGCAGGAGTCTCTGATTTCCCAGAGTATCCCGCCGTTGAGCACTATCTTGGTCGGGTTGTTGGCGATCTGTTTCCACGTGCCGCCGGCGTCCAGTGACTCGAGTATAGGCTCTGTCCCGACCGGGTTGTCCTTCGGCCCGGTAATCTGGGTGAAGTCCGCGCGCAACCTGCCGTCCGGGAGTTGCCACAGTCCACACCAGGAAGTGTAGCCAGGAGTTTCCGGGGAGTGGTAAATTGTCCTTTGGGAGAAGTCGGTTGCCTCGACCTTGAGTTGACCGGCGAAGGCTGCCGAGCAGGCAGCTACAGCCAGCGCAACAGCGCACGCAAACGCGACTGGGTAGTTCACAGGTGTTTTCCTTTCAGACTGTCAGCCTTACGTGTTCCCGTAAGCCTTCGGCGATGCGCATACCTGGGTCATGTCCCAGAGGTCTCTGTCGGTGCGACCGTCCGGGTATACGGTGCGAAGGGACGGTGGCACGGTGTCATCGTAGAACCAGCTTATCGGCAGAATCCGCAGCTTGATCCCGCAGTAGCCAGTCGGGAAGTCGTAGCAGATCAGCGCCTTGTCTCCCACGAAGGTCAGCGATGGGTAGGAGCAGTTCAGCGGGCCTGATGGCGGCATGGGGCTGCCCCAGATGACTGTGTTGGATTTGGCCGGTTCCCCGATAGGCGTAGGCTTGACTTGCGCAACCTCGTCCAGCGACTCCAGATTCTTGAAGTGCCCCCAGGTCTTGCCGTCATCCGAGCTGATGGCGGCGGAGAGGCGGTTGCGGCAGTAGCCCCACTCCAATTCAGCCTTGGAAGCCTGGTTCCAAACCACCATAATGTCGGTTGTGCCCGGAATCTTCTTCATACATATCGGCGACCCGCTGGCGGCCAGTTCGGTGGAATGCGGCGGTTCCCAGGTTACTCCTGCGTCGCTGGATATCGACTGCCATATCCTGCCGCTGGTGTTGCGCAGGAACATAAGTATGCGGCCGTCCGAAAGCTCAGCCACGGCAGGCTCAGAGGACCCACCCGCGGAATACGGCGCGGCAAGCGCGGGCATGGACATCCCCCAGGTCTCGCCTTCGTCGTCCGAGTAGAATACCTGGCAGACAGAGTACCACGGCTCCATAAACGCCTCGTTCACCGAATACCAGAACGGCAGTATTATACGGCCTTTGGAGGTGAGGATGGAGCGGTCGTTGGTGAGGCCGACGTAGCCGTGCCAGTTGGAGATTCGAGTGGACTCGCCCCAGGTCCTGCCGTCGTCCTTGCTCTTGCGCATCATCACCCGGAGGTCATCGTTGGAGTTCTTCTGGCAGTAGAACAGGCAGATGTCGCCGCTGGGCATACGGAGCAGGTCGACTTCCATGGTAGCCTGCTTGCCCTCGTTCTCAAGCAGGATGGTGGTGTCGGACCAAGTCAGCCCGCCGTCCGAAGAGAACTTCTGAGCGATCTGCGCAGGTGCCCAATCGTCTCCCGCGCCTTCGTAGAACTGCGACCAGGCCAGAAGCAGTCGGCCATCTTTGAGCTCGATCAGAGCCTGTTCGCTGTTGCGGGCGTTGTTGCGGTCGCCCAGGATCGGGACCAGCGCGTGCGAGCCTGTCGGGTGGTTGGTCTCGGGCGGAAGCTCGTACTTGTAGTTGGACGCGAATGCAGTGGGGTCGAGCTTCTCGATCTCCTTCTGAAGCTGCCGAGATTTGGCGTTTATCTCGTCGCATCGCTGGGTGAAATTCGGCGCGTAGGCGCCTTTCTCATTGGGCTTATACAGTTCCTGGAGTTCCTCAGTCAGCTCTGCCAACTGTGCGCGCAGACTAGTCAGTTCGTCCATTGATCTCTATCTCCTGATGCTGGATTATTCTATCTGGTAATCTTCAGCCGGAATGTTTGTTGCACGATGCTCTGGTCGACGGTTCCGTAGTTGTCGTCGGAGCCTATGTGGCCGACTACCACAAACTTGCCATCTTTCAACTGAAGCGCCCTGGGGTAATAGGGTGTGCCTGGCATATCTATTCTGGTCCAGGTCTTGCCGAGGTCGGAGGTCCAATTCACACCGTCGGTAGCGAGATGCAGAACAATACCCTCCTGGGTGTACATGACCATCGGGTAGCCGCTGTGGGGAATGTTGGCAGGCTCGCACTCACCCGCCACGAACGTCTTGCCCTTCTTGTGTACAATGCTTTGCATCCGGTCCTGATACCAGTATGACAGCGGAGGAGTCGTGCCCATCTTAACTGCAAATGGGGACTTCACTCGCTCGGTCTCGTGGTCAGGGAAGTGGGTTACACGGTGGACCCAGAACAGGTCGCCGTTGGGCAGTTCGCAGAAGTCGCTCTCTTCGCAGGCCCCGACATCCTCCGGCATCAGCACAATCGGCTTGCACCAGGTTTTGCCTTTGTCCGACGACACGAACATCATCTTGACGAGCCCACCCAATTCACGTGTGCCCCAGGGAACTCTGAACTGGCCGGGAGTGCCGTTAGTCTTGCTCCAGCATCCTGCAAACAGCACCAGCCGGCCGTCTCGAAGCTGCCTGACAATCATCGCCAGAACCTGGTAATCCTTCACTGGCAGAACATATATCTTCTTGCCCCAGGTCTTCCCGCCATCCGTGGAACGCTCCACATAACCGGCAGTCTCAAAAGTCATCTCTGCGTCGGGGAGGCAGACCGGCCTCACCATTGTTCCATCCTGCAAGACCACCGTGCCCCGGTTGGAGCCTTTGCCATACTGGTAGTAGCCGGATTTGGACTGCAGTGTCATGGTCGGATTGATGGCAGGCAGCCGGGTCCATGTCTCGCCCTCATCCGCCGACTCAAAAACAGGCACATTCGAGACCGTGGCGTCCTTTGGGCCGCTGACCTCGTTGAAGTCGCAACGAATCCGGCCGTTAGGCATCTGCCAAAGCCCCACCCAGGAAGTGTAGCCAGGGGTTTGCGGTGAGTGGTAGATCACCTTCTGGACGAAGTCCACGACTTCCACCTTCTTAGGCGGATCGGCAGCGAGGCTCACGGAGCAGGCAGCAACCTCCAGAGCTGCGCAGATACAGGTGACCAGGTAGTTCAAGTTAGATTCCTTTCGTCTTGCTCCCTCTCCCCGCCGGGAGAGGGTTGGGGAGAGGTTCCTTCTGCGCTACAGTACCGATAGACGTTACGCTAGGAGAACCGCCCCCTAACCCGCCTTTCGCAGCCCCGCTTCGCTAGGGGCTGCTTTCGGCCAGCGCCTCCTAGCGAGGAGGGGGAACGCTGCTCCCTCTCCTCGCTGGGAGAGGGTTGGGGTTCCTTCCAGGTTACATTGTCAATAAACCTTACGCTTGAAGAACCGCCCCCTAACCCCCTCCTGGCGCGGAGGGGGAACGTTATCCAAACGCCCTTGGTGAGGCGCTGATTTGGGTCATTTGGTACAGGTCTCTGTCAGTCCGGCCATCCGGGTATATGGTGCGCAGGGACGGCGCGTTGTCGTCGTAGAACCAGCTAATCGGCAGGATCCGCATCTTGATGCCGCAGTAGCCTGTTGGGAAATCATAGCATATTATCGCGTTATCCCCAACAAACGTGCACGATGGATAGCAGCAGTTCAGCGGGCCTGACACCGGCATCGGGCTTCCCCAGCTTACCAAGTTGCTCTTGGGGCTTTCCCCAATGGGCGCGGGTTTGACCTGCGTAATGTCGTTGAGCGATTCCAGGTTCTTGAAATGGCCCCAGGTCTTGCCGTCGTCAGAGCTGATGGCGCAGGAGAGGCGGTCTCGAACGAACCCCCACTCGATCTCCTGCTTCGAGCACTGGTTCCAGATGCACATAATGTCGCTGCTGTTGGGAATGCGCTTCAGGCAGATCGGCGAGCCGCTGGTGGCAAGCTCGGTCGCGGTGGGGCGGCCCCACCTTGCGCCGCCGTCGCGCGAAATCGACTGCCATATCCGCCCGCTTGAGTTGCGCAGGAACATCATTATGCTGCCGTCGTATAGCTCGACCACCGCAGGTTCAAATGCCCCTGAGGCTGAGAACGGCGCGGAGAGAGGCGGCATGGATATGCCCCAGGTCTCGCCTTCATCGTCTGAGTAGAACACCTGGCACGCGCCAAAGCAGGGCTGCGCGAATTCGTCGTTCATGGAGTAGTAGAACGGCAGGATAATCCGTCCTTTGGTGGTGAGAATTGCGCGGTCGTTGGTGGTGGCCGCGCACCCCTGCCAGTCGGACAACTGCTTGGCCTCGCCCCATGTCGCGCCGTCGTCCTTACTCTTGCGCATCATCACCCGGCAGTCGTTGTTGGAGTTCTTCTTCAGGTAGAACAGGCAGATGTCGCCGCTTGGGACTCGCACGAAGTCTACTTCCATCGTGGCCTGCTGGGCTTCGTTTTCCAGCATGGTGGTGGTCTCGGACCAGGTAACTCCACCATCCGAGCTGATCTTCCGGGCGAGGCGGCAGGGGCTCCAGTCATCGCCCGCGCCCTCGTAAAACTCCGACCACCCCATCAGCAGCCTGCCGTCTTGTAGCTCTATGATCGCCTGTTCGCTGTTGCGGGCGCAGTGGCGGTCTCCGGGTATCGGCACCAGCGTATGCGACCCTTCGGGGGCGTTGGTCTCCGGCGGAAGCTCGTAGTGGTAGCTGGTGGCGAATGCATTAGGATCGATCTTCTCGATCTCCTTGGTCACCGCTCGCATCTTGGCCCTGAGGTCGTCACACTTCTGAGTGAAGTCCGCCGCCCACACGCCGTTCTCGTCCGGCTTGTACAGTTCCTCCAGTTCAACGGTCATCTCCGCCAACTGGGATCGCAGTTTGGTTAGTTCGTCCATTGTTTCGATAACTCCTATAATGCATTTGTCATTCCGAAGGAGCCTGCGACTGAGGAATCTGCTGTTGACAGACACTCGGTAGCGAAAAGCGGATCCCTCGTCGTTCCTCCTCGGAATGACTATGTTGCTCGCATCAGTTAGTTCTGCTCACACCCACCCAAACTTCCGCTCAGGAGTGTATTCCGTATCCCGAGTCACCAGTATCGCCCCCTGCGGCACTTCCTCGTCCGGGTTGGTGGAGAACACGAAGTTGCGGTAATCGGCCAGGAAGCCGGCGTGGGCTATTTCCATGCCTGCAACAGCCCAACTCATGTCCGGTTGGTTGCTGAGGCCGATTATCAGGTGTCCGTCCTGAGCTTCGGCGTAGTAGGTGAAGCTCTGGGCGGATTGGTCGGTCCATATACTGCCGACCTCCTTCCCACGGTCCAGCACCTTGGTCAGGTTGCCTGCTCCCGCTTTGCCAAGCAGCAGGGTAACGCGGTAGTCGCCGGGGTCGAGGTCGACGCGGAACTGCGCCAGTTGGTTTCCGGTAATCGGGTTCTCGCCGACCTGCTTATCGACGACTTCTATCGAACCGTCCAGCCACAGCCTCCTGATGAGGTCATAGGTTGCCCGCTGGATGCCCCGCTCATCTATTCCCCCCACATACAGGCAGGCAGGGCAGTAGGCGTAGCCTATCGCGTTGGCGACTTCCGATGCCCACTGCTTCGGGTGGAACGGCTCCTCTATCACAGCCACAAAGCTGCTGTTCTCCTGGGAGACCTTACACTCTGCACCCGCCAGCGATTCCACCAGTTTGGCGTAGTAGTTGCCCTGCGGGTTGCCGACTATGACCAGCGGCCTGTCCAGATACTGCGCGGCGTTGATGGTTGCGCCGGTGTCCACCACCAGCCCGCTCTTCGCCTGAATCACGCTCTTGAGCCGGTAAGCCATCTCGGAATCGAAGCCAATAAGGCCGCCGGTGATGATTGCGGGGTTAGGGTACTTCTCGAAGAACTCCTTGACGGATTTTACCCCGCCAACGTAACTCACACCTTTCAGAGGCTTCGTATCCTGGTCAACCGCGAACTCCTGGTCCCGCGTCACACTCGCCCAGCCCACGGCGTTGTTGCACTCCCAACCCCATTCCTTCGCCTTGAACACGCAGAACACCTGCGAGGTTGCGCACCTGTCCGGCTGGCCATACTTGAGTGGTATCTCCCGGCATATACCGCTTTCTGCGGGAATGCACACCTCTATCGGCGCGCTGACCGCTCTGGTGGAACCTATGCCCTCGAATGTCAGCGTGCCGCTAAGGTCGCGGTCCAGCTTGTTATCCACTCGCACAAACAGGGTGCCTTTGTCGGCGGTCAGCGAGACGCTCACCCACTTCGCCAGATCGGAATCCGGCAGGGAGAGTTTGGCCATCTTCGCGTGCGCGTGGGCCAGGGGTTTGGGAGAGCCGTCCACATACAGCACCCCGCACTGAGAGGTGCCGAACTCTCGCCAGTTCATCTTGTCCCGCAGGCAGTGGTGGCCCATCAGAGTGACTTCCGTGCGCTGGGCGATTGCTGTGCAGACATCCTCCCAGTTCCCGGCTTTCACGTCTTCGGGAGTCTGCCCGGCATAGCGGTGGAACCCCGCGCCGGTGGTCTCGGTAATCCATATCTCCTTGTCGAACTCGGCGTAGCTGCCGGGGTAGAACTCGATCTCGATGAACCGGTCGTCCCACAGTTCCTTGAACCTGTTGTCCTTGCCGCCTGCGTAGTGTACCAACTGCTCAATGTAGACCTGGCTCCAGCCGTGCTGGTCGTTCATTGAATAGTAGTGGATCATTGCCATGTCGAGCATGGCGTAGAGGCCGGGGAAGTTCTTGCGCATGTAGGCGAGGTCGGTTGAGAAGATATCCACGGAGAACTTGGCCGATGGGTCGACTTCTTTGCCAGCCGCGATGAGTCGCTGGGCGTGCTCGTAGTATTTGTCCGACGAACTCCATTGGAAATACGGCTCGTTGCCTACTTGATAGCTGGTCGCCAACCCCTTGAACTCGCTCACCGCGTCCCGGACTTCCTGCTCGGTGATATTCAAAATATCCTGCGCCCAGATGTCCCAGTGCACCCGCATTCCCAGCGAGTGCGCAAACTCCACGGCCTTGTGAATGTCCTTTGGAGTCTCCACAGGGTCCGCTCCCGGCTGGCTGTCCCGCTCTGGGTTAGCGGGCATAATATGAAACCGCACAAACCGGTTGTTCATAGCCCGCATAGCCAGCAGGTCGCACTTCATCTGCTCAAAGCTGCACCGCCGCTCGATCCAATAAGGCCCAAAGTGGTCGATAAGCTCCACAGTCGGCAGGTAGTTGAAACCGTAGTCCATTGGTCGTGGATGTTTGTCTTGTTGTTGCACTTTTACCTCGATTGTTATACAGAGTTGTACGTATGAGCCCTTGCTAGGACTCACCCATGCTTGCGCCTACCACTTTGCCGTTTGCATCCAACCAGATCACCGTGCGCCAATAATGGCTAAGTCGGAACATACTGCGGTACACCATAGCTGACTTGGCCGACTCTGGTACCACCGCCTGCGGCAGAAAACCGATACCCGTGGAGACCTCGGCCGCTGGGGAGATCCTATTCGGCTCACCCAGCAACTTGCGGACGTCATCTTTAGTAGCCCCAGGCTGCCGGGCTATCCACACAGAACTAACCCAACTGTTCCATTGCGCGTCCAGGTGGAGTTGCAGCCAGGCATATCCCATCACCAAGACACAGACAACTACGATTGCAGCGACGGCGACTTCCTTCACTACCGAAGTTCTTCTACTCTGCTGATTTGTGCTCACGGTGTTCTCCTTTGGTGTTGGGGATTTGATGGCGGCGCGGGTTTCATAGCTACCATTATAGGGCGGCGAGGCGCAAGAGTAAAAGCAGACTCCCTCCCCTCGCAGGGGAGGCATTGCCCGAAAGCAGCCGCCAGCGAAGCGCAGCTGTGAAAGGGGCTAGGGAGAGGTTCTTCTAGCCTAGGGCCACGCAGCACTGATAGGTGAAAAGAACCGCCCCCTAACCCGCCTTTCGCGACCCCGCTCCGCTAAGGGCCGCTTTCGGCCAGCGCCTCCTGGCGAGGAGGGGGAATGTTGCCTACTTCACCCACAACAGCGCAAAATCCAGTGGGGGGATGTCTATAGTGATGTTCTTGCCTGACACGTTTGCCGGGGTTTTGGTGAAGGCGTCGACCACTATAAGCGGGGCGGGGGACTTCAGGCTGTCCCAGTCTATCGAGAGCGCTGCCGACTGCGGGGTGTTGGTCAGGTTCATTATGCAGACCAGGGAACCGCCTTTGGGGTGGCGGTAGGCGCTGGTTTTGACTGCGTCTGTCTGGCCGCCGATGACTGCGCTGTTGTTCCAGTAGGGCAGGAACTGGGCGTCCACCATTCCGAACTCGTCCATTGCCCGATAGACGCGGTCGGCTGCCTCTGTGTTCATCCACCATTTCGAGGGCCAGATGGCGGAGTCGTGGAGGAGGGTCAGGCCCATGAGGTTGTTGGTGGGGCCCGGCTGGGTCTGGCTTTCTCCGGTGAACTGGGGCAGAAGCAGCGGGATCACACCCCAGTTGTGACCCATAAACTCCGCCCGCCACTGATCCAGCGGGATAGCTTCCAGATAGGTATCCTTGACCAATCCCTGCAAGTGCTCTCCATCAAGACCGGCATCGCAGAACCCGACGATGGGAATGATTATCCACGAGGACATATGCCCCACGGTGAATGTCTCTTTGCCCTTTTCCTTGCCATAGGCCTTGAGCATTGTGTACATCCGCTTGTACAGCTCGCGAGTGGCAAAGACCGGGTAGGTGTCTCTCACAGCGCCATCGCGCACATATCCGCACCCCGCGAGCTGGTTCTTGGATTCCCACACTCCCGTCCAGTCGTGGTACAGCCCATCGAGGTCCAGCGAACGGACATACCGGTTGTTGCCCCAGACCATGAAATCGGTGAAATCCTTGGAGGGAGAGCATACGTGGAACTTCGAGTTGGCGAACGCTGCGCCGTCGGCGGAGCCATTCACAATGCCGTTCTCCCATTCCTTCCCGTAGAGTGAATACTCCGGCCCGTTGTCCCCGAGGCCCATTATGTTCGAGTATGGGATCAGCTTGAGGCCCTGGGCGTGGCGCCCGTCAACGAAAGTCTTGTACTTCTCAGGATTCAGAGCCTGCGGATAGCCGAAGTAGGGCATATATTCGGGAGTGGTCCACAGGACATCGACGTTCGCGCCGACTGCGTCCGTCAACCGCCACTTCCGCCACCCGGTCATATCCTTCACAGGCGTTGCTTCCAGCCCGAATGTGAACTTCCACGGCTTGTCGAGATTTAGCGGCTTGTCGTTGAACGCCCAGACTGCGTCCACCGATTGCGCTGTGCGATCCAGACGGAACTTGTCCTCCCGGTCCACACTGTCCCACGCCTGGTCAGACTCGCAGAAACCAGCCAGCCCGCGCTCCTCATCTCCAAGCCACCACTGCACCACGAAGTTGGCCTTGTACACCGTGCCATCTCCCATAGGTATCGCGCCGCGAGTGCTTCGGGCAGCGGGGTAGCCCAGTTCCATGTGGTTCAGGGTAGACCGCTCAGGCTTCACCGGGAATCGCAGTTCGATCTTGTCCGCGGAAGCATTCTTGGACGGCTGAAGTTCGAGGTCATAGCGGAGCGTGCCATCGTATTCAGGCGTGCATAGCCACTTGAGCGTGCCGAGCTCGCTGACCGCCGAACCCTCAAGGATCACCTGCACGTCGCTCTTTCTTATACACCGGCCTTGCGCCCCACGCCAGACTACCGGCTTGCCCTTGGCAGTCATAAGCAGCGAAATCGGGGCGGAGAGCAGGTTTTCCTTTGCAGAGGCGATCTGCGTGGGCAGGCCGAGGGGGCCGAGGACGTAGGTCCTGCCCCAAACCGAAATGGTGAACGCCCCACTATCTCCCGGGGTCACGTGCACAGGCGTCCAGGGCGGCGGTGGAGTGCTGGATATCCCGATCTTGTTACCACGCCATACCGCAGGTCCCGGCGAAAGGAGCTTGTCGGAAGTAGATGCTATCTCAGCCCCGCTCGCGTCTTTGAGAGTGGTGATGACCTGGTATTCACCTTTGGGCAGGCTCTTGAAATGGATGGCGGCCTGGCCTGTCTGCGCACCTGTCATCTTTACCGCCGCCGGAGACGTGCCAGCGGATGGCTCCAGCCTGGCGATTGCGCTCAAGCCCTTACCGGGCTGCGCTGTCTCAACGTCCACTACAATCTTGCCCTGTGATGGCAGTGGTCTCATGGTTGTCCTCATTTGGAGTCTGGCGGCAGCCGGGATGTCCCTGCCTGCCGGACGGTCCAAGGCATGCTGGTATGCCCATTCGACTTCTTTGGAGTCCAGCGGGCGGTCGTAGATATACACCTCGTCCACCAGGGACCGAGCGTCGCGGGGAACCATCCAGGGGCGGTCGCCGACCATGAACCGCCCGGTCAGGCCGGTCGGCACTTTGTGGTTTGTGATCCGCTGAGAGAGCTTTCCGTCTACATAAAGGCATGCCTCGCGCTTTTCCCAAGTCCCTACCAGGTGGTGCCACTCGCCGGGCTTCCAGGTGGTAATGTCCTGAACTGCGCTTTGGTAGCTGAGCTTGTCATCGCTGAGCAGGAAGAATAGCCCAGAGCCATACACCCGGTACTTGTAAAGCAGGAGCCAGCCGGGGTCCATCGCTTCGAAGAACACGTGAAACTTGACGTCGGAGCCTTCCCAATCCACAGGTGAGACCCACATCTCGACGCTGCCGCGCTCCGGGACGATGTTGCCTTTTACGTCATAGCTCACATAGCCCACTCCCTCACCGGACAGCAAGGCTTCCCCGCGCTTGCCAAGCTTGAACTGGGCCGTGCCTTCTTCCGCCTGGGCCTTGCAGTCATCTGCCGAGACCACTGCATCCGCCGTCCCATCATAGCCGGCATAGAACAGGACTTCGGCATTAACCCGAACGGCTATGCATGAGAGGAGCAGTAAGGCGAATACAGCAAGAACGCGGACGCGATGCTTCGCTGAATGCTTCATCACTTCGCCTCCACCCCCGGCACTCTGTTTGGCGCGGGGAGCAGGTCTATGCCGGAGTGGTCCGGCCTTATCCTGGCTTTGATGCACCAAACGGAGTTAGTCTCAGCGTCTATTGTGGCGTGGCCGCCGGACTTTATGTATGTGAAGAACATAGAGCCATCGGGCAGTTCCATGGCCTTGCCGTAGCCGTAGGCGTTGTCGATGAGGAATCCGTGGTCCTTGGCGGGGGCGATCCAGGTCTTGCCGCCGTCCGTGCTGAATATCATCCGCAGTCCGCCACCGCTGTAAGAGCCGTGCAAACACACGAGCGTCCCGTCCCGCAGAACATAAAGGCTCGGAGAGTACATCCTCATACCGAATTTCGCAGGTGGGGTCCAGGTGTGCCCGCGATCATCCGAGAAGCAGACAGTCCCCTCAGGGCGGGCAATGAAAACGAAACGGCCACTGGGAAGTTGGGTGATCGATGGCTCCAGCAGGTCGTCCCCAGACTTGATGACTGACACCCTCTGCCACGTCTTGCCAAGGTCGGTGGAGCGGAAGATGCCTGCCTGCCACTTTCCACCGTCCTTCGGAGCGCCACTCACCACCAGATACACGGAACCGTCCTTGGCAAGCACCATCGGGCCGTCGGTCTCCTCCATCCCGAAATCAGACGGCAGCCGGCGGATGTTCTGCTCCCACGTATACCCGCCGTCGTGGCTGCGGATGACGCCCACCTTGTGAGCCATCGGGTTCAGATGCCAGTTGTCACTCCACGAAGTGTTGAAACAGCACAGGAGTGTGCTGTCGGGGAGTTGGAGAAAGTGTGGTACGCGGTCGTCCGCGGGGCTGTCTATGATTGTCTGCGGCTTTGACCATGTCTTGCCATTGTCCTTGGAGCAAACAAGCATCGCCCTACCGCCCGTGGGCGCATCGATCTTGGGCATACCCATGCTATGATAAGACTCGATGCTGCCGGGGCTGAAATCTCGATAGGGAGTGGGCCACGCGCCGTGCCAGTAGCCCACGGAGAACCCGACCAACCACGTGCCGTCCTTGAGCCGCACCGGTGACTCCCATCCCACAAAACCATTGTACCCGGGGAATGGGTCAGGCTGGTTGATCCCCGGTCCTACTATGGTAGCCCGGCAATCCTGCGGGGGAGTCTTGGATTCTCCTACTTCCACTACTTTCACAACCGGTTGTATGGTACCGGCGGAGACCGGAGACTGGATGGCGACAAGCGCCGGCAGGATCAGCGCGGCAGCGACCACGGAGCAGAGAGTATTGAGCATGGGTCGACCTTTCATACTTTGGCAGAGCGGTTGCGGTGGCTCGGGATTTAAGGAGCGACCACCAGCCTGCCGTGCCATCCGCCAAGTCCTCAACCGCGCCGGAAATCCCGAAACTTCTCTTCTCCCAGATAGGCCAACCGGCACATCTTGCATTGCAGGTTGCATGCTACAGTGAGCCTGAATGATAGGCCCCTGGCAAACCGGCTCGCGCCGTTCATATTGTTGTGCACACTCATCAACGACCCCACCGGAGCATTTGAATACCTCGACAAGTATACTCCATTCCGGCTCCAATGTCCTTCATAGCTGCAAACGCGTTTCCGAAGCTTGACGAAACCGCCGGGGAATAGTAGAATGCAGGTTACATTCCGATTACGATGTGTCCCCGCAATAAATGACAGATCCGTGCACTGCGGATCTCCGGAGGCCGGAGTTATTGAGCAATACCCTGCGCCTGCTTGTAGTTGAGGACGTTGAGACTGACTTTCTCCTCCTGACCCGGGAGATGCGAAAGGCCGGCTACGACCTTCAGACGGAACTTGTATGTACGGCCAAGGGACTTCGGGACGCCTTGGCGCGCCAAGAGTGGGACATCATCACCACCGACCACAAAATGCCGGATTTGAGCGCTCCGGAAGTTCTGTCGATTGTGCGGAGCGTCAACCCCGACATTCCGATCATAGTAGTCTCCGGCGAGATTGACCTCCCCCTGGCGGTATCGCTCCTGAAGAGCGGAGCGAACGACTATATCCAGAAGTCCCAACTGGCTCTTCTCCCCCCGGCGGTCGAGCACGAACTCGCCAACTTCGCACAGAGGATTGAGCGCGCCAACGCCGAGGCAGCCATGCATACCAGTGAGGCCATCCTTGAAGCATTTCTTGAGTCCAGCGAGTCCCTGATGGGCGTCGTGGAGCTGCGCGGCGATGACGCAGTGTTTGTGTTCTGCAACGACGCTGCGGCTCGGATGCTGGGCAAGACCCAGGACGAGATGAGGGGACTGAGCGTGCGGCAGATCGGACTGCCGAACAGCGCCATCGACGTTTGGGTCCGGCAACTGAAGGACAACAGTGGGCAGTCGGTGTCCCTCAAGTTCGACTTCGAGGCGGAGATGGGCGCCAGGACAGCCTGGTTCCAGATCAGCGCCAACCCCATAGCCGCCGGAGTGCACGACAGGCCCTGGTTCGGTTTCTCCGCCGTCGACATCACGCGCCTCAAGGAAGCCGAGAAGGCTTTGCGGGAGAGTGAGACTAGATACAGAGGTATTGTTGAAGATCAGACCGACCTGATCTGCCGGTTTCTTCCCGATCGCACCCTGACCTTCGTGAATGAGGTGTACTGCAGCTACTTTGGCCGGACAAGAGACGAACTCATAGGGGAGTCATTTCTTGCGTTTGTGGCTGAGCAAGACGCAGAAATGGTGAACGACAGGCTTGCGTGGATAACCCCGGAGAATCCCATTGTCCAGTACGACCATCGTGTGATTACTCCGGATGGCGGGATCCGCTGGCTGTCGTGGATTGACCGGGGAGTATACGACGAACAGGCTCGGCTCATAGCTTTTCAGTCGGTGGGGCACGACATTACCGATCGCAAGCGCGTCGAGGACTCTCTTCGCAAAGCAGACGGCCTTTGGCAGAGTACATTCGACGCTATCCCCTACCCGATATGCATTCTGGGCGCGGACTTCACCATACAGAAAGCCAACTCTGCCATGGGCGAGTTGGCCGGACAGTCGCCGGAAGATTGCGTTGGGCGGACGTGCTATGAGCTTATGCACTTTACCCAGGGTCCGGTGGCAGGGTGCCCTCACGCTAAGCTAATTGCTGACGGCGCCGAACACATCGAGGAGTTCTTTGAGCCGAAACTGGAAAAATGGCTGCGTGTGTCGTGTTCGCCCATTACAGATGAAGATCGGCAGACGGTTGCGAGTGTGCACATAGCGCGAGACATATCCGGTCGGGTGGAGGTGCACAAGCGACTCAGCGACCTGAGAGACCTGGCCGTGGCATTGGCTGAGTGCGACAACCTCGAGGAAGCTCTGCGCATGGTCCTGGACGTGGCTACTCACAGGGGCCAGATCGACAGCGGAGGCATCTATCTGGTCGATGAGACTACTGGAGACCTAAGCCTTGCGGCACACGCCGGCATCTCGGATGGGTTCGCAGCCCGAGTTGCCTACTTCACGGCAGATTCACCACACGCCCAATGGGCGAAGCGCGATGCGTCCTCGTTCTATCCTGTGGGCGCGCGCGAACTGCCGCAACACACGGTTCCGGAGCAGGAAGGCCTGCGCGCGATGGCTGTCGTTCCTATCAGGCACGCGGGGAACTGCATCGCTCTGCTGAACCTGGCCTCGCACACCTGCGACGATTTCCCTGAAGATACCAGGAGTTTTGTTGAGATGCTGTCGGCCCAGATCGGTGGTGTCATCCTGCGCACGAAAGCCGATCAGCAGGAGCACCAGCTAAACAGGGAGTTGGACTGCAGGGTCGCTGAAAGAACGGCTGAGCTCGACGAAGCAAACCGAGAGCTGGAATCATTCAGCTACTCGGTATCTCACGACCTCCGTGCACCGCTCAGGGGGATCAAGGGATTCGCCGACGCTATCTGGGAAGACTATGGCGACAATCTGGATCCCGAAGCCAAAGACTACCTTTCCCGAATCCGCAAGAACACCGACAAGATGGCTCAGCTCATCGAGGACATACTCAGCTTGTCCCGAGTCTCCAGAGTGCGGATAAGCGCCAAAGAGGTCAACTTGAGCAGCATCGCCCAGCGGCTTTCGGAGCAGTTGCAGCGCACCGATCCGGATAGACAGGTGGAATGGGTCATCCCCAAAGGGATATGCGCCTACGGAGACGAGGCGCTCCTGGAAGTAGCTCTGTCGAAACTCCTCGACAACTCCTGGAAATTCACCGGCAAACACCCGACCGCCCGGATTGAGTTCGGCGTGGAAGAGTCTCCCGATGGCAAAGTCTTCTTCGTCAGAGACGACGGCGCGGGCTTTGACATGGCCTACGCCGACCGACTCTTCGGCGTGTTCCAGAGACTCCACACAGACAACGATTTCGAGGGAACCGGAGTCGGCCTGGCAATCACCAAGCGGGTGGTGGATAGGCACGGCGGCAAAATCTGGGCCGAGAGCAGCTTCGAGAACGGCGCGACTCTGCGCTTTACCATACCAGGCAACCTGACGCTAAGCCCCTAGCGCTAGTGCTGCGACTGCGGCGCGGTGTATTCGGAGGGGTCTACCGACATTCGGAAATCGATCCGGCTTGGGGGCGGGAACTCCCTGCGGACTCGCTTCTTCAGTTCATCGTCTATCTCGACGCCCTCGCGTTGAGACAGCAGCTTCTCGTGGGCTCCGAACCAGATGTCAGTGAGCGAGATCTCACCCTCTCGGATGTCCGCAAAGTCCCTGTCCAGCGCCTGCAAGACGTCGTCCAGTCGGTCCTCCTCCAGAGCGATACGAGCCTCCAGAAGAGTGATGCGCTCGTTGAGGCGCTGTTCGGGGGTCAGTTGGGAGAGCAGTGATCTGAGTTCATCGTGCAACCCGCTCCTGTTCAGCAACAAACCATACTCGACTGCCAGCTTTGTTGTCTTCGGCCCGGTCTCCCACGCCTGCCTCATAAGAGGCAGGGCGGCCTCCGGGTTCCTGGCCCGCAGTTCCAGCGCTGCGAGATTGCGAAGCGCCCACCCGTTTGGCCTGCGTTTGAACGATTCCTCAAACGCCTGCTTGCCGCCCTCGGGGTCGTCGGCTTCCACCTTGGCCACACCCAGATGGAGCCAGGTCAGCCAGTGGTCACCTTTGCCCGAGGATATGCTCTGCTCCATCATCTCCCGCCACTCCGGCTGGATCATGTAGTGGCCGGGGGTGTCGGACGGCTCGCGCTCCGGCAGCGCGCCGGTGCCGAGCAGTTCCAGCCACGGCTGCTGGTCTTCGCAGATATCTGACTCATAAAAGGGCAACTCATCGGGGATTCCGCTCGGGGTTCCTGCTCTCCTCGCCCTTGCATTCTCCAATGCGCCCCATCCCAAGCCGCGCATAAGTATCTCCTCGGGCGGTTTCGCGGTTGCCTCGGCGAACTCTGCGTCCAGCAGGTCAAGGTCATCGACAGTCAATTGCGCCTGGAGCCTGCTCTCGCACTCCGTGTAGGCAGTCTGCCAGTTAGGCGAGTGGGTCTGTGTGGGGTCGGTCTCTATGTGGCCGTAGGCTTCCGTCCACGTCCACTCGGTCTTGCCCGGCATCGGGACAGAGTGCATCTGAGTAGTGGCCAGCCCTGCCTGAATCTCCATGAACTGCTGGCCCGGGCCATTGAGATGCCGCTGCCAGCGTTTGCCTCCCTGCCCGCGGCCCCACGCAAACATCTTGCGGCCCACCAGCCGGGCGGTGGAGGTGTGGACGAGGCCTGCGCCATCAGAGTCAACATACGCCATCCAGGGCCGATGGCCTTTGGGGATGCGGAAGAAGAAATCGTAGGATCGGTTGGAGTTCTCTGGATAGGTCTCATCGATGCCGCGGACGACCGGCAGCTCAACGAGTTCGGTTATCCGATACGCCGTATCTGCCGGGGTGATCACTCTTCTGCCGTCTTTGTCCTCGATCCCCGTGTTCGACCACCAGTACATGGGCAGGGTGTAGTCGTGCGGGTTGATGATTCGGATGCGCACAAACAGGAAGCGCGAGTCGGGAGGGAGATGGAGGTCCAACTGGTAAGGGAAGCGCTTCACCCTGTCCCAGGCGTACATTCTCAAAACTGGTTCGCCCTGGCTGCCGGTGAGCCTGGCTGTGTGCAGGGGGCGGCAGGTGAGGCAGTGGTGTCCGAGTTGTGAGGTGTTCCACTCAATCCCGCCATGCACCCAAGCATTGCACAGGGCAACATTGGCGGGCTGAAATACCGCGTTGGTTGCGATAAGCTGCTTGCCGGTGGCTTTGTGGCAGATGGAGGTAACCAACCCGCCAAGCTCCGGCAGAATCCGCACCGCCAGATGCTCGTTCTCCAATACTACCGAAAGGAATTTCCGTGGCTCACAAGCGCGGTCATATCCGTCCTGAAGCCGGTAAGGCAGTATTCTGAAACCATTCTCCCATCCCCAACCCGGGCGGTCCTCTTCGGGGATGCCGAGTTTGTCGAAGTCGTAGTGGGAGTCGTGGTCCACGGCGCGGAACATCGGAAGAGGATTCTCCGGGCCAAGATCGGCTGCCGGGAGAATGTAGGGTTCAACTCTCAGTTGGGTCATCAAACTACCACCTGATAATGCAATACACGGTCTGAACTGAGTGATTTACGCTAAGTCACTCGCATCCGTCACCCTGAACTTGTTTCAGGGTCTCCTCGCGATTCACGCCAGATGCTGAAACAAGTTCAGCATGACGTGTGCAACTCACTTACCGTGAACTACTTAGTGGGGATACTTGGCGGGATCGTACTCTATCGGCTCGGACCACTTGTTGTAGCCGTTCTCTTTCATGATCTCGCCGAAGAGCTTGGCCTTCCGGCCAATCGAGTCGGCATCGACGCCGGGGAGAATCCGGAATTCCTTGTCCATCAGGCTGGAGTTCGGAGCCAGGTTGATCATAATGCCGCCCCAGAGGACTTCCAGATACGCTCTTCGGACATGGTTGAGATACGCCGGATCGTTCTTCACTGCTTCAATAGCCTTTTGAAATAGGGCGTCTGAGTGCTCCATGGCCTCTTTGGTGACCCATTCTCGCCACCCGTCGTCATTACCCCAGCCTCCGTTCACGACGAACTTGTGCTGTTCGGTGTAGTTGTAGTACCACTCCACATATTCTAAGAGGTATTTGCCGGCGGGGCCGTAGAAGCCGTTGCAGAACTCGCGAATCTCCTTCTTGACGTCCCTGCTGGGGTCCCAAGCCATGCGGGCGGACAGGTAGGCTCTCAGGTCTACCATTCCTGCGCCTTTGCCCAGCGCGGTTCCCTGAACGTAGAACGACTTGATCCCGCACTTCCGCGCCCAGACACACTGCATGCCAAGTTCCCACAAGTTGGGGTAGGGCCACCAGTAGCCGTAGTTGGAGCCGCCGTATGTGTATACGGAGACGTTCTTTGCTGTCTTTGACCAGGAGTTCGCCAGTTCAGCGTGACCTCCGGTTGGCCTGTCGAAGTTGCCGCATATCTCTACCAGCACGTTGTCGGCGGCCGGCATGTCTGTGGGAGGCGACTGGGTATAGTCGTAGGCCAACGTCTTTATCCTGACGTTGGGGAACTCTCGACGCACCTTCTCAGCCACATAGTTGGTAAACGCGATGGTGTTGGCGGCCCAGATATCTTTACCGCCGTGCGCCAGCCGCTCCTGTGTGCATCTCTCGCTGAAGCACCCCAGGGAGCCGCCATCATTCTGGCTGACCCAGTATACGTCAACGAGGCCGTTCTTGGCCCTGATGTCGTCGATGACCTTCGCAGCCACGACATCCCGCAGTTCCTGATTGGTCAGGCACCATTCGTTCCGGCCTCGGCTTCCGTCTTCCTTGAGTGCATACCACTCCGGGCGCTTATCGAAGTACTGGCCGGAGGGGAGTATGGCCTCGTGGGAATGGCAGCCGTGAATGGTGACGGTTGAGCCACCCATGCTTGCAGGCAGCCAGTGGTCCTCGCCGTTGCTGCCGTTGACCCTCATTCGGGCCAGCCACTCGTTGGTCCATCCGTTGTTCCACCACTCGTCTCTGTAAGAGAACCACGGGGTGAATGAGAATGGTTTGACGGGCATCTGAATAGTGGACCTCTTGGGGATAACCGTGTAGTCGGGGGAATACCACCGGACGCCGAGGGATTCCAGGAACTCGTACACCCCGTACATAGCGCCGTGCTTGCTGCCACCCACAAAGAACAGATTTCCGTCGCTGGTGAACACGCGGTAGCCATCTTCGTCCAACGCCGCCAACTGTGCCGCTGTCACGTGCTTTGCGCTCACCTTCGTGCGACCGATGCTGATAAACGGCCCGGGGTGCTCGGAGCGTTGGCCCTCGGTTGTTTGCGGCAGTTCGACTCCGGACATCTGCTTCACGTGGCTCTGAAGCTCCCGCGCGGCATAGGTTTCTGCCTGAGTCGCATTGTCCGGCAGCACAATTACGCATCGGGCTTTGCCGGAACGGACGATGAAGTCCGGCGAGGACGCCATAATGGAGACAGGCGCCAGCATTGCAAGCAATGCCAGCGCCAAAGTGAGTTCACGCATGTCACGAACTACCGATCCGGATACTTGATATCCTGGAATGTTTTGGTTGCTCCGGATTCCTTTGCCTTGAGGCACATCAGCACGCTCAAGAGGCCCGCGCTCAGCGGCGATACCGACTTCTGCTCGCCCTTGATCATTCGCACGAAGTTGTCGACCAGCACCGTGTCTCCGCCGCCGTGTGACATTTTGCTGGAATCGAACTTGTAGCTTTCGGTCCTGGCCTGATGATGCATGAAGACCTTGACCTCGTCGGTGTACCAGTCAAACTCCACGGTGCCTTTGTAGCCCAGCAGTCTCGCCCCTCTGGCTCCGGCGGCCTTGCGGGCGTAGAAGTTCTGGGTGTAGTTGACATGCATCCCGGTCTCGTAGCGCACTATCGCGCTGCCGGAGTCCTCGTTGCCGGTGTCGGTGGCGAACCCGCACTTCATGTCGTAGTGAGCCCCGCCGACAAGGTCGGGGTCGAGGCGATCTATATCGCCCTTGGTCACCAACGCGTGATACGGGCTTTCGAGGCAGTCGTCCCACTCGTGGCAGTCGCCGCAGCGCAGGCCGGCTTGCTTGTCGCCCTTGTATATCTGCTTGGAGTTCATCGCGCAGACATACAGCGGCTTGAAGCCGAGGAGGTGGTTGATGTAGTCGAAGTCGTGAGTAGCTTTCTGGAGCCACAGACCCTGGGTCTCGTTCTCATCGCGATACCAGCCCTGGAAGTAGACCCAGCCGTAGGGGACGTTGTTCCAAGCCTGTACCTGCTCGACTGTGCCGATCTTGCCGGAGTCGATGATCTCCTTGGCCATCTTCACGAGCGGCGTCACGCGCAGCGGGAAGGACACCACCACATCGCTCTTGGCCTTCTCAGAGGCGTCGCGGAGCTTGATGAGGTCGGCCATATTGGTGGCAATGGGCTTCTCCAGATACATCGGTAGGTTGCGCTCCAGAGCCTTGATCGCCATGCCTGAGTGCAGGGAGCATCTCGTCCCGACCATCACTGCATCCAACCCGGCCTTGTCCAGCATTTCATCGGCGTTGGTGTAGAATGCTATCTTGGACGGGTCTTCTCCCTTCTCCAGCATCTTCGCCTTTATCTCTTCATTCCTTACATCCGTTATCGCCACGATCTCGGTTCCCGCGTTAAGCCGCATCATAAGGTCGATAACGCCCTGGATTCTCCCACCGTAGCCAATCACACCGATCTTAATCATCTTGCTCTCCTAGATGGTAGTCTTGCCGATAACACCTTAGTACGCATAAACGTTGTCATTCCGAGCCTGCGAGGAATCTGCTTTCGCCGTTACGCACCAACAGCAGATTCCTCACTGCGTTCGGAATGACAACTCAAAACTCAGAACTCAAAACTCAGAACTCAAAACTCCGCGAGGCCTACGACATGCAAATCTCAACATCGTCGGCGACGCCGCTTAGGATGTTGTATGTGCCTGGGACTGTCTGCAGCATCGAGGCCGGGACCAGCGTGTTCACCGGGCCGTGGGCTGCAAGCCTGGCTATGAATCGCTGCCAGGATACGCCGCCGCCCTGGTCGCCGTCCAGCCAGAAGCTTCGGAACCTGGATTCCACTATGTCCTTGATACCGATGGTGTTGGCCTTGGGTGGAACCCAGCTCCAGTCGCCGCCGAAGCTGTGCAGAGCGTTCTGCATAATGGTCATTGCTGTCAGCTCAACGCACCGCGCGCCGGCCTTCTTGTAGGATTCGAGGTCGTCGCCGAACTCGTGGCCCAGGTCGCTCTCCCAGAATGCTATGTGTCCGCACCAGCCCACGCCGCCGTAGCAGCAGTCGGCGCTTCCGGCATCCTCGATCATTTTGGAGTAGTCCTTGATGACCGCGGTGGTTGGGAAGTGGATGTTCTCCGGCAAAGGTCGCAGTTCGGGGTCAAGCCGGTTGAAGAAGTTGGCAAACATAGCGGACTGGAACGAACCCGCCCAATCCAGCGGAGCGGTGTTGCCGTTCTCGTCGGCGTACTCGTCCATGTTGAATGTGACCAGGTGCTTGCAGGAAATGCGGAGGTTGTTGATTATGTGCGCGGCCACCGCGTACTGCGGCACGGGGCCGACGGGCAGGATCATAACGCACTTGCGGCCCTCGTCGGCTGCCTTCTGTATGCGCATAACGATGTCCGCTGCGAACTCCCCATAGAACTGGGCCTTGTCGTCAATCACCTTGATCTTGAAATCCGGGTTGGCATGCTTGGTGATGTCGGCTTTCTTGATAGCCCGAACCCTCGCAAGAGCCTCGACATCCCGAAACGCGATGAACTTAGCAATATCGTAATTGAACGCCATTTTTCTCCTCCTCTGATACTTTGGTCGACAGTCGACAGTCACTAGTCATCAGTCCACAGTCGACCGTCGACCGTCTGTCTACTCACTTGTCATTCCGAGGAGGAACGACGAGGAATCTGCTTTTCGTTCTCTCAGACACCAGTCAACAACAGATTCCTCAGTCGTTCCTCCTTCGGAATGACATATTACATATTACCTCGCAACTACCTTCCCAGAATCGCATCCATCGCTCTGGATGTGTTGGCCAGCAGGACTTCGGGATAGTGTTGGTACAGGCCCATCTCGGCGGTTACGGGGCCGTTGTAGCCGACCTCGTCTAGCGCCGTTCCTACCTCGGGCCAGTTTACATCGCCGGAGAGCAGGTCGACGAAGCCGTGGTAATTGCCGATGCTTCGGCGGAAGTCCTTGAAGTGGATCCTGGTGATGCGCTTGCCCAGGACCCTGATCCACTGCTCGGGATAGCCGTTGCCCAGCAGGTTCCCGACATCCAGATAGGCCTTCACATACTCGGAATTGAACTGATCCACGAACTTGCAGAACTCGAACGGGCCGGTGATGAACTTGTTCCACACGTTCTCGATCCCGATGGCAATCTTCGCGGCTTCGGCCCTTGGGACTAGTTGGGACACTCCATCGGTGGCTCGCGCCCATTCGCCGTCCGGGTCGCCGTCTTCCTCAATCCTGCCGGGCACCACCAGCACCGCGCCCGCATCCAGCCATGAGGCGACATCGATCAACTGCTCGCCCAGTTCGATGCCCTTAGCGCGCACGCTTTGATCGGCGGAGGACAACCGTCTTGCCCCAAACAGCGAAGTAGCCACGGATGCAATCTTGATGCCGTTATCCGCAGCCGCCTTTACTATCTCTTTGGCGGATTTCTCGGTGGTCTGCATACTCACATCGCCGGTCTCCGATAGGCAGACCTCGACTGCATCATACCCATACTTCTTAGCCTCGGCAAACGCCTGGGCGACCGGCTTGCTGCCATCACCACCAACAAACGACCAATAGCTGATGCTCTTTATCAGCACGTTGTTCTCCTATCGTTACGTAGCGCCCTCACCCTAGCCCTCTCCCCCAGGAGAGGGAATTACGTTGGTGCGCTCCCAACTTTGAACTTTGAACTTGGAACTTTGAACTACCTTCCCAGTATCGCATCCATTGCGTTGGATGTGTTGGCCAGGAGGACTTCCGGATAGTTCTTGTATAGCGGGATCATTTCGGCTGTGACCGGGCCGTTGTAGCCGATCTCATTCAGCGCAGCCACGACCGCCGGCCAGTTTACGTCGCCCGACAGCAGGTCCACGAACCCGTCCGCTGTGCCCACGCCTCGGCGGAAGTCCTTGAAGTGAACCCTCTTGACCCGCTTGCCAAGGCTCTTTATCCACTGCTCGGGGTAGCCGTTGACCATGCAGTTGCCGACGTCCAGATAGGAGCCGACGTAGTCCGACTTGAACTGGTCGATGAACATCTTCAGCTCAAACGGGCCGGTAAGGAACCGGTTCCAGACGTTCTCGATGCCGATGGCTATCTTGGCTGCTTCCGCTCTCGGCAGCAGCTTAGCGACGCCCTCGCTGGCTCTTGCCCAGACATCATCCGGCTCGATCACTTCGCTCGCGGGATCGAAGAACACGTCCACCGCGCCGGGGATCAGCAGAACCGCGCCTGCCTCAAGCCATGCCGCGACGTCGATCAGCTTCTCGCCAATGACCATTGCCTCCGCCCGGACCTTCGGGGAACTCGCCGACATCGACTTGCCCCAGAAAAGCCCGGTTGCAACCGAACTGATCTTGACGCCGGTATCCGCGGCGATCTTCACGATCTCCTTGGCGGACTTCTCGGTGGTCTGCATACTTACATCGCCGGTATCAGAAAGGCAGCACTCCACCGCCTCAAAACCCAGCTTCTTTGCCTCGGCAAAAGCCTCGGCCACCGGCTTGGAGCCTTCCAGCCCCCCCGGGAACGACCAGTAGCTAATACTCTTGATCAGCATTTCTGCCTCCTCATTTGTCTTCAAGACACGTCACCCTGAACTTGTTTCAGGGTCTGTTTCCAGCACACACGTCACCCTGAACTTGATTCAGGGTCTAGATGCTGAATCAAGTTCAGCATGACTGTGTCTGCAACTTAGCCGACTCGTTCAGAGATCGACTACTTTGCCGGTCTCTACTGAATTGCGAACCGCCCAGCACATTCGCACTGCTTCTCTTGCGTCGTGCGGGGTTACAATCGTGGGTTTCTTTCCTGCTTTGATGCAGTCCACGAAGTGCTTGATCTCGAAGAAATACCCGCCGAGCGATGAGATGTTGCCGGAGGTCTCCGTCGACACGTTCACTGCCGCCTGCGGAAGCTCCGGAGCGTATGCCGCGCCCTGTTCCGGATACACCATCAGGCTGGGGGTGAGGCCGCTGTCCAGGCGAATGTTGCCCTTCTCCATCACGACCAGCAGAGCCATGGTGAATGGATAAGTGTCGGACATTGCCAGGCAGGCCTCGGCATAGCTGCCGGCGCCGTTGTCATGTTGCATCCCCAGTGCCTGGACAGTGTCCAGCCCGCCGGTCGCTGTCTTCACTCCCACAGCCTGTATCTGCTTGGGTGTGCCGATAAGGTAACGGATGAAGTCCTGGTCGTGAATGTGGAGGTCCAGCACCGCGCCACCGCTTCTGGCCGGGTCGAAGTACCAACCATCCCAGCACCACTTCGGCGCCGGGCTGACGCGTCTGGCGCTCATCCAAAGGATCTTGCCAAACTTCCCACTGTCCACGATGTCCTTGATCACAGTATACTCAGGCCAGAATCGCAGAACCTGGCCCAGCATCAGGGTTACGCCGGCTTTCTCGGTGGCGTCTATCATCCTGTCGCAGGATTCCACAGTCAGGCCAAATGGCTTCTCGCAGAATACGTGCTTGCCGGCCTTTGCCGCTGCAACTACGCCTTCTTCGTGGCAGTAAGTGGGCGAACTGACGTCCACCACGTCGACGTCGGCGTCGGCGAGCATGTCCGCTACGGTGGTGTAGGTCTTGCACCCGAACTTCGCCTCCGCCTCTTTGCGCTTCTCTTCCCGGATCTCCACAAGCGCCGCAATCTGCGCCTCTCCGGTAGCCTGGTAGCACTGGGTGTGCATACCAGCCATGAATCCGAATCCAACCATACCGACTTTGATCATATCAAGCTCCTTAGCTCAGGGGGTGTGATATTGAGTATAGCAGGCGTCTGCAATCGGAATAGGATACCACTTCCGAATGCCTCGCTGCAACACTGTATTTACAGCTAGTTATTATACCTGCTTTCGCAGGATTCCTCCAACGTCACAGATCGGGTGGGTGGTGTACCCTATCAGTGTGTAAATTGATTTTGGGGAGTATCCTTGTTGTTG
>CAZTAO010000012.1:0-109667 GCA_964611645.1 uncultured bacterium | reverse complement strand
GGGGTTTCCGCTCCGCAAGCTCCGCTCAGATCCCGAAACAACGGCAAAACGCAGAAGACGCCGAGTCCTTCCCCCCTGATAAGGGGGCGAGGGGGTTTGCGTCTTCGCTTCTTTCGGGGTATCGGGATTTCAGGGTTGGTGCAGGCCCATCTGGTCAGTGCGCACTCCCAGACCAACCCGGGAATCCCGGCATGCTGAGCCGATCAAGCCCCCGTCTCGCCCCATAGGTCCCATATGTCTCATATGTCCCATCCGTCCCCCAACCCCAATCCCGAGCCTGCCGCAAAATACTTGAAGAAACTTCCCCAAAACTAGTGAACAAAACCGCCCATGAACTGCCTATTACATGGAGGTACTATATTTCCCAGGTGGCAAACGAGGGCCTGCGGGCACGGGACTGGCCATTCCGGGCTTGCAGAACACCAGACCGCCAGGGAACAACAACTAGTTAACAACAGAATATGCAACCTTAGGCTATCGGGAGGCAGGTCCGCTCGACACCAGCCCTCCAAGCCGCGATTGCTGTCGACGGGCAGCCTCGGTTTTGGGGAGGCCACGCGTAAGTGGAAAAGCCAACAGAAGAGGGCTTCCGGGGCCCTCTGGTCCAATATATCAATAAGCTACCGTGCATCAACAGGTGGGCAACCTGCCTCCCAGGCCCGGCGAAACACACAGATCGCCGCCCGAACCACCCAAACCCCCGCCCACCAAAACCCGTCATATCCACCCGGAACTCAAATACCATCCCTGAAACTGCGACCAAGAGAGGCTGGATGCGCGATAGCTTGTCGTGTAGTAGTCGCAGGCTTAGGCAATCGTAGCAACCCCCAATCTCCCCGCCGCCTCTTCAACAATCCCATCGATCTCCTCAACCTGCCCAGCCGTAAGCACCGGCTCGGGTTCGAGAGAGATCAGCTCCTCGGCAATCTCGCTGGCCCGGGTGGCTATGTCCCGATGGTCAGGACCATGTGCGACATCCCACGGTTGGCAGGCGAAGAGGTCTGAGTGGTCCAGCTCATCCATCATCAGGTCGAGGTTGTCGTCGTCCACGAGAAAACTTCCGTTGGGGCCTACTCGCTCGATGAGGTCCAGGGCGAGGGTGCGGTCGGTCACTTCCACCCCTCGCAGCATCCGGCGCACGCATCGGGCTATCTCGGCATCTATGACCAACTGGGCGGGGGAGAAGGTCAGCGCATTCTCCAGGTGGCCTGCTGTGCCTATACCGATAGCTCCAGCAAGCACCGGCATCAGGATCGAGGTCGCTTTCTCCACGCCTGCCTGGATGTCATGGAAGCAGCTATCGGTCTTGGAGCCGTGTATTCCGCTGGGGCAGCCGTAGAACTCGCTGATCATCTGCACCCGGCAAGCGATCCACCGCTGGCGGAAGATGCTGCCGTAGCTGAAGAGCATGCTGCGCTTGTCGGGGAAGCTGGGCACAATGTCCACCGCCAGAGTCGCGTCGTTATCCACCGCATACCCCAGGCACAGCCCCGCCAGCGTCTCCGCAATCCCCTGAACCAGCGTCCCCGCGATGCTGCCCGGCGCGGTAGTCCCGCTGCAGGGCATTGTGTCCAGACTTTGGGGCATCCCTCGGCGGATGTATTCAATGAAGATATCCGACATCACCGCATCCAAACACAGCGGGCTCCGAGCTTCCCCATACCCGACCATTATCGGATTCCGCTTGAGTTGCTCCTCGCCGCCAGCCACAACCGCCGCAATCCGCGTGACATACTCGATATCAAACAGATTGAACACCTCGACCCCGCCGAACTTGCGGGTAGCCTTAGCCAACTCCGCCGCCATCTTGATAGGTCGCAGAGAAAGCGGCACATCCTGCGCCGCGCACGGTATACCGGTGAACGTGATCTCCGGAAGAGCATTAGCCAACCGAAGCGCCGCGCGGGTGTCGTCG
The DNA here is from genome assembly GCA_964611645.1 of uncultured bacterium. Lineage (GTDB taxonomy): Bacteria > Armatimonadota > UBA5829 > UBA5829 > UBA5829 > CAZTAO01. The sequence goes on along the minus strand of CAZTAO010000012.1, from coordinate 107,752 downwards.
AGTGTGGCAAGGCGCTTCCCGCCATCAAGCCCGGCAGCAAAGCAGCAGAACCCCCCGGCGCTCAGCGAAAAGTCCGGATGCACCCGGAACTCAGAACCGGTGAACTGAATCTGTGAATACCGCACCCCCATCCGCCGGGGCACTCGCTGCGGATTAGAGTATTGAGCCCGCATCCGAGCCACATTCTCTTCCACCAGAGACTCCGGGAACCGCACCAGGCAGGAGTCATTATCCACCAAGCACCCCGCCCCCGCCAGATACTCCCGAGCCACCGCGCTCTCCACCTTAATCCCAACTCTCTCAAGGATGTGCTTTGCCGCCTCGTGTATGCGCTGCATCTCCTCGGGAGAGAGGAACCGGATTGGCTCAATTCGCTGCATTGCTGTTACCTCGTTGCGCCAGTCTGTTTCGGGATTTCCGCTCCGCAGGCTCCGCTCAAATCCCGAAACACCTCAACTCACGCGCATCCTTCGACAGGCTCAGGATGATGGGTGTGCCTGCTAATTCCCCAACCGTATTCTGTCGATATACCCATACCCCGGTTTCTGCTTCAGGGGCTTGAGCTTCGCGGCGTGGTCCTTGCTGGCAAAGCCGGAGGCTTCTGCCCGCATTAGCCTGTAGGCTCCCGCTGATGGGAACTCGAACCACGCCCTGCCCTCGGCATCCGGCAGCACTCCTACCAGCGCAGTCTCGCCCTGCTTCTGGCTCCAGACCGGGTAGTCCGCCTGACCCTTGGGCTTGGTTACGATAGCCTCAGGACTAATGAACTGCCTCAGCGGGGGCATTGGGTCGAATGCTCGTTGGAACGCGTAGTAGACATCGTTGGGGGTGGCCTCTACCCTGGTCGGGTCGAACCAGTTGATGTTGTCCGCCTGGGTGCCTGCAAGCGTGGTGTCGATCCTCATTCCGTTCCCGGAAAGTGCCGGCCAGTCGACCTTGGTCTCGTAGTTGACGTAATAGGGCAGATACCAGCGGCCTGGGATGTATCCGACCTCTATCTTGCTGATTTCCTCCGCCCACGGCCCCATGAACTTCTTGTCGGAGGTGCAGAAGTAGCTGAGGTAGTAGGCAGGGAATGGGAAAGTGCCCGCGACCCCGTTCGCCTTCTCATTCCTGATCTCCTTCTCATAGCCCTCCGCCGCAGTCTTCATGCCCTTGGCGGCCACTGCTTTGTCTTTGTGGTTCATATCGAAGTAGCCGCCCTCATATATGCTCCACTCGCCGTTGATCAGGGGGCGGTCTCCGCGCGTCTGCCAGTTCTCCAGCGCTTTGCCCATGGCGTAGTGGACATCGAATGTCTTGAACTCCTTGCGCCAGTTGTTGCCCTGCTCCGTGAGAACAACCCCCGGCATCTCCTTCTCCAGCATCTTCTCCAGGTGGACAAACAGCTTCACCGCGTCCTCGGTCTGCGGGCCAACGCTCATCAGAAGCTCGTTCTGCAGCGAGAAGATGACCGAGCTGGGATGGGTGCGGATCTTGCGGGCGAACTGGGTGTAGTAGTCCTCTGCGTTTCGGCGGAACACCGGGTCGCCGTAATCGCCCTCCCCGCAGCCTTCGTTTTCAACCAGAAACCCAAGCTCATCCGCCACGTCCAGGTGGCTAGGCTGGGTGTTGCCGCCATCGATAAAGTGGGGCCGCTGGATGTTGAAGTTGGCCTCGCGGGCAAGGCGGTAGTATCGGGTCATAAAGCTGCGCGAGGTAGTGCCCCATATCCCGTAGGGCGGCGCCATCGTGTGGTCGCCTTGCAGGAATATCTTCTTGCCGTTGAGGTAGAAGTATATCTTGTCCCGAATCTCGAACTTCGAGAACCCGGTGCGCAGGGTGTAGTCGTCAAGCTGCTTCCCGCCATCCGCCAGCTTCATCCTCAGGAACACGAGATTCGGCTTGCCATACTCTCCGCCGATGCCCCAAAGGATAGGCTTCGGCCAGGGCTTACGGACCTCGAACGAGCCATCCGCCGCAGGCTTGATGGTGAAGTTGCCGAAGTCGTGCTTTGAGGCACCTGAGTTCGCTGAGACTGCCAGCGAATATGTCTTGCCCGGCTTGCAGTTGTTGATCTTGCCAGTCAGGATGAACGTGTTCTTGGAATCCAGCCGGGCGTATGCGTCGGAGTTAGAAATGCTGACCCTTGGCATTGCTCGCAGCCATATGTCCTCATGGATACCGTTGAAGCCGCCGTAGGGGACTCTGGTGTACTTCGCGGGCTCGGGAATGCTCCACGCATATACCATAACCTCGTTCACAGCCCCCGGCACGGTCTGCTTTGTCACATCTATACCAAACGGCCCCAACCCCAGATGCCTGCCGGCGAAGCGGCGATTGATGTAGACCTCCGCAAACGGCCCCGCAGCCTCTATCCAAAGCTCAACCCTCTTGCCCTTCCACGCGGCAGGCACGGCCACCGTCCGCCGCACCCAGCCGCCCTTCTTGGTCGGCACATAGAATGGCTTCCACTCTTTGCCGGGGTCTGTGGGGTCGGTGGATTCGCTCTTCTCCCATGTGCCATTGAGGAGTATCTGCGCCCGGACCGCCTTGCCGATCACATTCTCAGCCTGCTTCGGGTAGGCGGCAGACTTGGGGGTGTAAGGCTGCATCGGCTTTTCCTGGGCTGCCTTGGCCTTGAGTTCACCGGCCATCTTGAGCATCTCGGCTGCGGAATCGACAAATGTTATCTGCTTGCCAAGTTCATAGGCCATCCCGACTTCGGTGGTCTTGATAGCCTTGGCCATTTCCTCCTGCCGGTCACGAAGTTCCTTTATGTAGACTCCACACTCATCCAACCGCCGCGCAGCCTCTCTGCCATGGAACGAATCGAAAGCTGACGCCGGCAGCTTCAACGCCTTCAGGTCGGCCTCTATCTTCTCCAACGCGGAGATCTTCGACTGGTACTTCGAGGCCATCTCCGCAAACTCAGCCGCTGCATCGCTCTTTACACTGGCTATCAGCGACAGCCCCTTATAGAAAGGCTCGCCCATACCGGGTTTCACACCTGTAATCGCTATCAGTATCGGCATTGCCTCGTCATTTGCAGTCTCGAAGATGATGTCCTTTATGCCTTTGTCGGGGTTGGGGTTCTTCCAGAAGAACAGATACGCCCCTGTCCCGTCGCTTTGCCCACCGGAACCCAGCTTGATCCCAGCCGCGTTCACAAGATCGCTCACCACCCACCAGTCACCCACGTTCTGGTGCGACTGCCACGGGACCTCCACCGAGCTTCCATCGTCGTATCGGACAACGTACTTCGCGGGAACCCTATCCGCCGCAAGCATCCAGGCGGACGTGTGCAGGAACAAGAGGCCGCCGTAACTCTTGCCGACCGGTATAGTCACACTCTGGGGGTAATGCTGCCTCGCGGCGTTCGCCAGCACCACGCAGCCGTCGGCTATCTTGAAAGGCATGTCCTTGATGGTCATATCGCCCCGCGGGATGGAGCGCATATCGTTGCCGGAGCCTTGGTCGGTCCAGCCGCCCTTCTGGTCGTTGGCCTGATCATCTTCAAATGGGGTCTTCGCGACCGATGATATGTCTATAGGCTCGAAAGCGTCGAGCGCCCCGCCGGGGTCGTCCGCAGTGAACTCATAGGTTCGGTAGTAGTCTGACGCGGCTTCCGGCTGGGTAAGCTCCCGGTCGAGGATTCGGAACTCGTCGAAAGTGTGCGGCGCGAAGGCCTGCCAGCCCCGGCTTGAGCCGATATAGAAGTATGGCGGCATCGATTCCAGCAGCTTCGGATTGGCCTCTTCCTTCTCCAGCCTGCCGTCGACAAACATCCGTATACGCTTGGGGTCCCAACTGATCGCGATCCTGTGCCACTTGGTATTCGCGCGCCACTTGTCCACGGTGCAACCCACCGCCGCAACCCAGTCGTTCTTTGAGTCTGAGATGTAGAATGTAAGCACCTGGTTCCAGCCGCCGTAGGTCAGCGCCATCACATTCGCCCAGGTGTGCTGGCCGGTCGGGGCATTGTTGAGGACAAAGAAATGCTCAGGGGTCTCAGGCCCCGCCTGGAAATCCTTGCGCAGGTATATCCAGAAGTCGACAGTCCCACTCCTGGGCAGGATGTTCCCCGCCGACTCATACCCCAATACAGAGCCATCGGTAATGGAAAGCCCCCCGATAGCAGGCATGCTGTTGCCGAACGGATACCCGCCGCCAACAGTCTGAGGCAAAGTACCAACCTGCGCCGCATTAGGGCTCCCACCCGAGACCTCAGCCGTAAGCGTGTCATTCCAGTGGGCCAGAAACAACACCTTAGCCCCACAGGGAACGCAAGCCAGAACGAAGCATGCAACCAGCAGCACCAGTGACAGGAATCGCAAGGGAACCACCTCCGACGGGAATTACGGTATAAGTATAGCATGGTGGGGGTGACGTTGACGGATCGGAGTGGACTCTGATAGGCTAACGAAAACAAGCCGGTAAGGAGGAGCACGTTGGAGCTGCGCGGCTATACTATGATCAACTGGATGAGAGACGGATGGAGCAAACTGACGGTTACTCCGGATTGCCTTGTGGTGAACGGATGGGGAGCCACGTACACTTTCTCACCCGAGCAGGTGATATCTATACGACAATGTCCGTGGTACTGGTATCCCGCAATTCGGATTCGTCACAACGTGCCGGAGTATCCTGCTCAAATCCTGTTTGGCTGTTATACCCTGAGCTCTCACAATCTGCTGAAGCGGATATATGATACGGGGTTCCGCTCCGCCGCGCCTCGCGAAAGCGCCCAGAGAAGATCTGCGATGCCGGTGCGATGGTCCGTTGTGATCGCTGTCGTCGTTATGTGGAATGTCCTGTTCGCTCTGGCAGACTCGCATTCTGCGCATCCGGGGGACTGGACGCCGTACCATCTCCTGCCTGTCGGGCTGCTCTTCATTACCACGCTTGCTACCTCCATAAGCCCAAGAGTGCAGTCGTGGGTACTGGAGCCTGGCCGCAGTGTCACCGAGATTCAGCCGTGGCTGACGTTTCTGGCCCTGATCTCGGGTGGAATGACCCTGGCCATGGCTGTGACTACCCTTCTGTGACCGATCTGGCCGCAGCCATCGTCTGATTGACTCCCACTCCCCAACTCTGCTAACCTTTGCACAGGTGGAGGCGGCTGGCTATGGAAATCAGGGGTGGGGCTTCGATCAGTCTGGTGAATGCGAGTTGGCCGATGGCCGTGCTGAAAGCCGACATGAACCGACTGGAATTGAACGTGGTGATCCTGGGAAACTACGTGTTCTACCCGGAGCAGGTTATCGCCATCGAGAAGTACAGCTCCATCATGGGTTCCGGGGTGCGGATTCGCCACAACGTGCCGGAATACCCTGCGCAGATTCTCTTCAGCGCATCCGGCGGGGTCGACAAAGTCATCACGCAGATTGCAGAGACAGGCTTCAAGCCTTCCGCGCCTCCGGAGAGTGAACTGAAGAGATCGGCGATGCCGGTGCAGTGGGTGGCGGTCATTGCTATCGCGGCGCTATGGGCCAGGCTCTGCTACCTGGCGGGCGAACAGAATTCCGGGCAAAACCCTGTGAACTGGCGCCATATCATACCGCTCGCTTCCATGTTTATCAGTGCTCTCGCCACATCCATCAGCCCCGTAGTCCAATCGTGGGTAATGAAGCCGGGACGCAGCGTGAATGAGATAAGGCCATGGCTGAACTTGCTGATGCTGGTGGCCAGTCTGGTAGCTCTCATCATGCTCGTAAGCATTCAGACCGCCGGGCCGCGCTGATCCCCCCACTTGCCGAAAATCTCCTCTTGAAGCTATCATTGAGGGCAGACTTATATTATTGGAGGGTGGGGCTTCTTGTTCACCTATGATCGTTCACATACTTCCGAGGCGGTAGTTGCCGCTTTGGAGTTGATCTCCGAGGACTTCCCCGTCGGGGTCAAGGGGAATGCGAGTTCCCTGCACCTGAGCTTCAAGCTGGCGCACGGGAAGACTGGGTTCACGACCAAGGGCGGCGTCTATGAGATACACGGGGCCAATCTGCCCCAGATGCTTCGGTCGCTGGCTTTGCTGCGGGGGTTTATGGAATCCGGGGATATTCCCAAACAGCACTACGAGACCGCCTCATTCAAGACCCTTGGGCTTATGCTCGATGTCTCGCGGAACGGGGTCGCGACTGTCGGGTTTGTGAAGCTCCTCCTCCGGCGGATGGCGCTGATGGGGATGAATATGCTCCAGCTCTACGCCGAGGAGACCTACGAGGTCCCGGGCCAGCCCTACATCGGCTACCTCCGGGGCAGATACACACAGGCGGAGCAGAAGGAACTGGACAACTACGCCTACACCCTGGGCATCGAGATGGTCCCCTGCATCCAGACCCTCGGTCACCTCGCCCAGATGCTGCGTTGGCCGGAGTATACATCAGTCAAAGACACCGGCGACATCCTGCTGGTCGATGAACCCAGGACCTACGAACTGATCGAGCAAATGGTCAAGGCCGCCAGCGAGCCTTACCGGTCCAAGAGGATCCACATCGGGATGGACGAAGCCCACGGACTGGGCCTGGGCAGATACCTGCAGCTTCACGGTCCCAAGAAGCGCTTCGACATTATGAACAAGCACTTGGCCAAGGTAGTGGAGATCACCCGCAAGTTCAAACTGAAGCCGATGATGTGGAGCGACATGTACTTCCGCCTCGGCTCCAAGAACGACGACTACTACGACTGGGACGCAGTCATCCCCAAGGGAGTCGCCAAGGACATACCCAAGGATGTGCAGCTTATCTATTGGGACTACTACCACCCCGACAAAGAGTTCTACCTGGAGTGGATCGACCGTCACCGCAAGCTTGGCTCGGAGCCTATCTTTGCGCCGGGTGTATGGACGTGGCACGGCATGTGGCTCAATTTCACCAGGACTCGGGTGGATGTAGACGCCGGAATGGCCGCGTGCAGGGAGAAAGGAGTGCGCGAGGCCATCACTACCTCCTGGTACGACGACGGCGCGGAGTGCGACCCGATGTCTATGTTCCCCGGCCTGCAGCACTTCGCCGACAACGGCTACAGTTCGGAAGTTACCGACAAGAGCATGGCGCGCACTTTCAAAGGCTCCTGCGGGACCGATATGTCGGACTGGCTGCTTGGTTGCAAGCTGGATGAGACCCCTGGGCTGGAATCGATGGCTGAGTACATGGACAGGATAGGCTGGCCGCTGCCGGAGTCTGTGGACAAGAAGATAGCCAACGACGGCAAGAAGTGGGTTCTGGCCAACCCCAGCAAGTTCATTCTCTGGCAGGACCCTCTGCTGGGGCTGTGCGATGAGCAGATCCGGGGAATCCCACTTAGCGATCACTACTTCAAGCTCGCAAGAAACCTGCGAAAGGCGCTCAAGAAAGACGGCGCGCCCGAATTGAGCCTGAACTATGCGCTGAGGCTTGCGGAGGTTTTGCAGGACAAGGCCGACCTGGGAATCAGGCTGCTGGATGCATACGCCGCGAAAGATACTGCCGTACTCGAGGAACTGAAGTCTAGAGTGCTCCCGAAGATCGTGCTGAAGATGAAGCGGCTGCGCGAGGCGCACCGCAAGGTCTGGTTCGCGACCAGGAAAGCCAACGGCTGGGAGGCTCTGGACCGCAGATATGGCGGGATCATCGCAAGGCTGGAATCGACCGCGATGAGGCTGGAAGACTACCTCTCAGGCCGGATCGACAAGATAGAAGAACTTGAGGAAAAGCGCCTCCCCTGCTGCAGCGGCAGAGAAGGCCGGGTGCCGGATGTCGGCATGACATACCCCGGTCTGGTAGGGCCTAGCGTTATCGTTTAGGTGATGGGTGTTGGGTGTTAGGTGTTGGAAGGGACTTGGTTATCCGCAGATGTCGCAGATGTCGCAGATGGGAACGGGATAGTGTGCCCGCTCAGGAGGATATCAACCGTGAGCAACGATGAAGAGAAGAAAGACGACCTGATTCCGGCCCAATTGATCAAGTTCGCCGCCGGAGGCTGTTCGGGCATGGTCGCGGTGCTGGTCTTCCAGACCATGGTCGCGTTTCTGGCCGTTGTGATCCCAGGCATTCTCGGCCCCATCCTATTGTCGGCAGGGTTTGTGACGGTGATTCTCGGCTGGCGTCTGATAACAAATGTGCGCGGCTACCGTGATCCCGTTTTCCTTTACATCGCCGGCACTCTAGCTTTGATGGGCGGCCTCCTGGGAATGCTCTCACACCAGGCAGTAGATGCTCCGCCTCTCCAGGCGTTGCTCGTCGCCCCTGTTGCAGCAGCCATCGCGGTTCTTGGCACATGGGCGGTCGGCAACCTTGCCAACCGCCTCAACAACGGATGGCGAATCTCGCTTGGGGTCGCGCTGATAGTCCTCGGGGTGATTGTGCCTGCAGTCATTGAAGGATTCTTTCTGGTCGATCTACTGTAGCGTCGCCTGATTGCCAGGCCAACCTGTTGGCGAGCCAGCAGAGCCCCGTTGCTTCTGTCCTGTCTGCCTTACCTGCCCGAAACGCCCAGGTTCCCGCTTGCTCGGCTGTGGGAGCCTTTGAGCACCAAAGCCTTCTTCAGGTTACCGATGAGATCGTTGCCCTGGACAAGATTGTAGTCGGAACCGTGTGACTCCACTATACCCAACGCCTGGGTCTGTGAGTTGGCGTTGTTGCCGACGCGGTTTCCCGTGATCACGTTGTGGCGCGCGTTGATCAACGCGATGCCGCTGTAGTCCGCCGGATCGGCTTTGTCACCGGCCTTGGAGAACATGTAGCCGTTGTTCAGAATCGTGTTGCCGCTGATGACCAGTTCCTGACCCGCGCTGACGGCGATACCCATCATGCCGTTGCGCCTGATCACATTGCCTTTAATGACCGCATTGTACGGTTGGTCCACCGGCTCCGCGATGATGCTCAAGGCTACGCTGGGGACATCGGTGATCGTATTATCGGCGATGATCCAATCGTGGCAACCTCCTGTGATCTCGATGGCCGGGTCTCCACCTCTGTGAAGCCGATTGCCCTGGATGATGAACTCGTCCACCCCCGAACAGCAGATCCCATAGCCCTGGGAGTTGTCTATGACATTGCCGCTGATCACCAGCCCGACCATAGTCGGCGAGTAAGCCCGGTTGGCCTGGATTCCACTCATGGTATCGTTGACTCGCCCGGCGAAGTCGAGCATATTGTCTTCGATCCTGGTATTGCTGGTGTCTCCAAGGAAAATGTTGTGCCCGCCGGAGCCTGAGACGGTGCAGTGCGCTATCAGGAGATTCCCCACGTTGGACTTGTAGGTAGTCTCGATGCCGTGGGCATCCTTGCTGCCCCCGGCCCCGGAGATACGGCAGTCTGTGATCGAGATGTCGGCGCCGCCATCGATCCAGAAGCCGTTCCCGCCGGGCTTGACGATATCCAGCTTATTGAATCTCAGTCCGTGGTGGTCCGCCTTGCCGATTGCGATAGCGTGGGCGGGATGGTTGCGGAAATGCACCCGTTCTACCGTGAGATCACTCACTGCGCAACCAGGCGGAAGGTAGAGGCCAAAAGCACTGTCTTTCTGAGATGGGGCATTGCCGTCGAGTGTCAGGTCAGCGATCCGGACACGCTCCGCAGTGCCACTGGCGAATGTTACCAGGTATGGCGACGTCTGAGCAGCGAGCAGAACAGTGCTGGGGCCGTCTCCTTGAAGGGTGACGCCGGTCTTGAGGGCCAGCTTCTTCACCAGGTATATGCCGGCAGGCAAGTAGACCCTCCCTCCTCCCACTGGCAGAGCATCGATGACCGTTTGTATGGCCGCGGTATCATCGGCAACTCCATCCCCCACAGCGCCGAGTTCGCGCACATTGGCGGACATGGCGGCCCCGGAGAGCAACACAAATAGCACAGCGAACACTAACACAGAGCAAACACCTATCGGCTTCATGGCTAATCCTCCTGTATAGATCGTGTGGCGCGGACGTGTTTCCTACGGACTCGCAGACAACGTCACTTTCCCCTTCCCTGCCGCAGCCCGCAATACCTCCCACAGGTGGTCGGGGTAGTCGCCGTAGTTTACTGTGATCATTGAGTGCAGGGCGTAGCCGTCCAGCTTGCCTGCGCCGACCTTTGTCGCTTCTCGCCTGAAAGCTTCCCACTGCGCCTCGGTGCTGCCGGGGGTGGCGTTCTGCCAGAGAAGGACGGGCTTGCCGGTCGAAGCCCGCACTTCCGCGGCGATCTCCACAGCATTATCCGGAGGAGCCACCACCAGCAGCCCTTCCACAATCCCCTCTTCAGCCCATTTCTTATACTGGAACTCTATCCCGCAGCCGGGGTCGACTGTCGGCTCGGCGGCTCCCAGAACATTGTGGTCATAGAATTGCTTGCCACCCTTGCCTCCCCAGCCCAACTTGCCGTTGCGGGTAGTGAAGCCTATTAGCCGCTGGCCTCGCTTCGAGGTCTCGTGATGGAGCTTGCGCATGAAGCCGGTGAAGAAGTCGCCGTAGAGAGCGTCCCATTTTGTGCGGTCAAAGGTCTCGGGGGTCAGCTCGACGCCGTACTTCTTCTTGTAGGCTTCTTTGACCGGCGGGTTGTAGCAGTAGAGGCTTGGTTTGTCCTCTCCCATCCCCTGCGTGTGGGCGAATGGGGAGATGGCGAGGTCGTCGACTCCCCGATCCAGGACGCTTCGCACGTGCTTCAGCATCAGCTTCACAGCCTCAGCTTCGGCATAACACGGCACGCCATGGAACCCCTCGCCCTCGTACGGCATCATCCACAGGTTGGGGTAGAACGGGCTTTTCTCATACGGAGAGCCCACCAAATCCCACGGGCACAGCGAATACACGAACCTCAGGCCATTCTTGTGCGCAGCGGCAATACCGGCGACCAGAGTGTCGAACCGCCGTATGTCCTGGCCCAGCGTGATCCAACCCTCTTTCCAGGCGTCATTGTGCACCTCGACAGGCGGGCCCGAGAGCACCAGCACCGGGCTTGGGTGGGTGGATGTGCCGCCGCAGTTGGATTGCCACAAGATGGCGGTCGCGCCGTGTTCCGCGCAGTCTTTGGCCCAGGAGTCTATGTCTTCGGGCTTGAGAGGACGGACCTTCGCAGGATCGACTTTGCCATCCTTTGCCCAGACCCCGGTGGTATACAGTATGTTGCCGTAGACCCGGATGGTCATCCACCGCTCAGGGTGGGCGACCGGCGGCTTCCGCAGCCGAACCGGCAACTCGGCTTGCGGGCTATCAGAGGATTTCATGGCTTTCACTCCTTGGGTCGACCCCGGCTCACTCCCGGCCGGTTGCGCGAGGGATAGTGATGCGAATATCACAGACAAACACAAAGACAGGTGTGATAGCGGCCTGTTCATGTTCCCCAGCTCCCTCACCTACTCGCCATCCGGACTCCATCTCAGCAGGCATACTTCGTGCGTTATGTCTATTTCCTTTCGCTCCTCCGGGCGGCTGAGGTAGCCTGAGCCGAAGGCTGTTAGCAGGGAGCCGTCGGGCAGGAGGACCGTGGAAGTCGACTGCGCGTGGTGCGGGCCGGACCATCTGGCCAGTATGTACTTGTGCTCCAGGTCCCAGGTCTGGCCGTTGTCCCGGCTGATTACTGCCTCGACTCCCCACCGGGAAAAGCCGTCCTCATCTTGTGCCCTGTCTTCGGGCTTCAGCGCGCCCATTCGCTCGACATAAGTCATCACGATGTCGCCGTTGGGCATCAGGGCCATGCTTGGGTGCATGTGGCCGAACTCATAGAGGATGTTGAGCGGCGACCATGTGTAGCCGTTGTCCTTTGAAACCGAGGTCCCCAGGCCGCAGTAGTGGTCGATAGTGTCATTGGCATTGTCGAGCCAGTATTTCGGATGCTGAACTCGGCAGGCGGCGATGACGTCGCCATTGGCGGCCCGGCTCAGCGAGACTTCATTAACCCCATACAGATTCGCCCCGTTCCAGCTCGGCGGCTCGATCTCCTCCGGCCAGGTCTTGCCGCCATCGTGGCTGAACTGGATGAGCGCGTGCAGTTCCGGCCAGTTGGGCTTGTCTTCACAGTCATCGAAGCCTGTCGCATCGACAATCTGGACCGGCCCCCAGATGCCCGCGTTCGTGTCCGACTTGATCTCCTTCTCAACCCTCACAACCATCGTGTGCTTGCCGGGCGATAGCCCCGCGCTGACGGGTATATGGAAGGGCTTGTTCCACATTATCTCGGGCGGCAGCTTCTGCTCGCCGACCTTTTCGCCATCGATAAAGACGTCGCAGATGCCGTCCACAGAGCCGAAGAGGATCATCACTGGCGCGCCGCCCGTGTCCGTTATCTCGAAATCCACCGCGTACCAGCCCACGCCGCCCGGTTCGCCCTGCATGGTCCAATGCCGGTCGATCCGCATCATTCGTGGCCAGTTGCTGGTCGATTGGTCTTTGAACCACTCTTCGGCCATGCCTTTGTCCGTGGGGTCGTGCTTCCAATGCCACTCTTCTGGCAGAACCGCCAGCCTCTTCGCGCCGTCGAATCGCCTTTCCATCCCCGCGCGGTATCCGCCTATCATCACGCGCACGGGCTCGCCTGTTTTGGGGTCTTTGTCGGAGTAGCAGGGGTCCCACACGTAGAACGCAAAGCCGCTTGATGTATGAGCAGCCGGATAGTAGCCCCAGGTCTCGCCGAAGTCCGAACTGAACCACCTGGTGTTCTCCCCGGTGGCCTCGCCTACCTCCAGCAGTTTCCCGTTGCCCAGATAGCTCAGCACCATACCCGGGGCGCTTGTCTCCGGGCAGACCGTGGGCCTGTCGATTGGCGCGCTCCAGGTCTTGCCGTGGTCATCGCTGGAGATAAGAAGAGCCTGCATCGGCAGCAGCTTCTCGTCCCGCGCGATCTCCCTCAAGCCAAACCGCAGCAGCAGCCTGTCTTTCTCGGGCATATAGACCAGGGATGGCAGGAAAATATCACGCCCCCAACCATCCACCAGAAGCTGATGCTCCGCCGGAAGCTCGCGGGCGACTTTGTCCCCATCCATCTGCAGGATCTTGTTGATTACCTTGGCGTGGGACTTCAGGTCGGCAGGCCCCTTCGCGCCGATGAGAACTGTTGCCTTTGCCATGTTCATGCCTTTTGTGTATTCCATTGTGTTACCTTTTCAAGAATGATCCGGCATTGCCAGTTTTGCGGAGTCCATTACGGCCCACTGGTGCCTCAGGATGGGACGCTTCTTGGCGTCGAGTACCCATGGCCCCAGGACTATCTCGCCGAAATCCAGGGGGGTGTAATCTTCCAGCTTGCCTTCGTCGGTTCGGAAGACGTCGGGGTCCTTGGTTCCCTCGGCCACGGCCAGCTTGATCAGATCTCGCATGGCGTATCGGCGCACGGCTGCATTACCTATCGCGGTCATCTCAACAACGCCCTTCTCCTCCAGCATCCTGCCCAGGCGGTTGAAGTCGGGGTTTCGGGTTCCGAACCACGAGCCATCCGCGCCGGGTTTGGCCTGGTAGTCGTCCATTGGATACCGGACTTCTTTTCCGTCCGGCAGCCGCAGCCTTACATCGACCTTGACCATGTGCCTATAGGGCACTTCGGAGAGATACTCCGCCATGTGATGGGTGGTCGAGGAGTCGTAGGTTACGCCGAGCAGGATGACCTGGGTGTCCAGCGCCAGCATCACCCCGAAGGAAGAGCGCAGGTCAAATGGAGACAGAGCCGGATCGACCTCCGTGATCTCCTTCGCTCTGCGCCCGATAGCTGCGAAGCTGTGGCGGAAGGTGATCGATCTTCGAGCGTCCGGCCGCAGCCGCACGGTTTCCGTGATGATCCCCATTTCCGATGGATCGTCGATTGGATCGATGAGCGGGTCGGGTGAACTGATGGCGTGCTGGAAGTTGAATGTTGGCGCCACCAGGGTCCCGGTCGGGCCTACTACCTCCAACAACGCCTCGATAACCGTGTTTGGCCCGCCCTGCACCCGGCCGAGAGTGCGCATGGCTGAATGCACGAGGACCACATCCCCGGACTTCAGCCCCACGCGGCGCAGACCGGCGACTATATCAGCCTGGGACAGTCCGGGGTTGGTTGTGTTGTTGGCCTGTTCCATCATGCGCCTCCTACTTGTAGTAATCGCGTACCTCGCGCCACGCCTCGATCAGTGTGTCTATGCTTTCCTTGGGGGTGTCCGGCCAGACGTTGTCGACCGGGTTGAGGATGAACCCGCCATCCTTGGCCAGCATCTCGACCGCATTGAACACGGCCTGCCTGATCTCTTCGCGGGTGCCGAAGTTCATGGTAACGGTGGAGTTCATGCCACCCAGCAGTGCAATCTTGCCGCCAAGCTTCTCTTTCACAGCCTTGAGGTCGGCGTCCCCCTGAACGGGGTCTACGTGGTAGAGGCAGTCGAAGCCGATATCCAGGAAATCGTCCAGCAAAGGCATGATTCCGCTGCTCATTGTGTAGGCGAAGCGGGTGCCGTTCTGGTGGGCCAGGGAAACCAGCTCATTCAGACGCGGCTTGATGAAACGTCTGTACAGCGCGGGGGACCAAAGCCGTGTGGTCTGGTACCAGCCCCGGTGTACGATCATATCCACGCCCTGTTCCACGTGCAGTTCGATGCAGCGCTTGTCGTAGGCGTGAATTATGTCCAGCAGTTCATCCATGAAGTCCGGAGAGTCCATCGCCGCCAGCACAGCGCCCTCCATCCCACAGAACCAAACCGCGCCGTCCGCGCCGCACGATCCCCAGCCGGCAAGCAGCGTGCCGTGCTCCTGTGCCCAGTCACGTGTTTCCTTCATCTGGGTCCTGAACGCCGCCAACTGGTCCTTGGAAGGCTCGGTAAGAAGATACCGCAGTTTCGGCAAATCCTCCGGCCCGCTCACAGCATGCTCCACCGCCCGCGGGACATTGAAGTCATCTATGAGTTGGATCTCATCCATCTGCGGGGGCCAACCGGCTTCATCAGGGGTCTTGCGGACAATTTGCCTGAGCGTCCCGGCAGGCGTATCGTACTCCTTATGCAGCAGCGGGTACTGCTCGTCGGCTGTAGGTTCCTCGCGCCAGGCCCGGGTGGTTACGCTGGGGTGGTGGCCCCAGGGAGCGGGCATGTCTATGATGTCGTCCACTTCCAGCGCGGCCCAGCGCAGCACGCGCTCGAAAGCGGCCTTGTGGCGCAGATGGTTGGGAACCCGAACCGTGCTGAACTCACGGATGTACAGAGGAACTCGATCGGGAACCTTGCAGTCTATGGCTGTGAGCAAACGTTCTCGCGAAAGCACTTCCACACTCCTCCTGGTAGCGGCCAATTGGGGCAACTATCGGTCTGTCGGGGAAACAGGTGTATTTTGATTCCCCAACTATATCACATTTGATAGTTGTCGACAATTCTTCTACTTGGCGGCATTCCTCTGTGACAGCTTCTCCACGAGCGCAACCAGCGTGGCCCGCTGACTGTGGAATACGGTGCGATCCTGGATTCGGTTGGTCAGGACTGTCTTCACGATGGCATCGAGCTGCTTCTGGTAGTTCGCGCCTTTGGGCCCCAGTTTGCTGATCTTGTCTTGGGCCATCTTGAGGAGCATGTAGTCTTCTATGCCCATCCGCTGGTATTCCCACCGCCTGCTGGGGATGACCGTTTCAGCGGTCTTGATGTCGGCGGGTGGCGCGGGGAAGCCTTGGCCAATTGGGTAGACCTGCGGCCAGTAGACCTCCGCCGGGGTCTCGTCTATCCAGCCGCTGGTGCGGTTGTTGAGTTGGTTCCAGAAATGGACGCCGGTCGCGCCGTAGTGGAACGCCCTCCAATGCATAAGCCGGTAGAACTCCAGCGGGTCGCGCTCCTTGCCCGCGCCGTATGCCGAGTCCGCCGCGCCGTAGATCTCAAGTTTTCGGCCATCGGAGCGCAGAATCGGGAAGCCGTCCGGAGCATTCCCAAGCCACAAACCGGTTGCGTGGTAGCAGTACGCATCCACGCCCGCGGCTACGAACTCTTTCACAGCGTCCGCAGTTGCCTGCGGGATGGTGACAAACAGCCTGATCTTGGGATCGATGCTCTTGACCAGCCTGAAGACTTCGGCAGCTTTGGGATCGAGAGTCTCATCGAATATCTGCAGGTAGAACCTGTCGTAATCCCTGCCTTTGGCTCTGATGTGCTTCACGTAGTTGGTCAACCATTCGGCAAATACGCTCTTGTACTCATCGCTCATATAGGGCGCGCTGCCGAACCAGTCGTTGGAGGGAGGATTGCTTGCGGGATGCATCGGGATGAACCAGAACATCTGCGGGAAGTCCTTGTGCATTTCAAGCGCCCCATCCAGCGCTGTGAAGTCCGGGACTATCGGCCTTATGGCTTTTCCGCTTGCGTCCTTCTTCGGGAAAGGCAAGGGGCCACACGAGCACGCGCCGACCGTCATCCGGTGCTTCAGCATATCATCGCGCACATCCTTTTGCACCGGCAGCTTGCAGTCGTCCAGGTCGGACCAGGTTCCTGTCTCCAGTGGTGTCTCTCTTGAAAGTGTGACCTTGTGGACCCGCACTTCCAGAACAGACTTATGGGTCACATTGCCGATCTCGACGCTTACCTTATAGAAGTACTTGCCCGGCTTCACTCCAGTGCTCTCAACTCCCAGCCATACCAGCTTCGACTCCCCGCTGGGGATTGTCTGAGGGCAATCGGTGGCGAGAAGGATGTCCGGGACGTACATCGCGTTGGTGGTGGAAGCGAAACGTGAGATGCGAGGGGTGACCGTTGGCGCGCCCTTACGGTTGCCGGTCACTTCTACCTTGAGCGGCTGCTCCTTGTCGGTCAGGTTGGCTGCGCCGAGGGCAGCAGCCTCCAGCGCGTTGATAATGGTATGCACGACCGGGTTCCGCGAGGCCTTGGGCGAGGCGGGAAGAGACAGCATCCCGAGCATCTCATCTGGGAAGACCGTCCAGATCAGAGAACCGATTTGGAGGACCTGCCGGGCCAGAACGCGGTGCTTCTCGGTAGCCTCGGCGCGCAGCTTGGGGTAATCCTTGAACTCAGTCAGGCTCCGGGCCATGAATAGGTCGATATCAGTCTTCTGCTGCGCGGCAACTGCTTCCGGCCACGAAGCAATCTGCTGCTTCACGGGGGCGAGCAGGTTTGTCATATACTGCGAAGTCCGCAAGCCGCCCCCGAGAACCTGCTGAATGCCTTTCGCGCCGCTTGCCGATATGCCTGTGAGCACGGGCAAGGTCGAGCGCGGATCGGCTGGGGCTATTCCCATTATCTCGATCTCATCGACAAACACAAAGTACCACGGCGCTGGCGCCATTGCGGCGATTGCCACGTACCGAGCCTTAACTCCATTCAGAGGCACAACCATCTGCACGCCGCGAATTGTCCCCTGGTCGGCTTCGGCGGCGCCCGGAGGAAGACGCTCTCCAATGGGGATGTAGTTCTTGTCATCAACGCTGCCGAAGATGCGCAGGCCGACATCCACCACACCCGCTCCGCCTCCACCGCAGGTGTTGAAGCGAAGCTCGGAGAGGGTAGCCTCTTCGCCGAGGTCGAACCACATCACAGCCGGCTCATTGAGCGGCATCGCCCACCCAACGGTCGACTTGTCCCCCCAGATACGGCCCCGTTGGTAGAATGTCTCGCCATCAGTAAGCTGGACCACGTCGCCCGCATCGGTACACTCTTCGGTACCCCCATAGTTGGGCACAGGCCACATTTCGTAAGCCCGCTTCAGCACAAGGTTGCGCTCCTGCGCGAATGCTGCTGACGCTGCCAGAACGAACAGACAACTGAGAACGCAGAGAAGTTTCATTCCAATCCTCCATTGCTTCCTGAGGTCAATTGTAACAACTCGCGCGTCACGGGACAAACTGTGCCACCAGTGACCATCGACCGACGACCTATGACCTACCCGTGCCTATAAACAGACCACCCCAGATACCTCGTGAACGCTTCGGTGATTGCGGTGGCGGTTTGGGTGTGGCTGATGGCTACGTGGTGCTCGAAGCCGTTTAGGCAGATGAACTTGAGCAGGTCCTGCAAGCCCGGTATGTGCGCTACGCCAACAGCCCCGAATGAGTCGAGTTTGTCCGTGGTGAACTCGCCCTGGCCGGTGTAGGCCACTATCTCGCCCGCGGCGTCATCGGTGGATACCTTTGTATAAGTAAATGGCCCAGACTTGATCATTCCGTAGCAGCAGCCGTATGTGTCCTCTATCGGGTCGAATTTGGCGGCGATGGCGTTATAGTCCATCTTCGGGTTATCCAGAAGGGACTTGGGCGCGTTGCTGCAGTGGAAGTAGACCAGCTTGTCCGGGTCGTCGCCGTAGTTGTTGTTCCAGTCCATCAGGCCGGAGGGGGTCCCGCCGGCAAGCTGGAGGGCATACATACTGATGGCCCCGGTGACATCGGTCTCGCAGGCGGCGGGCATCAGGGATTCGCTCATCATCCCCATCACCGCGCACGGGAATATTTTCATCGCGCCCTGCAAAGCTGGCCAACACTGGATAGCGCAGGCGTCCAGTTCGTTGCCTGAGACCCATCCATCAACCGCCGCCGCAAACTTCGCCATCGAGACCAGAGATTCGGGGGTTGTGTCGCCAGTCGGCAAGTAGCCGGACAGCTTCGCAAGCCTGGACTGCACCTCCTCGCTCTTCTGGTCAAACTTCTCGGCCGCGGCGAATATCTCGGACAGGTCCACCGTGTCCACGGACATTCCGCTCAACTCCAGCAGTTTCTCGCTGTATCGCACGGTCTTGAAAGGGGTGGTGCGCGCGCCGATGCAGCCAAGGCGGGCGCTCCTCAGGCCGTTGGTTACCCTGCACACCGCCCCAAACTGCTCGATCTCGCGAGCGAACTCATCTGAGGTCGGATGGACGGTATGGGTCTCGCCGATGGTGAATGGGATTCCATACTGCCTCAGCACATTGCACACCGATATCTTCCCGCAGAAGCTATCGCGGCGGTCCTGGCTGCCCATTTTGGTGGGATCGTCCGGGTAAGCCTGCACGAACACCGGCACACTCAGCCCGGCTAGCTTGATGGTATCCGCAACCGCCCGTTCGTCGCCGAAGTTGGGCAGGCACACCAGTATCCCCTGAATGTCCTTGGCTCGGCTTCGGAAAAGCTCAGCGCAGGCCTTGGCGTCCTGGTAATCGGCGATTGCGCCGAATGTGGTAGCTGCCTCATCGGGCAGGATCGCTTCGACCCCTATCTTCGCCAGCGCCGCCAGTATCTCTTCTCGCCCGTCAGCAGACAACTGCCCCGGGAACACATTCCTATGGCCCACAATCAGGCCGAGAGTAAGCTTCCGCATTTCCAACACACCCCGCTCAATGTAATGGCTTGCTTCAAGAATTGTAGCACAAGTGGAAGGTGATTGGGGTAGCGCGAGTCTGAATCGCGGATTACGCGGATTCAGGCGGATGACGCGGAAGTTGGGAGGGCGTTGGTGCGCCGAGCCGAATGCCTACGGCTATTCCCGCCAGACGATGTCGCCTTCGCGTCTTTGCACCGGGATCGCCCTCTCTTCTACTCCGTCATTGTCCTTGAGGTCTCCGCCTATGCTATATAGGAGGAATCCATCGCCCTGGCGTTTGTATTTGAATGGGCCGCCGGCAAAGGGGTCAATCGGAGCTGTCCACTTCAGAGTTGAACTCATCACAGCTAACGATGGCGGGAACTGTCCATACCGCTGCTTGTACTGGTGAAGGGCTATTACGATCCGCGCGCCGCTGAGGTCGGCAATTGCGGTATCTCTTCTCTTCATGAACGGTCCGGGAACTGATCCTAGAAACGGGGATAGCCAGAACCTCGGCAGCTTCGCCAACTTTTCGTCGCATTGCGCAATCCCGTCCTGAGCCTCCCTATATGGCAAGCGGGAAAGGTCGAGGTGCTTGCGTGTCGCTCTCAGGTATGCGAGGAAATCTGCATAGAACAGAGGCCTGATCCGCAGCGATATCGGCGCGAGAGAAGACGTCTCAATGATACCAAGACTTCTCAGGGCCGATGGATCCTTGCGGCTGGCTCGGTATCCCCAGATGCACAAGGCCCTCTCAGCATTGAGGCCCGAGATCAGGCTGGGTTGCGGGTCTGTGCTCGCCAAGACCCGATCGAGTCTCTGGGCTTGCGCTTCAGTGAGTTGGCTTAGCTGCGCCACTTCCGCGGCAGTGTCAGTCGCTCTGTACAGTATCGCGTAGCCCGTCAGTGTGTGGAAGAGCGTCTGACCGTGCGCGATAGCTTTCTGGAGCCTCACTTCGGCGACCAGGGAATCGACCGCTTCGTCAACCTTACCCTGCCTTGCCATCGCTAGGCTTCTCAGGCTCAGTACGCGCCCGAGTGACATCAGCGGCTCAAGATGCTCATTCACCGTGTTTGTGATATCGCGGCCGGTAGAGTAGTCATACTGGAAGTAGCATGTCGGCATTGCTTGGGCCTGCAGCACTTTGGAGTAATAGGCGCGGTCGTACCTTCTGAACAGGGCGTAAGCGTCATTCCACCACGCCTCGCTGTGTGCCTTAGGGCGCGGCAGGAAACTTGGGCTATCGTTCTCGCGGTAGTAGAAATCATTGAACAACCTGGAGCGCTCAATAGCCCTAATGCCTTCAAATGCTTGCTCGTAGATAAGAGCGCCATTCTCTGAGTCAGGAACAGCCGGACCCGCGAGGTCGCTCATCTCAACCGGGCTTCCTTCCGCCTTGATCCTTGCCAGCTCGCGCGACACCTTGTAACTTAGGACCGCGCTCGCGGCAGCGTAGATCACTGCAATGATCAATAGCGTTCCCAAGACTGGTTTCCATCGGCGAAGCAGCATGCGGAAGAACCACACGAATAGCCGCACCAGCGCGTGAAATAGCAGACCCGGTATACGGGCAAATGTTGGAAATGCGCCATTGCTGCTCATCGGTAATGCCCTCCCGGAACCTCGCCGCTGATATCACCCAGCGCCCGAGCAAGTTCAGTCCTCGATCTCAAGGCTTGATAGATATGGCTGTTGGCGGGTGGCAGGTTGGCTCCGCCCATCCAGTGGTTGTCCAGCAGGTTGCAGCCGATCACCACCACCACCGCCGCCATCGATAGCGCGACCCGCCAGGTGAAGACTCGAGGTCTTGCGGGCGTTGGCAGTTCATTCATCGCCTTGGCCAGCACCCGTTCCCGCATTCCGTCGGGTGGGGTGGGGTCCCAGGCGGCTTTCAGTTTCTTTTCCAGCGTTTGGTCATCCATTGCTTTGTCCTTGGTCGGTAAGCTCTCGCCTGAGCTTGTCCATAGCGTAACGGTATCGGCTGGCGACTGTGTTGGCTGGTTTGCCCAGCAGTTCCGCTATTTCGCCAAAGGTCATCTGCTCGAAGACCTTCAATACCACCACTTCCCGCTGCTCCATCGGCAGGGCCAGAAGTTGGGTGCGCAGGGAATCGGTTTCCGGGTCCATTGAAGATGCTGCCTCGCAGTTATCAACAGACGCCTGCTCCAATTGGACCCTTCTGCGCTTGGCCCGGAGAATGTCGTAGGCTGCGTGGCGGGCTGATCGAAAGAGGTAGGCGCGAAGGTCGTCTGCCCGCCTCGCCCCGCCCATATCCCGGGCCAGCCTCGCGAACATGGCGCTGATTGCATCCTCGGCATCGTCGTCGGAGTCCAGAATGGCGCGGGCGTAACGATACAAAGGCCGCGAGAAGTGGTCATACATCGCTTCCAGAAACTCCCTGTCGGAAGCATCTTCCCGTTCCCCAGCGGCTCTCACCGCCCAAGGTCTCAACTCAGCGCTGTCCTGTGTCATATCCGTTCACACATATATAGACGCCCGCAACCCGCGGATTTGTCTACAGGATAGGACACAGTAGGTGTTTTACGCAATGTCTGAGAGGTCGAAGGAGAACGGAGTTAACCGCAGATGGCACAGATGGAGATCGGGTTGAATCGCGAATCACGCGGATTCCGGCGGATGACGCGGAAGTCGGGAGGGCGAAGCTACACCGATCCGATCTCCATGTCCTGTTCATCCTGTACATCCATGTAAAAATAACCCCCACATTTTTTCCGCCAAGGCCTTGACTGCCGGGGAAATGGTGGTAGAATTCAATTGGGGCGCGTTATCCTCAACCAAAGCGCGGGTATCTGAGATTGTCGGCCCGCCGCCCGGTATCAGTGCTAACCAGGCACGTCAAATTTGGGCATCTCTATTAGTGAAACGCGCCCCCTTGCTTGTACGAGGTCAGACCGCCACCTTCACAAACCTCTGCCGCACTTTGGCTACGAATTGACGGTCGGTCATTTTGTCGGCTGTTTCAACGGCTACTATTCGCTTGCCCAGGCCTTCTTTCTCCAGCTTCTTCTGGAGTTCTCTCTTGGCTTCGCCGGGGCCTGTGATGAGGATGGAATCGAACTCGCGAACCGCGCATATCACCTGGTCATAGTACTTGCCGAGGTCGCTAGCTATTCCCCGGTCGCGGATGTCGTCTGCGGTGCGGTCCTGGGCGGCCGGGCCGGAGAACCAGCCGCGCTTCTCCACGTTGGACAGTATCTTCTTTATCTCGTCCGATTCGCCGTTGGGAATCACAATCAGAGCATTCCTGTGGTCGATCCACAAACCCACATTCTTCTTCATCGGTATCTCCTTATTAGTACTGAGGTCCGGTGTCCGGTGTTTCGGGACTTGAGCCGCAGCGGAAGTCCCGAAACTTATCTCTCGTATGTGGCATAATGTTTCGGGATTTCCGGAGCCGTTGAGGCCGATTCTCCTATTCGTAGGCTCGTGGTCGCTCCTCAAATCCCGAAACACCTGGGGAATCATCGCAACCCTCAACCAACTCATTCCCAACGCTTGGGCAGTCCGTAGTGTTCGTAGAGTTTCGATTCGTATTCGCGGGTCAGCGGGACCGAGTCATCATACGCAGGGCTGCTCTTGACCTGGTCTCGGGAGACACAAAGGCCTACGAGCGACTGCTGCCAGTTTGCCTCAGTGACGAAATCCACCGGCACCAATACCTGCTTGCCCGGCAGCCAACTCCCCGTGTTCACCACCACGTAGCCTATGGTCCAGGTCTTGTCGTCTATCAGGAAGTCCTGAACGCGCCCTATTTGCCCGTCCTCAGCGGATATCTTGTAGCTTTCGACCTGAATCGCGCTTCGCAGCGGGGTGTCTTCGATCGTAGGCTCCGGGACCTCCTCTGGAGGCTCCGTTGCCAGCGTCCCAGGCTCGCCGTCTATACGGCCCGGCACAACTCCGAGAACCGCTGCGCCCGGTGAGTTGAACGGGTACCCGACGCCGGAGTAGCCTGAAGACATGGGAAAGACCCGGAATGCAGGCCATGAGGCATTCTTGCGAAGATCCTCCAGCTTTCGCAGTTCCTCGGGCTTGACCGTATCAACGTCCGGACTGCTTTGGATGTGCTCCCTGGTGAAATTGACCTGGATCACCCGATTGTCCCAATCCACCTGCTGGATCGACATTGGCGAACCCCAGACGCACTGCCCTTCAAGCCACTGGCCTGTGTCCACCGCTAGATATCGAATCTCCCACGACTTCCCGTCGAAGTACAGGTCGTATACCTTGCCGACTTCGCCATCGCTTGCGCTGACTTTGGACCCGGTTATGCTTTTTGCACTATGATACATATCGCCACC
Source organism: uncultured bacterium (assembly GCA_964611645.1). Classification (GTDB taxonomy): domain Bacteria; phylum Armatimonadota; class UBA5829; order UBA5829; family UBA5829; genus CAZTAO01. The sequence goes on along the minus strand of CAZTAO010000012.1, from coordinate 84,278 downwards.
TCTGGTAGTAACTTACCCGATGCGAAAGGGGGTCAAACGAGCCAGACGACCACTTCCTCGGAAGGACACAAGACGGATGTGTCATTCGGAAAGAGCTTGCGACTGAGGAATCAACCGTTGCTCCGTGGGTTTGAAAAGCAGATTCCTCGCAAGCTCGGAATGACATTGTGCTGCCTTCCGTAGCCCCAACCCGGAACTCTGAACTCAGAACATAGAACTGGCGTGCCCCAGCGCTCTCGTTTGCGAAAATGTGACTCTCTGCGCTACAATTTAATAAGGAAGGAGTGGAAGCTAATGCGAGCCGAGATTATCTCCGTGGGCACTGAACTGCTGTTGGGTCAGATTACCGACACCAACGCGGCGTACCTGTCTTCGAGACTTCCCGAGCTTGGGATTGACCTCCATTTCCGGTCTACCGTGGGAGATAACGAAGCCCGCCTCGTGAGCGCGCTTGAGCTTGCGCTCAGCCGCTCGGATGTGGTCTTTACTATCGGTGGGCTTGGCCCAACCCAGGACGATCTTACCAAGGAGACAGTGGCGAAAGTCCTGGGCGATGAGTTGGTTTTGGACGAGGAATCGGCGGCTGATCTGCGGGCGTTTTTCAAGACCCGAGGGATCGAAATGCCTGCAACAAACCTTAAGCAAGCGATGCTTCCGAAGCGAGGGGCGAAAGTCCCCAACCCCAACGGCACGGCCCCCGGGGCTTTGTTTGAGGCGGGTCAAGGCAAACTGGTAATATCGATGCCGGGGCCGCCGCGAGAGTTCAACCCGATGGTTGACGAACAGGTGTTGCCGCTCCTGCGGCAGCGGCTCGGCGAATGCGTATCAATTATCAGAAGCCGAGTTTTACGAATTGCAGGAGTTGGCGAATCGAGTGTAGAAGATAAAGTTAGGAGCTTGTTGTCTTCCGACAACCCTACTGTCGCTCCGCTGGCCGGTTCGTGGGAAGTGCATCTGCGGATCACCGCGAAGGCAGGCAGTGGGCCTGAAGCTGATGCCATGCTGGATGAAACCGATGCCAGGCTGGTGTCGATTCTGGGCGAAAGCGTTTACGGGAGAGACAAGCAGAGACTGGAAGACGTGGTAGTGGGGCTTCTCCGGGAGAAAGGACTGACTTTGTCGGTCGCGGAGAGCTGCACGGGCGGGCTGTTAGCCAACAGAATCACGAATGTGCCGGGAAGCTCCGATGTCCTGGAGATGGGCATTGTGAGCTATAGCAATCAGTCTAAATCGAAGCTGCTGGGCGTGCCGGAAGATATGATAGCAGAGCGCGGAGCGGTCAGCGAAGAGGTGGCCGCGTCGATGGCCGAGGGAGTCAGGCGGGTGTCGGGGAGCGATGTCTCGGTTGGCATTACCGGAATAGCCGGGCCAACAGGCGGAACTCCGACCAAGCCTGTTGGATTGGTATATATGTCCCTTTGCATCGATGGACACACCCAGACAACAAGGAACCAGTTCCCGGGCGGCAGGGAAGATGTGAAACAACGCGCAACCCAGGTCGCCTTGAATATGATCAGACTGGCGCTGCTAACCCGAACCTGATGAAAGTCATCCGCACCTTCGTGGCTGTCCTTCTCGACGAGGACCTCAGGCGAGAAATCGCCCGGGTCCAGGCCGAGTTGAGGAAGCTCGCCCCCGATATGCGTTGGGTCAAGCCCGACTGCTTCCACATCACGCTCCAGTTCCTGGGAGATGTTCCCGAAGAGGGTATGGCACAGGTGGCCGCTGCAGTCAAAGATGCCGCGGCAGGTATAGAGCCGTTTGAGATGACTGTCTCCGGGCTGGGGGTGTTTCCGAACATTCGCAGAGCCAGAACCGTGTGGGCGGGAGTCTCCGATGGCGCGGACCAGCTTACAGAGCTTGCGAAAAGGGTGGAAGAGGCCCTGGCGCAAGCCGGGTTCAAGGGCGATGAAAAGCGTTTCGTCCCGCATATCGCTATTTGCAGGGCAAGGGAACGCGGCGCTCCGGCGTGTTTGGCCGAAGCGATTGACAAGACAAGCGCCGACAAATTGGGAGTAGCGCGGGTCGGCGAAGTGGCGGTGATGGCGAGCGAACTCACCAGCGCCGGGCCGGTCTATACGGTCCTGCACTCGTTGCCACTGGGAGAAACGTCATGCTGAACTTGTTTCAGCATCTGTTCTGGATCAAGAGGAGACCCTGAAACAAGTTCAGGGTGACGCGAGAGACGTGAGACGGGACGCTCGTTGAGCGATAAATCATAGCCAAGGGGTGCGCGCTAATGGATAAGACCAAAGCCCTCGATATGGCTCTGGCCCAGATAGATAAGCAGTTTGGCCGGGGTTCGGTGATCAGGTTGGGTGAGAAGCCCAAGATGGATGTGTCGGTAATATCCACGGGTTCGTTGTCGCTGGATATCGCGCTGGGGGTTGGCGGCATACCACGTGGCAGGATAATTGAGATCTACGGTCAGGAGTCCTCGGGTAAGACGACCCTGGCCTACCACATTATCGCCGAGGCTCAGAAGGCCGGCGGTATAGCTGCATTTGTGGACGCGGAGCATTCCGTGGACGCGACGTACGCGGCGAATCTGGGAGTAGATATAGATGCACTCCTGGTTTCCCAACCGGATACCGGTGAGGAAGCGTTAGAGATAATGGACGCCCTCATTCGGAGCGGCGCCATCGACGTGGTGGTGCTCGACTCGGTGGCGGCGCTGGTCCCCAAGGCCGAGATCGAAGGCGACATGGGCGACTCGCACATGGGCCTGCAGGCCAGGCTGATGTCGCAGGCGCTGCGCAAGGTCGGCGGGTCGTTGTCTAAGTCCAACACGGCGGCTATCTTCATCAACCAGATCCGCGAGAAGATCGGCGTTATGTTCGGCAACCCTGAGACCACCCCTGGCGGTCGCGCGCTGAAGTTCTGGGCGAGTGTCCGGTTGGAAGTTCGCAGGATGGAGACAATAAAGGTCGGCGGCGAGGCGATTGGGAACAGGGTCAAGGTGAAAGTGGCCAAGAACAAGGTCGGGCCGCCTTTCAAGAACGCCGAGTTCGAGATTATTTTCGGCAAGGGTATATCCAAGGTCGGCGATATCCTGGACCTTGCCACGGATATGGGGTTTATTACCAAAACCGGCACCTGGTTCAATTACGGCGAGCAGAGGCTCGGCCAGGGTCGGGAAAACGCGCGCAAGACCCTCGAGGACAATCCGGAACTACTCACGGAACTTGAGGTTCTGATACGCGCGAAGTGCGAAGAGGCCTGATGGGCCGCATAACTGCCATAAACAGGCAGAAGAGACGAGCCGACAGGGTGTCGGTATATATTGACGGCAAGTACGCCGTGGGATGTAACGCGGACGCGGTGTCCGCTATGGGGTGGAGCGTCGGCCAGGAGCTGTCTGAGGAGGATGCAGCAAACCTGTGCAGTCCCGACGGCGCCCGAAGAGCGTTTGAGAGAGCGTTGAGCCTGATAAGTTACAGGAGTCGCTCAACAGGGGAAATCCGGACTAGGCTCTCCAAAGAGGGTTTTGGAGAGGAAGTGGTGTCCGGTGCGATTGAGAGACTAGCGCGGCTGGAAATGCTGAACGATGTTACCTTCAGCGATGCGTGGGTCAGGTCCCGAACGGCCAACAAGCCGATGGGGAAGTCGCGGTTGAAATGGGAACTCCGGCGTAGAGGAGTTGACCGGGAGGTCGCTGGGCAGGCAGTTGCCCAGGTGGATGACCTACAGGAGTACGAGCTGGCCAGGAAACTGGCAGAGCCGAAGATCGGCAGGCTCGGCATCGGAATCGATGCAAGAAAGAAAGTGGCCGGATACCTCCAGAGAAGAGGGTTTGGCTGGGGAATTGTAAGTCGAGTTATTGGTGACCTGTGCTCTCAAGATTAGAGCGCAGGCGTGGCATGAGAAGAGAGTTCTAACAACATCGGCAGCAGTTGCTACGCGGTGACCACGTCACCCTGAACCTGATTCAGGGTCCAGAAGCTGTGGATGCTGAACCAAGTTCAGCATGACGGGCAAACCGATTTTGTGATGGCTGCCCTGACAAGGACTATTCGCTCTGCCTCACCTCCAAAAAACACTGGAAGTGAGGATTATGTATATGGAATACGCCGTAGCAGCTATTATCGGCGTGATTGTGGCAGTTGTCGCGGGATTTGTTGTCACATCCACGCTGGTCAAGAACCGCGTGAAGCCCGCCCTGGAGAAGATCGGGGCATCTCAGAAAGAGATTCAGGAACGCGAAGACGAACTCAAGAGGGAGACCGAGGCCAAGAGGAAGGAAGTGCTTCTTGAAGCTAAGGAAGAAGCTTTCCGGATCCGGGCGGAGATCGAACGAGACAACAAAGAGAAGAAAGCAGAGATCCAGAGGCTCGAGCGAAGACTGACCCAGAAAGAAGAGAGCCTGGACAGGAGAATCGACAACCTGGACAGGAAAGAAAAGACCATCGAGGAGATGGAAGGCACGGCGCAGGTAAAGCTAGACGAAGCAAGTGCGCTGGTGGTGCAGCAGAAGGAAGAGCTTGAAAGAGTAGCTCGAATGTCCAACGAGGAAGCCAAAGAGTTCCTGCTCAAGCAGCTTGAGAGAGAGCTGGAGCGGGAATCGGCGAAGATGATCCGGCAGTCCGAGGAGCAGGCCAAGGAAGACTCCGAACGCATCGCCAGAGATATCATCACCATGGCAGTGCAGAAATGCTCTGTTGACCAGGTGATGGAGACCACCGTTTCTGTAGTTCCGCTGCCTGGCGACGATATGAAAGGCCGCATCATTGGTAGAGAGGGCCGCAACATCAGAGCGTTCGAGACCCTTACCGGCTGCGACCTGATTATCGACGACACCCCCGAGGCGGTTGTTATCTCCGGTTTCGACCCCGTGCGGCGAGAGATCGCGAGACTTGCCCTCAGCACTCTCATCAACGATGGCCGTATCCATCCGGGCCGAATAGAAGAGACCATAGCAAGGGCTGAGGCGGATGTCGAGGTCATTATGAAGGAAGCCGCCGAGCAGGCGGTCTTCGAGACCGGTGTTACCGGGCTTGACCCCGAGCTTATGAAACTGCTGGGCAGGCTCCGCTACAGGACCAGTTACGGGCAGAACGTGCTTCAGCACAGCATAGAGGTTGCGCACCTGGCAGGTGTGATCGCCGCTGAGTTGGAGGTCAATGTTCCTCTTGCCAAGCGGGCGGCTTTGCTGCACGACCTGGGCAAGGCAGTGGACTTTGAAATAGAGAAGCCGCACGCGATCATCTCTATGGACATGCTCAAGAAGTACCATGAGCCGCCTGAGGTTGTTCACGCGGCAGGCGCTCATCACCACGACATCGAGCCGCATTCAGTGGAAGCGGTGCTGGTGGTTGCAGCGGACGCCATAAGCGCGGCAAGGCCGGGCGCACGGCGTGAGACCCTGGAGACCTACGTCAAGCGGCTCCAGAAGCTGGAAGAGATCGCGGACTCCTTTGCCGGAGTTGAGAAGACCTACGCCGTGCAGGCTGGGCGCGAGATCCGGGTGATGGTGAAGCCGCACGACATCAGCGACGACGCGGCAGTGAAGCTGGCGCACGACGCAGCAAGGCGGATCGAGGCCGAGATGGAGTATCCGGGCCAGATAAAGGTCACGGTGATCCGCGAGACGAGAGCAACCGATTTCGCGAAGTAGCATATCGGCTGTTGGTGACATTACAGAAGATAGACGCCCAGGGACAAGGTCCCTGGGCGTTTCCACAGAGGCGCGAATGATTGCATTGCTGACCGATCTTTGCGAAAGGGCATGCTGGTTTTGCGACCGGCAGCTCAGGGGAAGATGGCTGTTGGACCCGCTCCAGAGAGCGCTGATGAAGGCAGAGCATCGCCTTGAGCGCCGGCGCGAGGCAGCAGCAGGCATCGACACCTACGGTTCCACAGACGCCGGCCCGGAGAACAGCCTCGGCCAGGACTCCGTGAGGTACTCTCCCATCAACTGTTACCTGCTTCGGCCCGTCCTGGACCATCTTAAGCTTGGCAAAGATGACGTGTTCGTCGACTTGGGATGCGGCAAGGGCAGGGCTGTGCTGGCCGCGGCAGAGCGTGGATGCAGCAAGGCGATTGGGGTTGAGCTGTCCCCCGAGTTGGCTGAAGCCGCCAGGACCAACGCAGACCACGTCGAGACGGAAACGCCCATAGAAATAATAGAGGCCGACGCCGCTACCTGGGACCCCGGCGAGGGCACTGTCTTCTTCCTCTTCAACCCCTTCGGCGCGTCCACGATGCAGAGGTTCCTCGAAAACCTGCACACCAGCCTCTCAACCAACCCTCGTGCCATACGCATAGCCTACATCTGCTATCCCCACGAAGACCTGCTGAACCAGGCGCAGTGGCTGGAATCCGATAACACCGTAAGGTGGCAGGACGTGTTCAAGGTCTGGAGGAGCGGGTAAGGCATGATCGCGCGTCAAACCCGGCAGAGATTTCGTAGGTACAGCACGGGCGCTTGAGCGACCTACAGGAAGCGTCGGCTCACACTCGCGCCAGTTACCGGGTCGGCGGCCTCCACTCACGCAACGTCACGCCGGTATCGCTTCTGTCCGAGAATAGCGCTCGATCCTCCTTGGGATGCCAGTCCTGAAACCAGAGTCCCGCACGTTGCACGTCTGAGGTCTCGCCAAGGTACGTGATGCACCCGGACGCAACGTTCAGAATTGCCTGCGATGAATACGACTCCTTGTTAGGATCGCGGCAGTCCAGCACGGCAAACCTGCCGTCGTGAGAGAGGTCGATCCGTGACGCATATAGTCCCTCTCGCAGCTTGGCCACCGGCCGACTGATGCCGGACTCGAGATCGACGTTCGCGACTCCGCCACTGTTATCACCACACAGCACTTGCTTGTTGCCCATGTATACGACTCGCCAGGCAGCAAGTGGATCGTCAATCCTACACAGTTCTCTGCTCACCCCTGTCTTGGGATCGAACTCCTGAATGGAGAACGCTCCCCTCTCGCTGACCGCCCAGATGAGGCGGCCATGATCCCAAGCTATCGCCAACAGAATACTCCTCGGCGCGATCGCGACCGTCCGCGAAAGACCGCCAGGGACTGTGGACACCGTAAGTTGGTAACCGTCCCGTATACTCCCCGAGGCACCCAGTGACCTCGTTACGGCTACAAGACTCAAGTCGTCGTTAGGCAGTACTTTCAGGGTACCATTGGCAATCTGGAAGAGCCGCTGTGTCTTTCCAGAGTACACGCCAAGCCCAGTCAGGTAGACCGACCCCTCGTGCCCCAGCCCAGGGCCAGTCGGAGGCTTCCCTTCGCGCACCAGGAGTTTGCTTCGGTCTGCTGGGAGTACCAAACCTATCTTCGCGTTCCACTCTATCAAGAGAGGCAATCCCGATGCGGTCTCCACTGCAGTCAGCTTCCTGTCGCTGAAGAGCCAGATCCGGTTCGATCTCAGCACAATGAGATCGTTGCCGTGACCTGAGTAGACCGCTGCCTTCGTGTCGGTAGGCAGACTTCCCACGGCCTTGAGGACTTTGGCACCGCACCCAGTGAACATTCCCGCAGTCAGGACTAGAAGGGTCAGCGCACCAGCTCTGCGTGTAATCACGGCGTATAACTCCTTCACTCTCCAGCAAATATGCCATCACGGCGGCATGTGGCTCACCTATAATAGCACTAGCCACACGAACCTGCAAGGGACGCATTGACAAACCCCGGACCCCAATGCTATCCTATTCCGGTACACGTGTACCGTGCAGGAGGCACTGCTCTTGAGAGTCACGATTGTAGACATAGCCAAGCAGGTTGGGCTTACGCACGCGACTGTCTCGCGGGTGCTCAATGGGCGGACCAACAACTACATCTCCGAAGCTACCCGAGTCCGGGTGCTTGCTGCGGCCAAGGAGATGGGGTATGTGCCCAACCGGGCGGCGCGGGCTTTGGCGACGGGTCGGACCGGGGTGATCGGGCTTTGGGTCGGTGGGCTGACTGCTTTTCAAGTGCTGGTTGCGGAGAGCGTGCAGAAGATTCTGGAAGCCGAGAAGCTGGAGATGCTCATTAGTAACCTGGGGTTCTTCTATGGAACCAGACTTCGCGCCGAGCGGACCGCCGGCTGGCCGGTGGATGGCGTGTTGGCGCTGGACAGCGGCGCAAGCGCCCTGCGGGAATGGCTTGAGGCGCGGGCGTCATACGCTCCGCCGATTGTCAGCATGGGGTTCTACTACGAGACCCACGTGGACCACGTTGGCTTCGACATCAGCCAGGGATTGCGCAAGGCGGTGGAGCATCTGGTGCAGCAGGGGCGCACGAGGATTGCCAGCTTCGCAACCTCGGGAATGGATGTTACCGGCGATGAGTTTCTTTCAGCCCTGAAGTCGGTCCTTGAAGAGAGTGGACTTGGGCTGGACTCGATAGAGATCAGGCTGGGCCCCGGCGAGGATATCCGCGCGGCTTCCCGGCGGGCGGTTGTGGAATATGTTGGGGAGTTTGGCGCGCCGGAGGGGATAATATCGGCCAGCGACTCCCACGCCGTCGGCGCGCACCGGGGCCTGAAGGACCTCGGGCTGCGGATGCCTGAGGATGTGGCGCTGTTCGGCTGCGACGGCGTTCCGGACGGCGAGTATCTCGACCCACCGCTGAGCACCATCTGTTACCCCGTGCCGAGGATGTGCGAGATGGCGTGGGGGTTTCTGAAGAACCGTATGGCCGAGCCTGATCGCGAGATACAGAGCGCGGTCCTTGAACCAACCATTCTGCTGAGGGGATCGGCGTAGAAAAGAGATATCGGAGGAGATTTGTGGAAAAGCAGAGAGTGTATCTGAACATCCCGGTTGCCCACCACGCGAGTATGCTGTCGTGGGACCAGGGGACCATTGATGAGATGGTGCAGAAAGCCGTTGATGTGGCGGTGAATGTCGGCCTGAGGGTCGATGAGGACGGCGGCAAGGTCTACCTGGAGGAAGCTGAAAGCAAGGGCGCGCGCATCGATTGGCCTGCCAAGGCAGCGATGTTCACCCGACAGCAGATCGAGGAGACAATGGCTGTGATGGTGAAGACCGTTCCCGTACCCAAGCCGTTCCGAGAGTTAGCCAGAAACGACGAAGGCTGCCCGAAGGCATTCTGGGTGGGTAATGGCGGCAACCTGATCTTCGACTGGGACAACTGGACCGCCAAGGGGCCAACACGGCAGGATATGGTGGAACTGTGCAATTGGGCACAGGGCTGCGACCAGATCGGCGATCTCTTCCCGATGATGCTCAAGGATGTGGACCAGAGGCTTACCCCCATCTACAACTACGCGCTGATGGCCAAGCACTGCCGGAAGAATGTCCTCCACGAGCAGCCGACCGAGCCGATTCACGTGGTCTACCTGGACAAGATGTCGTCGGTCTACGAGAAGCACCGCGGGACCAAGCAGCCGATGGCCCAGTGGGAGTATGTGAACCCGCCGTTCCGGATGGGGCTGCGCGGGATCAAGACGATGCTGGCCAGGGTGGATACTGGTATCTGCAACTCCATGGGTATCGGGCCGATGTCTGTGAGCGGGATGAGCGCGCCAGTGACTGCCGCGGGCCTCGCGGTGACGGCCCTGGCTGAGGTGCTTGCGGCCCTCACGTTCTTTAGAATCCTCAGGCCGGGCTACGGCCTGATGGGAAACGTCTGCACAGGCACGCTTGACCTTCGCACCGCGCGTGTGAGCTATATGGGGATGCACACCCACCTGTGCAACCTGGCTCTTTGCGAGCTATTGCAGCGGGGCATTGGGGTGGACGCCTGGCCGCTGACTTGGTACAGAGACGCAAATGAACCTGGTCTCCAGGCTGCGTATGAGTTTGCGTTCAATGGCCTGTTCTTCTCCGGCTTGCACCGGCCCAATACATTCGCCGAGATCGGTGGGCTGTGCAACGGCAACATGCTCTCCCCCCAGCAGGCGTTGATCGATATGGAGATCATCAAGGAGTTCGCGGAGCTGACTCACGGTTTCGAGGCTAGTGATGAGGCCCTGGGAGTAGATGAGATCGTTGCGGCCAGGTTCGAGCAGGGCGTGCACATGTCCACCGAGCATACCATCGAGTATATGCAGGACGGCATTCCGTTCAGTTCCTTCTTCTACAGGGGCCTCTCCGCGGGCGCGCAGCACGACAAGAACCACACCCAGACCGCCGAGATACTGGACAGGGTAGCGGCGTCGGTCGAGGCGCAGAAAGCCAAAGGCCGAGAAGTAGAGCCGGACAACGAACTCGGAAACGAGATGTACGAGCTGGTAAAGGAAGCAGCAAGCGAACTGGGCATAGAGGCCCCGCCGATGCTGTAGGTTCCGGCCGGCATCCGGGGGTATATGTCATTCGGCAGGCTTGCTGAGCGAATCCCTCTTTGCTATCCAATACAGGACAGTGACCACCAGCGCTACGCCGGACAACACTGCGGTTACTGTGTACGGTGTGCGCAGGGTGAACATCTGGGCGGTGGCTCCTCCGGCGAGGTTCCCGGCTATGCTCGCGACCGCTATCATCGATTCGTGGATTCCTGTGTTCTTGCCCATCTCGGAGCGCGACTGGAGGCTGTAGTAGAGCGCGGCGGAGTAGGTGACGCCTACGCCGGTGCCGATAACGAGGATCGCTGCTCCGAAGACCACTGCCGAGTGCGTGAATAGGATGCTCAGCGCTGCAAAGAGGGTTGCGACGTGCGCCAGCAGGTGCGGCCAGAGCTTGCCTCGCCACCACGGACTTACACCGGCTATCAGTATTCCCGTGGCCTGCCCGACCAGCAGCATCCCGACTATGATACTTATCTTGGAGTCAGACATATCGAGATCCTTGCCGAGCTTGGGGAAGAGGCCGGCCACGATTGAGAAGCCGAAAACCGTGAGGAAGAGGCTGATCCGAGCGATGAGGAGCATGTGGCCGGGTGAAGCCGGGGCTGCGAGGGAATCCGCCTCGACAGGAGCGTCGGGGACCGCCTGATATGGCTGTTTGGACCAGCTATAGACCAGGACTATGGACAGACTCACCAGGACAGCTCCTGCCGCGAACGGTGTCCACATCCCGAGCGCAAGCATGGCCCCAACCGCCAACCCGCACACAGAGCTGCTCGAGGCCCAACCGGCATTGAAGAATGAGAGGTTCTTTCGCAGTTGCCCCTGAGGGCTGCGGTCGCCGATGAAAGCCATCAGCCCGGGGTAGAACCCACCCATCGCAATCATCACTAGTGTATAGGAGATCAGCACGTGCGTGAATGTGTGCGAGTAGACAAGCCCCACGCAGCCTATCACCCCCAAGGCTGCCGAGGGATAGATCACAGTGTTGCGCCCGACTCTGTCGGACACCCTGCCGGCGAACAGCGTGAACGGCACACGTATCATCTGGGAGACCCACCCAAGCATCCCGAGTTGCCATGCGGTGGCTCCCAGCTTGATGGCGAACAGCGGTGTGGCGAGGATCACAAACCCCAGCATTCCGTCCATGGAGGCTGCGATGGCGAAACTGTATAGTTTGGTGCGGAGCGAGTCTAGTCTTTGCATATCCATAGAGAGTTCCACGTGGGAGGGTCGGTATCCTCCCGTGGGCACATTTGACGTCCGTAAGGCGATTAGCCTACAATTCCACTGCGACGGGTTTCGGATCGAACGAGGAATGCGGGGTATCGATATGAACACAAGAGCAATGCTTTGCTTGTTTCTTGGGAGTCTTCTTATTTGTGCGGGATGCTCCACTCGCACTGGTGAGTCAGCGCAGGGCGGTTCGAAGAGACTTCAGAACGGTGGGGAAAGTTTCGCCGGGCAGGACCTCCGCTTCGCCAAGTTCGGCAATCGTGACCTCAAAGGGGCTGATCTCACAAAGGCCAATCTAAGCGCCGCTGACTTGAAGAAAGCTGACCTCTCGGGGGCGGTGTTGCGTGGTGCCCAGTTTGGTGTTGTGGTACTCAATGAGAGGTCGAACCATACGGTTGCTAGCGAGGCTGATTTTACGGGTGCCGATTTGAGGGAGGCGCTGTTCGTCGGTACTGTATTGCGCAACTGCATCTTTGACAAAGCCGACTTTCGCGGCGCACAGTTCCAGACCGGGAAGATTCACGGCGTGGTGATACTTGGCACCGATTTTACGAACTCCACCTTCCGAGGGGCGAACCTTGCAGGCGTGATCATCAAGAAGGTGGCTATCAGCAATACTATCTGGGATGGCGCCAACCTGCGTGGTGCGAGCTTCGATTGTCTGGCGACCAACGTAGATCTGTCCCGGGCTAACCTGCAGGACGCCGATCTGTCCGGTCTGAAGGTTTTTGGTGATGGCGTTGGTCGTTTGGACCCTATGAAGTTCATCAAGCTCAATGGAGCGCTCTATAGCAAAGGCACAAAATGGCCTGAGTGGCTGAATCCCAAGCAGGCTGGGGCTGTATTGGCAGAGTAGGGCTGTTGGTCAGTTCCGTCCTTCGATACGCCGCTCGTTCCCTTCGCTGCGCTCAGGGCAGCGCCTCGCGTCTACTCAGGACTGGCGGGGTTGGCCTGGCCCCCAACTTGACCTCCCATACCCATCTACCCTACAATTCCAGTGATATGTATACACTCGCCAGTCATATTCGGATGTGGCTTCTGCTGGCTGCTGTCCTGGTTGTGTGTCTTCTTCCCGGCTGTGGGAAGAAAGAGACCGGCAAGACGGTGGTCCGGGTGGCTGTTTGGTCCAATGACAAAGAAGAGAAGGCCATGCGGGCGTCGCTGGCCGAGTTCGAGAAACTTCATCCCAATATCAAGGTCGAGCTTGAGATCGCCACGTGGGACCGGCTGAGTTGGAAGGTGATGGTTTCCACGGCGGGTGGGCGTCCTCCGGACATCAGCCGCGTGAGTTCGGAATGGTATGTTCCGCTGGCCGCGAAGGGCCTGTTGGAGCCACTTGACCCATTCATCAAGCGCGACAACTGGGATATCTGGGACTTCTACCCCGAGGCCATCGAGGGGTGGGGGAAGTATAACGACAAGATATACACCATCCCCGGCGATGTCGATGTGGAGGCGCTCTACTTCAACAAGACCATGTTCGACAAAGCCGGAGTGCCTTACCCCGACTGGTCCTGGGACTACGATACCTACCTCGAAGCTGCCAAGAAGCTGACCAAAGACCTCGATGGAGACGGCAAGACCGACCAGTGGGGGGCGTCTATCGCATTCTGGCAACTGTTCGTATATGAAAATGGCGGGAGCATAGTCAGCCCGGACATGAACACCTGCACCCTCGACCAGCCCGCCGCTTATGAGGGCATCCAGCGGATGGCGGATTTGGTGAACAAGCATCACGTCGCGCCCACTCGCGAGGAGTCCACAGGCCAGGGCAACTGGAAGATGTTCACCTCCGGCAAGATAGGGATGATGATCGGCGGCCCGTATGCGGCGCAACTGGTCTTTGAGAAAGAAGTAAAGGATTTTGAGTATGACGCCGGGCCGATCCCCAAAGGCCCAAAGACCAGATGCACCTTCATCGGCGGTGCGGCGTGGTCTATGATATCCCGCTCCAAGCACAAGGACGAGGCGTGGGAGGTGCTGAAGTGGCTGACCGGAAAAGGCTACCAGACCGACCAGGCCATCCTAAACGCCCAGGTGCCCACGAGGAAGTCGCTGGCTGAGTCGGAGGTCTTCCTGGACCGCAACGAGCCGCCCAGGAACCGCAAAGTCTACCTGGACATGATCAAATACGGCCGCGCCACCCCGCACGTCTCCTGCTACGCCGAAATGAACCAGATAATCGGCAACGAACTAGACCTGGTAATGCTGGGAAAGAAGTCCGCCAAGGAAGCCTGCCTGAATCTGAAACCGATCCTCGACCAGTTGCTGAGGCATAGGGATAAATGACGCCAAGGGGCGGAATGCCGGATGTGCTCGCAATGCGGTCTGCGTTGACTTCATTGTGCCGTGTTGATATGATTGTTGCGCTCAACTGACATGATGTTGGTTCGAGCCGAAGTTGTGGGATTGGACGAGGTGTGGAGACGAAACAATGACTTTTGAAGAGACTATTGTAGCTGGACTCGCAGACTTGGAGCCTACCTTGAAGGCGGCAAAGAAGGGCGCCGCAGCGGCGGCATCTTCGCACAAGATGCTGGGTGACGGCGCAATCCGAACTATCGACAAGAAACTGGCGGAAGCGGAAGAGGCGCTGTCGAGTGCGGCTGAAGGAATCCGTTCTTTCAGGGCATTTTGGGAAGACCAGAGTCTGGGCGAGTACTTCGGTTCACCCGAATACAGAGAGGAACTGGCCTCGGGCCTCGCGGACGCTGATGTCAGCAGTTACCCGCTGGGCGACGTGCTATACGTCTACCCCGCGCTTGTAAGGCTGGAAGCGAATATGACTGCGGCGCGGATAGACAAGAAGATGGAGAGTCGTCTGCGCCCCAAGACACTGGCGACCATTCTCCGCGATATACAGAAGCGGCCCAGCAAGTTCCCCGCCGGCAGATTCCTGCGCTCTCTGTTCAAAGTGTACAAGGCGCTTGCCTCCGCCAATCTGAAGAAGTCAGAGCTGTGGCACGGCAAGCCGATCTTCCTCAAGGACATGTATGAAGTGCTATCGGCAGCCCCAGGCAGCGACTACTCCGAGCAGGAGTTTGTGCGAGACATCTATCTGTTGGACTTCTCCGGAGAGCAACTGGAAATCGGTGGGTACGTAGCAGGTTTTGAACAAAGCAGCGGAACACGGGACAAGTCCAAAGTCCTGGAGATCATAACCCGGGAGGGGCAGCGACGGCTTTACTGCACCGTCCGATTTGACCCGATAGCGAGGTAGGAATATGGTACCCTGTGCTGCCAATTGGCTCAACGTAATCGACGAGTACTACCTGAGCGACTTCATCAAGAACGGTGGCTCCGCGTTCAAGCTCGTGTTGACAGAGAATGAGGAGCAAAATTCTTCCACTCTCTTTGGAATTCGCGAACTTGCGGGGGAGCGTGGCTTCTTCTATGCCCAGGTATCTGCTTCCGAGACCCGAGTCGACCGGATTGACCAGCTTCTCCTGGCGATCACCAGGACCATAGATTGGGAAGCCCTGGCCACCAGTGACGCAGAGAGCTTTCTCTCCAGGCATGACTATGGCCTGCCTCCGGGAGCGGGACTGGGAGACATTGCCGCAATAGCGGAGTTCAATGGATGCACCCAGAACGAACTGGCGGCAGCAATACGCAGAGCCACAAATGAAGAGATCATACGGGACCACGGCATGTGCAAGGAACTGCGGACGGCTCTCGCGAGGATTCGCGCATCCCAGTTCTTCCCTCGCGATGTCGGAGCTGAGGACGCGAGTATCCTGATCGGCTGGCTTCGGGGAGAGAAAGTGAGCCTGGCAGCTCTTCGGAAGTTGGGAATCTACTCGCGGATAGAGCGGCACAATGCCAGAGATATGTTCAAGAGCCTGACCCACTGGCTGGCGAAATCCACGGGTTCCGGTGTTGTTATCGGTCTCGAACTGAGCGCATTGCTCAAGCAGCGCGCGAGAGGCGCGGCGAAAGATGCGACTTCCCTCATCTACACCAAAGCGGGATTCCTCGATGCCTGTGAGGTGCTGCGGGAATTCATCGATGGTATGGACGAAACACTTCACTGCCTCATCTGCGCTGTCGCTCCGATAGAGTTCGAGACTGGTCAGGCCAGAGCGCTAAAAGACTACTACGCATTGAACAACAGGCTAAGGAACGAGGCTCACGACGCGAGTTGCCAGAATCTCCTGGCGGCTATGGTCCACGCGGCGGACGAGAGAGATGGGGCGGGCTAAGACAACATGAGCAATGGTGACAAGATACAGGCTAGAAGAGCAATTGAGGCCCTGCGATCCGGAGTGCCTAACCGTGACGCAGTCAGGCATCTCGGTGTGTTCCAGGGCGAAGTGACCCAGAAGTTCGCTGATCTCCTGCGGGATATGAGGGAATCGGCAACAACCGGCGCGGCATCCAGGAACTCGCTTGTTGTCTCCGGGGGGTTCGGCGCGGGCAAGTCGCACATTCTCGAGTACCTCCGTCACGAGGCATTCGAACACCACTGCGTATGCAGCCATGTGGTTGTCAGCAAAGAGACTGCGCTCTCCAATCCACTGAAGCTTCTGCGGTCAGCCGCGGAGACGGCGGTTGTGAGCGACAAGACCGGGCGCGCGGTGCCTGAGATACTCTTCACGCTGAAGACCAACACCGAGGAGTTCGCCGAACTGTTCAAGTGGGTTCATGAAGACGCGAGTTTTGAGAGCAGGCTGGCTCCGATTGTCAAAGTGTTCGAGGAGCGGCCCATTGGAAGCGACGAGTTGCTGGACAAGATAGCCATGGAATGGTCCGGCTATCCGATGAGGACAGTTGAGCTTCGCGCTTCCCTCAAGGAGATAGGACAGGATAAGAACTACCGTGTCAAGGCTATCCGCCAGCAGGAGTTGGCAGGTCAGTTGTGGCGGTTTCTCCCGCGCCTGTTCCGCGCGGCGGGATACGGCGGCTGGATAGTCCTTATCGATGAGGTCGAGCTGATTCTTCGCTACACACGGCTTCAGCGCGCCAAGTCCTATGCCCAGGTGGCGAGACTTGCGGGGATGATGAAGGACTTTCAGGTCTGCGGGTTGCTGCCTGTCTTCGCTGTTGCCGCTGAGTTTTGGGAGCATGCGGACGGCAAGTTGAACGACTCGGAGGAAATACCCGCGTGGCTGCGCTCGAGAGGCAGGCCGGGAGACGAGGAGTTGGCTCGCGCGGCGGAGACGGGAATGAAGCTGCTCAAGAAAAGCATGCGGCTGCGACGCGCCCAGGCCGACGAACTGGATGACTTGCAGGAACGTGTGCGGCGACTGCACTGCGTGGCCTTTGGTTGGGAAGCGCCCCACCTAGCCGATTGCAGAAGAGGAGCATCGAGTTCCGTCCGCGAGCACCTCAAGTCCTGGATCACACAATGGGACCTCATACTTCTCAACCCGGACTACAGGCCCGAGGTCGTGGTGGATGAAGTGGTGCAGGATTACTCCGAAGACGACGACTTGGCACGAGAAGAAGAACCACTCGATAGCGAGCTTCAGTAAGCTCTGCAAAGCAAGGATACTGCGGTGACAATTCTCCAATCCCCACCGGACACTTCCTTGTCTATGTCCGGTCCAATCGAGTGGCCGGACGAATTCTACAGCTTCCAGAAAACGGGCATAGGCGTGTTGATGGAGAAGCCAGGCGTCCTTCTCGCCGATGACATGGGACTAGGCAAGACCATCCAGGCCATTGCCGCGATGCGGCTGCTGATCCGCCGTGGTGAACTGCAAAGAGTCCTGATAGTGGCGCCGGCTGGCATTCTGCGTAACTGGCGGAGCGAACTCGCCAAGTGGGCGCCTGATCTCAGAGTCATTGAGATTAGCGGTGCGCAGTGTGAGCGCAGATGGAAGTGGCGGTCTGATGTTCACGTTAAGATAGTTGGCTATGAAACTCTTCGCAACGACGTGCGGATTGCGGTGGCCCCAAGGCCGGACTTCCCTGGCTGGGACTTGATCTGCCTGGATGAAGCGCAGCGAATCAAGAACCCCGATTCCGGCGTCAGCATGGCAGCAAGGCGACTGCATTCTCAAAGGCGATGGGCGCTCACCGGAACACCACTCGAAAACAGCGTGGAAGACCTGCGCACGATATTGTCCTTTGTCCTGCGAGATGGCGCAGGTGGCAGGCGACTGGCGGCTATCCGGGATGCGGACATACCGGACATACTTCAGCAAGTGCAACTACGGAGAAAAAAGGCAGACGTTCTCGAAAGGCTTCCGGCAAAGATTATCACTGAGTTGGAGGTATCACTGACGCGTGATCAACGCGACGAATATGACCAACTGTTTACTGAAGGCAGAGTAGAGCTTCTCGAAAAGGGCGAGAGCGTTACAGTGACAGACGTGCTTGCGCTTATAACCAAGCTCAAACAAGTCTGTAACTTCTCCCTGCGAACGGGCCGCTCCTCTAAGCTAAACGACATCGAAATGCGCTTGGCTTCGCTCCACGAAGCGGGTGCTAAGGCCCTCATATTCTCTCAGTACACGAGCGAGGAATTCGGTGTAAGGAGGCTTCGGAAAGCTCTGGCCAGGTTCACGCCGGTCATTTACACAGGCGACATGGGTCTTGACCAGCGGCAGGAGGCTATTGAGGTATTCACGAAGTACCACGAGGCGGGCGTGATGATCTTGTCTCTGAAGGCCGGTGGCGTCGGTCTGAACATTCAGAGCGCCTCTTACGTGTTTCACTTTGACCGGTGGTGGAACCCTGCAAGTGAGCTTCAGGCAGAGGACAGGACGCATAGAATCGGTCAAACCAGAGGAGTAAACGTCTACAAGTACATCTGTGAGGGCACCATAGAAGAGCGCATCCAGCAGATACTGCTCGCAAAGAAAGCTCTGTTCTCGGAGTACGTTGACGACGTTTGCCTGGACCTGCAGAAGTACCTTACGGAGGCAGACATATTCGGGCTATTCGATATGCAGCCGCCGAAGCGGAGACAAACGGCATCACGCCATCCAACACAAATGCAGGGACATAGGGATTGAGTAGAATGACAAACCATCCCAAACTTTCACAGATGCGCCGCAAGGAAGCCATCGAGGGGTTCCTTTGCATATCGCCGTGGCTGATTGGTTTTTTGTTTCTTACGGTGGGACCGGTGATCTTTTCACTTATCATCAGCCTGACCAAGTGGGATATGATCAACTCTCCTGAGTTTGTTGGGATGGGCAACTATGCCACCATTGTCGCCGACGACTTCCGGTTCAGGCAGTCTCTCAAGGTGACTCTCATCTACGCTTCGCTGTCGGTGCCGCTCGGGCTGGCTTGCTCTCTGGCTCTGGCGATGCTGCTCAATTTGAACCTGCGGGGCATGCGGGCGTTCCGGGCGATATTCTACATTCCGGCGATCCTGCCCCCGATTGCGGTGTCGATGCTGTGGCTGATGCTGTTCAAGCCGTACGGCGGTATTCTGAACGTGCTGCTGGGCAAGGTCGGTCTGGGGCCGGTGCCGTGGCTGACCACCCCGGAGTGGGCGCTGCCATCGTTCATCCTGATGAGCCTGTGGGGAGTTGGCGGTGGGATGATTATCTACCTTGCCGGCCTGCAGAGCGTGCCCACGCAGCTCTATGAGTCAGCCGAAATAGACGGCGCGGGGAGTCGGAGCAAGTTCCGCAATGTGACCCTGCCGATGATCTCGCCGACTATTCTGTTCAACCTGATAATGAGCATAATCGGCAGCTTCCAGGTGTTCGCCAGTTCCTTTGTCATGACCCAGGGCGGGCCCGCCTACTCCACACTGTTCTATGTGCTGTACCTCTACCAGAACGCGTTTATGTATCTCAAGATGGGCTACGCCTGCGCGCTGGCGTGGATACTGTTTCTGGTGATCCTGGCGCTCACGCTCCTGATGCTCAAAGCCTCGAGCGCGTGGGTCTACTATGAGTCGGAGTTGAAGCGATGAAGCCATTGGTTGAGCGAAGTCGAAACCAGGGCAGGTCCAATCGCATCTGGCGGATCATTGGCTACACCGTCCTGATTGTCGGGTCAGTGGTCTCGCTGATCCCGTTCGTCTGGATGCTGGGATCATCGTTCAAGGATCCCACGTTCATCTTCTCCGACCCAATCCAGTGGATTCCCAACCCGTGGTTGTGGTCCAACTACACCAAGGCCTTCGAGCGGCTGCCGTTCGCCCTGTATACATGGAACACCCTGCAGATAACCGGGCTGTCGCTGATAGGCCAGCTTATATCCAGCTCGCTGGTGGCGTTCGGGTTTGCAAGGATGCGGTTCCCGGGTCGGGACGTGCTGTTTGTTGTGCTGCTTTCAACGATGATGCTGCCAGCGCAGGTGACTATGATTCCGGTATTCAAGATCTTTGCGACCCTTGGCTGGTACGACACATTCCTGCCGCTCATCGTCCCAAGCTACTTCGGCGCGCCGTTCTTCATCTTCCTGCTCAGGCAGTACCTGATGACCATCCCCCGAGAGATGGACGAAGCCGCCAGAATCGACGGCGCGAGCACCTGGCAGGTCTACCGGCACGTGCTGCTGCCCCAGATGAAACCCGCGCTTGCGACAGTCTCGATTTTCGCTTTCATGGGAAGCTGGAACGACTTCCTTGGTCCGCTAATCTACCTGGACTCCCCCGCCAAACGCACCCT
This sequence comes from uncultured bacterium, assembly GCA_964611645.1. GTDB lineage: Bacteria > Armatimonadota > UBA5829 > UBA5829 > UBA5829 > CAZTAO01. The sequence continues at coordinate 64,221 of CAZTAO010000012.1, read as the reverse complement.
CGCGCTAGGCCTATACGCCTTCCAAGGCCAATACGCGGTAGACTGGAACTACCTGATGGCCGCATCCACGGTCGTAATGCTGCCCCTGCTGATAATCTTCATCATCGGGCAGAAGTACTTCATACAGGGAGTGGTGGTTTCGGGGGTGAAGGGTTAGTAATCCCCCCTCCGCGCCAGGAGGCGCTGGCCGAAAGCAGCTTCGCGGATCAATGCTGCGAAAGGCGGGTTAGGGGGCGGTTCCTTCAGCGTAAGGCTAGTGGAAATCCTTGCCTGAGTACTTCTCCATCGCGGCTACGATCTGGTCAATGACCTCTGGCGGGTGTATGAAGTGAGCGAACTCCTGCGGTTTGGGAGCCAAGGCCTGCTGAACCCGACGCAACAGCGACCACGCGCCGGTAACTCGAATCGCTCTTTCCGGTGCCATCTGAACGAGAAGCCTTTCTTGCCCCGCTCGAACCAACCAGGGTTTCACCTGAGTTCTCTTCACACCGACTACACGATGCCACGGAATCACTTGTAGTCTATCAATGACAACCCCTGCTGCAGAGAAGACCACTCTCCGCTTGCATGTCCATTCATACACACCATATACTGGCAGCGCAAGCAGGAAGAGGGCGTACAACCACACGACCAGTCTCTCAAAGCCTCTGAGATTCTCTTGGGACCACACGGCGCAATATCCCAAGAACAGAAGCAGCCCTATCGGCGCGTTCAGAATGTAATACCGCCTTTGAACCTCTCGGCTGTATGGGCGAAATTCCTCCGACTGCTCCACTACCGTCGCTTCTGTCGCTTTCGATCTGCTCACGCCTGCCTCCCGCTGGTTGCTTGTGCTTATGATAGCACTAACCGTTGGTGTTGTCATCTGGGGGCTTTTCTCGTTTCGGGATTTCCGCTGCGGCTCAAATCCCGAAACACCTTCGCGCGATCTCCCTAGATCATCTGTCCCCCATTAGGGCTTATCACCTGGCCGGCTATGAATGAGGCGGAGTCGGTGCATAGGTAGGCTACCAGGTCTCCTATCTCCTCGGGGGTGCCCATTCGGCCCATTGGGATTTTCTTGATGCCGTTTTCCAGCTTGCCCATCTCGCGGTCGGGTTCGACGAATGGGGTGTCGACCAAGCCCGGCGCGACTACGTTTACCCTTATGTCGTCCTCGGTATGTCGGCGGGCTACCGACTTGCTGATGCCTATCACCCCGGCCTTGGATGCCGAGTAGGCTGGGCAGGTGGCGCAGCCCATAACCCCGCATATCGAGGAGATGTTGACTATGCATCCGCCGCCCTTGCGCAGCATCTGCTTCACAGCTTCACGCATACAGTAGAACACGCCGTTGAGGTTGATGTCCATAACCTTCTGCCAGGTGTCATCGTCAAGAGTGGACACCAGCCCGTGGCCTGGGACTCCGGCTGCGGTGACCAGTATGTCAACGCTTCCCATCATGACCTCGATGGCTCCGAACACCCGGCTGACCTGCGCAGAGTCCGAGACATCAACCTGCCAGGCCGAAGCCAGCGGACCTATCTGTTTTGCCGCCGCCTTGGCCGATGCCAGGCTCAAATCGCACAGGCAGACACTCGCTCCCATCGCCGCCAATGCCTTGGCGCTGGCCTTGCCGATCCCCGATGCGCCGCCGGTGATAACCGCTACTTTGCCATCCAGACTCATATTCGTACCCTCTACTGCATCAGCAGGCCGCCGTCTACGGCGAAGACCTGCCCTGTTATGTATGAAGCCCTATCCGAGGCAAGAAACACTATCATCTCCGCAACATCCTCCGGCTCCCCGAACCTGCCGAGAGGTGTCTGCTTGAGCCATTCATCAGCCTTGTTGGTATGCCGGAGGTTGGAGGCGAGCATATCGGTCATTATTCTGCCGGGCGAGACCGTGTTCACCGTTATCCCATCGCTGCCAAGCTCTCTTGCGAGTGAGCGGGTGAAGCCGATGATACCCATCTTAGTAGCCGAATAGTGTGCGTGGGCAATCGATCCCTTGCGCACTCCCTGGCTGGCGAGGTTGATGATCCTGCCATACCCGCCCTGTCTCATAGGCGGGATCACATGCTTGGAGCAGAGAAACGTCCCGCGGAGGTTGACCGCCATCACCCGGTCCCACTCCTCCACCGCCATCTCTTCAACCAGGTAGTCTGAGTTCACGGCGGCGTTGTTGACGAGTATGTCCAACGAACCAAGCTGGCTGGCACATCGATCCATCATCTCTCTGACTTCGTCTTCGCTTGCTACGTCAGCGCGATGGACTATGGCCTCTCCGCCAAAGGATGCTATCTGTGCCGCAATCTCAAGCGCCGCAGTCTCACTGGAAGTGTAGTTGATGAACACGCGTGCCCCGGCCTTCGCCAGAGCCACTGCCGTCGCCGCTCCAAGACCCCGCGAGCCGCCAGTTACCAAAGCTACCTTGCCGTTCATCAACTAGCTCCTCCATTTCGCTGCTTGAAAGAGTATACCACATTGCCCTGACAGCGCCCCGGCGTTCAAACACCGGGCTGACGCAACAAAGCCCGCCGAAGCGGGCTTCGCAGGTTCTCAATATGCGCCTATACAACACGTCACCCCGAACTCGATTCCGGGTCCGGTCTGGTATCCAGCAGGCTCTGGGGTTTCGGGGTGGGGTCTTGCCGGCTTGCGACGGCGCCGAGTAGTTCGTCCGTGCCACTCGCGGAAACGCCAGTGCGCACCTGTTCCCAACTCGCTGAGCGTCTCGGGGGTGACTGCCCCCAGTCCACCACCTCCGGGGAACGCACCAGGAACGAATATGCCCCCAGAGCGGCTTTGGCGCCGTCACCGGCGGCTATGATAATCTGCTTTTCGGGAACGCTGGTGACGTCTCCCGCGGCAAACAGGCCGGGAAGCTCCACCTGGCTCGCGCAGTCGACCTGTATCTCGCCAATCTCGTTGAGCCTTAGCAATTCGCCCAGGAAGCTCGTGTTGGGGCTCAGCCCGACCTCCACAAACACTCCCTGCACATCAATCTCGCGCGTTGCCCCGGTTATCTGGTCTTCAACCACAATCTCCCTCACCAGGACATCGCCCCTTATCTCCCGAACCGCCGTACTTAGTATCACTTCCACGTTTGGCGCGGCCAGGGCGCGAACCTGCACCATCGGATCCGCTCGAAGGCTGTCCGAACTCTCAAACAAGTACACTTTCGGGCATATCCTCATCAACTGGAGGACTGCATCAAGCCCTGAGTTTCCCCCGCCGACCACCGCCACCTCTTTCCCGGCATACAGCGGGCCGTCGCAGGTGGCGCAGTAGGTGACTCCGCGGCCCGCGAACTCTCTCTCGCCGGGAACACCCAGCAGCCTTGGCGATTTCCCCGTGGCTACAATTACCGCTTTTGCCGCGAACGCGCCCTCGCTGTCGGTGTCCACTCTGTATCCGCCCGGAGCGACAGAAAGCTTGGTGATGTTAGCGTATCTCAGGTCCAGCGCAAACTGGTTCAGGTGCTCCTCGAACTTTTGAACCAGTTCCGGGCCTGTGATGGAGATGTAGCCGAGGTAGTTCTCGATGCCGGAACTCCAGTTGGCCTGGCCTCCGACATTCTGACAGAGGATCACCTGTTTGACCTGCTTACGCGCGGCATATACTGCGGCCGTCATTCCAGCCGGCCCGGCTCCGAGTATGATCAGGTCGTAGTACTGCGGTTCATCCATCAGTTGGCCCCTATTATTTCAGTCGCAAACACCGTGATCTCTGGAAAGACTCGAGATTACCTGCCAGGGAAGCCTCTCGCAGGTGTTGGCAGGGAACCGTTAGACCTGCCAAACCTGCTGCCGGCCCAGACTTGCCGGGTTGCTGCCGGCCCAGAATCGGGGGATACTACCCCGGCGGCCAGCCTAGCTTCCTGCCGCCGAGCAGGTGGAAGTGGACGTGCCAGACCGACTGCCCCGCGCCCTCGTTGCAGTTGATCACCACGCGATAGCCGTCTTCGACGATGCCTCGTTGTGTGGCGATATGGTTGGCTGCCAGCAGTATGCGCCCCATCAGGTTCGCCTCCGGCTCGTTGGTCACATCCGAAAGCTTGGCGATGTGCTGCTTTGGAATAATGAGCACGTGAACAGGCGCCTGGGGGTTGAGGTCGTCGAACGCGGCGACGGATTCGTCCTCGTAGATGAGCTTGCCGATCTTGCCGGCGGCGATGTCGCAGAAGATGCAGTCTTGCACCGATCCGCCTCCTGTTGCAAATGAGTATGCGGGCAGGACGAAATCCTGCCCGCTCTCTACTTCGACATTCCCCTCGCAGTTTCCTCAGGGAAACCGCTCTCACATCTGCCGCCCGTTAAGAGGCAGCCCGTACTTATCCGCGATGCTCTTGTTACTCAACTAGTCCTATGAGCCGAACTACTACTCCGCAGGCTGCCCCATTGGGTTGCATTTTGTGTATGCGGCGGGAAATACTTCCTTGATCCGGTCCGCCCATTGCTTTGCCTGGCGATATACGGTAGTCTTGTTGGCCACTGCGTCTGCCTTGGTTACCGTGACTATCAGTATGCCATTAGCATACACGTTGTAGTTGTCGCCGACCGGAACGCACTTCGGCGTACACTTCACCGACTTCATACTCGACACATTCACCTTGCCGGTGTCGGTGCACATCATCAAGTTCGTGGCTCGCTGCTGCACTATCAGCCTTCGCTCGGAAAGGGAAAGCTCGGGAGTCCCTACTCGCAGTCGCATAAGCAAGTATCCCCCTACATATATCCCGTAGACCTTCTTGCTGCCTTGCGCCATCGCGACTCCTGCCATAAGCGTCAGGAGCAACACCACCATTATCCCTACGGCCAATGCTCTCTTCATACCAATCAACCTCCAAAGTTTGCTGCAAGTTACTTCACATTATGGGTACCCATATCGCGCCTGGACCAAACCGGAAACGGGGAAACAGCCGGGATCAGGTCCTGTTCACGCTGTTTCCGCGCAATCCCGAGCGATGATGGGCCTGAACGGGGGAGTCAAGATGCAAAATGAGGGCAGGCCTACGCCTGCCCTCACTGTGTGTTCCGTATATATTCCCTTGAACCCGGCGCTACTTGGCCGGGGCCTTACATGCCGATGCGGCTTTTGGGAATGTCTTTTCTATGTTCGAGGCCCAAGCTTTCGCCTGCTTCCACGCAGTGGTCTTGTTGGCCCGAGCATCGTCAGAGGATACTGTGACTATGAGTATGCCGTTGGCAGTGATGTTGTAGTCGCTGCCGTTCTTGGTGACCTTGACCTCGATCTCACCCGTATCCGTGCACTGCATCAGGTCGGTGACGCGCTGCTGGACTATCAGCTTGCGCTCCTTGATGGATAGCTCTTCCGATCCCGTGCGAATTCGCATGATCACGTAGCCGCCCATGTAAATATCATGGGTCTTGGGGACCGATTGCGCCACGGCCGTTGCGGCAAAGGCAACCAGTAACACAAGCAAACACATTCCTGTAGACATAGATATTCTCATTGCAATACCCTCGATTAGTGTCGAACTGGCCCTTCGCGGAATTCCGACGAGGCGGAATACTGCGCCAAACCGCTCCATTTTCTCATAATAATACCCATATTCACAAGCAACAAAGCGCTTGGGAGAGCGGTTGGCCGACTAGTTCAGGAACGCGCCATCCGTTCACATACTCTGTGACCCAAGAAACTCTTCAGCGACAGGCAAACGGGGTATACTAAACAGGCAATCTGAGGTCTCAACTAAGCCGGCACGACTGACGTGGGTGGCGGCTCTTCCACTTTGCACAACATTTGCGGGGTCCCTATGTCGACACCCGTCCCTCTCGCGCGCAGAAAGGCTCCGGATACATACAAATGAAGAACAAGCAGTTGGGAGCGACGGCTCTAGACGCTGGCCTGGTCACTCCGGACGAGTCCAACGATGTCGTCCGCCACCGTGGCGTTGCCGCGGACAAGGCGGCCCTGGTAACAGGGGCCTTGCAGAACGCGATTTTCAACAGCGCCAACTTTTCCAGTATAGCCACCGATGAGAAGGGCGTCATACAGATATTCAATGTCGGGGCCGAGCGGATGCTGGGTTACATGGCAGACGAAGTGATGAACAAGATCACTCCCGCCGACATTTCCGATCCGCAGGAATTGATTGCGCGCGCCAAGTCGCTAAGCGTAGAGTTGTCCACGCCAATCACTCCGGGCTTCGAGGCGTTGGTGTTCAAGGCCTAGCGAGGCATTGAGGACATATACGAACTTACCTACATCCGCAAGGACGGCAGCCGCTTCCCAGCGGTTGTATCTGTCACGGCGTTGCGCGACGCGCAGGACGCCATCATCGGCTATCTGCTCATCGGCACCGAACTCAAGGCGGGCGCTCTGCAGAGTGCGATCTTCAACAGCGCCAACTTCTCGAGCATTGCCACCGATGCGAATGGGGTTATCCAGATATTCAACGTCGGAGCCGAGCGGATGCTTGGCTACAAGGCTGCCGAAGTGATGAACAAGATCACGCCTGCAGATATCTCTGATCCGCAGGAAGTGATAGCGCGGGCCAAGGAGTTGAGCGTCGAACTCTCGACGCCGATTACGCCGGGCTTCGAGGCATTGGTCTTCAAGGCCTCCCGAGGGATTGAGGATATCTATGAACTGACCTACATCCGCAAGGATGGCAGCCGTTTCCCAGCGGTTGTGTCGGTCACAGCGCTGCGCGATGCCCAGGACGCCATTATCGGCTATCTGCTTATCGGAACCGACAATACCGCGCGCAAACAGGCGGAAGCGGCGCTGCTTCAAGCGGGCGCCCTGCAGAACGCGATTTTCAAGAGCGCCAACTTCTCCAGTATTGCCACCGATGAAAAGGGCGTAATCCAGATATTCAATGTCGGGGCCGAGCGGATGCTGGGTTACACGGCAGACGAAGTGATGAACAAGATTACGCCCGCCGATATCTCCGACCCACAGGAAGTAATCGCGCGAGCCGAGGCGTTGAGCCAGGAACTCGGAACCCCTATCAAGCCGGGTTTTGAGGCGTTGGTCTTCAAAGCCTCCCGAGGGATTGAAGATATATACGAACTCACCTATATCCGCAAGGACGGCAGCCGGTTTCCCGCGATGGTGTCGGTAACGGCGTTGCGTGACGAACAAGGCACAATAATCGGATATCTGCTGATCGGAACCGACAACACCGCTCGAAAGCAAGTGGAAGATGAGCTTCGATGGACCGAAGAGAGCTTCCGGCTGATGATAGAGAGCGTGACCGACTACGCCATAGTGATGCTCGATCCTGATGGGCGGGTAACCAGTTGGAATACCGGAGCGGACAGAATTAACGGCTATCGCGCCGAAGACATTCTGGGCAGACACTTCTCCATCTTCTACACCAGTGAAGACATCAAGAGCGGCAAGCCACAACGCGACCTGGATGAGGCGGCAGCCAAGGGACGGTTCCGGGACGAAGGATGGCGGGTGCGCAACGATGGGCTGACATTCTGGGCAAATGTTGTTTTTACCTCGATCCGAGACCAATATGGCAATTTGCGCGGCTTCGCCAAACTGACCCGCGACCTTACGGAGCTGAGGCAATTCGAGGCAACGCTCACGAACGCCAAGTCGGTTGCGGAGAAGGCTAACAGCGCGAAATCGGAGTTTCTTTCCAGCATGAGCCACGAACTGCGAAGCCCGCTCAACGCAATCCTGGGTTTCGCGCAGCTTATGGAAGGCGACACCCCTCCGCCGACGTCCTCCCAACAAGCAAGCATCAGCCAGATTCTTGAGGCGGGATGGTACCTGCTGGCCCTGATAAATGAAATCCTCGATCTGGCAATTATAGAGTCTGGGAAGGTCGCGCTGTCGATGGAACCGGTGTCATTGGCAGAGATCATGCTGGAAATCCAGACAATGATGGAACCACAGGTTCAGAAGCGGGGTATCAGTATCACATTCCCCCACATGGACACCCCATGCTTTGTCCACGCCGACCGGACGCGTCTGAAGCAGGTCATCATCAATATACTCTCCAACGCGATCAAGTACAACCGCGAGGGAGGCTCAATAGTGGTGACCCACGCAACGAGTACGCCGGGCCGGATTCGTATCAGCGTCAGGGATACAGGTATGGGGTTGCCACCGGAAAAGGTGGCGCAGCTTTTCCAGTCGTTCAATCGGCTTGGTCAAGAGGGCGGCGGCCAGGAAGGCACAGGCATAGGCCTGGTTATGAGCAAGCGACTTGTTGAGCTTATGGACGGAGTCATTGGGGTGGAAAGCACTGTTGGGGTGGGTAGCGTGTTCTGGATAGAGTTCAGCGCTGACACCGCGCCGATGTTGTTAGTCGAGAAAGCCGGACCTCCGGAAGTCACCCATGCTCATTACCAGGAAGGCTTGGTGCTTCATACCCTGCTCTATATCGAAGACAATCCGGCCAACATGAAACTGGTGGAGCAGCTTATCGCGCGACACGCGGATCTGCGGCTGCTGACCGCAGTCGAAGCTAATGCCGGCATCGAACTTGCTCACAAGCATCAGCCGGATGTGATTCTTATGGACATCAACCTGCCTGGCATTAGTGGGGTCGACGCGATGCATATCCTTCGTGAGCACTCTTCGACAGCCCACATACCCATAGTTGCTGTCAGCGCGAATGCCATGCCCCGCGACATCGAAAAGGGAATGGAGGCAGGATTCTTCCAGTATCTCACCAAACCCATCAAGATAAAGGAATTCGAGGAGACGTTGAGTTTGGCGTTGGCGTTTGCCAAAGAGAATGGGGCTCCGAGCAGCGAGCCGCAGGCAGATGCCGAAGAGGCTGAGGCTTGCATCCCCGGATCGGAATGCGCCCAGGTTCAGGAAGTCGCTTTGCCGCTGCCCGATGAGTTGGCTGCCCGTCTGGGGGAAGCGGCGATGGATGCGGACCACGACCAACTGCTGCTGCTTGCGGATGAGGTCGAGCAATACGACAGGCGTAAATCGCAGTATCTTAGGAACTGCATTGAAGCATTCGACTACCAGTGCCTGCTGGATGGCATCAAGACGGGAGCACAATCATAATGGAGAAGCCCAGTATTCCACAGCCCATGCCAAGCATTCTCGTTGTAGACGATACTCCAGCAAATCTGCGCCTCCTGACCGGGATGCTCAAGAAGCTAGGATACAAAGTCAGAGCCGTTTCCAGCGGGAAGTTTGCCCTGCAGACGGCAAAGCATTCCCCACCCGACCTGATCCTGCTCGACATTATGATGCCGGAGATGGACGGGTACGAGGTCTGTCAGCGCCTGAAGACTGATGAGGAGTTGGCGGAGATCCCAGTGATCTTCATTAGCGCGCTGAACCAGACAATGGACAAGGTGAAAGCGTTCGAAGTGGGCGGGGTTGATTACGTGACTAAGCCGTTTGAGTTCCCGGAGGTGCAGGCGCGTGTTGCCACCCACCTGGAACTTCATCGGCAGAAGCGCCTCCTGGAGGAGAGCTACGAAAAGCTCGAAACTGCCAACAGGGAACTGGAGGTATTTTCTGCTGCCATTTCGGGCGACTTGCGAGCGCCGGTCCTGCGGATGTACAGCATGAGTCAGGTGCTCCTGGAGGACTACGCGGACCGGCTTGACGAGCAGGGACGGTCATTCGTAAAGCGCGTGCGAACGGAAGCCAATGGCATGATGCAGTTTGTTGACGACCTGCTCAAGCTGTCGCGCGTGTCGCAAGCAGGCGTGCAGACTCAAAGCGTTGATCTTTCCAAGATCGCCACCCGGATTGGCAAACGCATGCAGATTGGCCATGCTGATCGTGTGATTGAGTTTGAGATCGAGCCTGGACTCTCTGCCGTGGGAGATGGCCATCTGCTTGAGGTTGTGCTGGAGAATATTTTCGGCAATGCCGTGAAGTTCACTGCAGGCCGCGATCGCGCGAGAATACAGTTCGGCAAGAATGTTGTCGACGGGCGCAAGGCATTCTTTGTGAAAGATAACGGAAGCGGATTCTCTGAGGATTGCGGGATCAATCTGTTCGCGCCGTTCCAGAATCTGCCCTCGGATAAGGCATGTCCGGGTACAGGGGTTGGTTTGGCAATAGTACACAGAATCGTCACAAGACACGGGGGCGAACTCTGGGCAGAGGCCCGTGTCGATGAGGGAGCCACATTCTACTTCACATTAGCCGAAGCAGACTAGACCGCGATGCCGTTCGACCCATAGGAGACGTACCTTGGAGAAAACCCAGGCCCAGCAGCGCGTTCCCAATATTCTCGTCGTTGACGATACCCCAGCGAACCTGCGTCTCCTGACGGGGATGCTCAAGGATCTGGGGTACAAAGTCAGGTCCGTTTCCGATGGGAAGTTCGCCCTCCAGACGGCAAAGCACGATCCTCCCGACCTGATACTCCTTGACGTCATTATGCCCCAGATGAATGGGTACGAGGTATGTGAGCGGCTGAAGACAGATGAGCAGTTGGCGGAGATCCCGGTAATCTTCATCAGCGCCCTCAACGAGACCATGGACAAGGTCAAGGCGTTTGAGGTGGGTGGGGTCGACTACATAACCAAGCCTTTCCAGTTGAGAGAAGTGCAGGCCCGCGTGGCAACCCACCTGGAACTCCATCGGCAAAGGGCCCTCCTGCAAGACAGCTACGAACAGCTTCGAAAACTCGAGGAACTCCGGGACAGCCTGGTGCACATGGTCGTGCACGACATGCGCACCCCTCTGACCAGCATAAAGGGATTCCTGCAGATGCTGGAGGGGGAGTGTGTGTCCGACGATGGGAAGGAGTTCGTAGCCATCGCTTCCGAGGCCACCGAGAACCTCATCAATATGATCAGTTCTTTGCTGGACGTCAGCAAGATGGAGGCCGGGGAGATGACCCTGGAGCTGGGAGAGTGCGACCTGGCAGACATCGTCCGGGGAGTTATGGACAACGCGGAATCCTTGCGCGAGAACCGTCAGCTTATTCTTGAGGCGCCGGAAGCGCCGATCTTGGTGACAGCAGATGCCGGGCTGCTTGCGCGCGTGATACAGAACCTGCTGGGCAACGCGCTGAAATTCACGCAGGATGACGGAATCATCCGTGTGGGTATGGAGCGAGTTGAGGGTTGGGTGAGAGTGTTCGTTCAGGACAGCGGCTCCGGGATCCCCAATGAGAGCCTGGAGCGAATTTTCGACAAGTTTGGGCAGGTGGCTCAGGGCCAAACCCAGCGACGCCAATATTCCACGGGATTGGGGCTCACCTTCTGCAAGCTGGCGGTGGAAGCGCATGGTGGTTCTATCGGAGTGGACAGTGAGGTGGGCAAGGGGAGCACGTTTTGGTTTGTGCTCCCCGAATCCGGATGACTCACTCTGTGTGGCCGGTAATGGTCACATCAACTTGAGCTACGCGCATGCCGAGTGTCAGCCTCGTCGTCGAATGGCTCTCAGCAGCGCAATCAGGATCAGCGAACCGATGACAGCCACAAGCAGGCTGTACAGATTGAAGCCGGTCACTCCCGAACCGCCGATCAGCGAGAAGACAAACCCACCGATCAGTGCGCCGACAATCCCGATAGCTACACTCGTAAGGCATCCTTCTTTCTCGCCTGTCAGGACGGACGCCAGCCAACCGGCCAATCCACCAAAGATTATCCAACTGATTATCCCCATCGCATCTACCTCTAGTGCTGCCGCGGTGACCACTGCCATACATTCAAGGAACAAGGCCACCCGGCTAGTACATCTGAGCAAAGGGTACCCCGTATGGGCGCCATGCCAAACTCCCAGGCTTGGAGTGAGGTCGGTCATCCCGATCACCGTGGGCTGTGGAGAGCAGACATAACTCTAGTATCTTGCTTGGGCGCTGGGCAACTATTCCCTCTCGGCGGCCTTCACGTACTGCTTCATCAGTTCCGAGGCTGTCTGGGTGCTGTCCACGATGCAGGACAAAGTGACGCCTGTGGGGAATCGTCCGATAATGCTGCCTGAGGACAGTTCCTCCGGCATGGCTGTGACCAGGTTGAGGTGTTTCATGCCCACTGCCGCAGCCTTGTAGATAGCATCGATGTCGTTGAGGAAGCTCTGGTCCGCGCCGAAATCGAGGCTGCCGATCTCATCCATCGCCATCACCGCCGGGACATTGTGTTCCCACTTACCGCACGAATGGTAGCTCCCGCCGCCGACCCTTCGCAGTACGTCTCTGTCGTGGGGACGCATGGCGTCGATATACATTTTCGTGCTCAGCATCAGGTTGGAGTCGCCGCGCAGGAGAATGTTGCCGCGAATGATGACCCCGTGTTGGTGAGAGTAGCCTTTGGGGAGCAGTTCCCGGCCCACGTAGTCGCGGCGGAAGAAGTCGTGGAGGGCGACCATCACATCAGCCACCGCCGCGCAGAACCGGCAAACCAGATCGGGATTGGTGTAGAGGGCTTCAAAAATAGAACTGCCCCACATCATCGCGGCGTTGTCGAACGGCCCCTGCATATCCGGCAGAGTCACCGCCATGCTGGATTTGAGGTTTGGGTAGTCTGCAAGCAACGCCAGGTAGTATTCATAGGTCTCGCAGTATCTGGGAACCCAGCCGAGGTCGGGAAGCCTGGAGAGGTCGAGGTTGTCGATCGCCTTCTCAACGGCGGATTCTATGTCATCTCCACTCAGGTGCTTCACCCAGGCGGGGTTGTTTCCCACCACCTTCACCTGCGCCCCGAACACGCTGGACACCAGCCCGCAGCCGAAATCCGGGCGCACCTGAAGCGGGCGGTCATCACCCACGGCCATCCATCCGTACGGTGAGGCGATGCCCTTGTGGAGTTCGTTGTAGAGCATCTTGGACGGGTCCAGCACGGCCTCGCAGATCGGGTATGTCTCTATGGTTGAACTGTCCCACGGCGGAATTATCACAACGGGTGGTCTGTCGAGGGTCTCCCAGTCAGCCGCGCGGATGAGTCTGCCGCGAACTGCCGCCTGCTCCTTTGTGCTGATGGTTTCCTCGAACTCATCCAGAACCCGGATGACCTCGCAGTGGGCAGTGGGGTCTATCATGGCGCACTTCTCCTGGCAATCACTCGCGAGAAACGGTCACGGTTCACGCTGCTTGAGGCTACAACTGGTAGCGGGTATCCCAGCTAATCTGAAATTCGGGCCATGTGTCCAGACTTGGCATTCCTTGCACCGTCTGCCACTTTACGTGACCGTCCACGAAGAGGATGTGAATGCCGTCGTAGTGGACTCCTGGATCGAAAATCAGCGACCCATCGGCGTGGAACTGGTTCTGCCAGTCGCCCCAGGGCTGTCTTCGGGTCTCCTCGGTCACAAAGACGATCTTCTCCAGTATGCCTTTGAATGGGAGTTTTCCAGCGTCCTCATTCAGGTAGCCCGGGTAGCGAATGCCGAAGATGCTCTTGCCGGAGTGGTCGCGAGCGCCGTTGACGCAGTAGTCATTTCTCGGGGAGTCCCCGGGTTTGGAGGGGCATTCAAAGATCCCCGAGTTGCGGATGTAGGGCTGCAGGGTATACCCCCACCAGTCCTTGTGGGCAGTGGCTTCGCTCAGCGAGATAACCGGGAAATACTCATCGTAGTCCTGAACATACTGAAGCCCGGCCATGGCAAGCTGCCTGAGATTACTGATACACACTGTCTCGCGGCCCTTTTCCTTCGCCTTGGCCAGCACCGGGAAAAGTATCCCCGCGAGAACGGCGATGATAGCGATCACCACCAGGAGCTCAATGAGAGTAAATCCACGCCCGTTTTTCATCGGCGCAGCCTCCTTCGGGAACCACATCCCGACTATACCACCCCCAGTGCGCCTTGTCAATTTCCGGCAGGCCGTGCTCGGAACTCTTGGCCTCTCCCACACGTTCGATACATGAGTGCAAATGCATTTCGGGAGTTTGCGGGTAATGAGTAAGTGGGTAGTTCTGGCTATGGGTATAGCTATGGTAACCAGCTTGGTTAGCTGCGCGGCTACGCGAAAGGGAACGCAAGCAATGACCGACACAAACAACACTATCAAGATATACAACGCCGACACGGGCAAGACCGAGACCGTGCAGCGGATTCACAAGTCCGACGAGCAGTGGAAGAAGCTGCTCACGCCGGAGCAGTTCCAAGTGACGCGCAAGTCGGGGACTGAAGCGCCCTTCTCGCAATCTTGCGGCCTTCCGCCGCAGGGCAAGACAGGAATATACGAGTGCGTGTGTTGTGGCACTGACCTGTTCATGCAAGGCAACAAATTCGACTCGGGCACAGGCTGGCCCAGTTTCTGGCAGCCGGTGTCGGAACTCAATGTGAAGTACGTTAAGGACAATTCTTTCGGGATGAGCCGAACCGAGATCAACTGCGCCAGGTGCGGCGCCCACCTCGGGCATGTCTTCGACGATGGCCCTCCGCCGACCCACAAGCGCTACTGTATCAACGCTTTGTCCTTGAAGTTGGCAATTCTGGAAGATAAGCCGAAGACCGAGACGGCAACGTTCGCGGAAGGCTGCTTCTGGGGTGTGGAATCGGAGTTTCGAGAGCTTATGGGCAAGGGCGTGATCTCCACTAGAGTCGGCTACACGGGCGGCAAAACTAAGAACCCGACCTACAAGGACGTGTGCTCCCACACCACGGGCCACGCGGAGGCTGTGGAGGTGGTGTTCGACCCGGCCAAGATTAGCTACAAGGAACTGCTGGACAGGTTCTGGAGCACCCACGACCCCACCCAATACTACCGCCAGGGTCCGGATGTAGGCTCGCAGTATCGGTCTGCCATCTTCTACCACAGCGAAGAACAGAAGAAGCAGGCAGAGGAGTCGATGGCGGCGTTGGAGAAGTCGGGCAAGTGCCGCAGCAAGATAGTCACAGAAATCACCCCCGCACCAGAGTTCTACCCGGCAGAAGACTACCACCAGCAGTACTACGAAAAGAAAGGCATCGCGCCTGCTTGTGGACTGCCCGGGTAGGTTCAGGATAGTCCTCCCCGCAGGAAACACAGCGCCCTCCGCCGAAGGTATAGACGGAGGGCGATTGTCTATGAGATATCCTGTGTTCCTGGTTCTGATTATCCTACTGGCTGCCGCGTGTGGTCACGCCGGCACGCTTGGCATTGACGAGGTTGTGGTCAAGCCCGCTGTGGTGAACCCTAACCTCATTCCCAACTTCAGTTTTGAGGAGGTTGGGGCGAATGGGCTGCCTGTGGGGTGGACTTGGGGCCAGGGCAGGACCGAAGCCACCTGCACAGTTGAGACCAAGGAGACCCACTCCGGAACGCGGTCTGTCTACCTGGTCAATAACACTATGTACGGGCCGAACATCTTTGGCAATCTCAGCAAGTCGGAGCCTATCCGCTTGACGCCGGGCAAGACATATACCCTAAGCTGCTATATGAAGGGCGCGTCCGATGGCGGGAACGGCGTATACATCGGCAGTTGGGAGACCAATGTCTCGCTGCCTGTCTCCCGCGAACACTGGAAACGGGTAACGCGCACGTTCACCCCGTCCGCGAGCGAGTCTGTGTTCTATCTCCGAATAATCACCCAGAGCCTCACGCCGGGCATCTATATCGATGATCTGAAGCTGGAGGAGGGCGACCACGCGACCCCGTGCATGCCCGCCGACAACCTCGCGCACCTCGAACCGGCGGAATATGACCGCACTATCGAGGGCGATGGGCCGTTTTCTTTGGACTTCACGCTGACGCTTCCCAACTCTGTCGAGGACGGTATGGTAGAGGCCGCGCTGAGCGGGACGAGCCGCGCGCCCAACCAGATAGTGAAGCTCGAAGCCGGCGCTTACGAGGTCAGCGTCAAAGGCCAGGCGTCTGAAGTGGATGCGGCGGTTCGCGAGTTGTCTGTGCGGGCGCTGGACAACGGACGCAGCATTGCGGTTGCCAAGGTGACCGCGCGGTTCCCATCCGCAGCGGGAGCCAACCGCAGGCTCGAGGCCATTCGCGCCAAGCTGCCCGGGCTGAAGAACACGCTGGACATGCTCAAGGCCAAGGGTCTGGATATCGCCTATCCTCTCATCACCTACACCGTGCTGGAGAACTCGGCCAACTATGTGGATGATGACATCAAGAACCAGGACCTCATCCGCGCTCTGACCCAGCTTGGCGAAATGGAAACGATGGCCAAGCGGCTGGCTTTCCAGCTTCAGGAAGTGACCAAGGGCAAGCGCAGGCTGCCGGCTGTTCCGAGGTTCGTGGCGAGCGAGAGGCCCAGGATCGACGGGCCGTCGTTCATAAGCCAGGTAGCCGACTCCAAAGGTAAGGCTCTGGGGACCAGGCCGGTGTTCTTCATCGGCTACGGTCATTTCGACCAGGCCAACGCGGACGTGGAGAAGTTCCCCAGCTACGGGGTCAACATCATCCAGAACTACACTGTGCCATACGATGTGTTCCCGAAAGAGGGCGAGGTTTCAACCGGCCCCGTGACATTCGAGACCAGCCTCCTCGACCGCGCGCAGAAGGCGGGGGTGGCGGTGAATATCCTGCTCAGCCCGCATTGCCCGCCGCAGTGGCTTCTGGACAAATACCCGGAACTCAAGAAGCAGCGGATCGGGTTCATCAAGTACTGCACCCACGCGCCCGAGGGCCAGCAGATGCTGAAAGACTACATCACCCAGACCATCGCGCCGATCAAGGACCATCCCGCCCTGCACAGCATCTGCCTGAGCAACGAGCCGGACAACCTCGAAGAGCCTTGCGAATACGCGACTAAAGAATGGCGCGCGTGGCTCCAGAACCGGCACGGCAGCATAGGCAAGCTCAACGAGCGCTGGGGAACGAGTCTGAAGAGTTTCGATGAAGCCACTCTGCCCAACCCTTTCAGCACGATTGCCCCCTATATGCCGGACCGCTTCTCGGGCAGGTTCTACGACTACTGCCGCTTCAACGCGGAGTTCTTCGCTGGCTGGCACAAGATGCTGGCGGATGCCGTGCACACGGTCGCGCCCAATGTGCCGGTCCACGTCAAGGCCAGCAGCGGCTGCTTCCTGTGGCCCGACGCCGCGCACAACGGGGTCGACGCCGGGTTGTTCTCCAAGTTCAGCGAGATCAGCGGAAACGATTCCAGCAACTTCTACGACCGCACATCGGGCGGCGAGTTCGCGCAAGCCTGGCAGCAGAACGCGATGGCTTATGACATCCAGCGGTCGATGAAGGACGCGCCGGTGTTCAACAGCGAGAATCATATCATTGTAGACCGAGACCTGTCTCCGGTACCGACGGCGCACGTGAGGTCGGTGCTCTGGCAGGACGCTATCCACGGCGAAAGCGCGACCACCATCTGGGTCTGGCAGCGCGAGCACAATCCCAGGAGCGACTTCGCGGGCAGCATTATGACCAGGCCGCTTTGCTCGGAGGCGGTGGGGATCGTGTGTTCGGACCTCAACCGCGCTGCGAATGAGGTAACTGCAATCCAGCGCATCAAGCCGCAGGTCCTGATATTGCACAGCCTGTCCTCGCTGGTTTGGGACACCAACAGCTACTGGAGCACCGAGAGCGCCCTCTACACCGCCCTCGCCTTCACCGGCCTAAAGATCGGCTTCATCGATGAGAGGCAGTTGGAGGACGGTCTTTCGGGATTTGAGCGAAGCGGGAATCCGCAAAGCTCCAACGCTCCGGTGATCTTTGTCCCCAATGCAGGTCACATCTCCGACGCCGCGCGCGCTGCACTGATGCAGTACAAAGGGAAGATCCTTTTCATCGGAACAGCGGACCCGCTGTCAAAAGACGAATACAACCGCCCCCAGGTCTGGACAGGCTCCGCTGACGGCCCTCCATTCGACCCGGTCAACGACTCCTGGCGGCGACTTTGGAGGTCTCTGGGGTCATTCTTCAACGAGAGGAATATCAAGCCCCTGGTCCACGTGAGGGGTGTCAACGGTGAGCCGGTGTGGGGCGTTGAGTGGCTGTCGGCCAAGACCAAGGACGGCACGGTGGTCAACCTCTGCAACTACCGCAAAACCCCGATGAAAGTAGTCCTGTCCGCCAACGGCAAACCCTTCGTAGCCCAAGACGTCCTGACAGGCGCAAAGGTCGCCGGAGTCTTCACCCTAAAGCCGCTGGAGACTCGGTTGGTGGTGGGGAAGTAGGCCCGTTGGTTGAGCGGAGTCGAAACCATGAATGAGCAGAGAGCAGAGAGCAGAGAGCAGAGAGCAGAGAGCAGAGAGCAGAGGGTTGAGGGTTGAGGGTTGAGCGTAGTCGAAACCCCTTCCTGGGTGGCGATTTCCGAATCGCCACCCAAAGCAAGTAACAATGGAGCAAGAACCAGAATGAATAAACCCAAGAACGAACCCAAGCCAGTCCGCGAGCCGAGGCTTCCGGAGGGCTACGATATGGAAACCCTGTGCGCGCTCAAGGGCCAATGGCCGAAGCGGGAGCCTTCGCAGGATGAACTCCAGGACACCTACAAGGCCTTCTACTCCGGCGGCAGCAGAGGAGAGAGTCTGCTGCTGCTAAAGACATTCCAGGAGCGCTTCGGACCGGCGGTGCTTGAGGTTTTGGATGACCTCTACTACAGGCTGGGCCAGGAGTCCGGTGTCGCGGAAAAGGCGCTGTATGGCAACCTGCTCAACAAGATGGTAGACATGTTCGCCCGCCCCCACTGCTACGAAAACGACCACCTCGAGACCAGCGAGGAGCGGATAGTGGTGCGGGTAACCAAATGCCCCTTCGCCAACCTGGCGAAGGAAATGGGCATGGAAGAGATAGCCCAACACATCTGCCTCCCCTGGCACGAAGCCTACGCCAAAGAACACGGCTACAAAATCACATTCACCGGCATGCTCTTGACGGGCGATGACTGCTGTTATCAGACTTGGGAGAAGGTGGGGGAGTAAGGCGTTGGCACTTTCGGGAACTCAAAACAGGCCGTCGACACGAACTTGTGGTATACTGTGGAGCGTAATCTGGGAAACCTACAGCAAACGGGGTGGGCCAAATCCATAGATGCAGTTTCGGTCTAGGTGCTTGACGTGGAGGATACACCGTGAGCGTACTATGCAAGCTAGGGATTCACGCCTGGAAGGCGTGCCAGTGTGAGCGTTGCGGAATGACGAGCGATACCCGTCATCAGTGGCACGGGTGTAAGTGTAAGTACTGCGGCAAGATAAGAGATAAAGCTCACGATTGGGATGACTGCAAATGTCGGCGCTGTGGAAAGAGCCGAAACGTGGTCCACGGTCGGGATGGCAGCAAGTCTCAACGGGATCAGGACCACTCGTGGGATGGCTGCAAGTGTAGGCTCTGCGGAAAGACGAGAGATGAGGGCCACGAATGGGACGGCTGTAAGTGCATAGCGTGTGGGAGCGTGAGGGATGAAGATCACCAGTGGATAGGGTGTTCGTGTAAGAAGTGCCTCAAGTCACGGGATCAAGAGCACCATTGGAGTGGATGCACCTGCAGACTCTGTAAAGCAACTCGACATAATCCTACATTCTGCAAGTGTGAGCAATGCGGTACAGAACTGCCTCATCCCTGGAACGGCTGCAAGTGCATCTCGTGCGGGAAGATCAGGGATCGAGAGCACGTTTGGCAGGGTGACAGGTGCGGCATCTGTGGGGCCATCCGCAAGGTAGTTCCCGGACGAGCTACACATCATTCGCTCTCTCCCGCGCGCATTCGCCACTTGGTCGATGATCTTGAACGCGCATATATTGGCGGTGAGGAGGGCTACAGAGAAGGCAACCCCGCGCCAGCTCGTTGGATGTCAGATGTCGACGAGCTTGTGGCCGCCGGTCCTAGTGTCTTGCCCTACGTCGTCAAGAGCCTTGTCCGGGTTACCGAGAAACAGGAATCCGCGCATCACCTATACCGGGTGGTGGATGGCATAGGCCCATCTGGCGCATCTGCTCTACGCAAGATCATCACCAGCCTGCCGCCGAATACTGGAGTATTCTGGACGCCAGGCTCTCGTGTCCGGCATGAGATCGAGGTGCGGCTTCATGCTTGGGGAGAGTGTCAATAACTAATCTCCCCCAGCGCCAACCGCGCCTCAGTAATCAGCCCAAAGACCCGCAGTCGCTCGTATTCCACAATCGCCGGGTCCTTGGTGTAGGCGGCTATGCCTGTTGATAGGGTGGGGTTGACTTTCAGGGCTTCTTCGGACCGGTCGACTATGCCCGGGTATGCGCCTGCGCCTTTCAGTTTGTCGACATATCGCCGCAGGATTACCAGGTAGTCGTAGTCGTCAGCGCCGTCTCGCAGGTTCTCCAGCCTTATGCTGCTCCAGGGTTTGCCGTCCGGGCCGGGGTAGATGAGTTGGCCGTCATTGTGCTGGGATGCCACGTCCGATGTGGCGGTGTCCCATGGGCGGTTGGGCCACTTCTGCTCGGGGGTGTCGTCCTGTGTGTTGCCCCCCAACTGGCTCGCCCGCCAGTAGTAGAAGCCGGTGCAGCCATACTGATAAAGCTGCCAGCCCAGGATCCGCGGGTCGATCTGGGGAGAATCGAGCGTGCAGTTGGCGTAAGGCTCCACCGGCGTGCAGCACACATACCACCATAACTGTTCTCCTCGCTTGACTCTCTCGCGCACAGCAGCATCCGCCGTCATAAATGACACCTGCGTCCACACGCTTACCAGACCCGCCAGACTCTCATCGGGATGCACTCCCGCCACTGATATCTTCACCCCCGGGGCCTTTGCCAGATAGTCGCGCATATCCGCTGCGAACTTGGGGTTGGCTTCCCTTGGCCACTCGCTGCCTATGTAGAAGTAGGCGATGTCGTCCCAACCGTTCTTCAGGACCACCGGCCAGCTCTCCGGCGCAATCTCCAGATGGGGCGCGCCCAGCTCCAAGACCTTGCGGTAGAACCGCTCGTAGTAATCGAGGTCGGGTTTGTCACCGAACTCCGAGGCCGGCGCGGTGGTGGGCGTGATCCCATATCGGGCAAGCAGGAAAGCCCCCGCCTCCCAAGCTTTCCGGCTTTCCTCGGGCGACATCCAGTTGTAGAACTCCCGCCAGGAGCTGAGGTCGAACATCGACCAGATGTGCAGAATCCGCCGGTGCGGCAGCCTGAACCTGGCCACCCTGAGGATCAGCGGAATCTCATGCGAGACCACGCCAACTCCCTCAACATCTGCCTGCACGGTCACCGTCCCCGAGTAATTCCAGTGCCTGACCTGGCGGATGTCGTGGTCGCCGAACTCCGGCGGGATCTTTACAGTCAGCCATATCGGCTGAACGCTGCCCGGCTCGACTTCAAAGCTGTGTCCGGGGCCCAGAGGCTCGAGAGGGTCGGGGTGCCAGCCGATAGGGCCGGTCCTTCCCCCGGACGGAACCTTGATCTCCACATAGTGGACTCTGGAAAGCTCGAACACGTCTCCCGGAAAGCTTTGGCCGGGGATGGCGTGCCTGGTCTCGCGGCAATCCATGTCATGTATCCAGCTACCGAGGTCCGAAACACTTACCTGCACGTCCCGCAGGCGCTTGTCTCCCGCCAATATGACCACCTGAGCGCTGGCCCAGCCGTTGGCAGCCGCTGAAAGCTCGATAGGCCGCCCGGGCTCGCCATAGAAAGGGCGGTCCCGAAACACCCTCTGCAAGCTGGATGCGGAGCTTAGCGTGAAAGCCGTGTTCTTCTCGGCGCTGGACTTACTGGAATCTGTCATTTCCCTACCTCCCCGGTTCCTTCGCCATCAGTTCTTTCACGTTCAGATAGGTGTAGGGTTGTTCGCTGGCGGGTTCGCCGGTGGTGGTGGCGTAGGCTACCCATAGTTCGGCGGTCTTGGGGGCCATCAGGACGCTGTGGAGGTTGCTGGTCATTGAGACCGGGCGGCGCATCAGTTCCCGGCAGGCCGTAGCGTCGAGCTTGCCCCAGTTGTCCTTGATGCGCTGGGTGAGCAGGGTGTAGCGATCGCCGCCGGATATCACTACCGCATCCTTAATCGGGACGTTCACCGGCCCGTAAGCCTCGTTCGGCCCCACAAACTCTATCTTCTCCGGAGTCGCCGCAACCCCCAGCGCGCTGGGAATCTTCGCGTCGGATAGAACGTAGTAATACTCGCAGGTGCGCTTGCTGTTGGTGAATATGGCCCTGGCGTCGGCGAGGGTCTTGGACTCCTCCATGCCCCGCCGCATCAGGAACGCCATCGGAGTGCCGTCCCACTTGCCCTGGCCGTTACCGCCCATCTCGCCAAAACCGATGCCCTTCAGGTTCATCCCGGTCACCGATCCCACAAACCCGGCAAAGCTGACGTTTACGAACGGCACAAACCCCTTAGGCTCCGCAATCACCACCACCGCATGGTCCTGATAGCCCATATCCACGCCGTAGTCCAGAATCCGGCCGTGGTAGAGGGCGCCGTCCGTGGTGGCTCCTCCAAACACCGCGAACCCGCTGCAGTGGAAGAACTCGGGGATGGTGTTGACCGACCGCATCAACTGAAACGGCAGCCCACAGCCCTTGGCCAGAGCCTCAATCTCCTGCGAGTAGCGCTTGGGGGTACAGGCCTGCTGCTCTTTCCAGACCTTGTCAAACAGCGCAAACCCAACATCAGTAGCCACGCCCAGCTTCTCCTTAGCCCGCTCCTGAATGGTTCGCACCATCGCGTTGATGTCATCCTTCAGAAGCACCCCCTGCTGGCGACCCATCTCCTCCGGCGTGCCCTTAACATGCAGAACCAACATAGTCCCAACGCGCTCAAGGTAACCCTTGCCCTCCCGAGCAATAAACACGCGCGGGGCCATAGTATCGGCCCAGGCAGCAGTGGCGCAAAGAAGGATCAGAGTGATAAGCAGAAGGCGGGTGAACGAGCGCATGGATGAGTCTCCAATCAAGTGGTCTATACTGAAGCATACGGCAACGGGGTGGGGGTTTCCTTCTGGGGGATGGCTCCCTCTCCCCGCTGGGAGAGGGCCGGGGTGAGGTTCCTTCAGCCTTACAAGTCTAGTCATTGTTACGCTTGAAGAACCGCCCCCTAGCCCCCTCCTAGCGCGGAGGGGGAATGCTGCTCCCTCTCCGCGCACGGAGAGGGCTGGGGTGAGGTTCTTTCAGCCTTACAAGTCTAGCCATTGTTACGCTTGAAAAACCGCCCCCTAACCCCCTCCGGCGCGGAGGGGGAATGCTGCTCCCTCTCCCACTGCGGTAGGAGAGGGTTTCGCGTCATTCGCGATTCAGACCACAAACATCCTCCCACTCCTCCTCACCTCGTCTACCATCGCCATAATGTTCTCCCGGCTGTAGGGGGGGTAGGAGTCGTTGGTGTCGCCTATCATGTTGCGGAAGCCTCGGGTCTGGTCAAGGACGTATTTCGTGCGCGAGCGGACCTCGTCGGTGCTCGCGGCATAGTCGTAAAACAGGCTCACGTTTACTGCACCTCTGGTGACTATCTTGTCGCCGATGGCCGCGCGGGCCTGCCTCAGGTCATCGAGGTCTCCGAGGGGCGGGTGAGAGAGGCTCTCCTGCACGTCGTTGTTCATTTGCGCGTAAGTGTTGCGCTCCACCAGTTGCTTCATAAGCCCGCATGTGTGGACCCAACCCAACATCCCCAGCGAGTGCGCGGTGTCGTGAAGCTGGCGGGCCTGCGAAATGAAATAGTCGGTGTAGTAGCTGGGAGAGTAGATCTCCAGGCCATTGATTGCGCCAAGGGTGAAGTCCGCGCCGGACTCCGCCGCGCACTTCAGCGCGACCCCGTTGGTCGCCGCGCAACTCTCGAACAGCTCCTCCATCAGGTCCTTGTGGTCTTCCATTATGTAGAACGAGTCGGCTGTGGCCATGTAGAGGTTGCAGGTGAGGGCGAATGTGGGAACGCCCATCATAACATACAGCGGCACCCAGTCCGGCCACATCTGGGCCTGCGCGGTATACTTCGCTTTCAAGCCATCGGCAAATCGGGCGTCCTCCAGGCTGACTCTGGCTGTCTCTTTGATGAGATACGCGAACGCCTTCATGTCAGCGTCCGACTTCACCAGGTGACTCTCCCAATAGGCCGGCTTGCCGACGGGGGTTACGAAGACTTCCGACAGCGTCCCCTCGGGAGTCTTGATGGAGGTGCTCTTACGAACAGCCCCGGAACCGTCTACCTCCTGCCCCACCTCGGTAACCACATCAGGCATAAAGGCCAGCGCGTCCAAGTGGGTAGCTCCACCAAGGCTCACATGGATATGAGTGCCGGTTTCCTTCGAGCACTGAAGCACCATCTCAGGGGTGATCCTCGAACCAACGACATCGGTAAACGATATCGACTCCCCCTCAACCCTGATCGGTATGTCGAAGTAAGAAGACGCCGTGGAACGAGGGTCTCCCATAAGTATCGGGACCAGATCAGGGTCCCCGTTAAGCATCCATTCAATAAGTGGTTTCTTTGATGTAGTTGGTCTCATGTTTGCTCCTGTTCATTCCCCCTCCACGGTAGGAGGGGGTTAGGTATAACCCGCAAGCATCGCCAGGGAGCGAAGCAACCGCGATGCGAAAGGGGGGCGGTTCTCCTGACGTGACAATGATTAACCCTGTAAGGCTGAAGGAACCTCACCCCAGCCCTCTCCCAGCGGGGAGAGGGAGTTACTTATCTAAAACTCCGACTGTTCCTCGCCGGTCAGGGTCTTTATGTCTCTGGTGATACGGTACTTGAACTTTTCCTGCTCATTTTGCGCAATGGCCAGGGCTTTGTCAATGTCGGGTTGGCACTTCTCTATGGTCGAGCGGAGCGGCTCGTAGCCGTCTTTCCACTCGTGCAGGCCGTTGCCGTTTTCGGCTGAGCTGGCTATGCCGGTCACCGAATCAGCCGCGCCCTTTTCTATGGCTTTGTAGATTCGCTCAATCGGTTCGGCAGCCTTCTTGCCGTAGTAACCCTCTATGAACAGACGCCGCATCTTGGCCGCGTCCCGGTTCACATTCCACATCAGCTTAGTTTCCAGCCAGTTCATCATAGCCCAGTTGACCTTGGGGGTGAACTGGTTCTCCCGCATAAAGCCCATCGCGCCGCGCTTATGGACGTATTGCATCATCTCTGTTAGCGCTACTGGCCCCGGGAACGTGAAAGGCCCTGGGGTCGTGTAAGGTCGGCAGCCGATGTGGCCGTTGGTGATTTTGGACCACTCTGTGTAGACGCGGCGCATGTATACGCTGTCCGGGCAGGTCGATGAGATGGGGTGGATTGCGCAGTTCCACAGCGGAGCTATTATCGGGACTATCCCCTTCTCAGCTTTCATCCCAACCGGCGGCTCAATAGTGGCCATGTAGGCGTTCATGAAATAGCCGCGGTCGGGGTGCTTGGCCTTGTTTGCCTTTGCCACTCTATTGGCGAACTCCAGAGCCTGGTGAGAGCGCGTAGGCCCCATGGCCAGGCAGTCATCGCAATTGCACCACCACGGGCCGTCGTTCGCGCTAAGGGATGCAAAGCGCAGGGTTGGGTCGGCATCGAACTGCTTGGAGAGCTTGCCAGCAACCATTTCCAGCACATCCGGATTGGAGAAACAGCGCTGGGTGGCATCGCCGCCGCCATCATGCCGCCCGGTCTTCCACGGCCACTTTGGCATATTCCCCTGGGCGTCGGCTGGGACTACCTCAGAGCCAAACGGGGCCCATATATTGTGTTTGAAAGTGTAGTTGAGATATGTGAAGTACTCCGGATGCTCCGCGTAAAGCTCCTTGGGAACCAGCGCTATGAACGCGTGGCCGACCTCCGCATTGATGCCCCAGAGCCGGTTGAAATCCCACCACTTGTCGCGGTTTGTGTTGAGAACCTTTGATAGGGGGGTCTCTTTGTTCTGGTGCATGGGCAGCCCCTGGAATGACCAGTAATGGCCGCGCCAGGCGAAGTCCGGCTTCACCGTCAAGTTGAGCTTGGGTATCTGCACGTTCGAGCGTGCGGGGATGGTCGGGCCGTCGTCTTCCGGGCTGAACCAGTGAATGCCAAGGAGTTCTTCAGCGAAGTGGTAGACGGCGTACTCAGTCCCCTTCGGGATCCGTCCAGCGAGCAACAGGCCGTTGGGGACCGACTTGATAATGAACCCGTCAAAGCCAACCTTCGCCTCGGTTACGTCAGAAGGCTTCACCGGCGCAAACCTGGTCGAGCCTATAAGCAGCCGGAACCCTGTGGACTGCTCGTTGTCTCGCAGCACCGGCACATCCGCCCCGGTCATCGTCTTCAGGTAGGAAGCGAGGTTGTTCGCGGCGGTGACGACGGCCTTGTTGGTCTCGTCTTGTGGCAGGACTATGCAGCCTGCCGCCTTGCCGTTCTTCACAAGGCACGAATCCGCCGCCACAGCGGATATGGGGGACAGCGCCAGCAGAATGGCTGCCAGCACAACTCTATTGATTATCATTCTATGGTTACTTCCTATCCTGCACATCGTGTTGTTGCCTGTAGATTCCCCCTCCGCACCAGGAGGGGGCTAGGTGTCACCCGCAAGCATCGCCAGGGAGCGCAGCGACCGCGATGCGAAAGGGGGGAGGTTCTTCTCGCGTCACAGATATGGATGATCCCTACGCTAGAAGAACCTCTCCCTAGCCCTCCCCTGCGAGGGGAGGGAATTTTGCCTAAAACTCCGTCTGTTCTTCGCCGGTGAGGGTCTTCATATCCCTGGTGATCCTGTACTTGAACTTCTCCTGCTCGTTTGTCGCGGCAGCCAGGGCTTTGTCGATGTCGGGTTTGCACTTCTCCAGGGTTGCGCCGATTGCCTCGTAGCCGTCTTTCCACTCGTGCAGCCCGTTGCCGCTGTCATAGGGGCTGGGCTTGCCGGTGATCGAGTCCGCCGCCCCCTTCTCGATGGCTATGTAGATGCGCTCGATGGGTCTGGCGGCGAGCTTGCCGTAGTATCCCTTGATGAACTCTCTTCTGAGCTTGGCAACATCGAGCTTGGTGTTCCACAGGAGGCGGGTGTCGATATAGTTCATCATTGCCCAGCCGACCTTCGGGGTGAACTGGTTCTCCCGGATGTAGCCCAGCCCGCCAAGTTTGTGAATGAACCGCATTTCCTCAGCCAGAGCCATCGGCCCGGGGAAAGTGAATGGGCCGGGGGTGGTGTATGGATAATAGCCAATGCGGCCGTGGCATATCCTCGACCATTCTTTATAGACTTTGCGCATATACACGCAGTCCGGGCAGTTGGACATTAGCGAGTGGAGCCGGCACTGCCACAGCGGGGCGACTATCGGGACAATCGCAGGATCCGCCATCATATCGGACGGAGGCTCCAGCGTGTGGGAATAGGCGAGCATGAAGTAACCCCGGTCGGGGAACAGGGCCTTGTTCGCGGCCGCTACCCTGCTAGAGAACGTGAGGGCCTGGTGTGATCTCGTAGGCCCCAGCTTCTTGCAGTCGTCGCACGCGCACCACCACGGGCCGTCGTTGTTGCTCAGAGATGCGAACTCGAGCGTGGGGTCGGCGGCGAACTGGCGGGCGGTGGCTTTGGCAGTCATATCAAGCACTGCCGGGTTGGAGAAACATCGTTGGAAGCTGTCATTGACTCCGTAACGCCCCGACTTCCACGGCCACGCCGGCAGATTGCCCTCAGCATCCGCGGGTATGACCTGCGCATTGAACGGCGACAATCTATCTTCCTTGAATGTGTAGTTTACGTATGGGAAATACTCCGGGTGCTCCGCGAACAGCTCCTTGGGAACCAGGGTTATGAACGCGTGTCCTACCTCCGCATTGATGCCCCACTGCCGGTTGTACTCCCACCAGGTGTCCCGGTTGACTGCGAGCTTCTTCGAAAGCGGGGAGGTATGTTTGGTGTGTGCTTCGGAGATCACCTGGAAAGACCACCACTGTCCCCGCCAGGCAAAGTCCGGCTTGACTGTGAGATTGAGCTTGGGTATCTGCACCGTCGCGCGCTTGGGGATGGTGGGACCGTCGTCCTCGGCGGAGAACCAGTGCATTCCCAGAATGTGGTCGGCGAAGTGGTAGACTGCCCACTTGGTGCCCTTGGGAATCCGCCCCGCGAGAACCAATCCATTGGGGACCGACTTGATGACAAACCCGTCGTAAGCTACCCTGGCCTCAGATACCTCCGAAGCCTTGACCGGTGCAAACCGGGTGGAGCCGACCATCAGTCGGAAGCCGGGGCAAGGCTCGTTGTCCCGCAGAACAGGAACATCCGCCCCCGACATCTCCTTCAGATACTTCGAGAGGTCATCGGCCGCCTTGATCACGCCCTTGTCGGTCTCGGCTGCCGGGAGTACTATGCAGCCGATGGACTTGCCATTTTTCACCAGGACTGCCGGTTTGGGTTGTGGTATGGCTGCAAAAGCGGCGGTACACGCCATAACCGCTGCAAGAAAGAACGCGGCGAGATAGCTAAGGTTACGGCACATAGGCCCTCCACGGCAATCTGTCGTGTAGACAAACCGATAACGCTGTCTACACTCAATACTATGTTAGCCGTCAGGGGAGGGGTGTGTCAATGTGGCGAGCGGAAGTGGAAAGCGGAGGGCGGAGCCGGGCAGTTCCCGGCCGCTGTCGCTCAATCTATGCCCAGTTTCTTTAGCCAGACCCGCCATCTGCGAGTGGGGGTGGCTTTGTAGATGCGGTAGGTGTACTGGGAGGGGTCGTCAGATGATCGACCCATAGCCGCAAACAGCACAGCTCCTTTCGGGTCCACGCGCAGGAACGTGACAGCGCTCTGACGCCGGCCAACCAATTCGGTGGCGTTGAACAAAGCCTCACTTTGGCCATTTGGTGAGATGCGGCACACCCACTTTCCCCGTGTAAGACCCTGTCCCTGAATGCGTATCGGGACAGCGACATAGACACTCCGTGAGCTGTCTCGACAGAAAGGCATCAGGTCAGCGTAACCTGGAAGTGTTGTACGGCAGACTTGCAGGCGCTTTCCGCCTGGCTTCTCTTTCCATACAGTGGCAGGATAGGAAGGCAGTGGGCTGTTGTCGTAATGGGGTAGTGGCAACTGCGGCCGCGCGTTCGGTTCCACCCCCCATATCCATCCGTCATCGAAGAACACGGGACTAGCCGGGAAGAAACGCTGACTGCGATAGTTGGCGGAGCCTATCCTGAACGTGTGCAGGTTCCACACGTCGTCAAGCAAGTATGCCCCATCTTCGCCAGCAGCGTCGAACTGCAGGCCTCTGGAATTCTTCAGCACCCACAGCGAGTGCGGTTTGCCTTCCAGATCATAGGCGCATACCCGCAAGCACTCTTGGTCGGGATAGGGAGGCAATCCTTGTGCTCGCCGTGAGTTGACAGCCGCCCACAGCCTATTCCCGGATGGACTTACGTCGATAGCATGCACAGAAGTTGGTCTTCTGCCGTCGGGCCATGCTTCCAGGGTGATTTCACGGTCGTATGTGCCGTCTGGATGGAAGACCAGCACACCCGCGCTGTGTTTGCGCTGAACACCGATGTAGATTCTTCCCTGTCTATCTGCGTGAGCAGTATAGGGCATACCACCCCAGAAGAAATAGCCATATACGAGGCGATTATCTCTCAGGATCGCATCTCCAGGTTTGAGTGTGAGTATCGGTTCGGCATAGTAGGCGTGCTCACTGCCCTTGTACACAAGCAAGGCCGCCAGAACAGCAGCAACAACCAGCCCTGCTACAAGCAAACGTGGTCGAAGTAGTTTGTTCAAATGTAGGCCTCCGTCGTCAGCCACCACAGATGGGACGCTTCTGTTGCGGGCACGATTGCAAGTCGTGCCCGATCATCAAGTTTCTCCTATCCATCCTGCATACTATGTAGGTACCCTCAGAACGTCCCGCCAATTCCGCCGAAGAAGCCACCGCCTATCGCGTCTCTGGGGTCCCCACCGCGTATCTCGATTCGCCAGGGGCTTAGCCTTACCAGCTTGCCACCGCCCGGCGGAAGCCTCAACTCAACGGCGGACATATCCGTTGACTTCCACGTGCCGGTGGGGATGTCGAAGATATCCAGCTTGCCGGGGCCTTCGACAGTGGTGATGATGGGTTTGGAGTAGTCGGTATTGACTACCAGCGCGTGGGTCTGCTTTCCATCCTTGCCAAAGCAGCCGATGAGGATGCCTTTGACCGGTATCCTGTCCACCGCAGGCTTGTCCGTGAGGGGCGGGGAGATTCTGAATGGGTTGCTCCAGGGCAGGGCCTTCGCGCCCCAGGGGATGGTGCCGGTGTGGTACGCGCCGATAGAATCCAGCTTCTGAAGTTCGCGCGCGATCTTGGCGAACTCGGGGTTGATGTTCCTCGCGGCCCTGTAGAGGGGTGTGGGCTTGTTGTTGGCATCGACCATCATCCCCTCGTGCCCTCCAGCGTAGAACACGTAGTAGGAGATACCCTGCGCGCCGTAAGCGAGGGTGGTATAGTTGAGCCAGCGGAGTTCGTTGGCGTTCGGGACGCGGACATTTGGCTCCCACGAGGCCGCCTGCACTATATTGAGGAACGGTATCCCGGCCTTGAGAGCAAACTCCCGGATGATGCCGAGGTTCTGGAAGTAGCTTCCTCCATCGTGGCCTTTGAAGAAGATGTAGTTGTCATAGCTGAGGAGGTCCGGCTTCACTATGTCCATATACAACTGCAGGTGCTTGCGGTAAGCTTGCTCGTGAGGTGTGCCTGTGGTCCCAAGCTGCTCCGGGCTGGCGTAGACAGGGAACAGGTTGATGTAGGCCAGGTGCGCGGGGTCGCGCTCCCTGAGATATGCGACCATCTTCCCCAGCCCGGGGAACCGTGATGCGTCAGGTTCGTCGGTGAGATAGTAGCTGTACAAGGCGGGATGGTTCTTGACTCGCTCGATCAGCGAGTCGAGCTGAGCGCGCTGCTCGGGGTTGTCCAGAGTGGAGGGCTGGAACAGCCCGCTGTGAAGCATAGCGCGGAGGCCGTACTTGCGAGCGATGTCCAGGTTTCCCTCATCGCACCACACGGTGTTCCACCCGCCGACTTTCATCATCTTGGCGACATCGTCGGTAACAGTCGGCCCGGCGTAGTAGGTTACGATGGGTTCACCGACTTTCCAGGTGGATGGCGCAGCAACTACTGCGCCTGTAAGCGCGATCAAAAGCGCCAACGCTATTGCGGTACAAACAAAGCTGTTCATAACACACTCCTTTGGATGCAGAATGCTATGTGGCATTATACCACAGGCAGACGGATTGGTTGACACTGCTAAGACTCCGTTGTAGCATAGACTTGCTCCTAACATTATTGCGATATCAGGTGAAACAAACGTGACCAATCTATACCAGGCGTCTGTCCCTTTGGTTTCGGCCATTCTGCTCTGCATGTTGACTGTTTGCCAGGCACAGGCTGCTACGAGTGTGTCTGTTGTCGGCCCGGTTGCCGAGTATTCCTTTGGGGGTGAACTGCCAAGGGCGTGGGATATGAGCGGCGCCTGGAAACAGACAGCCGACGGCGCCAGGGCAGACGGACCGTCCACCGGCGCAAGCAGTGTGCAGTTGCCTGGCTCGTGTGTTGTGGAGATGGTCATCGAGCCATCGCGCGACAAGAGCACGGCGGCTATCCTGATAGGTGATGGACTCAAGGCCTCTGTTCATATCGATAGGGGGAGTTGTAAGGCAGTCTTGTCCGGCGTAGGGATTGATGGCAAAGACACCGTGGTGGAGACTACGGTCACAATGTACTCCCACCAGTCCGCCAGTTGGTCGGGCCGACCCGTGAGCCTTGGCCTCGCCATCGGCCCAAGCCGCGCGCGGATGCTGGTGAACGGGACCGTGGTCGCAGAGTTGACACCGGGGCAGTTGAAGGACCGCAGCCTGTCCATCCACGCGGATGGCGTTGTACTGAAGTCTGTCCGGGTGCTGCGCGGGCTTCCGGAGAGGATGTTGGCTGTAAGCGGGGCGGGTATGGGCATGCTCTGCGCGGGCTCGCGTTCCGCTCCCTCGATGGTCTCGTATGGGGAAAGCATGGCATCCTCCGTGTTGGAGGTCGACGGGGTCCCGATGCTGGTTCAGTCCGGTGGAGGATTGCAGGTCTCGGCCTTGGATCTGAGGGCGGAGAAATACAAATCCGGCGATTGGTCCGAGGGCACAGGCATCCTCACAGTGCCAGTCCCCGCTCGCGCATATTCCTCGGCCCACATTCTTTTCTACTGTGACGCAGGGCCGGGGGAGGCTCCTGCAATGGGTTTCGGGCTTAGGGTTCTGGAGCGCTCCGCTGCCGACCTCAGGAATATATACGTGGGTAACGGGTTCATCCGATCCAGCGATGAGGGCGTGAAGGTCACGCCGGTTCCCAATCTCGGCAGAGGGTGGTACTTGGCGAAGGTCGCCCTGAACCCGGCGGCGCTCCAGTGGTACACTCATGAGTCGGACGGCAAGCTGATGTCGCAAGCTGATCCAGACATTGCGAAGCGGCCGGTCTTTTCGTCGGACAAGAGTAGCTTGCTGCTCTACCTCGGGCGGACGTGGTCGGGGCTTGGTGGAGTGCCCGCGCCGGCGGGAAAGCCGTCGGCATGCCAGGTGGCTGCGATCACTCTGGACGAATCGGGGGTCGATCTGGCTGTCCAGGGCAATGGACTTGGCAACGTATTCCTGCAGCCGGATAACCCTATGCTGACCGCCACAATCCGGAACCTGACCAGTAGCGCCGTAACCGTGGGAGTTACAACCCAGCTCATACCGTACGGCGGGAATGCGGTCACACGGAAGGCCAAAGTCAGGCTTAACGCGGGGGATGAGAAGTCTTTGGACGCTCTCGCCGCACCGGTGGCACGACCAGGACACTACAGAGTGCGCGTGGTCGCGGATGCAGGCGGCGCGGGGCGTATCGACTACCGCACCAACCTTGCTCTGCTTCCACCTGCCACCGGCAAGCCCAACGATATGCGTTTCGGCTGCTGGTCCAAGCTGTGGGAGGACTTTGCTTCGGACAGACAGCGGGACTACCTCAAGGAAGTCGCCGGGGTTGGGTTCATAATGCGTACGCACAACCAGGACATCCGGATGGGAACATCCGTCCCGGATGACGCGACTGCGGAGAAGATTGCCGCAGGCATCGGGCCGGACGTGAAGGTGTTCATGCTCGGGTGGGAGCAAACATGGTCGTCGGATCAGACCTTTGCGTTCCCAAGAGTCATTGCAGAGGGGAAACCGGAAGAGCTTCCGAGCGAGATCAGGGTTCAAGCGGACAAGACCGCTGACGAGTGGAAAAGATTGGCAAAGGCAATCCGCAAGGTCAGGCCGGATGTGAAACTGTCACTGGGCAACAGCGCGGTGAACTACGCGGTGCCACTTCTGGAGAGGGGTCTCAAACACGGCGTAGACTTCGACTACTTCGGTACCGAGGAAGGCTTGTTCACCGAGACTCCGGAAGAGCCCGCGGATGCCATCGGGAACGTCAGTTGGTGGACCAAAGCCGTATCTGAGCACTTCGGGTTCTCCAAGGTCCCGATCTTCCATTCAGAATCGGTCTACTACTCTACCGGGCCGGGCTTCTCCCGAATGGACGAGCGTACCCAGGCGGGGAACTACGTCCGCACCTATGCTCTCGGGTTTCCATACGACTCCGTGTTCGGCATGTCCGGCGCGATGATCGATTCCGGCAACCGCTATATCTACACCAACTGGGGAATGGTGGGATACTGCAACCAGTCTCCCGAGTGCAGCCCGAAACTGAGTTTCGTGACCTACGCCACATTTACCCGTATGGTCAATGGCGCCAATTACGTTGGCAAGCTGGACACCGGTACCACCAGCCTTTATGCCTTGCACCTTACACGCCCCGACGGCTCGCCGCTATACATCGTCTGGAACCTGCGTGGAACGCGGCGGGTGACCGCCAGCTTGAAAGCAGCCGGGAAAGCTCAGGTCACAGATGCTCTCGGCAGAACCGTCGAGCCTGCAGCCGGGGCCGAGATCGTGCTCGAGGTAAGCGACCTGCCGATCTACCTGAGCGGAGTTGAAATAGGCTCGATTGCGGCAGGGGAATACTCTCGGGAGAACCTGCCTGAGTCCGCGCTGCTCAGTCCGCTGGACGACCATTCCCAATGGGCGGTTGATACCGATCCCGACAAGGGCTTTGAGGCCCCCGAGGAGTGGCGTGGAGTGCCGAAGGTGATGGGGGATTTCGGCATAGTCCGTGCGGCCGGACCGGCCAAGTCCGGCAAGGCAATCGAGTTCAGCCTGACTCCCCTGCCCGGAAAACACGGTCTGATACCGCGTTATGTCTCGCTGAGGGCAAAGCCTGGGGCAGAGATAGCCATACCCGCAGGAACGACTAAGCTGGGTATCTGGATGCGGGGCAACTCGACATGGGCGAACGTGCGGTTTGGCGTGTCTGACGGCAAAGGCCGCTCGATGCTTCTGCCCAAGGGAGACCTCCCCAACCAGATGACCGACAACTTCGACGGCTGGCAATTCGTGCGGACCGGATTCCTGGGCGAGGAGATCGGCAGCGGTGGCTGGAAGATCGACAGACTGGTGGTAACGATGTCCGAGCAGCAGGTCTACGTGGACGACCTGGTCACAACGCCCAGGCCAACCATTGCGATCTGCGGTCTCAGCGCGTTGCAGACCTCGGTCCCGGATATAACGTATCAACCCTGGTAGGTGGAGCCTGTCTCAGTCGCCTTCGCCGATCCCGAGTTCGCGTTTGATGAATGGCAGGGCAAGCTGTATGGCGGTGTCCCAGTAACCCCACTCATGTACTCCCGGGCGCTCCATATACTCATGCTCGATGCCCAGCGAAGCCATCAGTTTGTGAACCTTGCGATTCATGTCGATCAGGAAGTCCTCGCTGCCACAGTCCACCCACAACGCAGGCAGCCGGCTCCGGTCCGCTGACTGCAGCAGAGTCGGAATGTCTTCCGGGCCGCCGCGCGGGTCTTCACCGTATATGGCGAGCATCTCCGTTTTCCAGAGGTGGTCGCCATCGTCGGGGCAGCCAAATGCCAGCGCGCCGGAGAAGCTTACCGCCGTGCAGAAGAGATCGGGGTGTTTCAGGGCAAGCTTGAACGCCCCATAGCCTCCCATCGACAGCCCGCACACGGCGCGCCCTTCTCTCGAACGCACCACAGGGAAGGTGTTCTCCACAAACTCGATCAGATCGCTGGTGATTAACGTCTCGAACGCGTCTGATGGTATGGTGGCGGAGTCTGTGTACCAGCTCCGCTCGGCGTTGGGCATCACCACCATCAGCGGCAGCCCTTCAACATAGCGTTCTATGCTGGTCCTGCGGGTCCACGTGGTGTGATCGTCGGACAAACCATGCAACAGGTACAGCACCCGCCACGGCCCCGGCAGTTTTTCCGGCACAATAGCCGTCACCGAAGTCATCCGCCGAAGCGCGTTTTCAGCCCCAATGTGTATCTCACAAACAGCCATTACTTACTCCATAATCAGCGGCGATAGCACCGGCAGGACATCAGCCGACTTCAGACCTGATATGAAGACCGGGCTTTCGGTCATATCAATCTGCAGTTTGCCGCCTTCGACCTGAGCGTGTCGCGAGCGTCCGTAGATGTCGGTTAGTCTGACTCTCTTTACGTTTGACCGAACGAGCATAATCTCGGTCTTCGCGCTGTCGGGGTTCCACGCAACCAGAACAGGCTCCCCCGTGCCATGGCGCTTGAACGCGTAGATACGCCCGCCGGAGGGGTATCTGCCCAGCCATTTCGCGCCTTCCAACCAGTAGATAAGATTGGAGTAGGCCACTGCGGCGGGCTTGGGTTCGTAGGTGTCGTGAGTGACCGTGGCGGGGTTGGGTTCGGGCTGTGGCGAAGTTGGCACGGCGGGCAGCAGCGGGTTGTATCGCATTATCCCGAACCGGCATTCCGCATTCGACGGGTTATCTCCGTCCTCGTAGAAGTCGTACCAGAATGTCTTGGCCATGCCGGCAGTCCGCTGAAGAATCATCATCCTGGTCAGCTTCTCCGCTTGCTGGGTTTCCGTCTGAGGGCGATAGCCGACGTAGCCGTCGGCGCGCTCGATGTTGTCCGAGAATGTCGACCAACCAACCTCGGTTGCCCAGATCGCAGACGGAAGTTTGTGCTCACGGATGTACTTGTAGGTCTCGGCAATCGGTCCCAGGAACCCTTGGCCTTCGGGGCTGTCGCCGTGGATGCTGTAGGTATGCGGAGCGATGACCTGGATGTAGGGTTTGGCCCCGGCATCTGAGTAGAGCTTGGTGTGCAGGAAGATATCCAGTTCAGGCCAGATCATCTTCATATTGGGGTCGCCGCGATGCAGCGCCTGGGTCTGGGCGATCCCAAAGTCCACGAATGGCTTCACCCACTTGCCCCCCGACCACAGCGGCCCGCCCGGGTCAAAACGAGGGCCCCAACCGAAGCCGTGAGGCTCGTTGTACAGCTCGAAATGGGTCACCCGGCCTTTGTTCTTGCGGGCATAAGCCTCCACCTGCCTAGCTGCGCTGGGGAGGACCCAGGTTCCGTTGACTTCCTTCAGGTCGGTGGCTCCTCGCTCGAAGTACTCCGAGATCGGCAGATAGCACAGCTTGTTGGCCTCGGCATCGATGATATTGGGGTCGATCTCGCTGTACTCGCCGGTGTCTTTGTTGTAGGCGCCGTTCATGTGGTCCCGAATCCACGCAATCCCCAACCGCCGAACCACAGGCATGTACGGCCCTTGCCACCACCTGTGCACGTTGATTCCAAACGGCGAATCAGGCCGCTGTTTGTCCTGCTGGTTCCTGGGGATGACCGCGAGTGTGGTGCTGCCGATGCAGCGCGTCCGACTGGCAAGTGAGACAGTCCATTGCGTCTCGTAGTAACCCAGGCCCGGCAGTTTGAGTTCCACGCGGGACTTGTAGCTGGTGGATGCAGCGAGCACTGCCTTGACCGGCGGTATGACTTGCCCAGGCAGGCTTGGGACGGCTTGAACAATACCTTCCACAATCACAACCGCCCCGTCCGCCGGCGGCCTGACCGAGACTTCCAAAGAGACCCGCCCGCCCGGGAAGTAAAGATACCCAGGTCGGCCCGCAGTGATGCAAAGGCCGGGCGCCGTGACGTAATCCTCCGCGCCCGCCAAGGTAGCAAGCGACATCAAGATGCACATTACCACGATGATCAGACCTAGACGCATGATTTTCTCCTTGAGGGGATTTCGCGTTCTTCGCCCTTTTCGCGACCTTCGCGATTCAAGCAAACTCCGCCCTGTCCCACACTTCGCTCAGCTCTACCCGGCGGCCTTCTTTCTGGGCGATTCTGGCGGCTTCCATTATGGCAATCGGCTCCAGGACCTCGTTGTATGGTATCTGGGGCTTGTTGGTCTGGACCATTTCTTTGAATACGGCGGCGATGTTGTGGGTGCCGGTGTGGAACTCCCAGTCGCCGATTGGCGGAGAGAGTAGCGCGCCGCCCGCGCTGAAAGCGGTCGCATAGAAGCTGCAGGTGCGCGGGAAGACCTTGTTGGGAGCGTTCAGGACAACAGCCTCCCGGCCATCAGAGTAGTAGAGCAGCATGCATTCGGCCTCATACTGGCCCATGCATTGCACTGCCTCGACCCCGTACCCCATGAGCCCGTGCGCCAGCCCTATTCCGTGGATCACAGCCGCGTTGCCCGGCCCGACTCCCTTGACCACCAGATACCCACACCCGCCTATCTCGCCGAAGCGTTTGGCAAAGAGCTTGCCCTGGTCCGTGTGGGTGAGGATGGACGCGCTCATTACGGGAGTTTTGTTCTTAACAGCCAACCGGACCATCGTCAGAGCGTCACTCAGAGTGGCGGCAAAAGGTTTGTCCACGAATGTGGGGATGCCTTTCTCAAGGAACGGGCGAGCTAGTTCGAGGTGGTCCGCGCCGTCCCCGGGAGCGGAGGAATCGGCGATGTAGACGGCGTCGGTGTCAACCGTCATCTCCTCGATAGTCTCGCAGATCCTGGGTTTGCCGCAGAAGGTCTTGGCATACTCTTGAGCGCGGCCGGGGTAGGTGCCGTATTGAAGAATGGGAACGCCGTTCTCATCGACGCCCTTTTCGGGGAGGCGGTCGAAGATTTTGGTGATGGAGAACCCGCCTACCTTCTCTATTTTGAGCCGACGAGGGTCGCCTATGGTCATGAAGTAGTAGTGGACGCAGGGGCGGGTGGGGGCGTCATTGTCGTAAGCCGACAGCACCCCAACGTCGCAGTCGTCCAGAAACACGCCATACCAGTAAGCGTGAGTATCGCATCGAACCACGGACAATCGAATTGGATTGTTCTCGGGCATAGCATTCTCCTTGCCGCGCAGCGTCTATCCCCCTGATAAGGGGGCAAGGGGGTTTGCGTCTACTTCCCCGTCTTCACTTGCTCCAGCCTGAAACTATTCATCACGATGGACTGATCCACCCGCCCGTAAGGGTCGTCGTTGCCGGCGTGGCCGAAGATTAGGATCCTGCCATCGTCCGCCTGGACTCCGCGAGGGTAGTAGCCGGTGCCGGGGACTTCCAGCTTGGTCCAGTTCTTGCCTTTATCGGCGGTGTGCCAACATCCGTAGGGTGAGGCGAATACGACCGGCCCCTCGCGGGTTGTGATCAGTTCCGGGTGGCCGGCCATCGGCAGCGGTGAAGGGCCGACTTCCTGCGGGACCCACGTCCGCCCCGTCTTCTTCAGGATTCCCTGCCAGATCACCTCTCGACCGCCCTCCGGCGCAACTCTCCTGAAGACACACAGCAGGTCGCCGTTGGCTAGTTCCGCTGCGTCGTATTCCTCACCAGCCCAGCCCTTGCGGTTCTGTTCGGGGATGACCTGCGCAGGCTTGCTCCAGGTGCGGCCGTTGTTTGAAGATACGAGCAACATAGGCTCCAGCACCGCGCAGACTGCGGCGCGATTCACCTTGCTGGCATCGATATTCGCCAACCCGCCCAGCACAATCACCCGGCCGTCTTTGAGGGCTCTGATCCTCTTAGGCCAAGCCTGCTGAGTCTTGGGGTCCAGCAATACTTCAGGCTTGCCCCAGGTCTTGGAGCCATCTTTGCTGCGCTGGATGTAGCCGGTCTTTGGCAGCTCGGGATTGTAGCATAGATACTGGCCCCACACACCGCGCAGGATTGTGCCGTCCGGCAGAGCTGTCTCCGGCTCGCCGGAGCAGCCGTTCATTGTGCTGGTAAACGGGTCTGCGCTGATCTTATTCCACGTCTTGCCACGATCCCAGGAGCGCAGGTGGACGTTGCGGAGGTCCAGGCCGGTCATATCATATTCGGTGAGCCAGCTCAGCTTCTCCATCACTTCCTTGGGAGCCTTCGGGCGGCCTTCGACCGGGCCTGTGGCCTGGGTAAATGCGACCATTATGCTTTTGTCCGGCATAAGCCAAGTCCCAACCCAGCAGGTGTAGCCGGGGTACTGGGGAGAGTGGTAGATGGTGGTATGGGAGAAATCGATGGCTTTGAACTGCGTGGCCGAGCAAGCCGACGCGAGTGCGACCATCAGGAGCAGCAATACGATTCTAAGCGCTGAGCAATATGAGAGCATCTGTAACCGCCTGTAGACGAAGTTGTGGGACTCAGTATTCAGCTTCGCTATGGGAGGCTTTCTTTCCTGCGTAGAGAGAGATTCACAGGGGTGGCGATTCGGAAATCACCACCCAGATAATCGGGCCGACATAGGGGCAGGTCTCCGTGCCTGCCCGCTCCGTTCGTCAGAGTCGGCCAACCACGGAGGGTTGGCCCTACGGCCTCTGGCTATCTCCCTCAGCCCATTGAGCCGAAGAAATTCACGGCGTTTCCGTAGAACAGGTCGCTGATCTCGGACTTGCTCAGGCCGAGGGCGAGGGCTGCCTCTTTGAATGCTCGGGCGCACTCGATGCCGACCAGGGTGGGCTTGCCGTGGTTTTCTACCTCGGGGGTGTTCTCCTCTGCGGGCCTGACCCACACGAAGCCGTCGCCCATGGTGACGCACCTGCCGCGATCTTCGGAGACCGGGAAGTCGCTGCCCCACATCATCTTCTCCAGCCCGAATGCCTGGATGATCGCTATTATCGGGGCAGACTCGCATACCGCCGCGCCATCGAACCACACGTTCTTCAGGCCCTTGATGGCGTGGATGCCTTCGATAGTGTTGGGAGCGTGGAACCCTCTGGCGCAGTGGGCGAGTATGAGCTTGGCGTTGGGGTAGGCGTTGCATTTCTCTATGATATAGGCTTGGTTATCCGGGTCTGCCAGAGCAGCGTCGCGGACCATGTGCAGCAGAATGCACAGCCCCCGCTCCTGGCACATCTCCCACGCCCAG
The DNA here is from genome assembly GCA_964611645.1 of uncultured bacterium. Classification (GTDB taxonomy): domain Bacteria; phylum Armatimonadota; class UBA5829; order UBA5829; family UBA5829; genus CAZTAO01. The sequence goes on along the minus strand of CAZTAO010000012.1, from coordinate 24,296 downwards.
TCCGGAATGTAGTCGCCAATCTTCGCCTGCCACGTGGGCTTCACGTGCGCGAAGAGGTGGTAGGGCTTGAAGCCGATGATTCGCGGGTTCTTGAGGTTCTCGCGAGCCAGGGCCGGGTCGGTGTCCGGGGTTACCGATACCACCCCGTAACACTCCGGCTCCCCTGCCACCTGCCCGATGAGGTACTCGTCGAGTTTTGGGAGGTCTGCGCCGGCCGTGGGGGTGGCGACAAACAGCGCCCTCTTCAGCCGCTGCGCGCCCAACTGCTTGCCCAGTGTCTCTCTCCACACTTTAGCCCCTACCTCGTTCGGCCCGCCGCAGAAGAAGCTGGTGTCATCGCAGTGCAAGTCTTCGCACTTGTATATGTGGGCGTGTGTGTCGAAAAGCGAGTCCGGCAGGAACCCCTCCAGCTTCGCCGCTAGCGCCTTGTCCGTCTCATTGAAATTCCATTTTGCTGCCATGTAACTTTGCTCCTGTAATGTAGATTCCTATACGTCGGGAGCTTTATCCCCCGGTGCCACCCCGTAATGCTTCGGCGGAAAGAGCGGGCCGAAGCATAGCTGAGGTTCTAAAGCAGCTGATACTTCTCCAAATGCGCCTTTACTACCTGCGCTTGCTCATCGGTCAGCGTTGGGAAGGGGTAGCGGTCTTTCCAGGACTTGTGGAATCCCTTGAAGACCATGAATGCCTTCAAAGCCTGCCAACCTCCCACGCCTCCGAGGTCCGCCAGCATAGGCTCCTCGTATTCTCTCACAATCCGCACCGCCTCGTCATGTCGGCCCTCGATCATGTGCTTGTAGAACTCCAGCGGAATCCTCGGGGCCACCATCGAATAGGCTGATGTGAACGCCTGCGCGCCGAATTCGTAACCCCAAAGGAAAGACATCATCGACCCGCCGGTCATCGGCACAAACTCTCGCCCCGACTCTTTCACCGCCCACAGATAGGCGCGGTGCTCGTAGAAGTCGCCGACGTCGTTCTTCATTCCCACGAACTGAGGGATCTCGAGTATGCGCTTGAGCATTGGGACAGTGATTCCCGCTGAGCCGTGCATAGCCGCGGAGTAGGCGAACAATGGCAGTGGGGAATCCTGGGCTACCGCCTTGTGGAAATCGACCACCATGTTCTCGTTGCCACTTCCCCACGGGTGGATGGTCACCAGGTCAACGCCCCACTCGGCGCAGTCCTCGATGTATTTGCTCGACATATGAACCGGCCAGTTGTAGTTGGTGCCGCCGAAGAATACCGCCCGGCCTCTGACCGTCTGGGCGAGTGCCTTGGTGAGGTCCCATATTTCCTGCTCGGTCATGCTGGAGTATCGGCTGGACCCGCCGGTCAGCCACACCATCGGCATTCCTTCACCCACAGCCCAGTCCACATGCTTGCATGTGGAATCGATGTCGAGAGTCTCGTCATCCTCAAACGCCGGGATGATCGGGAACAGCGGCCCCTTGAGTCTGTCTATGATTTTGCTGTAATCCTGCACTTAGTTATCCTCCATTTGCTGATTGTAGTCACATCAAACGTCATGCTGAACTTGTTTCAGCATCCAGCGCGTCTCGATGAGCATCTGGCGTCAATCGCGAACAGACCCTGAAACGAGTTCAGGGTGACGTGTGCGGTTGTCCTCCATTTTGCTTTCTATGGCCGTAGGCTGCGGCCTATTTCTATCAACTGCTTCCGGGCGTCTCTGCCGTTCTCAAAGCCCATCTGCTTCAGCTCACCCAGATCGACGTGTCCGCCCTCGCGGACAGCGCCAGTCCCAAACCACCAAAAGCCGTCCGGTTGGTAACGGGAGACATCCTCGACATCGATGGCCCACTGCTCCCGCAGCGACATTGGCATCGGCGGCTGAGGGCTGCGCCACTCCTTGTTCCAGGTCATCACCCCGCGCCCCAGATAGTATGTCCGCAGGCCATGCTCCCCCGGCTGCACCAGGCAGTAGTCGGCTGACGAGAGCCGGCGCATCCAGCGGTTGTATGTATATGTCACCACCGCATAATCCGAAGCCGTCTTCGCGAACTCCGCAAGGTTCACCACCTGGTAGCAGGCAAGATCCGTGATGATGGTCTCGCATATTGTAGCCAGATCGCCGCCAAACCCCGCGCCACGGGCCGCCCGCTCTACATCCCGCAGGACCGCACACCGGCGATATGTAGTGTAGTCCCCGAATGCGGCAGGCACACCATCGCCTTTCGCCGTGGGCTTGCCGTTTTCCTCCGCCCAACGGTTGTACGGCTCAATTCTGTGCTGGCCGAAGAAGTCTCCCCCCTCAACCTCTACCATCAGCCCATCCGCATTCGGAAAAAGCTCCACAATCTCCCTGAATACCTCCACGCTTCTCTCGGCGACTCCCGGCATATCAAGATCGTAAATCGCGGTTTCTCGAGGCTCGCTATCTATGTAGATTGTGAACTTGCGGTGGTCGGTAGGGCCGAAGAACTCCGGCATATACTGGGTAACCACCGCCCCCAGCCACACTTTGATCCCCCGCTTGTGCGATTCGTCGATCGCGAGCCGAATTAACTCGTTGTCCGACGCGATTGCCGGGTTGGCCGGTTGCTGGTCCAGGTAAGGAAGCCTGGAACGATAGCCGGTGGTCATCCACTTGAGCACCACCACCAGCGAGTTCATCCCAGCCTCAGCCATGTCGTCCAGGAGCCAAAGGTAATCGTCCTCGCCGTAATGCTCCATCCCACCCGCGCCAGGCGTGGTGTAGTCCCAGAAGCCGTATTCTCGGAGCCTTCGTTCGCCGGTTGTCACTGTTTCCCATCCCTCACCAGGAATACCCGGTCGACATAGACTTCTTTCACTGAGGGTGAGTCCGCAATCGTGGCCCAGACATGCATGCCGGGCTTGAGGTCGTGGACTCCGAGATCGTAGGTGTGGTATGCGCCGTCTTTGACCTTCTCCACCGCCACGTTCTCCCGCGCCAGGTAGTACCGGCCATTTGGATACAGGAATGCGTCGAAGACACCTGTCTCGAACGCCTGATCGTGCTTCAGATACCCGCTCGGCCCGATCAGCGCGGAATCCTTCATGAGGCATCGGGCGCGGACATAGCATCGCGACCTGCCCGCGAAGTACGACCTTACGCGCCACTGTACCGTGCTCCAGTTCTGAGCGAGTCGTAACGCCTTGCCGCCGGATGCCAACGGGTCATCCACCAACTCCGGGTTGTTGATCCAGAACTCTCTCTCCGTCCGGAATATGTGATAATCGTTCTTGCCGAGGCCACGGAGTTCCTCCGGAAGAGCGGACTGTTCCGGGGGCTTTTCGGCGTAGATCTCCAATTGCAGGCGCGCGGTCTCCTGGGGCACGATCCCGAACCGGGTGCGCCAGGCCTCGCCGTTGGCGGGTACCGCGGGTGTGCTGAACCTTTTCTGCCTCTCGATCCACATGGGCATAGCGATGGCTTCGGCGACTTTCATGTGCTCCTGGGCTGCGGCCGTCACGTCCGCAGGTCCCAGGAACTCTTTTCCGGTCTCCTCCACCTCGCTCTTCAGCCGGGCCCAGTTGAGTATCCACGCAGCGTTGAAAGACAACCTGTCGCGGCGAACCCGCGCCAGCAGCTCGGGCCGCTTACTGACGGCATTCTCCGCCTTGTTCCACAGCCTGGTCGCTTCGTTCATCTCATCCAGGGTGAAGAAAGACGTGTCGTCGTTGCCGTAGCTCAGTCTCATTCCGGATCGCTTGACGGCGTTATGTGTCAGTTCCAGATATGCCGAAATGTGTGGCCCCGCCGGCCCGTAGTAGCCCCGCGCGAACTCATCGGACAGCTTGGCCGGGTCCAGCGAGGGGTTCCAGAGCATGTGAGCAACCACCCACTTGCGCAGCCGACCGAAATCCCCAATGGGGTTTGCCATTCCCTCCACAAAGATCCCGACAGCTTTGTTCTTCACGAAGAACCGGAGGTCCGTGCCGATGTTGAAGATGTTGGGGTGGGGCTGAACGTTGTTGCCGTAGTTGGCGGTGTAGTGCCAGATGAAGAGGTTGGGAGCAATGGCGCTCCAACTCTTGATATCGTCTCGGTAGCTGGAGTTAGCGTCACTGTCCGCCGGTTGGGCCTGGTCGTTTTCCAGTCCGGCCAGCCGGATCAGCACGTTATGCCGTGGGCGCGCGGTGAGAGGGGGCTTGCGGGTAAAGTGGTAGGCAAGGGTCTCGACCAGGAATCCCGGGTAGACCTTCTCAACCTCCTCCGCCACCGCGTTGACCATCTCGATCATCGGCCCGGATTCCGAACCCTCCCTTGCCGTGGCCGCCTGACATACATCGCACTGGCACTGGCCGTAACCGTCATTTTGAGAGACCGAGATAATCCCCGCTTCCGGGTTCTTGCTGATCGTCTCCAAGACGTTCCTGGTAAGCTCTTTGCGCATTTCGAGGTTGGTGAGGCAGAGTTGCCAGTCGGAGGCTCCCGTGGCGAACCGCTTGCCGCTCTTGAGGCCGTACCATTCCGGGTGCTTTTGAAAGTACTTGTCCGGAGGCATGAGCGACGCGAAAGTGTGGCACCATCCCAGTATGGAGTAGTGCCCACCAAGTTCCCGCGGAATGGGAGCCATGTGGCCGTTGGTCCTGAGCCTTGCCGCAAAGAGCGGGTCGATTGCTGCATGTGCCGCAAGGCCCTCGGCCTCAGGGTTGTCCTTGAGCCTTTCGGCAAGATCTGGGTCCGTGTCTCCGTAGAATGCTTCGCGGTAGCTGAGCGCGGGAACGTAGGTTGTGTTCGGCGCGGCTATTGCGAGAGTAGGCTTCCTCGGGACATACTCCTCGGTGGAAGTCCACCAACGGCAGCCGACGTTGCTCTCCAGGAATGTGTACACCGCATACAGAGTGCCACGAGGTCGACCACCGGCCAGGATCAGGTTTCTGCCTTTGGTTTTGATGACGATCCCGTCATGCCCGAGGGAGTCCCACTTCACCTCCGGCAGCAGCTTCTTCACCGCCGCAGTCTGACCGACCATGATACAGGGAGTCTTTGCGGACACATCAGTTGCCGATTTGACCGCGAAGTTTGCGCCGGTGACTTTCTTCAGGTAACTCGCCAGTTCCTTTGCGGCGGTCCGCTCCGCCAGAATGGCGTCCTTGCCCACGGCTATGACATAGCTGGTCCTGCCGTTTCTGGCGAGGGTGAGCTGGTTTGCCGCAATGCAATGAGTCGATACGCTCGCCAGCGCCGCGACCAGCACGAGTGCTATCTTCCAGTACTTCATTTCTTTCCCTTGTCGCCTGGTGGCAGGTCTTTCTTACTCGCGGACCAGGAACGCTCTGTCCAGATAGAGCTTCTCAATTCCAGTTACGTCGCCGTTGTCGATAAAGAGGAACATGCCGGGCTTGAACTCGAATGTGCCGAGGTCGATGGTATGGTATTGGTTGCCCTTGATCTCTTCCAGCAGAACGCGGCGGCTTAGAACCTCGTACCTGCCGAATGGGTAGAGGAAGTTGTCCATCAGAGTGACCACAAACGCCTCTCCGGGTTTCAAGTAACCACCCGCTTTCCCGTTACCCGTCGGAGCCGCTTTGGTCTCGCATCGCACTCGCACATACATCCGACATCGGCCCGCGAAATCTGCGGTGATGGGGAATGCTGCCCTCTTCCATTGCGCGGAGAACAACTGGGCTTTGCCATCGGTGGCGAGCAGGTCCTCGACGGTCTCGGTTGTGGTACCCTCGCCGATGTGCAGCACTCTGTAACTGCCCTCACCAAGCCCGGCCGCTTCCGCCGGGGGAGCAGGCGGCTTCTCGGCATACAGCTCCAACTGCTGACGCGCGGTCTGGGCCGGGTCGATCCCATATCGCCTGTTGGCGTCCTCGCTGCCGGTGGGGTCGGTTGTGTAGGCAGGCTTGACCAGCGGAATCACTCTCGCCACGTAATCGTCGCTTGCAGCCATCACATCCTTTGGCCCCAGGAACTCTCGCCCGGTCTTCTCCGAGTCTTTCTTGAGCCTCGCCCAGTCACGAATCCACACAAGGTCTACCGGCAGGCGGTCTCGCCGTACCCTCGCCAGGAGTTCGCTGTTATTGACCACTGCCTTCTCGGCCTTGCTCCAGAGTCGGGTGGCCTCGTTCATATCCGCCAGAGTCAGGAAGCTGGTGTCGGCGTTGCCGTAGCTCAGCCTCATCTGGGACCGCTTGATTGCGTCGTGCGCCAGCTTTACATACGCCGATATGTGTGGTCCTGCCGGGCCGTAGTAACCGCGCGCGAACTCGTCGGCCAGTTTGATCGGGTCAAGGGACGGGTTCCACAGCGTTTGAGAGACCACCCATGCCCGCATTCGGACCATGTCGCCGATGGGGTTGGCGTTGTCCGCCTCCACATATACGCCGGTCGCCTTGCTCTTGACGAAAAACCGGATATCCTCGCCGATGTTGAAGAGGGCAGGGTTGGGAAGCACATAGTTCATGAAATTGGACGCATAGTGATACATATAGAAATTGCTGGTGATAGCCCCCCAGGCCTTGATGTCTCCCGCGAAATCAGCGTTGGAGTCGCTGTCTATCGGCTGCGCGAAATCGCATTCCAGCCCGCAGAGGCGGATAGTGACATTGTGCCTCGGTCGCACGTTGGTGGGCGGCTTTCGAGTCCAGTGGTAGCACAGGGTCTCGATGGTGTAGTCGGGGTACTGCTTCTCAACTTCCGCGGCTACTTCGTTGACTGTCTCCAGCAGCAGCCCGGCCCCCGCACCACCCGCTGCCGCGTAGCCCGCCTGGCAGTTGTCGCACTGGCATTGGCCGTAGCCGTCGTTCTGAGAGACCCACAGGCGCTTTGAGCCGGGGTTTTGCCTTATCACCTCGAGAGTGTTCTTTGCCAACTCTTTGCGCATTTCCCGGTTGGTGAGGCAGAGCTGCCAGTCCGAGTGGCCCTTGGCGAACCGCTTGCCGGAGATAAGGCTGAACCACTCAGGATGCTCAACGAAGTACTTCTGCGGAGGCATCAGGTTTTCAAAACTGTGGCCCCAGAGGGCGTACTCGTAGTGCCCGCCGAATTCCTTTGTGATGGCCGGGTAGTAGCCATTGTTCTTGAGCTTGACCGCGAAGAGGGGGTTGGTTGTCACATCCCTGTACAGACCCTCACGATAGGTCAGAGCGGGAACGTAGGTGGTCTTTTGTGCCTGTATGGTGAGCGTGCGCTTGCTGGGCACGAACTCCTCGGTTGAAGTCCACCAACGGCAGCCGACGGTCTTTTCCAGGAACGTGTACACGGCATATAGAGTCCCGCGGGGTCGGCCTCCGGCAATGACCAGGTTCCGGCCCTTTGTTCTGATTACTATCCCGTCTGTTCCGAGTGACTTCCAGTTCACCTCCGGCAGCAACTTTCTGACTGCATTCGTCTGGCCGATCATTATGCGAGGCGTCTTTGTAGATACCTCAGCCGCTGATCTCACGGCAAACTCAGCCCCCGTTACCTTCTTCAGATAGCTAGCCAGTTCCGCTGCGGCCGTGCGTTCTGCGGCGATGGCATCCTCTGCCACGGTGATAACGTAGGCGGTCTTGCCATTCCTGGCGAGCGTGAGCGCGTTTGCCGCAAGGCAGCCCGATGATATGGCCGCCAGAGTAACAGCTACCAGCGTGAGAGCCACAATCAGTTTTCGGTACTTCATGATAATCCTTACTTGCCGTGCAGCAGCCTCACGCCGTTGTCCCAGCACAGCGCCTCGATCTGCTTCTTGTCCCAGCCGGCATAGCGCAGCGAGTGGCCGAGGGCGCGAAGCTGCTCGTATAGAACGAAAGTAGCGGCTGAGCTGGCGTGGGAGGTGGACATCGCCCCTTCTTGCATCCAGTCCCAGGTGTAGCCCCAGTAGATGTACTTGCCCCTGTACCACCCTGCGAACCCGTCGCTGGCGTACATTATCCGCTCAGCCGGGAAGCGCCGCAGAAGAATATCGAAGACCGCGCTGGAGCAGACGGCGGATATATCGATCCACATGTTCGGCAGGTCGGCGACCTTGTCTATCGATTTCTCCATCGCCCACGGCGCAAAGCACCGGGCGCAGTGCGCGAGTATCCATTTGACGTTGGGGTATTTGGGTGAGAGTCGGCGGAGGTCCTCGGTGTTCTGCGGGTCGGCAAGAGCCTTTTCCTTGGCCATGTGCATTGTGATGGCCAGCCCTTTTTCATTCGCCACTTCCAGGATCGGTTCCGGCACCATATCGGTGATGCGGCAGTTGACCGGATCGGCGGTCATAGTGCGGTAGGGTTTCAAACCAACCAAGCCCAAACGGTCCGCGCAGTCGGCCACCCACTCGGGTTTCATCGCAGGGTGCAGTGGCATCTCGGCCCGGGTCAGCTTCTCGCCCTTGGCCTCATCAGACATAAACTGCGCCTGCCCGTCCCAATCGGTGCGCCGCCACGGAGCGGCAACCAGGAGATACTCGGTCTCGCGCCCCGGCAGAAGGATCTTGTCCACATCGCGCACATACTTCAGGTCCACGGTACCCATCTCATCCGTATACGCCGGGCGCGGGAAGTCGGTATCGTCGGCCTTCAGCAGGCAGTCCTGGGGCCGGAAGATGTGGGTGTGCATATCGAACAGCCGCGATGGCAGCCAAGGCTCGATCTCCTCCTCCCAGATGCGCTTATCTATGTCTCTAAGTGTGATGTCCATTATTGGTCTCCATTCTGATGCTACCAGTCCTCCCACGGTCCTGATGGCAACTCTATTGAATCAGCCGCAATCGCCTGATCGATGTGTTCGATCCTGCGCGCGCCCACCAGCATCGAAGTGACAGCCGGCTGAGCCAGAACCCATGCCAGCGCAAGCTGGATCATCCCAATCCCCAACTTGTCTGACTTTGCTCTGAGTTCGTCCAGAGCCCTGAACCCGTTCTCGTTGAAATATGGGTCGGAGTGGCCCTGAACGACATCAAACCGCGTTCCCGGCGGGATCACCCGGTCGCGATTGTACTTTCCGGTCAGGAACCCCGCGCCCAGCGGGCTGTAGGCCAGAATGCCTATGCCCTGATCCTTGGTGAGAGGTATCATTTCTTTCTCGATGTCGCGGATAGCGAGGTTGTAGCATTCCTGGGTGGACTCAAACCTTGCCCACTTGTTCACGTCCTGCTTCCACAAAGCCCTGCACAACTGCCACGCGGCGTGGTTGCTGCACCCGACATAGCGCACCTTGCCCTGCTGCACCAGCATGTCCAGCGCCGCCAGAGCTTCCTCCTGGGGGTTGGCTGCGTCGAAGTGGTGAAGCTGGAAGAGGTCGATCTGGTCGGTCTGTAGGCGGCGAAGGCTTGCCTCGCAGGATGTGATCACCCGCTCGCGGGTAAGGCCGGTCGCTACCTTGGTAGCCAGCACAATGTCCTTGCGCTTGCCTCGGGACTTCAGCCATCTGCCGACTACCTCTTCCGAAAGCCCCTTGGAATAGACTTCGGCGGTATCGAAGAGGGTTATTCCGCATTCGAGGGCGTGATCCATCACTTCAAACGAAGTCGCCTCATCGATCTCGCGGCCAAAGGTAACACACCCCAGCCCGATTTGGCTGACCTTCAAATTGCTGCGTCCAAGCTGTGGATATTCCATCGCTCAAAGAGGTCCTTTCAACTCAACACTTGTGTTTGGCAAACGAACACACCCACCCATCATCCTGAGCTTGTCGAAGGATGGACGTGTTCCCCACGCCGGTTCTTGCACGCTTCGACAGGCTCAGCGTGATGGTGCTACTGTCCTGGGGCGCTTGCTACGGTATACCTGATCTCGATCGTTCGGCTCTCGCCGGGTTTTGTCAGTTCCAGACTGGTTTTCTCCTGCCAGTCGGGCGACTCCAGAGCTTCCCAGCCTCCGAGGCCGGCTGTCCATGGCTCAACGCACACTGCCGGGAGGCCATTGGGTGAGGCGATGATGAAGTCCGAGATGTTGGAGTCGACGTCCACGTAGATTGTGCGCTTGGCGATGCCGTCCGTCAAAACCGCGCGGGTACCTGTGAACTGTGAGTAGACGCCTCCGAAGCTGCCCTCGGGTGGGAAACGCAGCATTCCGGGAAACGGTTTTTGGCCCCCATCGGGGATAGCGAGTTCCGGGTCCGTGGTTCGCTCTATCTCGCAGGGCATCCGGACTTCAACTCCGCGCCGCCCTGCGTCCGCCACCGCAAACCACGGATGATAGCCCAGCGCAAAAGGCGCAACTGCATCGCCGTTGTTTGTGATGGTCGCGCTGATCTGCAGGGAGCACCCCTCCAGCGCATAAGCCAGCTTGAGCGAGAGATCGAAAGGATAGGCCTCATCTAGAACAGTTTGGGGAAATGTTACTTCGTATTCGACTCGCGCCTTGTATGGCCCTGCGTCCTCGGAGGTCAGGCGACACTGCGCGCTGCGCATCAGCCCGTGCAGGGGCATTGTGAACTCACCGTCTATCCCGTGGACCCGGTACACCCCAAACCTCGGAGTTGGCCCCGACCTGTCCCACGTGCGTCCCACGCAGGGGAACAGCACCGGGTGGCCTCCGTAATAGAACTTCTGCGGGTCTGTGCCGAAATCCGGGTGCCTGTAAAAGACCTCCCTGCCGTCTACCACCCACGAGACCACGTTGCAGCCCATCTCCGGCGAAATCTCAAACGATGCGCCATTGGCAATGCAGTATGAATGTGTATCCACGAAACCTCCTTCTTGAGCGAGAGTTGGTTCTACTGGGGAGCCAGACCTCGTGTAACAAATTCCTCGTGCAGCGACTCGCAGTATTGGCTCAGCCCTACCACATCAGCGCCCATGGAGATGAACCGATAGCCGAGGGCCATGTACTCGTCCATGGTGCCGGGTCTCGAGGGTATTGCAGCCCACTTGCCGTGCCGAGCGCAGGCCTCTGCCACCATCTTTCTGGCCTCCACCACCCTCGGGTCGCCGATCTGGCCCGGCACGCCGATGCTGTGGCTGAAGTCATTCGCGCCAAAGAAGAGCATATCTATGCCCTCGGTGGCAGCGATCTCATCCAGCTCTTCCAGCGGCTCCGGGTCCTCGATCTGCAATATGATGAAACGCTCGCGATTGGCCTGCACTGCGTAATCCGCAGTTGGGACGTTACAGTACTTTGCGTCGGCGTTGCCGCTGTCCATAGCGCGGCGTCCCTGCGGGTGAAACCGCGCCATACGCACCACATCGCGCGCATCGGCGGCGCTCATGCAGTGCGGGACCATAATGCCGGCTGCATCCATCTCAAGCGGCAGGATGTAGTCGTTGTAGCCGCGGCGACAGATCCGCACGACTACATCGGCGTCGTAGGCCTTGGCCGCATAGACCTGATGCTCCACCACTGCAAGGTCGTTGGGGGTGTGCTCCATATCCACCCAGATGCAGTCGAAGCCATGCATTGCCGCGATCTCAGCAGCCCGCGCATCCACCAGGTTGAGCTTAAAACAACTCGCCACCCCTCCCGCGCGCAGTTTCTTGAGCACACGACTTGGTCTCATTTGTAACATGTTCGATTATCTCCCATTCAGTTTGCGAAGACTATTTGACAGTTCAATATCGATAATTACTGTAATACGCTGGATTGTGCGTGCCCCTCACCCCAGCCCTCTCCCCGCGGGGCCGGGGAGAGGGAGTTTCTCACGGTGAGTGAACAGCACAGCAATCAGGGCTGTGGCTGCCAGTTAATCTCATTGGGCCACGCGCTTCTGGTGCTGTCCAGGCGACTCGGTGTCCCGCCATCACCCGAGACTGTGTAGACGTAGAACGCGCCTGTCGGGTCCATATCCGAGGTGAATGCCAGCGTTCTGCTGTCCGGCGACCACGCGAGCGAGTCGAAGCTCTTGATCACTCTTCTTGGCTGAGCGCTGCCGTGGGAGTACCAGGTGTTGAGGACCGGCTGCCGCTGCGCTCCTCCGAGCCTGGGGCCGGTTGGGGTGGTCTCCACCAGCCACTTGATCTCCTGCTTCCCCGGTTTGACCATGAACACGCCCGAGCGTTCGGTCTCGGCGGGAGCGGTGCGGGCCGTGCCTGCCAGCATCGTGCCGTCCGGCGACCATGCGAGCTTGCCCATACCCATCATCCACGGGACCGCTTCCTGCATCTTGGAGCCGTCTGCGTCAACCACGATAACGTTGAACAGACCGACGGCCGCAATCTGCTTGCTGTCCGGCGACCAGGTGGCATTGCGCAGGTAGTACCAATTGTCCGGGAAGCTTACCTGCACGTCGCCCTCATAGTAAGGGGTCAGCATCAAAGAACGGTCCGAGGGGATCAGAGGGTGGGGGTTCTTGCCATCTGAATTGCAGACCCAGATGCTGGGGCTGCCTGAGGAATAACTCTCCCACATCAACTGCTTGCCGTCAGGTGACCACGCCGGAGCGTAGTCGAAGCCCGCATCGCCGGCCAGCTTCTTCTGACCGCTTCCGTCGGGGTTCATCACCCAGATGTCCCAGTCGCCTCCTCGGTCTGAGAGGAACGCGATGCGCTTGCCATCGGGCGACCATACCGGGCTGCGGTCGCAGAACTTGTTGTTGCTGATGTTGACGGCACCTGTGCCATCGGCGCCCATCGTGAATATCTGGCCTCTGCCGCCAGCGTCGTGGACGAACGCGATTCGCTTGCCATCAGGGGAATAGGTCGGCGACCACAGATGCCCGCGCAGTTGCCGCAGGCTCGTCTCGCTTCCGCCGATAGCCAGAGCTCTGATGGCGTTGCCGATGGTAAGTTTGCCTTCCCCGCCTTCATAGAATATCGGCTCGGTGGCGGTGTAGGCCAGTCGGCCTGATCCCACGGTGGCGACCTGTTTGGCAGCCGGGGGCGTCTGATCTGCCAAAGCCGGGCCTGCCAGCAGGCTCACCGGCTTCCAGATGCCGCCGCCAAACCTGGAGTTATGCACGCGCAACGCCAGGTGGTGCTTGCCGGGAGTCAGCTTGGATGTTACGTCTATGGCAAACGGCTGGTCCCAGCCGCTGTCGGGGTCTCGGTCGTAATCACCCGCGTAATTGCCATCGATCCACATTGCCAACTGCTCGTCCACTGCGCCGAAGTGCAGATACACGCGCTTGCCTTCCGGCAGGGTGGGAATATCGATATTCCGGAAATACCAGCCCGCGCCTACGCCGCCTTTGTCGCCCCAGAGGGACTCTGTCTCAATCGAAACCTGGCCATCCGGCGAGGACTGCGGGAGGAACCATCTGGCTTCCGGGCCGATGTCGCCCGGGTCCATCTTGAACTGCCATCCGCTCTTCGGAAGGTCAAAGACCTTCTGGGCTGAGGCTGTCAGCGATTGCAGCCTATCTCCGTAGATGCTGTTTCGCATCACCTCGGCATATATCGCGCGGTTCTTGGGACCGGCCTGAACTGCCCCGTCTGAGCCGGAGATCGCCTTGGGCGGAGGGGCTTGCGTTGATGCGGCAGAATGGTCAAGCATGGTGTCGAATTCGGCGGACTCGATCAGCCCCGACGCATCCACCACCGGCTTCGTATCCGCCGGTGAGACCTGCAGGAATAGGTCGCTGCGGGGTTCCATCGACACTACCACGCCTGCAATCAACTGAGCTGTGGTCCATGTGGCGGACTTGCCGTCAGCGGAGTAGTAGAGGTCGCCGATAGGGTCGCGCACCGTCCACTGTTTCCCGGGTGTCAGCTTCGGAAACTTGATGCGGGCGCGCAAGGGCCAGTCGGTGTTGACGTTGTTGACGTGGGTCAGATGCTCGGCGCCAAGATGGTAGGTGCGGGTTATTACCGCCTGAGCCAGTTCCGGACGCCCCGACCACTCAACCGCCGTCACAAAGCTAAAATCCTTCTTGCCGTTGAACAGAAACTTCCCGACTTTCCCCTCCACGGTCTTGACCTGGCGGTCGGCTGCAGAGTAGGCGCGCAGGATCTCGTCGTCCAGTTCACGCTCGAACCACAGCCAGCAGCCGTCCTCGTTGACCATCGCCTCATATATCCAGCGCGCCGCGCTGACCTGCGATACCTGCGCCCCGAAGAGGGCGTTCGTCCACCCGCCGGGGATGTAGATGTACCCTTCAGCTTTGAGCCTGGCAGAGTAGGACTCCCACCACGGCTGGCGGTCGTCGTTGTAGTAGTGTTCTGGGTCGAGCACTATGATGGGGTTCTCGGGGGTATGCATCCCCTTGGTGAAGTCGGATAGCCACTGACCGTAGCAGGTGATCATGAGTTCGGGGTTGGCGGCGCGGAGTTTGTTGGCTATACCGGCAAACATCGCCACTCGGCGCTTGCGGAACTCCTTCTCGTATTTTGCTGTCAAGCTTCTGGCCTTGAGGAGCGGGAAGCGTTTGGTCTTCTCGGGCAGGGCTTCCTTGATCCCAATCGCCTCGCCGATCCGCGCGAAGCAGTCGTCGCAATAACAGACGCCCTGGGCGTCCCCGTTGCCGCTGTAGTATTCCCAGTCGGTGTGGATGCCGTCGATCAAGCCGGCCTTTATGCCCTCGATATGAGGCTGGACCAGTACCTTGTCATAGACCGATTCATCCAGCGGGCACTTGTAAGCGGGCGAAGTAACATGGTCCTCCGAGCCGTGGAACTCCTCGCCGTTCTCCTGAATGTAGTTGCGGCCGGGCACGTCCACGATGTCCTTCATGAACTTGGTGGCGAAGTACTTCAGGCCGAACTCGTGGGCGAACTGGGCGTTCTCCGGCCTGTAGCCACGGGATGCAACGAATACGGTCCCGCCTGCCTGCGCCACATTGCGGAACAGTTCTCGCGGCAAGATCTCGTTCCAACTGTAGGGCTTGGATTTGTCGGCGCGCGACATATCCCACTGCCCCCACATAAACTGCAGCTTCTGCTGCTTCCACCAAGGCACTTTCTCCGCGGACCACCCGCAACTTACCGATATAGCTAACAACAAGGCCGCAGCCAGGAACACTCTTCTCATAGTGCGCGTTCTTCCTCTCGCTTCAGTATGATACACGTCGATTCAGGGTCCCTACCCGGGTCTGGATGCTCGTCGAGACGCGCCAGCGGCTGAATCAAGTTCAGCATGACGTAGTTCGGGCCTGTTACAGAAGCCCGCCCTCAATATATGAGTCTACTTCCGCTCGTACATAACCTCGCCGGCCGCAATGGTGTATAGCAGGTCCAGGTTCTGATCCAGGACTATCAGGTCGGCGTCCTTGCCTACTTCTATCGAGCCTTTGTTCAGGCCCAGCAGCCTTGCCGGGGTCTCTGAACAGACTCTTGATGCCTCGGTGAACGACAGGCCAAACATCCTCACCGCGTTGCGGAAGGCGTCGATGGGGGTGAGCGCGCTGCCCGCCAGCCCCATTCCCTTCTCCACAAGCCGCACTCCGTTGTTGCTGCCTTCTACCACGGCGTCACCGTAGCCGGGGATGTTGTATGTGCCGGATGGCAGGCCTGCGCCGAGGTTGCTGTCGGTGACAAACGCGGTCCGCCAGGTGGACTTGCACCTCAGCGCTTTTTCCACCAGCAGCGGTGGAACGTGTGTTCCGTCCGCCACAATCTCGCACACAACTCTGTCCTCAACCAGCAGGTAGTCTATCAGCCCGGCTGGGTAGACCCCGGGGTCGGTCATCTCCGGCACCACGAATGTGTCAAACGTGTGGGTGACCAGCTTCATCCCGGCATCGACCGCCCGTCTGGCCTCTTCAATGGTCGCCTGGGTGTGGCAGATGGAGCAGACTATGCCCATTCGGGTAAGCTGCGCGGCGGTCTCGGCGCAGTGCTCCAGTTCGGGAGAGAGGTCCCATATCTTGATGTGCCCCTTGCCCGCTTCCAGCAGCCTTTGGGTGGTCTCCTCGCTGATCACGGTCAATTGCTCCGCGAAGCCCGCGCCTGTTCGCGCGACGTATGGCGACTCAAGCCTGAACCCGGCTATCTGCTTCTGCAGCCTCGGCGATTCGATCTCTTTGGCGTATCGTTTGAGAGTCTGCTCGAGGTTGTCGACCGTGTCGAAGAAGCCTGCAATCAGGGTGGTCGCCCCGTGCTCGGCCTCTTTCTCGGCATAATCCTCAAGCGAGCAGTATCCGAGGCGGTGGAAAGCGATTCCGTGGGTGTGGATGTCAATCAAGCCGGGGAACACATACGCCCCATCGACATCGAGCGATTTGCCGGCACCCGCATTCTCGCCTATCGCGCCGATTGTACCCGACTCGATCCCAATCTCACGTTTCTCTATCTTGCCGTTTTGAAGCAGAACGCTTCCGCCTTTTAGTATCAGATCACTCACTGGTTCTCATCTCCAAATGTGGATTTTACTGGAGGGCAGGCGGGGTCTCCCAGTTGCCTGTGAACCCTTTCACGCCCTTGACTCGGTAGCGGTTGCCCGCCATATCGAACTGCGTTATCACGCCGTTTGCGAACTTCACCCGCTGCTGCTTTCGGTCGGTCGACAGGAACTCGTGAGATACCATCTCCGAGAACTTGGTGGCTTTGAGCAGCGCGGAGACTTTCCCCAGCCACTCCCACCTTGCGGCGGATTCCGGCGCGTCGATCTTGTCGTATGGGAACGACCCTCCCGGCAGCCAGTTGTGGCATGGCGCGATCACATACAGCAACTCGTAGAGATGTGGGGTGCGTTCGTCCCACCAGTCGTACCCGGGATTGTACAGCTTGTAGCCGCCCGTGGCGAAGCCCGCCACGTAGCAATCGTGGAACACCAGCTCGAAAAGTGGGATCGGCTCGCCGACAGGCCCTGGAGAGTAGCGGTTGGGCTTGTTGGAGAGGCGATCAGCCGACCAGTCCGTGTAGAACCAGTAGTCGCAGTCGCGCATCGCCCAGAAGCGGGCAAGCTCACCTCCGGGCATTATTCCGGCTTTTCGCGTATCGGCAAAGCACTTGTTCTGGAGGTCGTAGGTGGCCTTTCGGCTGACCGGGTGCGCGGGGTTGTAGTCTTCAGGCATGCCGGCTGCGGCGGAGTAGCCGTCGTAATACAGGACATCGAACTTCAGCCCGTGCTTCTTGAGGCTGTTGAGGATCAGTCTGTTGCGATCGGGCGCTCCGTGCATACTGATCGAGCCGGTGTTGCGGCCCCCGTCCGGGTTCATCGGGAACAGCGACTCATCATACATCGGCCCGGCCGGTTTCTGGGTCCTTGGGTTGATCATCCCCTGGGTGAGGCAGCCCATCTCGTGAA
Organism: uncultured bacterium; assembly: GCA_964611645.1. Lineage (GTDB taxonomy): Bacteria > Armatimonadota > UBA5829 > UBA5829 > UBA5829 > CAZTAO01. The sequence continues at coordinate 7,274 of CAZTAO010000012.1, read as the reverse complement.
GCTTACGCTCGAAGCTCACCAAAGACGCCCATCCGCCGGGGACAGGGTCCTCGCTGAGATACCCCTGCCAGACCGCGTCTGACGTAAATGCGGTGTTGCGGTCCGGCGAATATCCCTCCGATGGCCACTTCGGGTAGAATATGTTGATCGTCAGGCCGTTAGCTTTGAGCTTTGAAATCTGGCCCAGAACGGTCTCAAGCTGGTCCGGGTTCCACGCGGCCCATCGGAACAGTATCCCGTCCACGTATCGTTTGATCTGAGGTGTGCTCTTGCTCTTCTCCTGCAAAGTCCGCACCAGGCCTTGCTTACGAGCCTCCGCTCGGTAGAGCTTGGCCATCTGGACATAGTCCATCCCCTTGGCGAACCGGTACTTCATCCGACGAGGATAGGCGAGCTTGCCCAGGCTGGGGGAGCAGTGGAAGTCCAGCGCGGAGAACTGCCCGGGCACGTGGTCCCCGTAGGCGTTGGTATCCCACCAGGTTTCCGCCCTCACAGCCATGCCCCACTCGCTCTTCACCATACCGAAAAGCGGCATAGACCACCGGCTACCGATGAGGCCTCCGGCCTGGCCCTGGCCGGGGAGTGCGTCGGGGCAGTCGGCGGGGATCAGATACCCGGAGCCGTGAGGCAGGACCATATACCCGCCGTCCGACACAGGCTTCTCCCAGCGGTAAAGGTGCTCGATGCTTACGATTTCATCCTTGCCGCCTGTTTGCTCGGCTTGAACCAGCAGGTCGTCCGAAGTCGGATTAAGGGCAATTGTGAGGGACAGCACCGCGTCCGAACTCCCGAAGCCTTTGAGGTGGACGGTCGAGCCTCTATACTTACCCTCTGAGAACTTCGACTGGCTGCGCTGCTCTGCCACTGTGATCGGCATTGAGGAGGCCTTGCCTCCCGACCTAACGGTCACAATCGGTCCCTGAGCGCCAGTCTGCCAGATAACCTTGTGGCTGCTGTCGGTGACAGTAAGGCCCAGGTTGTTGTTCAGCGAGATGTTCACGCTCTTGCCGGTTAGCTGCACCAGATTACCCGGCTCAGCCGCGCAGTACGCCTGCATACAGATGGCCAGAAGCGCTGCAAGAGTAAACGGCAGGACAAGTCTTCTCATAATGGCCGACCTCATTTCACAGAATCGCGGGCGCGAATTTGTATACATTTACTCATTATTGTCTACACAAGTCAAGTTGTGGCTACTCCTCGTAGGTGCAACGTCATGCTGAACTTGGTTCAGCATCTGTCTTCAATCGAGAGGAGACCCTGAATCAAGTTCAGGGTGACGTGCAACACTTAGGGATACTGAACACTTGCTACTCCTCCACAACCTTCACCGCCTCACCCTTCACATCGCCAATGGCCGCGTGCAGGGCGAGAAGCTGAGTGCGGCAGGCGTCTCTGAATTTGTATGCGCTCTCTTCATCCTGCAAGTCAGAGAAGACCTTCGCGCGGTATGCGGTTGCAGTGGACACGATCGATGCGCTGACACCCTTCTTCTTTGCCGCCGCGATTGCCTCATCGAGCATTATCACGTATTTCCAGTCTTCGATGCCTTCCCGGAACGCCTCTGCCCGGAGGCTGGGGATTACGGTGCCATCGTGGGCGGTGTAGACGGCGGCAAACAGCGAGTCCAGCCCGGCGTCGCGCCACAGGAATTGCCCGCTCTTGCTGTCCCAGACATAGAAGCCGGTGCCGGTGTAGCCATCTTTCATGGATTGCCAGCACGCCGCCTGCCTGTAACCAGCGAAAGGCGAAGCCCCGCGCAGGAGTATGCGGTATGTCCACGGGTGCTTGATGTTGGCTTTGATCTGTTTCATAACCTCTGGGCTGACCTCGCCAATTATCTGTGCGGTGTCGACATACTTGGATAGCTCCAGGTTCTCGGCATCGGTGCCCTGCCCGACCGGGAAGGTGATATAGGTTCTTACCTTTGGATCAACTTTCCTGATCTCTTTCCCGAAGCTGATTACTTCCTGCCTGTTCTCGCCGGGGGGTGGCTCGTCCATTATGTAGAACGCCCATCTCTCAGGCGGAAGCCCTTTGGCTGCCACGTGATCCCGGAATGCAATCACCCACTTTGCGAATAGCTCGTTGAACTTTGGCGACCATCTGGCGAAGTTGAACTTGGTGGACTTATCCTCCAGCTTGGCGGGCCACAGGAACCGGTCGTGCCAGCCGAGGACAAAAAGGTATGTTTGCTGCTTGGTCTGCATAAGTTCGTCCACGGTGCGATCCCATTCGGTGAAATCCAGTTTGTCGCTCGCCAGGTTGCCGTCTGCGTCCGCAACGTAATAGGGCAGGTGCGGCCAGTTCTCAGTATATCCAGTGGTAATGTAGTAGTCCCTGCACATGGCGGCGCGCTCGGCCCAGTCCTTGCCGACTGTGAAGTGGGCCCAAACGTGGACATCAGGCTTGTTTTCGGCTCCGAGGGCCAGCGGGTAGACTCTGTAGACCAGCTTGATGTCACGCATTACGCGGTCGTCCAATGATCTTACAGTCATCCTGGCCGTGTACTTTCCGGGAGCGACGTCGCGTGACTTGAATGTCAGCCACAGCAACTCGTTATCGTCCGGCGCGACCTTGAAGAGATCGCCCTCCTGCAAGAGGGGCAGCGGGTCGCGCTTGGTTTCGCCTGTCTGCAGAGTGTAGGGAGCAGCGGTCCTGACCTGGAGGACGCTCCATCCGGGCAGCTTGGTTTTGCCGTCAGACGATACAAAGTCTTCCAGCAACACCTGGCCGTTGAGGGTGTTTGCGGTGAGGTTGGTGACAACAACCGCAGCCGATTCCCACTCCCCAGCCAGCGCGCGAATGTCGAGTGTGTCGGCTTCCTTGACTGCCGGAGGAGGCAGTTCTCGAACTGCCGGAACCGCCATTGGGTTGCACGTCCACACTATCACGCCGCGATCCACCAGGGAGGCGCGGCGGAGGGCGCGGGTGGTTTCGTTGACTCGATAACGATAGTCTTTCACGAACTCGGAATCCACCACGCCGTCTGACGGTACCCTGTTGAGCAGGTCCGACGCCTGCTGCTCGGCTTTCGAGAAGGCCTTCTTGACCTCCTCGGAGGGGTTGGTGAGATTCGCGCGGGCAGCATTGAGGTCTGCCTGCAACTGCGCGCGCAGTATCGGCATCTGGTCCGCAAGGTTGCCGACTGTGATCTCGCCGAACCTGTAGCGATTGCCGGAGCTTTCGCCGGTGTGCGACCACATCTGGTATATCTGCATTTTGTCGCCAAGCACGGTAATCCGGGCGCGGCTGAGGTTGAAGTCGAAGGCCTTGCCCTTGGTCAGCTTGCCGCCGAACAGCGGGGCGCAGCGAACGGCCGTTTCCAGGGTGTAGCTGCCGTCGCCGAACTTGAACGCGGACTTCCAATCGGCATCAGTTCCCTGGAACTTCTCAAACTTCCGGTTCTTGACCCCCTTGGAGTTCAGGCTGACAACAAAGTAGGAGTATTGGTCGGACGCTTTGTCCGGCGCTATCACGAAGTCCATATACTCCTCATCGCCTTCCGGAATGCCCGGCTGGGAGGCGGTCACACACAGATAGAGCCAATCCCCATCGGTCATTATCCGAAAGTCCAGCTTCTTGTCCCCGCCGACATAGACCTTCTGGTAATTGCTCTGCGCCTCAGCCTTGGCCCAGACAGGCTCATCCATCGCGCCATCGATCTTCGGCGCATCCTTGGCCGCGATTATCGGACACCCGATAGATGGGACAGGGGGAAGCTCGTCGGCCGGGCACGAGCATGCCGCGCTCAGCAGCAGGATGCAGATTGTTAGTATGAGTAGTCTCAACATAGTACCTCCGTATAGAATTCCCTCACCCCAGCCCTCTCCCGAGCGTGGGAGAGGGGTAGAAGTCCCTTGTATGCGTCGGGAGGCTTTTCGCCCCGACGCAGAACCTTGCTTCGGCGGGAAAAGCCAGCCGAAGCATAGAAAGCTCCCTCACCCCAGCCTCCCAGCGGGGAGAGGGAGCGTGTTTTACTTTACTGGCTTAATGCCGTCCTTGGTCAGCTTCACCCTCTGCATCAGTAGTGGGAACTTTTGCAGGTTGGCTACGTCACCGAGGTCGGAGTTCATGTAGGTCAACAGGAGGACATCAGGCTCGACTTCGATTATGTTGCCCATGGCCCAGGTCGGCCAGTCTATGACTGTTCCCTGGTCCCAGTTCAGGCCGTTGTCCCAGCTTACGTTGACTGCATAGCCCGGATAGCGGTGCGCGCATACGATTGCCCCGCTCTTGGTTTTGATCATGGCTTGGGCGTAGCCGGGGAATGTGGTGCGCGCGGCGGAATCCCAGGTCACGCCGCCATCATACGACCACATCTGCCACATCCACGGGCTGTAGATGGGTCTGCTAAGAGCCATGACAGTGTTACCGATTGCCACGCCGGTAGTCTCGGTGAGATCCAGGCTTCCCGGTATGGTTCCGCGCGGCGCAAACGAATTGTACTTTGCTGATCCGTACAGCGGTCGGTCCAACTCAATAGGCCCGCTCCAGGTCTTGCCGCCATCGGTCGAGCGGAATGCGAGCGATTTGGCCTTCTCTGCGGCCCAAGTGTTGACGTTGGTGTATTTGCTGTTGTCCTCAATCGAGCCGTAGGTGAACCTCACGAGCGCGCCGTCTTCGGTCTCCACCATTGGGCCGTTGAGGTAGACGCGCTCCTTGCCTATGTCGTTGGGCCAGGGGCTATCGTCGGTGAGTGGCCCGAATTCGGCTTCTGTCCAGGTCTTGCCGCTATCGAAGCTCTCACTCAGCCAGAACCCGTGCGCTCTGGACGGGCCTTTTGTTATGTAGCCGCCGATTGCTCCCACCGCGATCAGTCGACCCTTGGCTGTCGTCAGCAGTGTGGAGCCACCATCACCCATCGGGAAGACGTGGAGCTTTTCTGTCCCAGCTACGAACTCCGGCAGCGCTTCCTTGGTCCAGGTGCGGCCTTTGTCGGTTGATCGCAGCAGGACCTGGCCGGAGCCGATGAGCACGTCTCCATTGGGCGCAACGCAGCCGGTCGGCCACGTGCAGGGTATCGGCAGTTCCACCTGGTTCTTGGGAATGCTCAGCTTCGCAGGCAGCTTGGGGGCCTTGGTCCCTGTGCCGGTTACTCGCAAGTTGCGGAACTGGTACTCGCCATAGCCGGCCAGACCGATAAGCCCGGATTTGTAGGTGTTGTCAGTAACGTCCAGAGCCAGACGACCGTCTACCCACGCCTTGATGCGAGGTCCCACAGCCTGCACTTTGACCGTATACCATCGCTCCCACTCGGCGATCACGTTCGGCACGACGTCGAACGTGATATTGCGAACGTAACCGTCGCCGTTGAGCTTGCCAAGTCCCGCCCAGAAGTGCTTAGCTCTGTAGGGCTGGCCGCACCAGGGGAAGTAGACCCAATAGGCATCCTGGCCGTCGTTGGAGCGCAGGATCAGACCGGCAGAGCCGGTAGCCGCTTCGCGATAGCCGGCCCAGTATTCAAACTCCACAGTGACATCGCTGTAAGCTTTGCCGGTGTAGTAGGCTTCGCTGTAGGTGTTGCGGGTCTGTGTAGGCAGAATGAGGCCTTCTTCACCCCCGGACCACTCCCCGCCCACGCATCGCCACTGCGAGCCGTCACCGAAGTTCAAGTTCATGGGGGCGTCCCCCGCAGCAAAAGCCGAGGCTCCCAGAGCCAACAAACATAGAATCATTGTAGCCAGAATCATTGAACGCATAGTTACTCCTTCTTTATACTCTCTCTCCGCGCACGGAGAGGCACCGCCCGAAAGCAGCCCCCAGCGAAGCGGGGCTGCGAAAGGGGTTGGGGTGAGGTTCTTCCCTCAAACCTGCAGGGTCGATTCATCCCGCCACGGGACTATCTTCTCTTCCAATACCTGCGTCTCTAGCGCAAGCCCTGAGCAATTGGACGCCAGCACTTCGAATATCCTGTTGGCAACAACTCGGTGGCCAAGGTCGTTGGCGTGGACGCCATCGTGGTGCACCAGCCAGTCGGCTTTGCCGTAGGCTGCAAGCAAGTCTACGAACAGGCAGTCTTTCTCTTTGGCAACCCGCTCGATGGCACGGTTGAACTGGTTGAATACCTCCATGTTACCATGGCTCCACTCCTCGCCGCCAAGAGTGAAGTCGGTCATATAGTAAGGACCGAGCAAGACAATCAGTGGCTGGAATCTCTCCCGCACCCTGCGAATGATATCTTCCAACTCGGAGGAGAACAGGTCGATGGGAGTTCCGCCGCGGGCATCGTTGAGGCCGTAGGATATGACCTGCAGGTCCGGAACCAGATGGTTGCCGTTCGCTGTATGATTGAGAACGTGCTGCTCCAGGCGTTCGTCTGCTGCAGGTTTGCCGCTGAAAGCATATGCGGGACTCTTCGTTGATATGACGTTTGCCCCGATACCTACGTTCACAAGCTGCACGGGTACCCGCTGATACTCATTGATAGTCCTTGCAAGCTGGGCAGCCCAACAGCGTTCCCGACTGCTCGACCAACCTCCCGCAGTCGTGCTTTCCCCCAGCGTGAACAACACGCTGAACTCCTTATCCCACCAATCTTTCTTCATCTCTTCTCCAATCTACTTCGGCAGTGCTCAGGTGGCCCAAGACTGCCGTGCACAGGCTTTACGACTGGACAACTAACTGGTCGCGGACGCGGAATGCGCCATACGCGCTGTCGGTGATATAGGAACTACTTATTCCTCAGCAAAACAACTAATACCAAAGATCGAAGCAGGAATACTCCCGTGGCTTTCAAGGATCTGTATTCGCAAGATCTTGGTGTTGATGGGAGGATTGAAGCGAATCGTGTTTTGTGTCTGGTGATTATCAGACAGCTCAAACACGATTGTGCCGTCAGCGGTGATGATCTGGTAGTGCTTTATGCAGAATAGCATCGCCCTTTCTGGATGACCCATCAGCACAGATTCCATCGGATGGTCAAAATCAGTGTCAAAGTACAAGTCCAAGCGGGAAATTGAAACTGGCTCGTTCCAGGCTAAAGTCAATTCTGGTTTTGGGTCGCCTCTAGAGGCGATCCAGGCATTTGGACCATCGGTTGGTCGGTGAAGTCCATTTATCACATTCTCAGGAATGAATAGATTCAGTCCTGGATTGATCTCCATTGCCAGATTCTCGCCGCCAGGCCGTCGCTGTGGACACCAAAACCCAAAAGACTCGACACCAATATCGTGGTCGGGGTCCTGCTTCTCGAAGTCTGAAACATCCGGATAGAATCTATTGGCCGCGCTCAGTATACCGGTCAATCGATCCCTGGATGTCCGCAAAGCAACGGC